>CAZRHH010000076.1:0-15980 GCA_964599885.1 uncultured Dehalococcoidia bacterium | reverse complement strand
GATGCCGAAGCGCGCGGCGATGGCCGCCGCCGTCGCCTTCGCGCTCGTGCCCGTCGCCCGCAGTTCGTCGATGGCGCTCGCGATGGCGTCGGCCGACGCCTCGACCGCCTGGTCCGCCAGCGCCACGCCGCCTTCGATGACGATCGTGAATTCGCCGCGCGGCGCCTCCGCCTCGAAGCGCGCGATCGCGCCGGACAGCGGCCCGCGCCAGATCTCCTCGAATAGCTTCGTCAGTTCGCGGCACACCGCGACGCGTCGATCACCGAGCACCGTCAGCGCGTCCGCGAGCGTCGCCTGCACCCGATGTGGCGACTCGAACAGCACGAGCGTATCGCCGCAAGCCGCCGCCTGAGTCAGCGCGCTCCGCCGCTGCCCGCCCGTCCGCGGCAGAAACCCCAGATAGTAGAACCGGCGCGACGGCAGCCCGCTCGCCGCCACCGCCGCCAACACCGCCGACGCCCCCGGCACCGGCACGACGCGATGCCCCGCCGCCAGCGCCGCCACCACCAAATCGTGCCCCGGATCGCTGATCCCCGGCATCCCCGCGTCGCTGACAACCGCCACATCACCCGACGCCAACGCCTCAAGCAACGCCGGCGTCCGCGCGATCTTGTTGTGCTCGTTGTAGCTCGTCACCCGCCCCTTGATCCCAAAATGATCAAGCAACTTCCGCGCCGTCCGCGTGTCTTCGGCGGCGATCAGCGAAACATCGCGCAGCACGTCGAGCCCGCGCGACGTCATGTCCCCAAGATTGCCGATGGGCGTGGCGACGAGGAAGAGTGTTGAGTTCAAGGGCGCCCCACGTATCGCTTATTGGCGGAAGAACGCCGGCAAGTTTGAAGTTCGGCTCGATCAAGTTCCCTACGAATGTCGATCCACGACATGCTGACGGACGTCAGCGAGCGTCTTCGGTACCGGCAAACGAAACTTCGTCGCCGCGTGGACATCGAGATCCGTTACAGCGCGGGCCAGTACATCGGAATCGTCCAAGAATTGAATCATGTTAACTCCAATGGGCGTACCGAGTTCGCCCGAAGCAGATGGGACTCGCGTCTTGAATATCGCGTTGATTGTGCCTCGATTGTGGACCAATAGATTGCGCGTTTCGACGATACGAGACAGCTCAACGCGCTGAGCGTCCGATGAAAATACCGCGATACCATGCTTCTGTAGCAGCGTGTCGGCAAGGCGCTCGATTCCCATGTACGAGAGATCGGCGACGTGCTTCTCGACAATGGCCCCGACGAGATCCTCCATGTTCGAAAATTGGAAAATGAACTCAATGGTCTCGCTCTCCTTTGAGGAGCGGAGGGTCTCTGGGTGTGCCGAAAAGATGAGCGCGAGCAACTCGGCCACGTACGTCAGATAATTGTCAACATCACGCGCGTAAAGCATCTCGGCCAATGGCTGTTGAAAGGCTGCCAGGCTTCGCTCTGCGTGAGGCGAATCGAGATGCCTCTGTTCACGCCCCCTCTCCTCATCCGTGGAAGCAAGAGCCAGTCGCGCTTCATGACCCATCCGATCGACGTTGTCCGCGTACTCCGCCGTTCTCCGAACGAAGCTGAGAAAACTCACGTTGTCGTTCCAATGGCAATAGAAGGCGAAGCAAGCTTCGGTCATGGAGTCAGGCGGATGCGCGTGTTCAAACTCGTGTTGTTCACGAGGCGCCGCAGATGAACTCGCATTGGTCAAATCAGACACATCAATTCTCCGTACAGCTTGACTCCTCTGGCGCTTGGACTGATGTCTCAAGGGCCCCGCCCGCGCACCGCATTTCCCGCGGTTAGAGCAGGTGCAGCCACGTCACTCCCCGGCCGCCGCATACCGCCCCACCACCACCCCCAACACATACTCCCCAAACGCAACCGTCGCCTCCACCAGCCCCGGAGCCGTCGGATCCGCCCAGTACTCCGCGCGCTCGTCGATCGTCTGCTGGATCAGCGGCGACCACGCCGGATCGAGCGCGTCGCGCGCCCACAGCAGCGCCGCCCGTTTCGACGTCACGCGTCCCGTTTCGAGCGTGTGCAGGATGCGGCAGAACGTCGTCACCGCGTACCGCTGACCCCAGGCGATGTCGAGCGACATCCACGTCGCCAGCCCCGGCAGAAACTCCGGCGCAAACTCGCGCATCTTCGCGCGCAGCACCTCCGCCCCCACCTCATCGACCAGTGACTTCGGATCCGGCCCGACGAGCGTCACCCCGCACTCCCGCAGCGACCATCGGACGACTTCCGAGTTGCAGTGCGTCGACCACTCCATCTCCGCATGTCCGTGGTCGATGTACAACCACTCCCTGCCAAGCGCATCGAGCGTTCGCAGCTCGTGTACGTCGGGATACGAACCCTCCAGATGCCGCGCCCAGTGCTGCTCCCGCGCCGGAAACTCTCGATGCAGCGTCCGCAGCCCCGCCTCCTGCTCGTCCGTGATCGGCCCGCGCACCGGAATGAGAAAGTCGCAGTCGCTCGCCATATCCGCGTCCCCAACAGCGAACGACCCCTGCAGATACGCCCCGACGAAGTTGTCGCCGAGGATCGCCTGCGCGCGGTCGGTCAACTCCCGGAGAACGTCATTCAGTTCCGGAAACTTGGTCGGCGCCGTGTTGATGCCCAAAGTGTTCACCCGATCGCCAGTGTTCATCCGATCCCCAAATGTAGGGACGAACCTTTAGGTCCGTCCCGTCCGGTCGGCGCCGACGCTGCAATGCTGCGTGGCGGATCGTACCGCTCACCCCCTAAATCTTTGCGCTCCTCTGCGTCCTTTGCGCCTTTGCGGTGAACTGCGCACCCGCTAGGACACTTACCCACATTCATGTCAATTTCGCTTGACGATCCGCTTCGGATCGATCTACACTTCGTGAAATATACCCCCGAACGGCACCTTTCGAAGCAAAGAGAAGCATTATGTAGCGCAGAACCGGTAGGAACGCCTCCGGCCTCGATCTTGGCATACCCGCCGCACTGGCAGGGACGACTCGACGGGGACCAGAAGCAACAGAAGCCACAGGCGGGCAGGCCCGAAGGCCAAGTTGGAGGTACCCGATGTCACAGCCCCAGTTCAAGCAGATGCGGCGCGCATACGGCTTCGACGATGTCGCCATCGTCCCCGGCGGTCAGCACACCATCAACCCCTCTCTCGTAGAACTCTCCTTTACCCTCGGTAAACTCGAATTCCAGCTTCCCTTCGTCGCCGCGGCCATGGACGGTGTCACCGACGTCACCACCGCCATCCACTTCTCGAAGCTCGGCGGCCTCGCCGTCCTCAATCTCGAAGGCGTCCAGACCCGCTACGACGACGCGACCGAGGTCCTCGGCGAGATTGCCCGCGCACCCAAGCACGACGTCACCGCCCTCATGCAGAAAGTCTACTCCGCGCCGATCAAGCCGAATCTCATCGGCGAGCGCGTCCGTCAGATCAAGGACGGAGGCGGCATCGCGGCCGTATCCGCCACGCCCATGAATACGAAGAAGTTCGCAGCGCTCGCCCATGAGGCGGGCGTTGATGCTTTTGTGGTGCAGTCGACGGTCACCAGCGCGCGCCACATCTCCTCCAGCGAGAAGGGCCTCATATTCGACGAACTCGTCCGCAACATGGGGGACACGCCCGTCATCGTCGGCAACACCGTCACCTTCGCCGCAACGAAAGAACTGATGGAGACCGGCATCGCTGCCGTGCTCGTCGGCGTCGGGCCGGGCGCCGCCTGCACCAGCCGCGAAGTGCTCGGCATCGGCGTCCCGCAGGTCACCGCGACGATCGACGCCGCGGCCGCCCGCGACACCTACTACCGCGAGACCGGCCGCTACGTCCCGATCATCACGGACGGCGGCGTCTCGAACGGCGGCGCGATGTGCAAGTCGTTCGTCGCCGGCGCCGACGCCGTCATGCTCGGCTCGATCCTCGCCGCAACCGCCGAATCGCCCGGCCGCGGCCACCACTGGGGCATGGCGACGCCGCACGGCGAGCTGCCGCGCGGCACCCGCGTCAAGGTCGGCATCGACACGACGCTCGAAGCGACGCTCTTCGGCCCGACGTCCCGCACCGACGGCCGCGAGAACCTCGTCGGCGCGCTGAAGACCGCGATGGGCACGTGTGGCGCCCGCACCATCCGCGACTTCCAGAAAACAGAAATGGTCATCGCTCCCGCCATCAAGACCGAAGGCAAGTCCTACCAAATCGAACAGGGCTAACCCGCCGCCAATAGTTCGCACCACAAACGAAGAGAGAGCGCCCAGCCAGGCGCTCTCTCTGCATCATGCGACAACGATTGATGTGTCGCCGAGACTGTAGGGGCGAACCCACGTGTTCGCCCCGGTATCGCGCACCACGCGTCGAACGACCATCGAACGCTCGCCGCAGGAGTTCATTTCGCCAACGTAGCGTGGGCTTTCAGCCCGCGCGGTCGTCGTTCTCCGATTTCGAACCGACCAATACGCTACGCCTCCGACTTCCGACCTCCGACCTCCGACCTCCGACCTCCGACTTCCGACCTCCCAAGCCCCTACGCCGCAGGAAACCCGGCCGACGCCTTGATGTCGCCGAGCTGCGGAGCGTGATTGTCGTCGTGGATCCGCTGAAACACCGCCCACTCGCGCGAGTTAAAGTCGCCGAACACGAAGTGCCGGAACCGTACATCCGTATTCGCCGAATCGAGCGCGCTGATGTGCTTGAGCAGATCGTCGTGCGCCGTCTGCGCCGCCGTGCGCGCATCCGCCAGCGTCTCGAACTTCGCCAGCGTCACGCCGTCCTGTCGCGCTTCCTCCTGCCACTCCTCGCCGACGCCCGGCGGCCAGTGACCCGCGGCCAGGTTCTCGCACATGCTCGCGCACACGCGCTTCGTCGTGACGACGTGCGCCATTAACTCCATCACGCACCAGTCGTCGGCCGCAGGCTTGTACCACGCCTGCGCATCGGACACGCCGACGAGCGCGGCAAGCAGCGCATCGTGCCCTTCCTGCACCACAGCCGCGATCTCCGCCGGCGGCTTGATGGCGTTGCCCTGCACGAACGCGATCGCCGCCGCGCGTCGATCGTCAGCGATCGTCAGGTGCTTCTTCCCGTCCTCGCCGAGTTCGTACTTCAGGCCTAAATTCATCCTCTACCTCCATCGACAGACTCGATAGTCGAGATTTCGCCTATCATCATCGTGGGTTCGGCGCGTAGGGAAAATGGCACCCGCGCCCGGCGTCGCGCGTGACCCCACCAATCCGCGCCCTCGTCAGAAACGTTACTACTAAGTACACAAGGAGGTGCCCGCCATGCGACCACTCACCCGCCGCGAATTCATCGTCGTAACCAGCGGCGGCATCGCGGCCGCGACCGTCGCGGCAGCCTGCGGCGACGACGACGACAACGGCTCGACCGCAACAGCGACGGCGCCCGCCGCAGCCGCCACGTCACCCGCCGCCGCGGCATCACCCACCGTCGACGCCGGCTCGGATGTCGCCACCGCAGGCCTGCGGTGGTTCGGACAGGCGATGTTCTTGCTCACCACGCCTGCCGGCTCGACCGTGCTGCTCGACCCGTTCATCGACATCGGCTACACGATGCCGCCGCCGCTCGATGCGACCGTCGCAACGATCACGCACGAGCACCCGGATCACAACAACGACACGCTCGCCGGCGCCAACTCAAACGTCCTCCGCGGCCTCACCGCCAACGGCAACTGGGCGGCGATCGACGAGACCGCCGGCGACGTCCGCATCACCACCGTCCAGACGTATCACGACGCGACGCAGGGCTCCGAGCGCGGCCGCAACGCCGTCTTCGTTTACGAGACCGCCGGCATCCGCATCGCGCATCTCGGCGACCTCGGCCATCAGCTCGACGACGCGCAGATCGCCGCGCTCGGCGGCCCCGTCGACGTGTTGATGATCCCCGTCGGCGGCATCTTCACGATCGATGCGGCGGGCGCCACCGAACTCGTCGCCGCCCTCCAGCCCAAGCTCGTCTTCCCGATGCACTACAAGACGGACCGCACCGTCACCCCGCTCGCCACCGTCGACCCCTTCCTCGAAGGCAAGACCGTCGAGCGCGTAGGCTCTACCACGACCCGCTTGTCACGCGAAACGCTGCCGGCGGAAACGACGGTGATGGTGCTGGACTACGAGTAGCGCGTCTTCGCACACGCCGTTCCCGCGCCTCACCCTCTCGTAGCGGAGGAGCTTCAGCTCCGTCGAGCGTTGTGCAGCGACACTCGCCCTCTGCGCGCATGATCTCCCACGTAAAAACCGTAGGGACGAACCTTCAGGTCCGTCCCGTTCGTGGAACACGTACAAAGCAAGGTCTTGGCTCAACGCCCCATCACAACAAATCTCACGCGCAGTTCACAACACTCGCACTCCATCTCCGCGATTACCCCATCAACTAAATCTGCGTCATCTGTGGACGACCCGACCCCAGCGCCCGGATCTTCGCCACCGCCGGCGGCAGCACCTCCAGCAGATACTCGACGTCCGCCATCGTGTTGTCCGTCCCAAGCGTCAGCCGCACACTTCCGCGCTGATAGCGCTCCGGCACCCCCATCGCCACCAGCACATGCGATGGTTCCAGCGACGCCGTCGTGCACGCCGACCCGCTGCTCGCCGCCACGCCCAGCAGATCGAGCTGCAGCAGCACCGCCTCACCCTCCACATGCTCGAACGCAAAGCTCGCATTGTTCGGCAGCCGCTGCGAGCGGTCGAACGGTCCCGTGATGATCGTGTCCGGCACCCGCTGCGGCAATTCGTCGAGCAGTCGATCGCGCATCGCGATCAGCGCGGCGTTTCGTTGCGGCATCTCGTCATGCGCCAGACGCAGCGCCGTCGCCAGCCCCACCGCCGACGCGACGTTCTCCGTCCCCGCGCGCCGGTTCCGCTCCTGCGATCCGCCGACCGTCTGCGGCACAAACGGCGTCCGCTGCCGGATGTACAGTGCGCCCGCGCCCTTCGGTCCATAAAACTTGTGCGCTGCGATCGACAGCAGGTCGACCCCCAGCGCATCGACATCGATATCCAGCGAGCCGGCCGCCTGCACCGCGTCTGTGTGCAGGGCGATGAGCGCCCCGCGCGCTTTCACGATGCGAGCGATCTCCGCGAGCGGCTGAATGACGCCGACTTCGTTGTTTGCGTGCATGACGCTGACGAGAGTCGTCGCGTCGTCGAGCGCGCCCTCAAGCGCCGCCAGATCGACGAGTCCTGCGCTGTCCACCGGCAGATACGTGACCCGAAAGCCCTCACGTTCGAGCGCTTCGCATTCGTGCAACACCGCGTGATGCTCGATCTGCGTCGTGATGATGTGGTTGCCGCGCCCGCGCGCCGCCATCGCGACGCCGCGGATCGCCAGATTGTCGGCTTCGGTGCCGCCGCTCGTAAACACGATCTCGTTCGCCTTGCAGTTGAAAATCTCGGCGACAGTACGTCGCGCGCCGTCGAGGCCTTTGCGCGCTTCCCGCGCCTCAGCATAGATGCTCGAGGCGTTACCCCAGGCGTTGGTCAGATACGGCAGCATCGCGCTCACGACGCGCGGATCGCACGCCGTCGTCGCCGCATGATCAAGATAAATCCGGCGTTCCATCGCAATTCACCATACCACGGCCCCCGTTGTCCTTCGCGCGGGTTGGCGCACGCAGTGTGATGGGGCGGCGCAGGCGTTTTTGCGCCGGGGTGTGCGTCCGGTTTTGGTGTCTGCGCACTTGCTCAGCCGGCGTCCGGCGGAGCTGAAGCTCCGCGGCTACGTCCATTTGGCGTTCCAGGGAGGTGTGCGGACGTGAAACGCACCGTCGCCGCGAAAGCTAGATAAATCGCAACCGAAGCCGCAACGCATCCGCCCGCGCCTCATCAACGACGATCCCGCGCCCAGTGCTCGAGCTCACGCCCTCCGCGATGGCCGACGGCGTCATCGGTTCCATCAGCGTCAACTGGATCGACGCCTCATCATCCTGATACCGCCGCACCGCCGCACTCTGCACCTGCGGCAGCCGCACCAGCGCCCGCTGCAACTCCATCAATCCCTGGAAGCCCGGCACCGCGGCGATCGTCACGTCGATGCCCTCGCCGCCCGGCGAGAACGCCGCTTCCATCTCGGGAAGCTGCGGCTTCGCGACCGCCGGTGCTGCCGGCGCGGCGGCCTGCAGCCGGTTCGATTCCACCAGCGCCGTCACGGCGTCCGTCAGTTCGTTCATTCGCTCGCTGATCTGTTCGTTGACGTCGATCAGTTTCGTCAGCACCGCGCCAAACCGATCAAGCGTTTCGATCAACTGCGGCGGCACCGACTGCGCCCGCGCGTCGCGCTCCGCCGCGATGATCACTTCCGCTTCCATCAGCCCCTGCGCCAGCGACTGCGCGATGATCTGTGCGGCCCGGTCGTACGTTTCCCGTTCGTTGTCGCGCCGGTCGTTGTCGTTGTTCATGTTCAGTGCGTCGCTCGTCACATCGCCCATCCATTCATGCTCAGCCCAAAGATCGACACACCGCTTCCTGCGGACCGCCCACGGCGTCCGTACCGCACATCCACACGCGCGCTCGCCGGGGCAGCACGTTGCGGACACTGAGTTATCGGCGGGAAACGGGTGAAACCGAACGCAGTATATCAGGGTGCCTCCACCGCCCCCGCATTGCATCGCCATGCGTCAAGCACCAAACCGAATCTGAAGTTGACGCAGCCCGTCATCGCCGGTGGCCGAGGCGCGGCACTTTACGTGCAACCACTACCAACCGTAGGGGCACCCCGCACACATGATCAGCAACAAACACCACGAACGCGATCTACCTCGAACAGGCGCCCCAGAACATTGCCCACGCCAGCACCCTGATCAACCGCGACACCGCTGCACTCGATCGCTCTTCCGCCCCCCGTAAACTTCCACCGTCAACACCGACTCCCACCGCATCTGTGTTCACCTGTGCTTCCTACAACCCTCTGTGCCTCCGTGACTCTGTGGTTCAATCGATCCCGTTTCCGCCTCCCGCTTCCCGCTTCCCTCCCCGTCCACTACCTTGCTGGCATGGACGACAACCTGCCGATCATCGTCGGCGTCGGGCAGATCACCCAGCGCCCCGGCGCCGAACGGCCGCGCGAACCCCTCGCGCTCATGGCCGAAGCGGCACGCCTCGCCGAACGCGACGCGGGCGCCGGCGACCTGTTGCACGGACTCGACTCCGTGCGCGTCGTCAACATCTTCTCCTGGCCGTCGAAAGCCCCCGCGCACGACCTCTCCCGCGCGCTCGCCGTGGCTCCGCGCGAGCAGCTCTACACCGCCGTCGGCGGCAACACGCCGCAGTGGCAGGTCAACGAAGCGGCCGAGCGCATCCACGGCGGCGAACTCAAACTCGTCCTCATTGCCGGCGCCGAGGCCGTCTACTCAGCTCGACGCGCCCGCGCCAAAGGCATCGACCTCGGCTGGTCCCACCGCGGCACGCCGGAGCCCGACGTCGGCGACACGCGCGGCGGCCTCACCGAGCGCGAAGCGCAGCACGGCGCCACGCTGCCGACCAGCGTCTACCCGCTGTTCGAGAACGCGCTGCGTGCCCACTACGGCCACACGATCGAGCAGCACCAGGCCGAGATCGGCGAATTGATGGCGCGCTTCTCCGCGATCGCCGCGCGCAACGAACACGCCTGGTTCCGCGAGCCTAAATTCGGGTACGAGATCGCCACGCCGTCCCCCGATAACCGCTACATCGGCTTCCCATACCCCAAGTACATGAACAGCATTCTCGATGTCGACCAGGGCGCCGCGTTGCTCATGACGAGCGTCGGCGAAGCACGCCGCCTCGGCATCCACGAGGATCGCTGGGTGTACGTCCGCGGCTGCGGCGACGCGACCGATCACTGGTACATCAGCGAGCGCGTCAATTACTACACGTCGCCCGCGATCCGCGCCGTCACCCAGCGCGCGCTGTCGATGGCGAACACCACGATCGACGATATCAAGCACATCGATCTCTACAGCTGCTTTCCCTCCGCCGTGCAGATTGGCCGCGACATGCTCGGCATCGCGCCGGACGATCCGCGGCCGCTCACGGTCACCGGCGGGCTGCCGTACTTCGGTGGGCCCGGCAACAACTACGTCACGCACAGCATCGCCGTCACGGTCGACACGCTCCGCGCCGATCCCGGCGCGCTCGGCCTCGTCACCGCGAACGGCTGGTACGTCACGAAGCACTCGGCCGGCGTCTACTCGACGACGCCGCCCGACGAAGAATGGCGCCGCACCCACCCGAAGATCGATCAAACGACGATCGACGCCGAACCGCATCCGCCCGTCGACGACACGCCGTCCGGCGCCGCCAACGTCGAGACGTACACCGTCATCTTCGACCGCGACGGCGCGCCGGAACGCGGCATCATCATCGGCCGCACAGCGAACGACGCGCGCTTCATCGCCAACACCCCGAACGACCGCAAGCTGCTCGAATCGATGACGGAACGCGAGATGATCGGTACGCCCGGCAACGTCACGCAGACCGACGACGGCCGCAACATCTTCACACCCGCCTAACTCACGCCCGCGGAGGCAGCGGCAGAAAGGCACGTACGATGCCGACCCTCGAACACAAAGTCGCGCTCGTCACCGGCGCAACCCACGGCATCGGCCGCGCGATCGCCATCGCCTACGCGAACGAAGGCGCATCCGTCGTCGCCTGCGGCCGCGACGAAGAGGCGCTCGTGTCACTAGCCGCTGAGCTCGGCGATCATTGCGCAGCGCGTCGCACCGACGTCACCGTCGAAGCCGACGTCGAAGCCGCCGTGAAACTCGCCGTCGATCGCTTCGGCCGCCTCGACATCGCGTGCAACTGCGCCGGCACCGGCGGCGTGCCGTCGCTCGTCCGCCGCGCAGACCTCGCCGCCGCGGAGGACATCTGGCGCACGAACGTCCTCGGCGTGCTCGCCTGCATGAAGCACGAGTCGGCAGCCATGCGCGCACAGGGCAGCGGATCGATCATCAACATCTCGTCGCTCAGCGCCAAGATGCCCGCGAAGTCGATGGCCGCGTACTGCGGCTCGAAAGCCGCCGTCAACGAGATGACCGAAGTCGCCGCGCTCGAGATGGCGGAGTTCGGTGTGCGCGTCAACGCCATCGCCCCCGGCGGCATCGAGACGCGCATGCTCGAATGGGCGAAGCTCCCCGGCATCAACGAAGCCCTGCTCGACGAGATTCCACTCGGCCGCATCGGCCAGACCGGCGACCTCACCGGCATGGCCGTGTACCTGGCGAGCGACGCCGCGTCCTACGTCACCGGCCAGATCTTCTACATCGACGGTGGCGCCTCCATGATGCGCTACCCCGATCTCCCGAAACTCTTTCGCGCCCTCAACCCGCGCTAGAAGTCTCTGCGCTCCTTCGCGCCCTTTGCGTCTCTGCGTTGAACCGTGCCCAGCGACGCGGTGAACCGTTCGCGCCGAAAACCAGAAAAGCCGTCACGCGCATCCGTGCGGGGCGGCGCGTGGCGGCTCATCTGCGAAATCGCCCCGAAACGGGGGAGCAATGTCTCGGCGCGACTCCTGTAACGCGATCCTACGACCCACTTGTTAACCCGCTCATAAACGCCCGTGAACACTTGTCTCGACGCCGCGCATTCCCCAACCTTATCCCTCTTTGCGTCCCTTCGCGTTCTCTGCGCCTTTGCGGTGAACCCATCGCCCCGACGCTGCTACAATACGCACACCATGCGCGACATCGACCTCCGCGGCCTCATCCCCGCCACGGTGCTTCCGCTCACCGACGATCACCAGATCGACGAACCCGCGTTGCGCGCCTACATCCAATGGCTGCTCGCCTTCGACGGCCTGAAGGCGCTCGCCGCCAACATGGACACCGGCGAAGGCCCGCATCTCTCGCGCGACGAGAAGCGCCGCGTCCTCGACATCTACGCCGAAGAGGTCGCCGGCAAACTCCCCGTGCTCGCCGGTATCACCGCGCGATACACGGCCGAAGCCGTCGAACTGACGCGCGACGCCGAAGCCGCCGGTGCCGACGGCATCGTCGTCTTCCCGATACCCGCCTTCGCCGGCGAACCGCTCGCCCCCGAAGTCCCGTACGAATACCACCGCGCCATCGCCGACAGCACATCGCTGCCGATGGTGCTCTTCCAGCTCCAGCCCTCCCTCGCCGGCGTGCTGTTCTCGCGCGAGACGCTGCTGCGGCTGATCGACATCCCGAACGTCATCGCGATCAAGGAAGCCTCGTTCGACGCCGTGAAGTTCGTGCAGACGCGCCGCATCCTCGACGAAGCGCCGCGCCGCATCCAGTTCCTCACCGGCAACGACAATTTTATTCTGGAGTCGTTCGTCCTCGGCGGCGAAGGCGCATTGATCGGTTTCGGCACAATCGCCATCGCCGAACAGATCGACATGTTCCGCCTGCTCGCCGCGAACGACATCGACGCCGCCACCCGCATCAACGAAGCCGTCGTCCGCCCCCTCGCCGATGCCCTCTTCGCCGCCCCCGTCCGCAACTACCGCGCGCGCATGAAAGAAGCCCTCCGCCAGTTGGGCATCATCCCGTCGTCCGCGATGCGGCCGCCGCTGCTGGATCTCGACGCGCCAGAACGCGAAGCCGTCCGCGCCGCCCTCGCCAACGTAAAACTCGCCTCCCCCGCCCGCGTCTGAGTTTCGACCCAACAGTGTCGTAGACAACCACTGATCGCTTTGAAGCGTGGTCACGAATCTCGTCCGGCGCCGCGGTAGGGGCGAACCCACGTGTTCGCCCCGGAATCACGCGCAACACTACCAACCACTTCCACAGCTCCCATCTGTGCCCATCTGTATGCATCTGTGGTCCTGAAAACCCAACCCCTCCGTGCCTCTGTGCCTCTGTGGTGAAAACCAACCCACCCCTCTGCGTCCCTCCGCGCCCCTCTGCGTCTCTGCGTTGAACCGAAAGTCCCGCATCCCGCTTCCCGCCTCCCGCTTCCTCCGCTACCATCCGAACATGCCCGACCCCATGCGCATCGGCATCATCGGCGCCGGCGGCATCTCACACTCGCATCTGCTCGCCGCACGCAGCCGCACCAACCGCGACCGCGCGCAAGTCGTCGCGATCGCCGACATCGACGAAGCGCGCGCCAAAGAACAAGCGAAGACCTACAGCATCGAACGCACCTTCACCGACTGGCGCGAGATGATCGCCCAGCCGGACATCGACGCCGTCTGCATCTGCACGCCGCCGTTCCTCCACGTCGAACAGAGCACCGAATCGTTGCGCGCCGGCAAGCACGTCTTGTGCGAGAAGCCCGTCGCGCCGACGCTCGCCGGCCTCGACGCCATCGCCGCCGCCGAGAAGGAAGGCGGCGCCATCTTCGAGGGCGTCTTCCAGCACCGCGTCGGCCAGGGCGCGCAGCAAGTGAAAGCGCTGCTCGACGCCGGACGCTTCGGCAACCTGCGCTTCGGCCTGTCCGAGACGCTCTGGCAGCGCCCGCAGGAGTACTACGACGTTTGGTGGCGCGGCACGTGGGAGCAGGAGTGCGGCGGCGTCACGATGGGGCACGGCATCCACAGTATCGA
Organism: uncultured Dehalococcoidia bacterium; assembly: GCA_964599885.1. Classification (GTDB taxonomy): domain Bacteria; phylum Chloroflexota; class Dehalococcoidia; order DSTF01; family JACRBR01; genus CAZRHH01. Next base: position 2,501 of record CAZRHH010000076.1, on the reverse strand, counting down.
CATGCTCGTCTGGCTGATGGGCGAACCCTCATCCGTCATCGCCGACGCCGTCACAACGAAGCTCAGCATCGAAGTCGAAGACACCGCCGCCGCGACCGTGCGCTTCCGCAGCGGCGCCGTCGGCCAGATCATCGTCACCGTCAACGCGCAGGACAACCGCAGCCGTCTCGAGATCTTCGGCGACGATCTGCAAGCCGTCTCATCCGAATCCGCCTACGACCCGACGCGCGAGCCGTTCCGTCTCACGTCCGTCGATCCCGCAACAGCCGAGCGCGCCACCGAAGAAGCGACGCAGCTCTTCCCCGAAACCCCGAAGCACCTCCACGTCCCCATGCTCACCGACTTCATCGACAGCATCGAACACAAGCGCCCCCCGCTAGTCAGCACTGAAGAATGCCGGCGCTCCATGCAACTAATCACCGGCATCTACAAGTCCGCGATGACGGGCGCGCGCGTGACGTTTCCGATCGCCGCAGACGATCCGTTCTACACGCAGATCCCGCCGGAGGGGGCGTCGCTGCCGACGCCGTAGCATCTGTCTCGGTTGTGGCACGGGCTTTCAGCCCGTGTCACGTTCGCACAACTGCGGTGAGGCTCGGCGACTAGACTGTCAATCTGTTCTCCAGAGAGTCGACGCCGCACTCTCGCTGTCGGCGACCGTCTGAGCATCATAACGCCGTAACTCCCTTCCGATCCCGCTTCTCGCCCCCCGCCTCCTTCTCTGTGCCTCGGTGCCTCTGTGGTGATTCGAAGCCTTTGCGCTCCTCCGCGCCCTCGCGCCTCTGCGTTGAACCCGAAAACACATCCATCCCCATCTGCGTCATCTGTGGATAACCCCAACCACGCGCTAGCATGCCCCCAACCACCCGTCGAAGAAAAAGGACACGCACCGTGGCCATCCAGATCGAACTCGGCCCCACTACCACCCCACGCGAAAACTTCATCGCCGAAGCCGAACTGCCCGGCGGCACACCGACCGGCGGCACGTGGGAGATCGCCGATACAGAGAACGGCGGCGCCGCGCCCGCGCAGATCGACGACGTCACCGGCACGACGCGCGTCTCCTTTTTTGTGAAAGAACTCGCGCCCGGCGAACGCCGCATCTACGAGCTGCGCCAGACCGACAAGCCGCAGGACGACGCCAAGGGCATCCAGCTCAACGACCAGCCCGAGAACGGCCGCGTCGTCGTCTACTACGGCAGCCTGCTGCAGACCATCTACCACTACGGACTGCCGAACTACCGCCCCTACTTCGCGCCCAACGTCGCCCCCGCCGGACGCGCCGGGTCCGGTGTCAACGCCACCGACGGCTCGCAGCCCAAAACGATCACCGACGACGGCCCGCCCGACCACACCTGGCACCGCTCGCTCTGGTACGCCTGCGGCGACCTCAACGGCGTCGACTTCTATCTCGAACCCGCCGCGATGAACGCCGGCTACGGCCCGCACGTCGGCACCGGCTACGGCCGCATCGAACATCGCGGCTTCGACTGGATGACGTCCGGCCCCGTCTGGGGCGGATTCCAGCAGCGCGCGCAGTGGGTAGCGCCCGACGGCAGCGTGCTGCTCGACGACGTGCGCCGTTTCCGCATATTCCGTCTGCGCGGCCGCGTCCGGCTGTGGGACATCGAAGCCGACTTCACGCCGCACGCCGGCGCCGTCACCTTCGGCGAGACGAACGAGAACGCGCTGCCCCTGATGCGCGTCGCCGACATCATCGACGAGTGGGACGGCGGCACGATGTCACTCAGTACCGGCGCCGCGGGCTCGCCCGACTGCCACGCCCAGCGCGCCGAGTGGGCCGACGTCAGCGGCCCCTTCTCCCGCGCCGCCGGCCACGACCCCGAGATCTTCGGCATCGCCATGCTCGACCACCCGTCGAACCGCAACCACCCCAACGCCTGGTTCGTCCGCGGTTACGGCCCCGTCGGCACCAACCTCCCCTTCTTCGACGGCCCGCTGACGCTGCAACCGAACGAAACGTGGTCGCTCCGCCACCGCATGTACATCCACCAGGACTACGCCGAGGCCGGCGGCGTCGCGACCCGCTTCGACGAATACGCCAACCCGGTCCCGGCGTCCGCGATGTAACGCTTGATCGTTCGTGCGCAACCACGACACGTTTATCTCGCCACGACTCTCGTAGGGACAGGTCACCTGTCCGCCCGCGCGCACAGCACCACGGTTCCGCCGCGGCAACGCGTCAATCCCGTCGTAGCGGCAGAGCTTCAGCTCCGCCCCGCCCTCAACACGATCGCACCAGGGCGCCACAACACGAAATGTAGCCGCGGAGCTTCAGCTCCGCCCGCGCGTCAACCGCCACCAGAACCGAAGATGTTCGCCACTCCGCGATTACGAGCATGCCCGCGCGTCCGACGCCGCGGTAGGGGCGAACCTGCGTGTTCGCCCCGGTATCGCTAGCCCACGCTATCGATCCGTATGAACTCCACCGTGAATACGGTCCACTCCCTACAACCCGCGCCGCTGCTGCGGCACCGTCG
>CAZRHH010000075.1:0-16124 GCA_964599885.1 uncultured Dehalococcoidia bacterium | reverse complement strand
AGCACTCGGTCGGCGGCGCCGCGCAGGCGCGCCCGCAGCGCGGCGCGGTCGCCCACTTCGGCAGACCTGAGCGGCGCTTCGGCGAGTTCGACGATGACGCGCGCCTCGCCCTGTTGAGCGACGGCGACTTCAGCGGCAGCATCGACCCGCGGCGGCGGATTCTGCGCACGGGCGGCTGGCACGGCACCGAACACGACGCAAGCGAGCGCAAACAGCACGAGGAGGCTGCGGATGAGCAATGCTATTTCCTTCTGCGAGGCGAGCTAATTGTAATGGATGCTTGTTGAGCCCAAATTGACGCGCGCGGGGCGGTTCACCGCAGAGACGCAAAGCGCGCAGAGAGGGACGCAGAGGTTTTCGTAACTGGGAAGTTTATGTTGGCCTGTCACGACGATCGGCACAGCAAGCTGTGCCGCCACGGGCGCGAAGCCGGTTGTCGAATGGGGCATATGCGCGTTTCGGCCGGGGCCCGGCAAGCGGGGCCCCTAACCAGTGTGCAGGGAAAGTACATCGTGGTTGCAGCGCGCCAACCCGCGCCACGATCGGCACAGCAAGCTGTGCCGCCACGGGCGCGAAGCCGGTTGTCGAGTGGAGCGTGTGCGCGTTTCGACCGGGGCCCGGCAGGCGGGGCCCCTACCGTGGGTGGCGACGTGGTATCAGGGTTGGGGGCGGATGTGGGTCATGCCGTTCATGAAGCGGCGGAGGGGCTCGGGGATCTCGATTGAGCCGTCGGGCTGCTGGTAGTTCTCCATGATCGCGATCATCGTACGAGGGAGCGCGAGGCCGGAGCCGTTGAGCGTGTGCGGGAACTCCGGTTTGGCGCCGGGTTCGCGGCGGAAGCGGATGTTCGCGCGGCGCGCCTGGAAGTCGGTGCAGTTGCTGACGGAGCTGATCTCCAGCCACTCGCCGACGGCTGGCGACCACGTATCGATGTCGTAGGTGCGGGCGGCGTTGAAGCCGAGGTCGCCGGTGCAGATCTCGAGTACGCGGTAGGCGAGGCCGAGTTCGCGGCAGACATCGAGCGCGTCATCGAGCATCGCTTCGAGTTCTTCGCCGGAGCGCTCGGGCTCGCAGAACTTGTAGATCTCGACCTTGTCGAACTGATGGCCGCGCTTGATGCCGCGGACGTCGCGGCCGGCGCTCATCTTCTCGCGGCGGAAGCACGGCGTGTAGGCGGTGTAGTGCAGCGGCAACACGCCGGCTTCGAGAATCTCGTCGCCGTGGAGGTTCGTTAGCGGGACTTCGGCCGTGGGAACAAACCAGTAGTCTTCTTCGGCGTCGCGGTAGAGGTTGTCGCGGAACTTCGGCAACTGGCCGGAGTGCAGCATCGTCTCTTCCTTGACCATTACCGGCAGGTACTTCTCGGTGTAGCCGTGTTTGTCGATGTGCAGTTCGAGCATGAAGGCGATGAGCGCGCGTTGCAGGCGGGCGCCGGCGCCGCTGAGCACGTAGAAGCGGCTGCCGGAGAGCTTCACGCCGCGCTCGAAGTCGATGATGCCGAGCGTTTCGCCGAGCTCCCAGTGTGGTTTGCGCCAGTCGTCGGTGTACTCCTCGCCGTGCTGCGAGCGGATGGTGTTGTCGTCTTCGCTGGCGCCGTACGGCGTCTCCGGCGCGGGGATGTTGGGGATCTCGTGCGCGAGCGTGTCGAGGCGCTCTTCTACGTCGCGCAGTTGGGGCGCGAGTTCGGCGACACGGTCGGAGACGGACTTCATCTCGTCGATCATGCGCCGGCGCTCGGCGGCGTCTTTGGCGGCGGCGATCTTCTTGCCGGCGGCGTTCTGTTCAGCGCGAAGGAGCTCCGTTTCGGCGAGAAGCGCGCGGCGCTGTTCGTCGAGCGCGAGGATCTCGTCGAGCGGGCCGGGCGTCTGGCGGTCGGCGAGCGCTTTTCGGACGATGTCGGGGTGCTCGCGGATGAATTGGAGGCTGAGCATGCGCGCATTCTAGCCGCTGGTTTTTCTTATCCACAGATTTCGCAGTGGACACAGACGAGAATTCTTAGGGAACCACAGATGGACACAGATGGGTTGACGGGAGCGGAAGGGTGGATCGGCGCGTAGTACGCGTTTGCGGGGCTAAAGCTCCGCACCTGCGTCGAGAATTCGTCTGTCGATGACGGGCTTCCTCATGATGTGCGTCCGGCGGAGCTGAAGCTCCGCAGCTACGTCCGGTTGGTGGCCGTATGGTGCGCTTCCTTGTGGTGTGCGTCCGGCGGAGCTAAAGCTCCGCAGCTACACCCGTTTGGGCTTGGGTCGCTGCGCGGTCGCATACATGGTGGATCTGAGGCAGTCGACGAGGGCGGAGGTACGAGAGAGATGCGCCCGAATGCATGCCTCAGTCGTTGGTCGTGTCGTGGCCGTTGCGGCGGAGGTGGAGGGTGGTGCCCACGGTTGTGGCGACGGCGCTTGTCGCGGCGGCGGCAGTGAGGGCGCGGCGGTGTTTGGTGAACCAGAACGTAACGCTGTGATCCTTGGCGCGAGCGTCGAAGGCACCGTGCGCGCCGTGATCGCCTGGTACGGGCTGCCAGAGGTTGTTAGGGCGATCGGGATCTTCGGGTACGTCGAGTTGCTGTGCGTCGAAGCCGGTGCGGGCGAGGTAACGGTCGACGAGGCCGGGCGCGATGCGGTTGGCGATGATCGCGAGCGCCGTGGCGCGGCCGACGATCACTTCGCGTTCGCGGTGTTCGGACGCCCAAACGATGGCGCGCGCGGCGACCTCCGGCTGATAGATCGGCGGCACCGGTTGGGCCTTGCGCGGAAGGCGGCTGAGCACCCAACCGAACTGCGGCGTGTTCAGCGCGGGCATCTGCACCGTCGTGACGTGGATGTTGCGCTTATCGTGCAGGAGTTCAGTGAGGAGTGAGTCGGTAAAGCCGTCGATGGCGTGCTTGGCGCCGCAGTACGCCGATTGCAGCGGGATGCCGCGATAGGCCAGCGCGCTGCCGACGTGGACGATCAACACAGGGGGAATCGGTCTATCGGTCCCGTATCACTGGGCGGTGCGGACGAGGGCGATGGCGGCGAGGGCGATGACGCGGACGTCTTCGGAGACGGGCATATCGACGCCGCAGGAGGCTACGGGGAGGGCGTCGCGGCGACGGAGTTGGGCTTCGGTGACGCGCTCGAACGCTTCTTCGCAGGCGACGCGCGCGGTGCCGGGGACGGCGCGGACGGCGTAGATCATGTCGATGTGCTCGTGCGCGGCTTCGTCGGGGCGCGCGGGGATGTCTTCGACGAGGATGGTGAGGGGCGGCGGAAGCTGGTGTGGGTTGGCGAGTTGCAACGGCGGCTCGTCGAACGTGTACGGCTCGATGCCGGGGATGACTTTGGCGGTGATGCCGGTTTCTTCGAGCACTTCGCGCAGTACGGCTTGCACCGGATCTTCGTTGGGGTCGATGTGGCCGCCGGGCGGCAGCCACATCTGCACCTTCCGGTGCCAGTGCAGGAGCGTGGCGTCGCCATCGACGACGAAGCCGGTGACAGTGAAGTGGCGGATCATGTTGTGCAGGGTAGGGGTTCACCGCAAAGACGCAAAGGACGCGAAGGATCGCTGTGGCGATGACACGGTACATTTGTGAGGGAGAAGAAATGGGATGGCCGAACGACCACTGCTGCGTGCACTTGTCCTTCGAGATGGATGGGTAAACGCGCGAATCGGAGTGCTCCGGCTCTACCATGACCGGCTGGTCTTCTCACCGTTCGGACTACTTGCCGCAATCCCATTCTTGTTCGGAGGCGAGATCGAAATCGAACTTGCCAGGATCGCCGAGATTCAGCTCATTCCCGCTAAGCGGTTCCGCGGCATGCAGGGGCTGGACGTCTGGACCGTCGACGGCGCGTCAAACCGTTTGCGTGTGGCGGATGCTCAGCGTTGGCTAGAGATGATTGTTGAGATCCGGGGGGCCAACCAAGCGACGATCACCAGATCTTGAGAGATCACGCGGCGTCGAGGATGGTGCGCAACGTGTCCGCATCACCACCCGGACCAACAACGGCCATCGCGAACGCGCCCGGCTTGAACAGCCGCTGCGCGACGCGCTGCACGTCTTGCGCCGTTACGGCGGCGATGGATGACACGACATCATCGAGCGGTTCGATCTCGTCGATCATCAGCAGCGATTCGCCGGCGCGCTGCGCGAGCGACATCGTCGATTCGAGGCCGAGGCGGAAATTGCCGATCGAGAAGTCGCGCGCTTTGGTCACTTCTTCCTCGCCGGGCGCTTCTGCTGTGAGCTTGAACAGTTCGTCCTTGATGACACGCGTCGCTTCTTCGAGATTCTCGAGCGTGACGCCGGCGCTGACGTTCATCGTGCCGATGTCGTTGTAGCGGCCGACGCCGGAGCCGACGGAGTACGCGAGGCCGCGGCGCTCACGCACTTCCTTGAAGAGCCGCGAACTCATGCCGCGGCCGAGGATCGTGTTCATCACGAGCAGCGGGTAGCGATCGGGGTCCTTGCGGGCGAGGGCGTGCAGCGCGATGCCCATGTTGCACTGGGCGATCTCGCGCTTCTCGACGACGACGCGCTCGTCGGCGAAGTCGTAGTTGGCGGCGGGCGACGGCGGCGCGGGGCGGTCTTCCATGCCGCCGAAGAGGTCTTCGGCGAGCGCGAGGACTTCGTCGTGCGTGGTGTTGCCGGAGACGCTGAGCACGGTGTTCGAGGGCGTGTAGTACGTGGCGACGTGCTGGGTGAAGTCGTCGCGCCGCATCGCTTCGACGGTCTCGAGGGTGCCGGCGATCGGCCAGCCGATGGGCTGGTCGCCGAACGTCGCGCGCGAGAGCAGCTCGGACGCCCAGGCGCCGGGCTGGTCGAAGGCGCGCCGGATCTCTTGCTGGACGACGGTGCGTTCGCGTTCGATCTCTTCCTGCGCGAGGACGGAGTGCTGGTACATGTCGGCGAGCACATCCATCGCCGGGCGCAGCTTGTCGAAGGGCACCTGGTTCCAGTAGCAGGTGAGTTCCTTTGATGTGTATGCATTCAGCACGCCGCCGGCGCCTTCGATCGCTTCGGCGATGATGATCGCGTCGGGACGGCGCTCGGTGCCCTTGAAGAGCATGTGTTCCATGTAGTGCGAGACGCCATTGGTGCGTCGGTCCTCGCCGCGCGAGCCGATGCCGACGAAGACGTTGACGCTGACGGACTGGGCGGTGGCGATGGGGGTCGTGACGACGCGCAGGCCGTTGCCGAGCGTCGATACCTGCCAGGTGATGGGCAAGGGGTGGGTCCTTTCCGGGGTGTTCTGTGGGAACTTCGACTGAGTATAGCGAGGGAGGGGGACGGTTCACCGCAAAGACGCAAAGAGCGCGAAGGAACGCAAAGGTTTTGGGAGGCGTCCAAAACGGGTTCAACGCAGAGACGCGGAGTGCGCGGGACGGTTCACCGCAAAGACGCAAAGAGCGCGAAGGAACGCAAAGGGTTGAAGGGGACGATTCAACGCAGAGACGCGGGGGCCGCAGAGTTCGCGGAGGAGGATGTGGTGGGGTGACATGCGTTTCGACGCGCGGCCTCACCCCCCGGCCCCCTCTCCAAATGCTTGGAGAGGGGGAGCTTGGCCAACAGGCGAATCTGGGTATTGGGAGCGACGGCGACGGGGGTTACCACCTACCGATCAGCCTGAACCGCGGCTTCCGGGATGCCGATTCTCTCGTAAGGGTCGTGCCGCGGCGCGATTCCGTACGAGCGTGAGGCTTCGGTTGCGGATGAAGAGATCTCCTGCGGCGAGCGAGGGCGGCGGCGTGCTAGAAGCGCCGTTGCATCTGCACACGGCCGACGAGCAGTTCCAGGAAGCCGTCGACCCGAGCTACTGGCCGCGGGCGATGGGTCTGCGCGTGGTGATCGCGATCTGTTACGTCGTGCTGGTGCCGGCGGGTCTGCTGCCGATGTCGAACGGCTGGTGGGCGATCAGCGGCGGCACGCTGCTGGTGTACGCGATCGTGATGCTGGCCTGGTTCTGGCGATCGGGCATCAACCGGTTTCACGTGCAGGCGTCGCCGTACACGGACACGCTCGTCGTGTCGCTGGCGATCATCGCGCTGGCGCAGCCGGAGTTGCCGATCTGGATGGGCTACTTCTTGATCATCCCGGGGTTGGCAAACTATCACAGCACGCGTTACGTGCTCGGGTTCTCGGCGTGGAGCATCGTCAACTGCTGGGCGGCGTTCGCCGGCGTGGCGCTGTTTCGCGGCGGAGGCTTCCAGTGGCAGTTGGCGACGATCATCTCGTTCATGGCGGTGTTCACGTCGCTGAACGCCGACATCATCGCCGCAAGCAACCGAAAGTTGCGCGGGCTGGTGCGCGAAGCTTCTCTGACGGACCCGCTGACGGGCCTCGACAACCGGCGCCGGTTCCGGCAGATCCTCGACTCACACGGCGTCCACGAGACGGAGCCGCTGGCGGTGCTGATGTACGACGTCGATAACTTCAAGCAGATCAACGAGACATTGGGCCACGTCCACGCCGACACGATCCTGGTGCGCGTCGGTGCCGAACTGCGCGCATCGTTCCGGGGCGCGGATACGGTGGCGCGCTACGGCGGCGACGAGATGATCGTCCTGGCGCACATCAGCGGCGTCGAGGAGGCGGTGGCGATCGCGCAACGCAGCATCGACCGCGTGCGCGAGGTCGCCGGGGTGACGCTGAGCGCGGGGGTGGCGGTCTACCCGCTGACGTCGCCGACGCTCGAAGCGGCCGTGCGCGAAGCCGACGACGCGCTCCGGCTGGCGAAGCGCAGCGGCAAGGCGCGGGTGATGATGCTGGAGCGCGGCGCGGCGTAGGAGGGGCCGGCGCGGCGTGCTACATTCCATCAACGAGGCTCCAAATTGAAACGCGTCAGTACCTCGATTGTCGTTGTCAGTACCATCATCATGGCGATGATTGTTCTTGCCATGCTCGTCTTAATATTACGGGTGTTCGCGTCGGAATCGTTGGCAGGCGCGTTGTTTATCGGTGGCGGGGTGGCAGTGATGCTCTCCATCGGCGGGTGGTTCGGACTCCGCATCGGATCGCGCCTCGCCCGGCAAAATCGCGAATACATCGAGAACCACCGAAGGTAGCGCGGCTCTCGCTCCCCGCGACCAACGACCCAACGCGTCGTGCTACATTCGCAGCATGTCGCGCTTCTTCTTCGAGACCGATGCTGACGAGCCGTGCCCCATCGCGTTTGGTGGCGATGCGGGGGTGTTGGTGCACTTCATGTCGCTGGCGTTTTCTACGCGGTATGGGTCGCAGCACGAGCTGTCGCGGCTGGCGCTGCTGCTGCGTGGCGAGTTCAAAGTCGATCTGGCGCCGATCACGACGTTCGCGGACCGCGATGTCGAGGACGACGAAGACGCGGAGGAACTTGAGCGGGTGTGGCAGGCGGCGGCGCCGCTCGTCGCATCGCTGCGCGGGCTTGTTGAGGCGCTGGCGTCGGGCGACGAGCGGGTTGCGGCGCTGATCGCCGATACGCCGGAGCTGCTGCCGCGGCTGAGCGATCTGCTGTTGATGGTGGAGTGGGCAGCGGCGCGTGGGGCGCGGGTGCGGCTGACGTTCTTGCTGTAGTTGGTGGGTCGCTGGTCGTGGGTCGCTGGTGGCTGGTATCGGCGAGCGCAGCGTCTGCTGTCGCATCCGCTGCTTGTTGGGAAGAGAGAAAGTTTTTCGGGGGACACCCCCGAGGCCCCCGGCAGGCGCTGCGCCCTGCACCCGCCTTCCGCTGGCGGCGACCGCTCGGTAGAGGCGACCGGAGAGAGTTGTGGGTCGCTGATGCGGGTTGCCGAGGCACTACGGAAAAATGCCGCGGACGGTGGTGGCTTCTACTACGCGTTTGACGGCGAGGGTGTAGGCGGCGTCGCGCAGGGTGCCGCCTTCGGCTTCGTGGATGGCGGCGACTTCGTTGAAGGCGCGCTTGATGATGCGTTCGAGTTTGAGTTTTACTTCGCCCTCTTCCCAGAAGAATGACTGCAGATCCTGCACCCACTCGAAGTAGGAGACGATGACGCCGCCGGCGTTTGCCACGATATCGGGCACGACGTAGACACCGCGTTCAGCGAGGATGCGGTCGGCTTCGGGCGTCGTCGGGCCGTTGGCGCCTTCGACGATCATTTTCGCCTGGACCTGCGCGGCGTTGCCGCCGTGGATCTGGCCCTCGAGCGCGGCCGGGACGAGGATGTCGACCGGCAGCGCGAGCAGTTCGTCGTTGGTGATATGGACGCCGGGGTGGCCGGCGGGGATCAGGCCAAGTTCCTTCCGTTTCGCCAGCAGATCGTCGATGTCGCCGAGGCCGCGTTCGTCGTACACGCCGCCGGTGGCGTCACTGATGGCGACGATGATCGCGCCCTCGTCGTTGAGCAGCTTGGCGGCGACGCTGCCGACGTTGCCAAAGCCCTGCACGGCGACGCGCGCGCCTTCGAGCGACATGCTGCGGAGACGGCACGCTTCCTGGGTGACGAAGAGCACGCCGCGGCCGGTGGCTTCGACGCGGCCGACGCTGCCGCCGATCTCGGGCGGCTTGCCGGTGACGACGGCGGGGACGGAGTGGCCGTGCATCTGGCTGTACGTGTCCATGATCCAGGCCATGATCTGGGCGTCGGTGCCCATGTCGGGCGCGGGCACGTCTTCATCCGGACCGATGATCACGGCGATCTCGGAGGTGAAGCGGCGTGTGAGACGTTCGAGTTCGCGCTTGCTGAGGGCGCGCGGGTCGACGATGACACCGCCCTTCGCGCCGCCGTACGGCAGGGCGGCGACGGCGCACTTCCACGTCATCCACATCGCGAGCGCGCGCACTTCGTCGAGCGAGACGTTGGGGCTGTAGCGCAACCCGCCCTTGACGGGGCCGCGCGCTTCGTTGTGATGGACGCGGTAGCCGGTGAAAACGCGCACGGAGCCATCGTCCATTTGCACCGGGAAGTTGACGGTGAACTCGCGCTTGCAGTGACGCAGCACTTCGCGCATGCCTTCGTCGAGGCCGAGGCGTTCGGCGACGGCGTTGAACTGCGCGATGGCGCTGTCGTGGGGGTTTTCGGCGGGAGCCTGTGCTTGAACCATGCGCGGGCGTGTCTCCTGCGAGAATCAGCGTGTTGATGCGAAGCTGGATGCTAGAAGCTTGAGGCTGGATCGGCTGCGATCCAGCTTCCAGTTTTCAGTATCCAGCTTCGGCCCCTTCAGGGCTATGACATTCACTGGAGATCGGTACTGCTTAACCCGGTACGTGCGAGGTCTCGCGCACCCACGTGCCGTCGGGGAAGGGGGCGGTGGGGTAGAAGGCGTCGATGATCGTCGCGGCCATGGCGGCGCCGCCGTTGCGGAGGTACGCGCGGCAGTCGGCATCCGATTGCCACTGCGTCAGTTCGATCATCGCGCCGTCGCCTTCGCCGCGCATCTCGCGCGAGACGAAGCCTTGCTGGCGTTCGAGCAGCGGCTGCAGGCGTTCGGCGAGCGCAGCCTGACGCTTCTCGAATTCGGCCGCGTCGGTGACGATCGTGTTGCGGCGGAGGGTGGAGTGGATCATGGTTGTGGCTCCTTGTGGACAACGAGCTTGCACGTCACTTGTAGCAGCGTGCATGACACGCCGGGGCCCGGCAAGCGGGGCCACTACCATGGTTGAGAATACGCGCGGTCGCGCGGGTGAACGCATGATAGGCTGAATATCATGGAATTGGATACGGAGAATCTCGAAACGGGCGGCCCGATCGTGGGCGTGTTGGCGCTACAGGGGGACTTTGCGGAGCATGTTGCCGCGCTCGAAGCGGTGGGCGCCGGGTCGGTCGAAGTGCGGCTGCCGGAGCAGCTCGGGGGCATTGACGCGCTGATCATTCCGGGCGGCGAGAGTACGACGATCGCGCGGCTGCTGGACATTTACGCGATGCGCGAACCGATCCGGCGCTGCGGGCTGGGCGGGATGCCGATCTGGGGGACGTGCGCCGGCGCGATCATGTTGGCGAACCAGCCGCCGGATCTTGACCGGCCGAGCCTGGGGTTGATGGATATCGACGTGCGGCGGAACGCGTTCGGGCGGCAGGTCGACAGTTTCGAGGCTGATCTGAACGTCGATGCGTTTGGCGCGCCGCCGTTCCACGCGATCTTCATTCGGGCGCCCGTGATCGAGCGGGCCGGCGGCGGTGTCGAGGTGCTGGCGTCGCTCGATGACGGATCGATCGTCGCGGCGCGCGAGGGGCGGCTGATGGCCACGTCGTTCCATCCAGAGCTGACGGGTGACGTGCGGTTTCACGCGTTGCTGGCGAATCTGGCGCAGACGTACCGCGACGAACGCGTTGCGGCCACAAAATGACGCGCTGACACGTCGCCGCAACGTCGCGCGGCGGACGCTGCGATCATGCTGACAGCGCGTAGCATTACGCTTCATGCATGAAACGATACTTGGCCACCACGATATCAGCCGTCGCCATCTGCGCGCTCGCGCTGCTCGGCGTAAACGCTCGCCGCGCAGAGGCCGCCGAACCGAGCAACTTTCTCGAACGGGTCGTCTGCAATATAGCGACGGGCGAATCGACGGCGTCGTTCGTCGTGCCAAGCGAGGGCGATGTCGAGGATATTCTCGACGCACGCGGCGTTGATGGATCGCTCGACGAGATGTGGATCGACCTGACGCTGTTCGACAACAACTTCGCACGCGGGACGTTCCTGGGGTTTGGGCCGTTCGGCGCCGATGAGGACGCGCGCGCGTTCGCCTTGGAAGGCCTGAACCAGTACCAGATCCACTATTACCGGTTGAACGCGCTGGTGGACGGACGCTGGCACGAGCTTGGGCGCGCGGCGTTCGGGACGCCGGACTGCAATACGGTCCGACAGATGGAGTGCGACGCGGCGTCGGGCACGGTCGACGTGCTGTTCGAGCTGCCGGCGTTCACGCTTGCGCCGGGACGCGCGATCGAGTCGTGGCTCGATCTGTCGTTGTTCAACAACGGCTTCCCGCGCGGCACGTTCCTCGGCGTCGGGCCGTTTCCGCCGCCGGTGCCGGCATCGCAGCCGTCACCACCGCCGAGCGTTACGTTGTACCGGTGGGAGGGCATCATCTCGGCGCGCATGCACTTCTTCCGGGTGAACGTGCTGAACGATCGTGGGATCTGGGATCAGCGCTCGTTCGGCTCGTTCCTGACGCCGGACTGCCGGGATCTGGCGCGGTTTTAGTTCGTCGCCGAATCGTCTTCGGAACCCGAGCGAGATCAACGTCGCAAGTCGAAGACTGGGTGGTTGCTAATCCGAACAAACACGGCATACCATCGCCGAGATGAAGCAGTTCTCCGCCACCATCGTCTTGGGAGTCGCCGTGTGTGCGATCGCGCTCTTCGGCGCGACCGCGAACCGCGCAGAGGCAGCCGAACCGAGCAACTTTCTCGAACGCATCGTCTGCTCGCCCGGTACGCTTCAGTCGACGGCGTCGTTCATCATCCCAAGCGAGGGCGACGTCAAGGAAATTCTCGACGCGCGCGGCGTCAGCGGATCGCTCGACGAAATTTGGGTCGACCTGACGCTGTTCGACAACAACTTCTCGCGGGATACGTTCCTCGGCTTCGGCCCGTTCGGCACCGAGGACGACGGACGCGCCTTCAGCATTGACGGCCTGCACCAGGCGCAGATTCACCACTACCGGATCAACGCGCTCGTTGACGGGCGCTGGCACGAGCTCGGCCGGGCGACATTCCGGGCGCTCACATGCGGCGCGATCAAGGGATTTGAGTGCGAACCATCAGGGACGGTCGCTGTTCTATTCGAGCTTCCTGAGTTCGAGTTCGGGCTTGGCGCATCCGTGGAGCGATGGATCGATCTCTCGTTGTTCAATAACGGTTTCGCTCCTGGCACGTTCGTCGGCGCCGGTCCGTTTCCGCCTCCCGCTCCTGCGTCCGCGCCGTCGCCACCACCGATCGCGACGAGTTTTCGCTGGGAGGGCGTAGTCTCGGCGCGCCACCACCATGCGCGGATCAACGTCCTGAAGGACAGCGGCGTCTGGGATGGGTTGTCAGGAACGTTTTCGACGCAAGATTGCCGCGATCTGGCGCGGTTTTAGGCGCCCTTCCGTAATCCAGAAAGAAACGTTTCGAAGGCGCCGCCAACTTCGGCGCGGGCGGCTTTGACGTCGGCGGCGCGGGCGATGACGAGGCCGGCTTCGTTGACGGCGGCGAGCAGCAAGTGGGCGAGCGGCGTCGCGGGTTGCGGCGCGATGAAGCCGGCGTGCATCGCGCGTTCAAGGGCGGCGGCGGTGGCGCCGAGCGCGTAGCGCTCCTCAATTTCACGCCAGGTGTCCCAGCCAAGCACCGAGGGCCCGTCCATCAGCACGACCTGCTGGACATCGCGCTCGAGGCAGACGTCGAGAAACGCGTTGCAGCTTGCGACGAGGTTCGTCCAGGCATCGGCGGCCGGATCGTTCGCCTTGGCGACGGCGACCATCACACTACGTTCGACGTCTTCGAACACGGCCTCGAACAGCGCCCGCTTGTCGCGGAAGTGGTGGTACAGGGCGCCCCGCGTCATGCCGGAGGCTGCGGCGAGTTCCTCGATGGAGGTCGCGGCGAATCCGCGTTCGGCGAACAACGCGCGGCCGGCGGCGATGAGGGCGGCGCGGGTGGATTCGGTGCGTTCGGCCTGCGTGGGCATGGTTGCAGCGTAGGGGGTTGACTTGCGTACCGTCAACATGTAATAACATACCATCGGTAGGTATACACATAATGGTTGGAAGCGGGAAGCGGGAAGCGGGAAGCGGGAAGCGGGATGCGGGATGCGAGAGGAGCAGCCCTGAAAACGCACAGTTTGGAAAGAAAGCGAGGGAGCTCGATGGACAGCAAGGAATTCGTTTCGCTGAGGAAGACCGTCACAACGGCGTTCGGGGAGATCGCGTACGTCGAGAAAGGATCGGGTCCCGCCGCGCTGTTCGTACACGGCGTGCTGCTGAACGGCTATCTGTGGCGCGACGTGATCGAAGCGCTGCCGGACGATCGCCGGTGCATCGCGATCGACCTGATGGGGCACGGCGCGACGCGCGTGCCGGACGATCAGGATCTTTCGTTCGCGGCGCAGGCGGAGATGCTGGAGGCGTTCTGCGACGCGCTCGATCTGGATCAGGTCGACGTGATCGGCAACGACAGCGGCGGCGGCATCGCGCAGATCTTCGCCGCGGATCATCCAGAGCGCATCCGCAGCATGGTGCTGACGAACTGCGACTGCGACGACAACGTGTTTCCAGAGGCCGTCGTGCCGCTGTTCGACCTGATGAAAGCGGGGGCGCTGGCGAAGGCATTTGGCCCGCTGCTCGACAATCTCGGCGGCGCGCGGGCGTCGTTCGCGACGACGTTCAAGCATCCGGATCGGATCAGCGACGAGACGATGGAGTTCTACCTGCGGCCCGTGCTGGAGCTTGAGGCATCGAGCCGGGCGAGCCAGCGCTGGGCGCAGGCGCTGAAGGCGGAGGATTTGAGCCGCGTGACGCCGAAGCTGCGCGAACTGCGCGCGCCGACGCTGATCGTCTGGGGCACGGACGACGCGTTCTTCGACCTGAAGTGGGCGTACTGGTTGAAGGACACGATCGCCGGCGCGACGCGGGTGATCGAGGTACCCGGCGCGAAGCTGTTCTTTCCGGAGGAGCAGCCGGAGATGCTGGCGAAGCGGATTAGGGAGCATTGGGCCGGCGTGCCGGCCTGAGGGGAAGCGGGAGGCGGGAAGCGGGAAGCGGGAAGCGGGAAGGCTTCTGAAGCACGCCGGTGTAGATCAACATGACGCGGCGCGACGACGGCATAGCAAGTATGCCGCCACGGTGTGGCGCACTGGCGCGACGACGGCATAGCAAGCTATGCCGCCACGGTGTGGGGCGCTGGCGTCGTGTGCCGGTCGAGGGTTGGCCGCGGAGCGACCGGGGCCCGGCAAGCGGGGCCCCTACCTGTGGTTGTATATACCCCGCTGGCTGGGCAGTGTTGGCCGTCCAGCTGATGCGGAATCGTCACGCAGGGGGGCAGCGCGGCGCGATACAATGTGGGGGAGGAGTGTGCACACCCGTATATGACGCCTACCGCTCGCACGGTACTGCCGACGGACCTGCCTGCACTCGTGACGTACGACGGCCGCGTCTACGCGAACGAGGCGATGACGCTCGACCGCCTGGGCACCGACGATTCGCCGCACCCACTTGAGGCGGCGCTGGAGCAGTGGTTCAGTTTCGCCACGGGGCGCCACACGTGGATCAGCGTAAAGGGCGCGCGGCTCCGGGGCCTCGCTTCGGCACGAAAACGCGGCAGCAAATTGGCATGGGAGATCGAGTGCCTGATCGACGCCGAGGACGATGACGGCGGCGTGCTGCTGAGCCTGCTCGACCAGGTAACGGAGGCGGCGGGCAAGTCCGGCGCGTTGAAGATTTTCCTGCGATTGCCGTCCGACAGCGACGCTATTGAGGGTGCGCGGCGTTCCGGATTCACGCCGTACCGCCGCGAGCGCGTCTACCGCATCGCCACGGCGGATGCGCCGGGCGATGCGACACCGGCGCTGCGGCGACGCTCGAAAGCCGACGCCTACCCGTTGTTTCAGCTCTACAACCACGTCGTGCCGGAGGACGCGCGCCGCCTAGAGGGCGCGACGCTGGCCGACTGGACGGCTTCGCAAGAGACGCTCGGCAAGACGGCCCAGTATGTGATCGACCGCGAGGATCGCGTCGGGGGCTGGCTGAGGCTGGCCGGGGACGGCGATGTAGGGAGATTCGAGGTGCTAGGCGTGCCTGAGATTGCCGACGATCTCATCGACGGCGCGCTGGCGAAGCTGTCGAACCGGGAGTGGGCGTACACGCTGACGCCGGAGCATCAGCCCGGGTTCGAGTCGCGGCTACAGGAGCGCGGCTTCGAGCCGGGGGAGGCGTACACGGTGCTGGCGCGGCGCACGGTGCGAACCGTGAAGGCGGCGAAGACCGCGCCGGCTGTCGTGCAGACAACGTTCGGATAGACATTCGGGTTAGGGATTGTGCCTGTGCAACGTATCATCACCGACGACCTCGACCTGCTTCTGGAGTCGCTGCCGCCGCATATCTGCGGCCCGCTGAAACTGCGCGAGGACAACTACGAGCTGCTGGAGATCGTCATGGACCTGGGACGGCGTCCGGAGGCGCGCTATCCCGGCCGCGAAGTACTGCTCGCTGAGAACGAAGTCACCAACGAGGACATCGATTACGTCGTCGCGCGCATCGGCGCGTTCGGCGATGACAACCGCGCGGGCATCGAGCGGACGCTGCACCGCATCTCGTGCATCCGCAACCGCCGCGGGCGCGTCGTCGGGCTGACGTGCCGCGTTGGACGCGCGGTGTTCGGCACAATCCGCGTCATCGAGGATCTGATCAAGACAGGCCGCAGCACGCTGATGCTCGGGCGCCCCGGCGTCGGCAAGACGACGATGCTGCGGGAGATGGCGCGCGTCCTCGCCGACGAGGAGAACAAACGCGTCGTGATCGTCGATACGTCGAACGAGATCGCGGGCGACGGCGACATCCCGCACCCGGCGATCGGCCAGGCGCGGCGGATGCAGGTGCCGACGCCGGCGCTGCAGCACTCCGTGATGATCGAAGCCGTCGAGAATCACATGCCGGAAGTGATCGTCATCGACGAGATCGGCACCGAACTGGAGGCCCACGCGGCACGGACCATCGCCGAGCGCGGCGTGCAGCTCGTCGCCACGGCGCACGGCACCGAACTCGAAAATCTGATGATGAACCCGACGCTGGCGGATCTCGTCGGCGGTATTCAGTCGGTGACACTGGGCGACGAGGAAGCGCGCCGGCGCGGTACGCAGAAGTCGATCCTCGAACGCAAGGCGCCACCGACGTTCGATGTCGTAGTGGAAATCCAGAGTTGGGACCGTGTGGCCGTCCATGGCGATGTCGCGGAAACGGTCGATGCGATGCTGCGGGGCTACAAGATCGCCGCGGAAGTACGCGAACTCGATGACGACGGCGACGTGCGCGTCGTCGAGATGCCGACGCCGATCACGACGAACACGCGGAGCAGCGCGCCGGGGCGCGGGCGCCCACTTCGAAGCGGGGGCGCCGGAGCAGGCGGCGGCAGTTTCGCGCCCAGTGCGGGTTCAGGAGCGCGCGACGCCGGCGCGGCCCACGGCGCGGCGGCGCCCGAGACGCCCTTTCGGCGGGTCTACCCCTTCGGCATCT
>CAZRHH010000074.1:0-16170 GCA_964599885.1 uncultured Dehalococcoidia bacterium | reverse complement strand
ACGTCGACTGCCCGGGGCACGCCGACTACATCAAGAACATGATCACCGGCGCGGCGCAGATGGACGGCGCGATCCTCGTCGTCGCGGCGCCCGAGGGCCCGATGCCTCAGACGCGCGAGCACATCCTGCTCGCACGCCAGGTACAGGTCCCGAGCATGGTCGTCTACATGAACAAGGTCGACCAGATGGAAGACCCCGAACTGCTCGACCTCGTCGAGCTGGAGCTGCGCGAGCTGCTCAGCAAGCAGGGCTTTCCGGGCGACGACATTCCGATCATCCGCGGCAGCGCGCTGGCGGCTATGAACTCGACCAGCACCGATCCGACCGACCCGGCGTTCGCCAGCATCCTCGAACTGATGCAGGCCGTCGACGACTACATCCCCACGCCGGAGCGCCCGCGCGACCTGCCGTTCCTGATGCCGGTCGAAGACGTCTTCGGCATCAAGGGCCGAGGCACCGTCGTCACCGGCCGTGTCGAGCGCGGCATCGTCAAAGTCGGCGACGAGATCGAGATCGTCGGCATGGGCTCGACGCGCAAGACGACCGTCACCGGCGTCGAAATGTTCCAGAAGACGCTCGACCAGGGAGAGGCGGGCGACAACGTCGGCTGCCTGCTGCGTGGTATTGAGCGTGAGGACATCGAGCGCGGCCAGGTGCTCTGCAAGCCGGCGTCGATCACGCCGCACAAGAAGTTCGAGGCCGAGGTCTACGTGCTGTCGAAGGACGAGGGCGGGCGGCACACGCCGTTCTTCAGCGGTTACCGCCCGCAGTTCTACGTGCGCACGACCGACGTGACGGGCACGATCGCGCTGCCGGAAGGCGTCGAGATGACGATGCCGGGCGACAACGTCAAGATGACGGTCGACCTGCATACGCCGGTTGCCGTCGAGGACGGTCTGCGCTTCGCCATCCGCGAGGGCGGCCGCACCGTCGGTGCAGGCGCGGTGACGAAGATCCTCGAATAGACGTACATCATCCGTTCGGCCCGCCCGATACACTTGGGGGCGGGCCGTCCGTTTGTGAGAGGGGTCGCTTCGGCGACCTGAAGGGAACATGGCGAAGAAGGAAGACCGCGGCATCATCACGCTCGCCTGCACCGAATGCAAAGAGCGTACGTACACGACGACGAAGAACCGTCGCAACGACCCCGACCGGCTGGAGCTGAGCAAGTTCTGTCCGCGGTGTCGTATCCACCGGGCGCACCGCGAGGTCCGGTAGGAAAGGGATCGTATTTCATGAGTCGCGCACTGCGCCGACAGCCGCTCGCACAGAAGCCGCCCGCAAAGGCGCCGGCGTTCAAGCCGTCCGGCGCGCGCCCGCCGAAGAAACAGGCAGCGGCCGTCGGTGCGCCGGAAGGCGTCCGCAGGCGCTCGTTCCTTGAGCGCATCCCGCTGCTGGGCAAGCCGGCGCAGGACATCTTTTCGGAGCTAAAGAAGGTCACGTGGCCGACGCGCGAAGAGACGACGCGCCTTGCGGCCGCGGTGATCGTCGTGTCCATCACGATCGGCCTGTTGCTGGGTGGTGTCGACGCCGCGTTTAACTGGGCCGTCGATAACACGCTGCTGAGGTAACGATAACGATGGCGCGAAAAGGCAAAGCGGCCGCAAAGCAGCTCGAAGTAGCTGAGAACGCCGAGAACGGCGCTGAATCGCCCGAAGAAGCGGCGATTCAGGAAGGCCGCGCCTGGTACGTCATCCACACGTACTCGGGTTACGAGAACAAGGTGAAGACGAACCTCGAGCATCGCATCCAGACGATGGACGCGAAGGATCTGATCTTCCAGGTCGTCATCCCGACGGAAGACGAGATCGAGATTCGCGATGGCCAGCGCCGCACCGTCGCGCGCAAGATCTTCCCAGGCTACGTGCTGACGCAGATGATCGAGCTGAAAGAAGACGACATCGAGTCGAGCCGCGCGTGGTTCGTCGTCCGCAACACGCCGGGCGTCACGGGCTTCGTCGGTTCGGGTACCAAGCCCGTGCCGCTGGAGCCGCCGGAAGTGAAGCGCATTCTGCGCCAGATGCGCGTCGAAGCGCCGAAGGTGAAGGTCGGCTTCATCATCGGGCAGAGCGTGCGCATCGTCGATGGCCCGTTCCAGGACTTCGTCGGGCAGGTCGATGACATCAACCTGGAGAAGGGCAAGGTCAAGGTGCTCGTGTCCTTCTTCGGCCGCGAGACGCCGGTGGAGCTGGACTTCCTGCAGGTGGAGCGGCTGTAAGCCACAACACGATCGTAGGGGCGCCGCTTGCTGCGCCCCGGGTCCACGGCACAGGCCCGACTGCCCGTGCCGTGGACGCTGAAAAGTGGTGCCACGCTGGCCGGGCGTGGCGTTCGCATGTAGACGGCGGGGAGTGCTCCGCGCGATTCGGGCGATGCGCCCGGTAAGGCAGTAGAGATGGCAAAGAAGATTCGGGCAGTCATTACGTTGCAGATCCAGGCGGGCAAGGCGAACCCTGCGCCGCCTGTCGGGCCGGCGCTCGGCCAGCACGGCATCAACATCATGGGTTTCTGCAAGGAATACAACGAGAAGACCGCGAGCCAGGCGGGCAGCATCGTCCCGGTCGAGATCACGGTGTTCGAGGACCGCTCGTTCTCGTTCATTCTCAAGACGCCGCCGGCATCGGACTTGCTGAAGAAGGCTGCGGGCATCGAGAAGGGCAGCCGCGCGCAGAAGCGCGAGAAGGTCGCGACGCTGCCGCGCTCCGAACTGCAGAAGATCGCCGAGGCAAAGATGAAGGATTTGAACGCGAACGACATCGACCAGGCGATCAAGATGGTCGAAGGGACGGCGCGCAGCATGGGGATCGAAGTTTCGGGATGACTGGCGTCATCAGAACCTGGAACCTGAAAACCTGGAACCTATTTCCGGCGACGGAGACTGAGCGCTAGGTTGTAGGTTGTAGGTTCTAACGTAGCGACGGAGACTGGAGCGGCGGACGCCGCGAGGTCGACTCGGCCCGAGAGGGTGTACGTCGTTGGAGGAGTACGAGAGATGAAGCGAGGCAAGAAGTACATCGAGGCGGCGAGCAAGATCGACGAGGAACGGCTGTATACGCCGTCCGAAGCGATCGCGCTGGCGAAAGAAACATCGTTCGTGAAGTTCGACGAGACGGTCGAACTTCACCTGCGCACCGGACTCGACCCGCGCCACGCCGACCAGCAGATCCGCGGGACCGCGCTGCTGCCGCACGGTCTCGGCAAGACGATCCGCGTGCTCGTGTTCGCCGAGGGCGAAGGCGCGCGCGCGGCGACGGAGGCCGGCGCAGACGAAGTCGGCGGCGACGAACTGATCAAGAAGGTCGAAGGCGGCTACACCGACTTCGACGTCGCGCTCTCGCAGCGCGACCTGATGGGCAAAGTCGGCCGTCTCGGCCGCGTGCTCGGCCCGAAGGGGCTGATGCCAAACCCGCGCTCCGGTACCGTCGTCGACGCCGAGGATCTCGGCAAAGCTGTGAACGATGCTCGCCAGGGCCGCGTCGAGTTCCGGCTCGACCGCACGGCGATCGTGCATGTGCCGATCGGCAAGGTGAGCTTCGACGAGACGGCGCTGGAAGAGAACATGGCGACGCTGGTGTCGGAGATCGTCAAGGCGAAGCCGAGCGGCCAAAAGGGCGTCTACATCAAGAGCATCACGCTGACGACGACGATGGGCCCCGGCATCCGCCTCGACCCGACGCCGACGCTGGCGATGCGCGCGGGGTAGGCGTTGGGGTTTATCCGCAGATGTCGCAGATGGCACAGATAGAGTAATGAGAGAAGAAGCGCACGGTGACGTGCGCTTCTTTGCGTCTTAGCCATTCGCCGGTGCTGAACGTCAACTGAGAGTCGCGCGTTCCGGCACTGGCACCTTGTTCTTGCATCGCTTGCATTCGACGAAGAAGTAGGAGCGGACGACCTCCTCCTCTGCTGGGGTGCTCCCACCGCCGCCGGTCAGCACTTCGACTATGCGGCCGATGTACAGCATGCCGAAGATCGGGACGCGGAACCGGTGGCCGAGCCATCGGTACCAGCGCGCGCGCAACGGTCTGCCGCAGTACGGGCAGTCGAAACGGGTGGCGTACTTCAAGAGCGGTGGCGCTACGTGGACTTGATGACGCGGGTCTTGGCGATCTTGTCGTGCCAGCCTTCGTTCTCTTCGTCCCAGAGCACCCAGAAGAAGCCGAGGAACACCGGGATCGATGAGACGATGTAGCCGACGTAACGCAAGATCGCGGTGCTCGGGTCGAGCAGTTCGCCCGTCTCCGCGCTAACGACCTTCAACCCCATCGCCATCTTGCCGGGCGTCGAACCGCTGCTCGTCCAGAAGTAGACGGTGTACGCGACGCCGAGCACGAGACTGATGACGAACTGCAGAATCGGGCCCGGCAGCAGGATTCCGATGATGAATCCGACGACGAACAGGATGATGAAGTCGATGAGGTATGCGACGAAGCGCTCGCCGAAACCTACTGCCTGAGGGATTGCCTGCTCTTGGATCACCGTACGACCTCCATGTCTTGGCGATACTCGTAACCTGCGGAGAGTATCGATGCGCGGATAGCGGCGGTGCAAGGGCGAAAGCCCTTAGGGGAACGCGACAGTCCACGTACACGCGTGCCGCGCCGGGACGGAGGTCTTCGTGTCACCAAGCCAAGACGAGCCGGCCGCAGTGATCGTCGAGCGCATGTTCACGATCCGCGTGCACGACGCCGCCGATGATGGCGAGACGGGCTATTGGCGCGAAGTTCTCGACCTCGAAGGCTGCGTGTCGCAGGGCGAGACGCTTGACGAGCTGACCGTGAACATCAAGGACGCGATTCACGCCTGGCTGGCTGCGCACACGGATGAAGAAGGCGCGCACACGCCGAAGAGCGGCATCACGATGAGCGTGCCGGTGTTGGTGCCACGGTAGTAGCACCAGTTGAGCGGCAGCGCGCCGAATGCGAATGACCCGGGCTGAAAGCCCGGGCCACAACTGTCATTCATTGCGTGCTCCGCTGAAGACGGATGTGCGGCTCCCCGCATCTGTCGACGGACTGCCAGATTCGTCGTCAATCAACGCGGCGGAGCTAAAAGCTCCGCAGCTACATTCCGGTTGTCGCCCGTTCGACGTTCAGGTGTGACGGCGGGGAGCGGGGCGGAAATTAGCTCTGCGGCTACATTCCGATTGGCGCTATTCCGCGCCGTGGCACTTTTTGTATTTCTTGCCGCTGCCGCAGGCGCACAGCTCGTTGCGGCCCTGCTTCGGCGCGGCGACGACGGTGCGGCCGGCGCCGCCCTCGCCCGGCTGGTTGGTGCGCAGGTTCTTCGGCGGCGCTTTGACGCCGACTGCGGCGGCCGCCGCTCGCTGCGCGCGATCGTCGGGGGTGCCGGCGGCAGCCGGCTGCGCGCCGTTGCCATCGCCGTTTGTTTCAATGATGCCGGGCTGCACGGCTGTCGTCACCGGCGGTGCGACGGGACGCGCTGGCGTCGCCGTGATCTCGACGTGGTAGATCGAGCGGGCGATCTGGTTGCGGATGTTGCCGCGTAGCTGATCCCACATGTCGTGCGCTTCGCGCTTGTACGCGACGAGCGGGTCCTGCTGACCATACGCCTGCAGCCCGATGCCCTGGCGCATTTCGTCCATCGCCGTGAGGTGGTGTACCCAGAGCGAATCGATCGAGCGCAGCATGACGAGCCGCTCGAGCTGGCGCATCAGGTCGGTGCCGGTCTCCTCTTCCTTGTCTTCGTACGCATCATCGGCGAACTGCAGCACGGCTTCGAGCAGCGCGTCGGGTGTCATCTGCACGATCGCGTCGGCGGTGAACTCTTCCGGCAGATGGACGATCGCGTTCAGCTCGGCGAGGAGCGCGTCGACGTCCCAGTCTTCGGGATCGGTCGTTGGCACGTTCATGTTGACCGTCGCCGTCAGTTCGTCGCGCACCATCTCCTGAATGTTCGATTTGAGGTCCGCGCCTTCGAGGATTTTGCGGCGTTCGGTGTAGATGACGTCGCGCTGCGTGTTCATCACGTCGTCGTAGTCGACGACGTGCTTGCGGATGTCGAAGTTGTGGCCTTCGACCTTCGTCTGCGCGGTCTCGATCGCCTTGCTGACCATGCCGCTTTCGATCGGCTGGTCGTCTTCCATGCCGAGCCGCGCCATCATCCCCGGCAGCCAGTCGGGGGCGAAGCGGCGCATGATGTCGTCTTCGAACGAGACGAAGAAGCGCGAGCTCCCCGGATCCCCCTGGCGTCCCGCGCGGCCACGGAGCTGGTTGTCGATGCGCCGCGATTCGTGGCGTTCGGTGCCGATGATGGCGAGGCCGCCGGCATCGACGACGCGCTCGTGTTCTTCCTCCCACGCTTCCTTCGGGCGCGAATCGTCCGGCTTGCCGCCGAGCACGATGTCGGTGCCACGGCCGGCCATGTTCGTCGCGATCGTGACGCCTGCGTAGTGCCCTGCCTGCGCGACGATGCCCGCTTCCTTCTCGTGCTGCTTCGCGTTCAGCACCTGATGCTCGATCCCTTTGCGTTTGAGCAGTTCGGAGAGATACTCCGACTTCTCGATGGACACCGTGCCGACGAGAACCGGGCGGCCTTCCGCCTTCAGTTCTTCGACTTCCTCGGCGACGGCGTCGAACTTCGCGCGTTCGCTGCGGTAGACGAGATCGTGCGTGTCTTCGCGCACCATCGGCTGGTTCGTCGGGATGACGACGACTTCGAGCTTGTAGATCTTGAAGAACTCCTCGCCCTCCGTCGCGGCGGTACCCGTCATTCCGGCGAGCTTGCTGTAGAGGCGGAAGTAGTTCTGCAGCGTGATCGTGGCGTACGTGATCGACTCGTTCTGGATGCGCACGCCTTCTTTCGCCTCGACGGCCTGGTGCAGGCCATCGGACCACCGGCGGCCGAACATGAGACGGCCGGTGAAGTCGTCGACGATCACGACTTCGCCGTCCTTCACGACATAGTCGACATCGACCTGATAGATCACCTGCGCCTTGAGCGCGGCTTCCATATACCGCGTCATCCGGTAGTTCTCGGGCGCGTAGATGTTGTCGACGTTGAGCAGCTTCTCGATCTTCTCGACGCCGACTTCCGTGAGCAGAACGGAGCGCGACTTGAGATCGATCGTGTAGTCCTCTTCGACGGTCAGTCGCGGGACGAGGCGCGCGAACGTTTGGTAGCGCGTCGCGCTGTCTTCGGCGGCGCCGCTGATGATCAGTGGCGTGCGCGCTTCGTCGATGAGGATGTTGTCGACTTCATCGACGATCGCGAAGTGCTGGTCGCGCTGCACGGTCGCTTCGAGCGAGACGGCCATGTTGTCACGCAGGTAGTCGAAGCCGAACTCGTGGTTCGTTCCGTAGGTGATGTCGGCGTTGTAGGCCTCGCGCCGGGTGATCGGCTTGAGGTGCTCCATGTTGTCGGTGTCGCTCTGCTTTTCGAGCGTGTAGAGATATGCCTCGTCGTGCTGGAGGACACCGATGCTGATGCCGAGCAGATCCCACACCGGGCCGTACCACTGCGCGTCGCGCTTGGCCAGATAGTCGTTGACAGTGACGAGGTGCGCGCCCTTGCCCTCGAGCGCATTGAGGTAGAGCGGCAGGATAGCGGTAAGCGTCTTGCCCTCACCGGTCTTCAGTTCCGCGATGCGGCCCTGGTGCAGCGCGATGCCGCCGACGAGTTGCACATCATACGGGCGCTGGCCGACGCGCCGCTTCGCCGCCTCGCGCACGACGGCGAACGCCTCGGGCAGCAGGTCGTCGAGCGTCTCGGCACTCTGGCCTTCGTCGGGCGGTGCTACGCGGGCGCGGAACTCGTCGCGCTTGGCGCGGATCTCGTCGTCGGTCAGGGGTTCCATGTCCGGTTCGAGCGCGTTGATCTGGTCCACGAGTGGCATGAAGCGCCGGATCTCGCGGTCGTTGTCGCCGAAGATTTTCGAGAAGAGTTTCATGTGGATTCCTGTGTATGAGGGAATGGCGGGCCGATTCGGCGGCCGCGGTGTCTACTCAGTGTAGCTAATGGCTGGGAGTCTCATATAGAGGTAGAACCCCGTTTTGCGGCGTTCGGCGCCCAGACGCTCGGCACAGCAAGCTGTGCCGCCACCGACGCGGAACCGAAGTGTTTGTCAGATCGACCGGGGCCCGGCAAGCGGGGCCCCTACCGGTGGCGTGGGAACAGCCAGGGTGCGCGGTTGGGGCATCGGCGGTGTTGGTTCAGCGGCGGCGGGCGACGAAGACGGGGATGACGCGCTGCGTCTTCTGCTGGTACTCGGCGTACGGCGGGAACGCGGCGACCGCCCGCTCCCACCACAGCGCTCGCTCGTCGCCGCCGGACAGCTCTCGCACGTCGGCTTCGAACGGCTCCGGGCCGTCCTGGACCGTCACGGTTGTGGGGTCGGATTTCAGGTTGTGGTACCAGACGGGATGCTTCGGCGCGCCACCCATGGATGCGACGAGCGCATACTCGCCTTCATGCTCGACGCGCATGAGGGGCGTCTTGCGCACGTTGCCGGTCTTGTTGCCGCGTGTCGTCAGGACGATGATCGGCAGTCCGGTGTCGCGCAGCGTGTTCGCCTCGCGGCCGCCGGTGCGTTCGTACGTCTCGACTTGTTCGCGCACCCAGCCCCATGCGCTCGGCGCGTACTCGCCTTCAATCTTTGGCATGGTGTTCTCCTTCTGATGGCGCGGTTGGCGTGCATGTCGCACTTGTTTGACGAGCGTATCAAGAATGAGCGCACGGTACGCGGTCGGGCCATCGGCACAGCAAGCTGTGTCGCCACGAGAATACTGCTCTGTGAGGGCGGTTTGGTTCGGGGCATCGGTGCGCACATGACCGGGGCCCGGCAAGCGGGGCCCCTACCATCGTTTGGGATCGGCGCTAATGCGTGTGTGCCGGTGCGGGCAGCTTCTCGAGCGAACTCAGCAGCTCGCCGATCGATTGGCCGGTGTGGATGCGCGTAATCGCATCGCCGAGCAGCGGCGCGACGGTGAGCACCGTCACCTTCGGGTGGCGCTTGTACTCGGCGAGCGGAATCGTGTCCGTGACGACGAGTTCCTGGATATCGGAGCCGCAGATGCGCTCGACGGCGTCGCCCGACAGGATCGGGTGTACGCACGCCGCGCTCACACTGCGGGCGCCGCGTTCGAGGGCGATCTGCGCAGCAGCGATGATCGTACCGCCGGTGAGGATCTCGTCGTCGGGGATGATCACGTCGCAGCCGTCGACTTCACCGATCAGCGTGTGCGCGGAGACGTCCTCTTCGTTGCCCAGGCGCTCCTTGTCGACGATCGCCAGCGGCGTGCCCAGCTGCCGTGCGATGTTGCGCGCCCGCTTGGCGCCGCCGACATCGGTTGCCAGCACGGTCGTGCGTGAGAGATCGCGCTGGCGGAAGTAGTTGCTGATCGTGTGCAGCGCCGTCAGCTCATCGACCGGCACGTTGAAGAAGCCCTGGATCTGACCGGCGTGCAGGTCGATCGTCAGCACGCGGTCGGCGCCGGCGACTTCGATCAGGTTTGCGAGCAGGCGCGCCGTAATCGGCACGCGCGGCTGGTCCTTCTTGTCGCTGCGGCCGTAGCCGTAATACGGCATCACGGCGGTGATGCGCCCCGCCGAAGCGCGGCGAAAAGCATCGATCATGATCAGAAGTTCCATGATGCTGCGGTTCACCGGCGACGACAGCGGCTGCATGATGAAGACGTCCTTCGAGCGGACGTTCTCGAGCACGCGGACGAAAATATTCTCGTTCGAGAACTCGAACACCTCGACCTCGCCGACCGGCATGTTCAGGTAGTCGCACACGGCCTGGGCGAGTCCCGGATGCGCGTTCCCGGAGAAGATGCAAAGCTCGTTGTAGAGATTGGTGTCTCTGGCCATGCGGTGCGGTTCCTCCGGTATGCGGGTGTGTTGCTGGTGCAGCGGAATAATAGCATGAGGGTTGGGCGGTGGAGGTTGGACGTTGGAGGTTGGTGGCGGGGATCGATGATCATCAGCTTGCTGGTTGATCCCACGACGCGGCCCCCGCTCGCCCCGCCCCGCCCGCCTCTGCGCAAGGCCTGCGATCGCCACAGCGCGCCGAACGGCCACCAGTCGCAGGAGTTCGTTCGATCTGACTCAGTGCCCGCCCACCGAGACGAGTGCGGCGGAACCATCCGCTGTCCAGCTCACGGCCGAGCAGAACCCGGTGCCATCGTCGGCGGGCGTCGCGGGTAACGCGGCGATCTCGTCTCCGGACCGGACCTCCACGAGGGCACAGCGATGCTCGGACGCCGGTCCGTCACCGGAACGCGTGATCGCGTAACGTCCATCGGGTGAGAACGACAACACGCAACATCCGAGCGTGGGCACCACTGCCGAGACCTCACCCGTGCGTACATCGATGAACTCAGCCGTTGCCGTCCGGACCTCGCCGCCTTCGGTCGTGATTTCCGGCTGGTACGCATAGAGTCGTTCTGGCCCTGCCCATTGCAGTCCGGTCAGCCGGTCCAACGTACGCTCCCAAATGAAGCTGTTGGTGAGGCTGAGGTCGTACACGCGATACGTCCTGCGCCCAAACTCGCGGCAATCGACACCACAGAACCCCGCGAGTTCCGATTCGGCCGCAAGCACGTAACGAGAATCCGGCGACCACGCGTCGGGCAAGAGCCCGAGGTCGACATCTTCTCCGAACGGGATCTGGGCGAAGACGAGCCCTTCCCGCTCGATCAGCGAGTACCCGAACGCGGGGATCGTCGTCGCGGCCGAAGTGGACTCCTGCCGATTGTTGTATGCCATTTTCGAGCCGTCGGGCGAGAACTGCGGACCCGTGCTCACCCCGTTCACCTGCGTGAAGTTCTCCCATTCACCGGTGATCACATCCAGCGATGAGAACGCGTCTCGCCCCTCCCAGTACACCATCACACGCCTGCCGTCACGTTGCGGCGCCAGCCACGCATCGAGCGTGCCGTCGTCGGGTTGCTCGAACACGGTGCGAATCAGCGCGCCGTTGGTATGGAGCGCGACATATGCATGCAGCTCGCCGTCATAGCCGACGACGACTTCTCGATCCTCGACCCATTGAACGAAGGCAAGATCCCGGCCGAAGTCCAGGCGAGCCACGGTACCCGCGTCCACGTCGAACTCGAGGACGCTGAGGTGGCGCGTAACAGCAGGGGGTACGGGCGAATCGGCGTCAACCGAATCGCCGCGCTGCGCGATCACCCCCCATGTGAGCAAGACGACAAGGCCGACGGCGGCACCAACGACCGTGACACCCCCGGCGAGCGCGATCGTCGACGGCCGCAACAACGCGCTCAAGGCCGGCAGCACGCCCATCCGGCGCTCGCCACCAGGCTGCCAGCGGGCGGCCTCGATTCGGTTGCGCACGCCAAGCTTTGAGATGATCTCGGAGACGTGGAACTTCGCCGTGGCGAGTGATATTTCGAGGCGCTCCGCGATGTCTTCGTTCGAGGCGCCCTCGCGCAGAACTGCGAGCACATCCCACTCTCGAGGGGTGAGCACGTCGGGGTGCGGTGGCCGGCCACGTCGGGGCATGCTGCCATCGTACGCCGGCATTACCGGAATTACACTAGTCTCTCGGCGCCTCACGACGGCCAGTACATCCAACAGATGTGCCGGCGCGACCAGCGACCAGCCAACCCAAGCGGTACGCTGGCGCGAACGCGGACCCGCCGGCTGCGGTGTACCAATCACGAACGATGATCACTTCCTGCTACCGCGCGCCGGACGGCAAGCTGCGCTACGACCTGAGGCGCGACGGCATCGCCGCGGCGCTCGCCGAGCCCGACGGCCTGCTCTGGGTAGATGTGGCCTCCGATACGCGCGACGAAGGCGAGCCGCTACTTCGCGATGTCTTCAAGTTCCACCACCTGACCATCGATGACTGTTTCAACACGCTGATCGACCCGCCGAAGATCGACGATTACGGCGCGTATCTCTTCATCATCGTGCATGACGTGACATACGACGCGGACGCGCGCGACCTCAACACGGTCGAACTCGTGATCTACGTCGGCGCGAACTACGTCGTGACCGTGCATCGCTTTGCGGTCGATGCTGTCGACATCGTCCGGAAGCGCGTGGACAGCAACGGGCTGCTGATCAACCGCGGCGCCGACTTCCTCGCGCACGCGCTGTTCGATGTCGTCGTCGATCAGTTTCATCCCGTCGTCGAGCAGATCGACGACCAGGTGTCAGAACTGCAGGAGCGCGTGATCGATCGGCCGGAACGCGACACGTTACAGGATGTGCTGCGGTTGAAACACGTCGTGCAGCGGCTGAAACGATCGATCCTGCCGCAGCGCGATGTCGCGAACCGGCTCTCGCGCGGTGAGTACGACCGGCTGATCAAACGCGAGTCGCTGATGTACTACCGCGACATCTACGACCACACGGTGCGCGTCGAAGACATGGTCGATAGCCTGCGCGATCTCGCCGACAGCTCGATGAACACGTACCTGTCATCGGTGAACAACCGCACGAACGAGGTGATGAAGACGCTCGCGATCGGCACGGTGGTCCTGTTGCCGCTGACGGTGATTACCGGCGTGTACGGCACGAACTTCGAGCATTTGCCGGAGTACACGTGGCGCTATGGCTATTGGGGGATGCTGGCGGCGATGGTGGTGGTCGTGGTGTCGCTGGTGGCCTGGTTCCGCTGGCGACGCTGGATCTAGCCACCGACCGCCGGGTTTTCGATGACTCCGGCCGAGGGGTGAGCGCAGGCGGCGCCTTGCGCGGGCGTATCAATTGTCAAGATTCAATTCGGCGCCAACATTAACCGTTTCTCATAAATGCGCGTGAAGAGCAGCTTTTCCGAATCTGTTACGGATTTGTGAAGCTCGCAAAGGCCGAAGGCCGTGATTATCGCAACCGGCCCGCCTTCGGGCTTTCGTAAGAAAGACGTAACACGGGGGTTGACATCGATTCGGCATGGTGATTACATAGCCCTCACTGGTGGCTCTGTCCTACTCCCCCCGCTAAGTCGGACCGGCCAAAACTGAATACCGTTTCTTCCCGCCACGGAAGGAAAACAATACAAACGGCTTCGTTCGTCTTGTATTGCGTGCTTGTAACGATCAGTTCTTGTTGATTCCGCGCGCGGGCGTTCCTCTAGCCACCAAACGGCGCCCCCGCACTGAATCAACCATCTCGTTAGCACGGGATTTGGTGAGTTGGTAGGCGTTTGCATCACCGCAAACGAACGAAACAAGGAGGTGCGGTAGGTCCCGTTACGTCGTTAGCCCTACAAGTAATGCACAATTCAGGAGGAATCTTCACAATGCCTAAGAAGCTCACCGTACTCGGTGCGCTCGCGGCGATCGTTCTGGGGGCGGTATCGCTCCTTGGTGATGGCGGAACCGCCATGGCCGGACCGGGTGGACCGATCCAGAACTTCGACGTCAACGCTACTGTCTGTTATGGCGGTGCTCAGCCGAGCGCTCCGCCGATCACCTGCGGCGCCGGATCATCCGACACCATCGCCCAGGCTGGTACGCAGTACAACGTGATCCAGCTGCAAGCCGGTAGTCGGCTCACGCTGCCGGTCACATACACGCCCACCGACTTCCCGACAGCCGCCTCTCTGGACGGCGCGTCGGTCGGTACGGTGACGGCGCAGACGGATGTCTTCTGCAACGCCGCCTACCGCGACGTTCTCGCGGCGCCCCCGCACACCGGTAACACGGTGCTCTGGCCGGCCTCGTGGACGGGATACGACTTCCTGCACGAGGATCCGCCGTTCGTCGGCGCCGCCGACGTTGCGGCCGAAGCCGCCTCCGGCATCGAGTGGCCCACGGACGACTCGTTCCTGATGACGATCAAGCCGACCCCTGGTGACGCCACCGGCATTATTTCGCACGACAAGGCGATCCTCACCGACCTCAAGCTTGAGGGTGGCGGTACGATCAACCTCTACAACAACACGGGCAGCACGTCTCCGCTGAGCCTGCTGACCGAGGCATCGACGTACAATCCGGGCCTGCGGACATCGGTCGCCATTCTGGCCGGCGCTCCGTCACCGCCCGGAGGCTTCCTCTGCCTCGACAGCCCGCAGAACAGCGTTGCCGAGAGCACCGTGACCGGCATTCCGGCTGTGGACGGCCTGTACCCGCGCTTCACGGTGTTCACGTCCGCTGCGGACCTCCGTGCCGGCACGGTCTCTCGCCTGATTGACCTGCAGTGCGTGCGGGTTGGTGCGGCCGTTACGGACACCGACGGTGACTGCATCGGCGACACGACCGACCCCGCGCCCCTCGTGGCCGACGCCGATGGTGACGCGCTCGTCGACGGCATCGAGGCTGAGTTGGGCACCAGCCGCACCGTCGCCGACTCTGACGGCGATGGTGCGGACGACTTCACCGAGCTGGCGAACTTCACGCGCCCGATCCTTGGTGGTTCGGTGGCGTGCCCGGCGCCATTTGCCACGATTGGCCCTAACGCCACCGTCGGTGGCGTGGCAGTGCCGAACAACACCGCCATCGATACCGACTGCGACGGCCAGATGGACCGGCCGGAGAACGGTGGGGATGAAGTGGCGGCGTTCCCGAACAACATCGCCGACACGAGCGTCGACGACAACTGCCCGAACGACTTCAACCCGAACCAGGAAAACAGCGACTCGCCGCCGTACAACGTCACCCCGGCACCGGGTTCGACGCCGTACGACCACACGGACCCCTCGTCCGATGACGCTGGCGACGCCTGCGACACCGACGACGACAACGACGGCATCAGCGACGTTGCCGAGGCAGGTCTGGCGATTGAGCCAGCGCCGGTCGTTGGCGACTCGTTCTGTGAGCAGTCAACCGGTGGCGGGGACCCGCAGAACGACCCGACGGACCCGCTGAACGCGGACACCGACCAGGACTACGCCATGGACGGTATCGAATGCCGCTACCTGCGGAACCCGCAGAGCGCTCTCAGCCGGATTCCTGACGAGGCTGTGGACAACCTCAGCGCTGAGGATTTCTGGCGGACCGAGAAGATCAACGTCACAACCGGTGGCGTGGAGAACGATGACTTCGATGGCCCCGGCGGGGCTGGCGACGGTCAGACTGGTACCGCAGACAGCGACTCCGACGACGACGCGCTGATCGACGGCACCGAGGTCAAGTACTACGGTACGGACCCCTCGAACGATGACACCGACAGCGACGGTTGCACCGACGGCGAGGAAGCCGGCGACATCAACAGCAACCGCCAGATCAACGTCGCCGACCTGCAGCAGATCGCGGCAGTACAGGGGACGCATCGCGATGGCCTCGGTCAGGTGGATCTGACCAAGATGAACCGCGACATCGTGAAGTCCGCGAACGCGCAGATTAACGTCGCGGACATCCAGCGGGCGGCCGCCGTGCAGGGCAACTGCCCTATCCAGCAAGGCACGACGATCGTCCAGGAGAACGACGGCCAAACGCCGTAACGAACAGGACGTAGGACGGTCTTCGGACCGTAGTGGAGGCGGCGCCCGGACGGAGTTCCGGGCGCCGCCCACCACCAAAGCAACCCCCCCGCCCGTATTTCAACCTTCCGCGGAGCAAGGATGCTTCCCAGCGGCGGTAACGCATTGCTGATGAGGAAGTCGTGTCCGATTCAATGACGATGGCCTGGAGTTCGGCCCGCAAGCAGCAGGCAATGGCGACGGCACTGACCGTCCCGGCGTCGCTGGTCGCGGCCGCGATCGCCGTGGTGACATTCGGCGTCTACCTGGCGACGCTGGCACCCGACCTCTATAGCCTCGATAGCCCCGAGCTGACGACGGCCGCCTACCGGCTGGGCATTGCCCACCCGCCCGGCTATCCGCTGTACACGCTCGCTGGCTGGTTGTTCTCGCACGCCTTCCCGATCGGCACTGTGGCATTTCGTTTGAACGTGCTCTCGGCGCTCTTCGCTTCGCTCGCCGCTGTGCTCGTGTACGCGCTCGCGCTGCGGCTGACGCAGCGCACGGCCGTTGCCGCGGCCGGCGCGCTGGCGTTGGCGTTCTCGTACTATTTCTGGCTCGATGCGCTGGCCGCGGAGATCTACACGCTGGATGCTGCGCTGTTCGCCGGCATGTTGCTGGCGGCGCTGGCGTGGCGCGATCGCCCAACCGTGGCACGCGCGGCGCTTGTCGGACTGCTCTTCGGTCTGAGCCTGGCGACGCGCACGACTGCCGCGCTGTACGCGCCGGCGCTGGCGTTGTTCGCCTGGACCGCCGGCGAACGATCGGCGCGCGCG
>CAZRHH010000073.1:0-16508 GCA_964599885.1 uncultured Dehalococcoidia bacterium | reverse complement strand
GGCGCCACGCGCGGCCTCATGGCCGGCCACGTCGCGCCGGAAGCGTTCGAGGGCGGCCCGATCGCCGCCGTCCGCGAAGGCGACATGATCAGCCTCGATATCCCGAACCGCCGCCTCGATGTCGAACTCAGCGACGCCGAAGTCGCCACCCGTCTGAAAGACTGGCGCAAACCCGAGCCGCGCTTTAAGACGGGCGTCATGGCCAAGTACGCCGCGCACGTCTCGTCAGCCAGTGAGGGCGCCGTCACGCGCGTGGACTGAGCTATGCCCGTTCGTGAACGCACCTTGACAAGAACACACGTTCGCCCGATCATCACCCGTGATGGATCCGCTTCTTGACCTCCTGTCAGAATATGAACTCCGTTCTCCGTCAACCGTCGCGCGAACATTGTCGCGATTCGGGCGACCGCGCCTTAGATCTCTACTGACCGATCTCACGACGTTCAATCCTGCTCCGCGAACTGAGCGCTCAGGTGAGATCGCCTATTTCCCTGCGGGCGGAAGAATGGGACTCGGGTCGGCGGACCGGGTTGCGCGCGGGTTGTTGCTCACTGCCGATCACATCGCGTTTCCTAATGCTCTCAAAATCGTCTCGACGGAGTGGGTTCGGAAGCTGGATGAAGAGCCTGACCTCGACAGTATTAAGTCATCTTTCGGCACGTTTCTCCATCCTTACCTCTTCCAGTACCTGCAACTTCGACCGCTGATCGACGAAGGATTGGCTTCGCTGGTGGACGTATCTCCGCCTATTTGGAGTCTTATTCATCCGCTAGCCAACAAGCTACGTCGCGATTTCCTGCGATGGGTAGAGTATGGAGTCGATGGACAGGGCAAACCGTGGTTCGTTTTGAGCGTAGGATCGAATCACTACAGCTCTGGCGCCGGATTCGATTCTTTCGACATGACGATAGTGCAAGCTCGAGCACTGACGAGTACGGACGAATTGATCTCTATGGATGGCGGCCTGCGGCCGATGGGAGCAGGCGTCGAACGGAGAGATCCCGAAGCTCTTGTGTCGGCAACACATCCTCTTGCACAGTCGTACGAGGAATTCATAAGCATCGAGCTGTTTCGGGTTCAGGCACTCGCACAGGGCGCGGCGCGTACAAATGGCAAGCTCGTCACGGACAGCGACGCGGACTGGCGCATATTGGACTTGCTGTTCCAGCGCGATGAGGTCGAACTACCTTCACCTGATGCCACGCTAGCAGAGGTTCTCGGGGACTCGCTACCGTTCCTCGGAAACGTCTCTTTGCCGGAGCTTGTGGAACTGAGGCTGCGGCTCGAAAATCAGTTCGACGCGTTCCGTGGCACCCTTCTCCGTGCGTCTCATGACCTCCGTGGGGAACCCGACCTGGCAAAGCGCCGTGACGCTGCAAGGCTGTTCGTTCTCGACGAGCTGCGGCCAAGGTTGTCCGAGTACGCCGCCATGATGAAGGCCACCGCCCGCGAACGTTTGGTTTCGGGCGGAGTTGGTGCCGGAAGCATTGTGCTCACGATGATGCTGGCGTTCATGTGCCAGGACCTGCCGACCGCCGCCACGGCCGTGGGAACTCTCAAGGTAGCTCAGCCCTATCTTCAACGGGCGTTGTCTGCCCAGAAGGAACGCGACCTTGCGAGCGGCGATCCCATGTATTTCTTGTGGGAGATCAATAGGAAAGCTGGATAGCGGAGCGTTGGAACGGTGCTATCCCGCTTCCGGTGCCTTTGTCCATCGCGCCAAGGTTTCACGATGCCCCCTCTCACCGACTACCTCCGCCTTGGCCTCGATTTGGTGATCGTCGGCATCAACCCCGGCGTGCGTTCGTTCGCCGCTGGCCATCACTATGCGGGCGGTGGCAACCACTTTTGGCCGCTTCTGCACGAGTCGGGCCTCGTCACCGAACCGCTGACGTACGTTGACGACGCGCGCGTGCTCGAATGGAACATCGGCCTGACGAACATGGTCGCGCGCTCCACGCCAGGCGTCGCTGATCTCTCGCGCGTGGAACTTGTCGCCGGCGCCGCCAAGCTGCGCGCGAAGCTGCGGCGCTACCGGCCGCGCGTCGTCGCCTTCAACGGCAAAGCGATCTACGATGTATACGCGGGCCGCAAGAGCGCGCTCGGCCGCCAGCCAGACGCCATCGAGGGCGCCGTCACCTACGTTATGCCGTCGACGAGCCCG
This sequence comes from uncultured Dehalococcoidia bacterium, assembly GCA_964599885.1. Classification (GTDB taxonomy): domain Bacteria; phylum Chloroflexota; class Dehalococcoidia; order DSTF01; family JACRBR01; genus CAZRHH01. Next base: position 14,344 of record CAZRHH010000073.1, on the reverse strand, counting down.
CGCGGCGCCACATACCAGCGCGCCGACAAATTACGCTTCTTCATCGAGCTGCGCCGCATCGTCGAAGAACAACGCGCCGAGCAGGGACACCAAGCCGGATGATAAACGCCCCGAACGAACACGAGACCTTCGCACAGCAGGCGAGCGACATCCCCGTGTTCTCGCCGCGCCTCGACGAGATCATGGCGGCGATGATCAAGGGCGCCATCCCGAACGTCGGCCGGTTCTGCGGCTACTGCTACACCCCGGTGAGCAAGCGCACCGAGGCGTGCGCGCATTGCGGCCGCAGCACCGCCGACTACGCCCCCGAACCGAAGATCCCGTCCGGCTTCTTCGATCTCTACCGCCGCATGCGAAAGCGCGAGTCGCTGATCGTCAATTCGTTCGCGTTCGCCGGCCTCGGCATCGGCCTGATTCTCTTCACCTTTATGGTGGGACTGGCGGTGTACCGTTACGAGCAGAATCTCTGGTTGCTTGCGGGCGCGACCGCCGTGTTCATCGTCGGCGGCCGTATCTTCGCCGGGTTGCTGGGCGGCTGGATCGGCGACAACGTCGGCTACAACTACGCGCACAAGAAACTAGTCGCCGAGTGGCACGCCTACGAACACCAGCGCGAGTCCAACCGAGACGACGAGCCAGCATCGCCCGACCGCGCGCCCACTCTCAGCGCCGCGCCGGACGCCGGCTAGCCGGACGCCTTGGATTACATCGAACTCACGGTAGCCGTCCCCGCCGCGCTCGCCGAAGAGGCAGCCGCCGCGCTCCGCGATGTCGCCCCCGGCGGCGCCTGGATCGAAACACCCTTTACGCAGGCCGATCTCGAGTCCGATGCGATCACGCGGCGCGACGGCACGTCGCTCGTTCACGCCTACGTGCCGCGCGACGAGGCCAACGCCGTGATGGACGCCCGCGACGCCATCGCTCGCGCATCGATCGCCGCCGAAGTGGCGACGCGTCCCGTCGCCGAAGAAGATTGGGCGGAGGCGTGGAAGGAGCATTTCCACGTCGAGCGCTTCGGCGAGCGCATCGTCGTCGTGCCTTCGTGGCGCACGTACGACGCGCAGCCGCGCGACGTCGTGCTGACACTCGACCCCGGCATGGCGTTCGGCACGGGACAGCACGAGACGACACGCATGTGCCTCGAGGCGCTCGAACGTCACGCCCGTCCCAGCACGCGCGTGCTCGATGTCGGCTGCGGCTCCGGCATCCTCGCGATCGCGGCCGCGAAACTCGGCGCCACCCGCGTCGATGCCGTCGACATCGATCCGAATTGCGTCCGCGTCACGGACGACAACGCCCGCATCAACAACGTCACAGACGTCGTGCACACCGCCGAGGGCAGCGTCGGCGCCGCGTGGCCGTTTGCCGAACCACCGTCCGGCGCGTACGACGTCGTCGTCGCCAACATCATCGCGCGCATCATCATCGAACTCGCCGCGCCGCTCGTCGAGGCACTCGCCCCGGCCGGACGCCTCATCGCGTCCGGCATCATCGGCGAGCGCGAAATGGAAGTGCGCGATGCTCTCGCGACAGCCGGAGTGCGCATTGAAGCATCGCGCGCGATGGGCGAGTGGCGCTGCATTGAAGCGGTGCGCGCGTGACGCGCCGCTTCTACGTCGCGCCCGGCACGCTCGACGGCGAGACGCTCACGCTCGACGAAGCGCTCGCCCGGCGCCTCGCGAAGGTGCTGCGTCTCCGAGCTGGTGACGAGATCCTGCTGTTCGACGGCGCCGGCGCCGAAGCGCGCGTGCGCCTCGACGCGATCACCGATCGCGGCGCCGGCGTCACCATCATCGAGCGTGGTCATGGCCCCGCCGAGCCCCGCGTGCGCGTGCATCTCTACCAGTCCGTCACCAAGGGCGAGCGCTTCGAGTGGCTGCTCGAAAAAGCGACCGAGATCGGCGTCGCCCGCTTCGTGCCGATCGTCACCGCCCGGGCCGTCGTGAAAGCGTCGGCCGAAGGCCACCGCATCGACCGCTGGCGCCGCATCGTCGTCGAAGCGGCCGAGCAGTGCGAACGCGGCGCCGTCCCCATCGTCGAGGCGCCGCAGCCGTTCGCCGAGGCGCTCGCATCCGCGCCGGGTCTGCTGCTGCTGCCATACGAAGACGCCCGCGACACCGCACCCGGCATCCAGGCGCTGCTGACGCACGAGATCGACGCCCTCTTCGCGCTCGCCGAAGTCAGCATCTTCATCGGGCCGGAGGGCGGCTACGAACAGGCTGAAGTGCAACAGGCGATCGACGCCGGTGCCAGCGTCGTCACGATGGGCGCACGCGTGCTGCGCTCCGAAACCGCCGGCCTTGTCGCCTCAACGCTCGTCATGCACGCTGTCGGTGAGTTAGGGTGACACAAACTCCGGCCAGCGAAGGTGCAACACGATGCGACTGACGGGCAAGACCGCGATCGTCGTCGGCGGCGGCCAGACACCGGGCGACACGATCGGCAACGGCCGCGCCACGGCGCTCACGTTCGCGCGTGAAGGCGCGCGCGTACTCGTCACGGATCGCGATCTCGCCTCCGCCGAGGAAACCGTCCGCATGATCGCAGTCGGCGGCGGCGAGGCGTCAGCATTCGAAATGGACGTCGCGCGCGAAGAATACTGCGCCCGCGCCGTCGCTCACTGCATCGGGCGCTACGGCCGCATCGACATCCTCCACAACAACGTCGGCATCGGCGCTCGCGACGCCAGCCCGAGCCGCATCACCATCGACGATTTCGAGCACATCATGCGGATCAACCTCGAAGGCCCGCTGCTCATGTGCAAACACGCTGTCCCGACGATGCGCGCGGCTGGCGGCGGCGCCATCATTAACGTGTCATCGATTGCCTCGATCGCCGGCACGACGAACATGATCGCCTACAAGACGTCAAAGGCCGCGCTCAACGCGCTGACGCAATCGCTCGCCCTCGCGAACGCCCGCTACGGCATCCGCGTCAACGCGATCCTTCCCGGCCTGATCAACACGCCGATGGCAGTCGAAGGGATCAGCACGGCGCGCGGCCTGCCGAAGGAAGACGTCATCGCGGCGCGCAACCGCCAGGTCCCGCTTGGCAAGATGGGGTCGGCCTGGGACATCGCCAACGCGGCGCTCTTTCTCGCGTCGGAAGAGGCCGCCTTCATCACCGGCATCCTTCTGCCGGTCGACGGCGGCCAAACCCTCCGCGTCGGTTAACACTCCCAATCACCAATCACCAATCACCAATCATCGAGCCGCAACCCCACTGCGCGCCTCGCGCCTCCCCACTTCCCACCGCCTCAGTCCATCGGCTGTCCGCCGTTGATGTTCAGCGTCTGCCCCGTCACCCACGATGCGTCGTCTGACGCGAAGAACGCCACACCGGCCGCGATGTCAGTCGGCCTTCCCTGCCTTCCGAGCGCGATCGACCGCACGACCGCCTGCTTGATCGCACCCGCCTCGCTACCGAAACGCGTCGCCATGTGCTGAAACGTGCCGTCCATCATGTCCGTGTCGACAGACCCCGGCGCCACGCAGTTCACCGTGATGTTGTGCGGCGCCGCCTCGACCGCCAGCGCCTGCGTCATGCCGATGATGCCAAACTTCGTCGGGCAATACGCGCCGTACTGCGGCATCCCGCCGCGTCCGGCCGATGACGAGATGTTGATCACGCGGCCGCCACGCGTCGCTTCGACCATGTGACGCATCGCGCGGCTCGTCAGCAGAAAGACAGCGTTCAAGTTCACGTCGATCACCTCGTACCACTCGCGGTCGTCGATCTCCCACATGTTGCGCTCGCCGCAGTAGGCCAGGCCCGCGTTGTTCACGACGATGTCGATGCGCCCAAGCTCCGCAATCACGCGCTCGACGAGCGACTCCACCTCACCGGCCTTCGTCAGATCCGCGTCGATGCCGAGGGCCCGCCGGCCGAGCGCCTCCGCTTCCTTCGCCACCGAAGCGGCGCCCTGCCAGCCAATCGCGCGTTCCGCCTCCGGATACGCATCCGGCGCGCGCGGCGACCCGACCGCCACCACGTCGGCGCCGTCATCCGCAAGCCGCACCGCGATCGCTCGCCCGATGCCGCGATACCGCGCTGCGCCCGTCACCACCGCGACTTTCCCTTCGAGTCCGGACATGGCACCAGCTCCTTGCTTCATCGTTCTGTCCGCACGCTAACAAGCGCGGCCCGCACGAGACAGCCGGTCACCGTTCGTCAAATTTGATGCGCGGGTGAAACGATTGCACGAGCGCCGTACATCATTCAGCGCGATGGCTTCTGTTTAACTAGTACGAACACGCCCACCCGCAACAAGGAGGCAACCATGCAACGCCGCGATGAGATCGTCGACAACAGTCCGCTCGCCGGGCAGACCGGAACTACGACGGACGCCACGGGCCGTGACATCAACGACATGCAGAAGCGAGACTTCACCAGTAGCGCCCAGGACAAGGCCACGGAACTCGGCGACAAGGCACAGCAAACGGCCGACGAAGGCATGAACAAGGCCGCCGAAGGCATGGAGTCCGCCGCGGACAAGCTCCGCGAGCGCGCCGAGCATTCCGATGGCATGACGGCCGAGGCCGGCACCAAAGTCGCTGACACGATGGAGAAGACGGCGGGCTACCTTCGCGAAAACGACACCACCGCCATTCTCGATGACGTCGAGACCTATGTACGCGAGCACCCGATGCAGGCGCTGGCCGGCGCCATCATCGGCGGCTTCGTTATCGGCCGCGTGCTGCGATAGGGAGCATCGTGGCAGTTCAGTATCAGCAACCACCTGCGAGCGCCCCGGACCGGGAATCCGTCACGGACCAGCTGAAGCGCGAGGCATCCGCCCGAAACGGGGGCTAACGGAAACGCAAGTTTCCGCGTAACGAGCAACGCCGGCGAGTCCGCGATTCGCCGGCGATTGCATGTGCCCACGACATCATCGCCGGCGCGCCCCAAGTTAGTGCCGGTGCAGATGGATGCGCGTCTCCGGCAACGCGTGCGGGGCGCCCTCCGCGTGCCCACGGTCCATAATCCCCGGTTCGTCCGGGTCGACGTGAATCGAGACGACCGCGCCCGGAATCAGTCCGTGGATGTCGCGCTCGATTTCCTCGACGCGCAGATGCGCCTCGCTCACACTCAGCGCCGGATCAACGAGTACGTGCAGCTCGATGTATTTCTCGCGCCCGGACTTCCGCGAACGCAACGCGTGGAACCCGCGCACCCCGTGCGCCTCGTGCGCCAGACACGCTTCCAGCAGCGCGACTTCCTCATCCGGTAGCGCGGTGTCGATCAGCTCCGACAGTCCGGCTCGCAGAATCCGCAACGCAATCCAGGCCAGATACACCGCCAGCAGCAACGCCACAATCGGGTCGAACACACGCTCCCCCGTCAACCCGACGAGTATCAGTCCGGCGCCAACCGCCGCCGCCTGCACCACGTTCGTCAGCAGATGCCGCGCGTCCGATGCGATAGCCACAGATCCGCTCACCCGCGCGGCGCGAAACGCGTACGCCATCACGGCAAGGTTAACGCCGGCGGTCACCACCATCGTCGCCAGCGAGGGTCCCACAGCGATGTCGGCATCCCCAACAACAAGCCGCCGAATCGCCGCCACCGCGATGAACGCTGCGCCACCGGCGATCAGCGCCGCCTGCGAAAGCGCGGCCAGACTCTCCGCTTTGCCGTGCCCGTATGGATGCGACGCATCCGCCGGCTGCAGCGCGAGCCGCACCGTAAAGAACGCCAATCCCGACGCCAGCACATCCTGCGCGCTATCAACGCCATCACTCAGCACGGCCACCGATCCGAACATCAGCCCGATGGTGATCTTGAGCACCATCAGCACCGCGTTCGCGCTGAACGACAGCGCTGCCGCGCGGCTCGCGATGTCAAGCGCGAAGAATCGGCGCACCGGTGCAGCGAATGTGGACATCGCGATCATGGTACACGGGCGCGGTGCAACGAAGCGGCTACGGCGTGATGCCGGCGGCCTCGAGCGCGGCGACCGCCAGCGCGCGGCGCGACGCGTCGTCATGCATGATCGCCGGAGCCACGACCGCTGGCACACCGGTCGCTTCGACGTCTGCCGCGCGCTCAACGTCGGCCGTATCGATGACGAGCGCATCGATCAGCCCGGCATAAAAGCGCGCTACGGCGCCAACATCCACGCTGAGCCCCACGCCACGCATCATCTCGCCAGCGGGTGGCTGCAACGACGCGCCCGCGATGATCGGGCTGATCGCGACGCGCTGCGTGCGGCACGCAGTTACCGCGTCCCGTACGCCGCGAACGGCGAGGATCGGCGCAATACTCCCGATCGGGTTGCTCGGCGCAATGAACAGCGCCTCTGCGTCACGGATCGCCTCAAGCACACCCGGCGCCGGTTCCGCATCCGATGCACCGTCGTACCGCACGCCGCGCACCGGGCCTTCAGCACGACGCTTGATGAGAAACTCCTGAAACGGAACATCGCCGGATTCCGTCTCCACGATCGTCCGCACGCGAGCGTCCGTCATCGGCAGCAGCCGCGTCGTGACACCGAATGCACGGGCAATCTCGCTGACCACGCCCGTCGCCGTCGCGCCTTCGCGGAGCAGCCTCGTGCGGTGCAGGTGCGTCGCCAGGTCGCGGTCGCCAATGTTGAACCACGTCTCGCTCTCAAAGCGGCGAAGCGATTCGAGCCAGCGAAACGTGTCGCCCCGCAGTCCCCAGCCCCGCTCTTCGTCGACTTCGCCCGCGAGCGCATACGTGACGATGTCCGGATCCGGCGAGACGAAAAGCCCATGGAACTCATCGTCGTCGGCCGTGTTGACGATCGCCGTGATGCGCTCCGGCTGCACCACGCTTGTCAGCGCGCGCAAGAATCGCGAGCCACCGACGCCGCCACACAGCACCGTGATCATCGAGAGTTCGTCATGAGGCCGGGACGGGTTCCGCCGCGCGCTCGCGCTGACGCTCCTCGGCACGCGATAACTCCGTGAGTTCGGCGGTCTCGGCACGGCTCCACAGGAACAGCACGCCGATACCTCCGACCAGCGTCAGGCAGGCGAACGCCGCGAACATGCCCTGCAACCCAAATTGATCCGCCATGATGCCCCCGACTGGTTGCACGATGCCAAGAATGAAGCTCCCGACCACGCTCTGCACCGAAAGCATCGTCGCCCGCCGCTCGCTCGGGATGCGCCGATTCACGTACGTAGCCAGTACCGGGTTCTGCATGCCGGCGACCATGCCCATCGGCAAAAACGCGGCGTATATCCACAGCGAGTCGACGCCAGCCAGCGCGAACATACCGATCGACAACGCGACGGGCAGCGCAAAGAACGCCGCCCGCTGGCCGATGCGCGCAACGAACTGATACGCCAGCAGCGCCGCGACGATCCCGGCGCCGCGCACCGGCGCCTGCCACACACCGAGGTTGCCTGTCTCCACGCCGTGCTGATCGAGGAACGGCTGCACGAAGACGAGCGGCGTGAACGTAGCCGCCATCAGCAACCCGCTAAACAGGATGATGTACCGCAACGTCGGCTGCCGCCACGCGTCACGTATGCCCGTCACGACCGTTTGCAAGTAGTTCTCGTGTTCCTCGGAGAATGCGTGCCGCGGCTCGTACATCGAGAACGCCACGGGAGCCGCGAGGAGCGCGATGCCGGCGCTGAGCAGGATCGGGAACGAGTAGCTGGTCGCGGCAGCGATCGGCGCGCCGATCAGGATCGCGATCAGCACCGCCAGCGACGTCAGCGCCCAGAGACGGCTGTTGATCTTCTGAAAGTCTTCCTCGCGGCCAACGCGCTTCAGGCTGTCATAGAGGATGGCCGTGTCCGCGCCAGACTGGAGCGTCATGCCGAGTCCCCACGCCGTGTAGGAAAGCAGGATCACTCCGTAGTTGTCAGCGATGCCGAAAATGAACACCGCGATCGCGAACATCGCGCTGCCTAGCATGAGCGATGTCCGCCGGCCAAAACGGTCTGCCACCGCCCCCGTCGGGATCTCGGCGAGCACGATCAGCAGGAAGAACGGCGTATCGAGCAGCGTGATCTGCGTCAGGGAGAGGCCCCGCTCCTTCTGCAGGTAGATCACCCAGATCGGCCACCAGAGCTGAAAGTTCATCAGGAAGCGGTAGAGGTACGACTTCCAGACGTTGCCTTCGAGCGCCATGTCTTCGCGGATACGGCCGAGCAGATCCATACGGCCGAGTATAGCGACGCACCGAATGGCGGACACGAAACGAGGGGCCTCGCAGGCCCCTCATGTCAAACCGGGATAGATCGCTGTTAGCGCAGGTCGCCGACGTCGCGCAGGATCTCCGCTCCGGCATCGAAGACGAAGAACCCTGGCGCGTAGATGCTGCCGGTGTCGTCACCGACGAATAGCGCGAGAACGATCGCCCAGACGGCGAACCCGGCCCCAACAGCGACCAGCGTGCGCCCGGCAGGCGCATCCGTCGCCGTCTGTACGGCGATGAGCGTCGAGCCGAAGAACAAAGCTATTACCGCGAGACCAATCCCGAAATCCAGCAGCGGAATGAACAGCAGCACACCGAGTGCCAGCGGCGCGGCGGCGAAACCCATCACACGCACGAGTTCGTTGATGTCTGCCCTCGCACGAAAGAGTTGTGTCAGGATCACGTACGTCACGCCCAGCCACACCGCCCAAAGAATCACCGACAGGATGCTGCCGATGATGAACGACTTGACGAAAATGTCGCTGCCCTCGTACTCGGGTCCGGTGATCACCCACCAGAGCCAACCGCCGAGTCCAAAGAGCAGTGTGGAGACGACGGCGACCACAAGCGCCGGAATCGTCGAGTTGGTATCCGTCCGTACTTCGTCGAAAACGCTCGTGTCGAGCGTCGCCAGCCGCCGCAGGCGCTGCATCAGTGTGTTGACATCCATGCCACCGGATTGCGACATCATAGGCTCGTCCTCCCTGACGCTGCCCGAGAGCAGGTGCAGCCCTCCAGATTGCTAATCGGTATACCCGCATCACTCATACACCACCACGGGATCGCTGTCTAGCCCCTCTCGCGCAGTTTTGACCGGTTGGCAGCCGATTGATACGGGTTCTAGAGCGGGTGACGAGCCGGAACCCCCGGCCGTCGCGGGTACTCCGGGGCCGTTTCGCGGCGCTTCAAGACGGCAATCAGCTTCTGAGCCGGCCCCGGCACGCTGAACGGCACGATGAATGCCTGCCCGCCCAGCACTTCGAGTGCCCTCGCCGCATCCGCCACCTCCTGATCTGCCCGCGAGCCCTTTGGCGCGATCACGCGCCCCCCCACCCGCGCGAACGGCAGCGTCAACTCCACAAGCGCCGGTAGCGGCGCCACCGCCCGCGCCACCACCATGTCGAAGGCGCCCCGAAGCTCCGCATCGTGCGCCAGCGTCTCCGCGCGCCCGGTCCGGATAACGACGCCTTCCAGCGCCAGCTCTTCGACAAGCGCCTCCAGGAACGCGGTCTTCTTCGCCGTCGCCTCGAGCAGCGTCAGGGCGATCTGCGGCCAGACGATCTTCAGCACGACGCTCGGGAATCCCGCGCCGGCACCCACATCGAGCACCGACGACGCCGGCTTCAGTATCTCGCGTTCTCGCAGCGCAGCGCCCAGCGCGATCGATTCCAGGATGTGGCGGTGGATCACCACCTCTGGCGTTGCATCGCCGACGAGGTTCACCCGCGCGGACCAATCAGCGAGCAAATTGAGATACCGCTCGAACTGGGCAACCTGCGTTTGGCTGAGCCGCACGCCGTACGTCAGCGATCCGCTTACAAGCGTCTCGGCGATCGAGGTCATCACAGTCGGCATGATACCGTTATGTTTGACTGCGCTTCCGTTACGTGCCTACAATTAAAGATGCAGAGAGGGGAAACGCGCACTATGGTTGGTGATACCACAACTGAGGCGACGACAGACCAGACGATCGTCCACACCGCAGCTCATACGTACCTGGCGTCGCTCAAAGCCGCCGTCCGCACCGAATCGCAAGTAGAAGTATTGAAGTTCGTACGCTGGATCGGCCAGGATCGCGATCTCAGCATCATGCGCGGGCACGATGTCGCGCAGTACGGAGAGAATTTTCCTCCCACCGTTTCAGATGCAGCAAAACGCGCGGATTACGTCCGCGCGTTTCTCAAGTGGGCGAAGGAACGCGGCTACACGAAAGAGAACCTCGGCACACATCTCCGCGTGCGCAAAGCGAACAAAGCCAGCTCCACCGCGCAGACACTCGAAGTCCAACCCGTCTATCTGACGAAGGAAGGCCACGACGCCCTCGTCCACGAGATGGATGAACTCAAGGACCGCCGGCCGACGATCCAGCAGGATCTGCAGCGAGCTATGGCCGACAAGGACTTCCGCGAAAACGCACCGCTCGATGCCGCCCGCAACGAGCAGGCGCACCTCGAAGCCCGCATCCGCGAACTCGACTCCACACTCCGCCGCGCCGTCGTCCTCGAAAGCGGAGCCGAGCACCCCGGCGAACTGTCGCAGATCGGCGACCTCGTCACGATCAAGGATCTGCGCACCGGCGACGCCAAGACCTACACGCTCGTCAACTCGGACGAAGTGCGCTCGGGCCCCGGCAAGATCTCGATCGCCTCGCCAGTCGGCAAGGCCGTCTACCAGCGGCGTGCCGGCGAAGAAGTCGATGTCGAGGCGCCCGCCGGCACTTGGCGCATCCGCATCGAAGCGATCCGCGGCGGCTAAATCGCTGCGCCCACGACAGATCGAAGAGAGAGGCTAAACACACGTCCAGCCTCTCTTTGAACTACCTCCCTGCGAAGAGCGTGACGGCTACACGCCGCCGAACGTCGGCGTGCGCTTCTCGACGAACGCCTTCGCCGCCTCACGATGATCGCTCGTCGTGCCGGAGAGCTGCATGTTCAGCGCTTCCTGGTCGAGCAGCGTCGCAAGATCGGAGTTTTCCGCGCGGTTGAGGTTCTCTTTCATCCGTCCGTACGCCAGCGTCGGACCGGACGCCAGTTGCGATGCGAGCGCCATCGTCTCCGCTTCGAGCTGATCGTGTTCGACGACGCGGTTCACCATGCCGATCTGCAGCGCGGCCGCTGCGTCCAGCACTTCGCCGGTGAAATACAGCTCGCGCGCCTTGCCGCTGCCGACGATCCGCTGCAAGAAGAACGATCCGCCGAAGTCGCCGCTGAAACCCACGTTGCGGAAGATCGTGCCCATCTTCGCCCGATCCGACGCTATACGGATATCGCACGCCAGCGCGAGACTCAGGCCGGCGCCGACCGCATGCCCATTCACCATCGCGATCGTCGGCTTCGGCATCGTGTGCAGCATCAGGCTTGTGCGGCGCTGCACCTGCCGTAACTGCTCGACGCCCGCCGCAAATAGCGCCGCTGGCGAGCGCTCACCGCCCGCTGCGCCGTTTCCACCGGAGATCGCGTCGCGGCCCGCCGCCATGCCCTTCACATCGCCGCCCGCACAGAACGCGCGGCCCGCGCCTGTCAGTACTACGCAGCGCACATGGCGATCACCCGCCGCCTGCTGCAGGATTTCGGCCAGCATCGGCATTAGTTGCCCACCCATCGCGTTCAAGCTGTCGGGCCGGTTCAGCGTCACCACCGCAACACCGTCGGGGCGCTGATCGAACACTACGTCCTCGGACATGGCTCTCTCCTCGCGCGCGCAGCCGCTGCTACGGGCATTCGGTAACAGATTGCTGCGTTCAGGATACGTCAGCGGGTCGCAAGGGTGAACAGGCAAGCCACGGAATCAGGGGCGCCGGCGGGCGACGCTCAGCTCGCGCGTTGCTCCCCCGCGCCGGTCGCCAGCGCGGCGTCCAGCGTCGTGAAGTCCGCCAGTTCGGTGAGCGCGTCCAGCACCGTGAGTTGCCACTTCTGGCCGCCGACGCCGCGGCTCCGTAGCCACATCTCGTCGCGCCAGCGGGACATCGCGATCTTCGCCCGGTCGCCGTTCGTCTCCGGCATGATCACCATGATGCGGTCCTCACCGATCCAGCCGACAAGATCCGTCTCACGCGCGGCAAGTACGGCGGCGCTCACAGCGGCGTCCAGTGCCGCATCTGTGAGCCGTTCGTTCAAGAGCATCGTCGGCACGGCAACCAGCACCGACAGCGGCCGGTCGTACCGCTTCGCGCGGTCGACCTCCTGCTTCAGCCGGTATTCGATGAACCACTTCGCCAGGAGCCGCCCATCGTGAAGCAGAAGCAGCCGATCCGGCGCTTCGTCAAGGTCACCATCGTTAGGGCCAGATGCGTCCTCGGCCGCGCGCCGCGATAGGAAGCGCATGTGCAACTCCTCCTTGTCGACCACGTGTATGATCGGCATGAGGCAGCCACATCGAACCGCTACGGGCGTTGCAGAACAGCGGCGATCCCCTCGAATCGCGCGCCGAAACCCCTTACGAGTGCTCCCGCTCGCGTTCGCGTTCCTGCTCGATGAGCTGCCGGCGGAGAATCTTGCCCGACGGATTTTTCGGTATGGCGTCGACCGTTTCGATGTACCGGATCTTCTTGTACGGCGCGACGCGCTCGGCGACGAAGGCCCGTACCTCATCCAGATCAAGCCCCGCCTCGCGCGCCACAACGAACGCCTTGGGCACCTCGCCCGCCTCGGCATCGGCCTTCGGGATCACCGCCGCATCCCGCACGCCCGGATGTTCCATCAAGAGCGACTCAAGCTCCGCCGGCGCGACCTGGTAGCCCTTGTACTTGATCATCTCCTTCTTGCGGTCGTGGATGCGCACGTAGCCGTCTTCATCGACCGACGAAATATCGCCCGTGCGAAGCCAGCCGTCCGGCGTGATCGTCTCCGCCGTCGCCGCTTCGTTGTTCCAGTACCCCTTCATCACCTGCGGCCCAAACACGAGCAGCTCACCGATCTCGCCCGGCGGCAACTCTTCGCCCGTCTCCAGGCTGACAATCTTTTCAAGCGTGTCCGATACCGGCGGCCCGACGGTGCCTTCGCGCGGCGCGTCGAGCGGGTTGACGTTCGTGATCGGGCTCGACTCCGTCATGCCGTAGCCCTGCATGACGACGCAGCCAAGCTTCGCCGCCGCCTGACGCCCAACTTCTACCGGCAGCGGCGCCGCGCCCGACATCAGAAACCGCACCGACGACAGATCGTAGTTGCCGAGACTCGGCATGTTCGCCACCACGAGCACGGCCGGTGGCACGAAGAAGAGCGCCGTCACCTTGTGCTGCTGGATCAGCTCCAGCGCCTGCGTCGGATCGAAACGTGGCAGCACGATCTGTGTTGCCCCCGCGATCAGGCCGCAGTTCAGCAGCACCATCATCCCGTAGATGTGATAGAACGGCAGAAAATCGAGCATCACGTCCGTCTCGTTGACGACGCCAAGCTCGAGCGTCTGCCGCACGTTGGACGTGAGGTTCTGGTGCGTCAGCATGACGCCCTTCGGCAGACCTGTCGTCCCGCTGGAATACGGCAGCACCGCGATATCGTTCAGCGGATCGATCGTCACCGGCTGCGGCTCGCCGCCTCCGCGCGCCATCTCCCACGCCGACTCCAGCTCGAACACCTGCTCCAATTTCGGAAGCTTGTCCTTCGCCGCTTCGACAACCGGCTTCAGCGCGTTGAGCGTGAACACCATCTTCGCGCCCGCATCGCCAAGCTGATGCTCGACTTCGCGCTCGCGATACAGCGGGTTCAGCGTGGTCACGGTCGCACCCGCCAGGATCGCGCCATGCAGCGCCACGGCGTACTCCGGCGAGTTCGGCGCGTAAATCCCCACCATGTCGCCTTTGCGCAGACCTTGCTTCTGCAGCGCGCCCGCCATGCCACGCGCCGCCTCCCACAACTGCGCGAACGTATACGACGTCCCGTCCGGGTTGACGAGCGCCACTTTGTCCGGGAGCCGCTGCACCGTGGCCTCGATCATTTGGGGGATGCTTGTCGGTACGTACGGCTCAAGACTCGGCCACGGTCCGCGGAACACCATCTCGTACCTCCATCGTGTGCTGGTTGGAGCCATACGCTAACAGAGCGTTGAGCGCGCTTCAATAGCGGGCGTGCGAGTGATTGAGCGGATCGAGCGCTAGCGGCGGACGACCTTGCGTCCCGTCGTCTCAAGATGCGCCGCCCACGCATCGGCTGCAACGGCGAACGCCGCCTCGGCGGCCGCGAGTTGCTCCAGCAGCCACTCCGGCTCGTCGCCGTGCTCCGCTTTGCGCTTGTCGAGCATTTTGCGCGCGTCGCGAATCGCTATCTGGCACTCCTTGAACCCCGCGCCGAGTTCGACCGAGCGTTCGTCCTGCGGCACCGGAGTCTCGAAGACACGCGGCCCGCGGTCGCGCGTGCCGCGATCTTCACGGCCACGTCCTCCCCCGCCGCTCGTGCGCGGCCGGTCGTCGGTGCGCCCGCGGGGACGGTCTTCGCGCCGTGGGCGGTCGTCGGG
>CAZRHH010000072.1:0-16685 GCA_964599885.1 uncultured Dehalococcoidia bacterium | reverse complement strand
CTGGTCTTGGCTCGCGCCCGACTTTTTCATGTTCTCATCCTAGAAGTTCCAGATGTATTTGATTCGCACGACAGTGGGGGATAGTCATGTAAGACTTCGGAGCAATGTTACGGCGGGCGTATATGCGCGGAAATAGCCCAACCGTAATGATTTTTCATGAAAGCACACTGCGCAAAGGTGGCGGACGCCGAGGGAAGTCATAGTGCGCTTACGGTACCAATATCTCCCGAGTGTTTGGTGGCTCAGTCGCACGTCAACAGGACGTCCTTGGGTGATCCTCCCGAAGCGGCGTTTTCAGACCGCGGCGGACAGATGCGCCTGGATCACCGTGGGTCACCTACTACAGGAAACGCTGTGCCTCTGTGGTCCATCCGCACGCGCCGTGAACGCCCGCGGCGGCGTGGCGCCAGAAGCGGTCAACGGGCAAGCTTCGGCGTATGGATCCGTTTCAAGCCGCGGTGTTGCTCGGGGTCGCGTTCGTTGTGGGCGCGATCAACGCGGTCGCCGGCGGCGGCTCGCTGATCAGCTTTCCCGTCCTGCTCGGGTTCGGATACGACTCGAAGACCGCCAACGTCACCAACACCGTCGGGCTCTGGCCCGGCTACGTCGGCGCCTCGTACGGCTATCGCGGTGAGCTGCCGCGGCAGCGTGCCCGGCTGGTTGCGCTCGCCGTGCCGAGCGTCCTCGGCGCGATTGCCGGCTCCGTGGTCCTCCTCTCGACACCGCAGTCCGCGTTCGATGTAATCGTGCCGTTCCTGATCATCTTCGCGTGCGCGCTGATGGCGTTTCAGGATAGCCTCGCGCGCTTTGCGGTAACACATCAGCTCGGATCGCGCGGCGATGATCACGTGCCGCCGCCGATGCTGCTCGCGTCGTTCGTGCTCGCCGTGTACGGCGCGTACTTCGGCGCCGGCCTCGGCATCCTGACGCTGGCGGTGTTTGGCATTTTGCTGCCCGATGACATCCAGCGCTCGAACGCGCTCAAGGGCTTGCAGTCGATGCTGATCAACATCGTCGCCGTACTGTACTTCGCCGCGTTCGGCCCGGTCGAGTGGGTGCCGGCGGCGATCATGGCCGTCGGCGCCGTGCTGGGCGGCTATCTCGGCGTCGGCGTGGCGCGCCGTCTGGGCCGCGAGTGGCTACGCCTCGCAGTGATCGGCGTTGGGCTCGCGGTCGCCGCCGTACTCATCGCGCAGCTAGTGGTGTGATGGCAACGGGTACTACGCCGACCGCTCTGCCTGCGACGCTTGCACCTTCGCGAACTCCAGCAACTCGTCGAACGTCGTCCCGTCCGTCGGATAGCGCGCCATGCCGGCCGTGACGTCGGCGTCCAGTCCGCTCAGGATTCGGCCCACGACGAGTCCGGCTCCCGCCATGTGTGTTTCGGTAAGCAGCGCCACAAAGTGTCCGTTCGAGAGATAGGCCGCCAGATCGTGATCGCGCAATCCCGCCTGGAGACGCGTGCGAAGCGCGTCGATCATCGGCTCGCTTGGCGCCCAGACGCTGACGCAGATGAGGGACTTGTCGTGGCGCTTGCTGCGCGAGATCTCTTCTTCGGCGCGAAGCTGGAGATACCAGTAGGCGTACAGCCCCGTCGCCCGGTCGAAGATCGCCAGCTTCCTGCCCTGGGCCGCGATCTCCCTGAGTTCGTCCAGGTCGTAGTCGGGCTGCGGCGGCTCTGCGCTGGTGCGCCTGAGAAACTTCATCGCATAGTCAGCATCGGCATCCGCGGGCGTGCGCGACAGCAGCCAAACCGCTGATTTGATGAAGATTGACGCCTGGTTCGCCGGTGCCGTGCTTTGCCGCGCCCGCCTCGCGCCGCTCTCCCGCATCGCATAGTCTGTGACGACCTGCGACATCGCTAGCGGCCTCCGGAGTAACCCCATGATCGACGCGAAACAACTAGCGGCGAAGCCTGAAGATCTGGGCATCGATAGCGAGAAGCTCGAAGCGGTCTTCGAGCGCGCTAAGCGGGACGTCGACGACGGGACGTTGCCGAGCGCCCAGGTGGCGATCGCGCGCCGCGGCAAGCTCGCCGGCATGCGCACGTACGGCTCGGCCGTGCAGGGCGGCACAAAACAGGCCGCCACCGACGACACGCTCTACCACTTCTACTCGTCTACGAAGGCGGTCGTCGCCGCCGCAGTTTGGTTGCTCTTCGAAAACGATCTGCTACGGCTCAATGAGCGCGTCGCCGACATCATTCCGGAGTTTGGCACGCACGGAAAAGAGATCATCACCATCGAGCAGTTGATGCTGCACGCGGGCGGCTTCCCGTACGCGCCGTTCGCGCAGCCGAAGTGGGGCGACGACGATGCGCTCTTCGCCGCGTTCTCGCAATGGCGGCTCAACTGGCCTGTGGACAGCCGGTACGAATATCACGCGACATCGGCGCACTGGGTGCTGTCCGAGATCCTGCATCGCCGCGGCGGCAGCGACTACAAGACCTTCATCCGCAACCACATCACCGAACCGATGGGGCTCGACGAACTGCTGATCGGCGCGCCGCCGGAGCAGCAGCATCGCGTCGCCAACGTGATGTACATGGGGACGCCCGTAGAGCCGCCGAACGGCTGGGGCGAGGTGACGCCGGAACATATTCTCAACTTCAACAAGCCGGAGGTGCGCGCGGCCGGCGTTCCGGGCGGTGGCGGCGTCGCAAGCGCGGCGACGATGGCGCTGTTCTACCAGCCGCTGATCAACGGCGGCGAGACGGCGTCCGGCACGCGCATCATGAAGCGCGAGTCGATCGAGTTCGGCACAAAGGTGCGATCCAAGCCGCACCACATCGACATGACGCTGAAGTACTTCATGCCAGATGTCGACGTCAACGTAAACCGCGCGCTCGCGGTCGTCGTCGCCGGCGACGACGGCTACGCTTTCGCTCGTGGATTCGGGCGCACGTGCTCAGGCCGGGCGTTTGGCCACGGCGGCGCCGGCGGTCAGATCGCCTGGGGCGACCCGGAGACGGGCATTTCGGTGGGCTACGCGACGAACGGATTCCTGGACGCCGTGAAGACTGGCCGCCGCGTCACCGCGATCGGCAGTCTCGCGGCAAACTGCGCGACCTGATTACTCCAACCACGTAATCGCGTAGATCGCCTGGTTGTAGGTCACGAGATACACCTCGCCATCATCATTCTGCGCGAACGATGCGATCTGCGTCTCGCTGTCCATCAGCACGACAGGTGCGCTTGCCTCGCTCGCCGTGTCAAACGCCCAGACGCGGCCGGAGCAGAAGTCGCCGTAGATGTACCAACCGTCGAGCTCCGGCATCGCATCGCCACGATAGACGTATCCGCCGGTGACGGAGCAGCCCTCGTCGTGCCGGTACTCGGCGCGCGGCAGAATGAGGCTGTCCTGATCGCAGCCCTCCGGCGGCTCGAAGCAATCCGTGCCCTCCATGATGTCCCATCCGTAGTTGCCGCCGAGCGTGATCCGGTCAATCTCCTCGACTTCGCCCTATCCGACGTCGCCCGACCACAGATCGCCGGTCTCCGTGTCGAACGACAGCCGCCACGGATTGCGCAGGCCGAATGCATAGATCTCCGCAGCGCCGACGCCTCCCTCGAACGGGTTGTCGTTGGGGATACCGTACGGGCGCGTCGATACGTCGATGCGGAGGATCGATCCCAGGAGGGTGTTTGTGTTCTGGCCGTTGCCCATCGGATCGGCGGCGGAACCTCCGTCGCCCAGCGAGACGTAGAGGAAGCCGTCCGGGCCGAACGTCATGCCGCCGCCGTTGTGGTTCGGGAACGGCTGCTCCACTTCCAGGATCACTTCTTCGGATGCGGCGTCGGCGGCATCACCATCGGCCGTGAACGCCGAGATCACGCTGCGCCGCGGCTCCTCGGCCGTGTAGTTGATGTACACCGTCCTTGATGTCTCGTAGTCCGGCGGAAATGCGATACCAAGCAACCCTTCCTCGAAGCCAGGCTCCGCGATCATCCGGTCGCGAATGTCCAGAAACATCGCCGGTTCGCCGGCGTCGTCAGTGAGTTGCGTGCGATACGCTACGCCGCTCTGCGTCAACACGACGGCGTCGTTCTCGGTGCCAGGCACGCGAGCGAGCGCCAGCATCTGCTCGAAGTCGAGCTGCGGGAACACCTGCACGACGGCATAGCCGTTCGCGACTACGTCTCGTGCCCGCTGGCTGTCTGCCGTTGGTTCCTCTGCCGGAGATGTTGCGGCGACCGTCGCGTCACTGCCCGACCGCGTCGGCGTAGCGTCGTCATCATCATCATCAGAACCACCGCATGCGGCGAGAGTCATGGAGACGGCAAGCGCGCCTGCAACCATCATCGAACGAATCATCCAACCCCCAAACATCTGTGCCCATCCGTGTCGTCTGTGGAAAACCTACGGCGGCTTCTGCACGAGCTGGTAGATCGCATTGTTGAACGTGACCATGTAGATCTCGCCGCCAGCGTCCTGCGCAAACGACGCGATCGCCGCGCCCGTGTCCGCCAGCGGGATCGCCGCGCCGGCGTCGGCCGCCGCGTCGATCGCCCATACGCGGCCCGAGCAGAAGTCACCGTACACGTACCAGCCGTCCAGTTCCGGCATCGACGATCCGTGATATACGTAGCCGCCGGTGATCGAACATCCGAACTCGTGGCTGTATGTCACGCGGGGCGGCAGTCCGATCGCCGCGCAGACATCGCCGCCGAAACAGCTATCGCCTTCCTTGATGTTCCAGCCGTAGTTGCCGCCGCGGATGATCCGGTCGACTTCTTCCCACTGGTTCTGGCCGACATCGCCGGTCCAGAGCTGACCCGTCGCCGTGTCGAACGTGATGCGCCACGGGTTGCGTAGCCCGTACGCCCACACTTCGCCGCGCCCGCCACCACCCGCAAACGGGTTGTCGGCGGGAATCGCGTAGCCGTCGCCGGCGACATCGATGCGCAGAATCTTGCCGAGCAGCGTGTTCGTGTTCTGTCCGTTGCGGTTCGGATCGCCGGCGGAGCCGCCGTCACCGGACGAGATGTAGAGCATGCCGTCGGGCCCAAACGCCATGCCGCCGCCGTTGTGATTCGAGAACGGCTGCTCGATCTCAAGGATCACGCGCTCGGATCCTGCATCGGCCGCGGCGCCGCTCGCAATGAAGCGGCTGATCACGTTGCGCTTGGGATCACCGGCGGTGTAGTTGACATAGAACCGTCCGCTCGTCTCGTAGTCGGGTGCGAGCGCGACTCCGAGTAGTCCCTCTTCGTTCCCGCGGTCTTCGATGATGTCATCCTGCAGGTCGAGAAACACGGTGGGGGTCTCGCCGGGGTTCGCCAGGTTTGCCCGGTAAATGACGCCGTCCTGCGTCAATACGAGCGCATGACGGCTCGCCGGCAGCGGGTGCAAGCCGACCATCTCGTCGAAGTTCAGGTGCGGATACACGAGGGCGGCCTGATAGCCGTTCGGGCGCGGACAGGCCGAGAACATCACCCCGGCGGCGATTGTGAACGAAGCGAATATCCCGAGCCGAATCACGTTCATGCGGTCTCCTCCGAGGTCATCGTACCCGCCACCATCCCCACGCGCTGGCAAATTTCCACGCTTTCGGCACGCTCATGCGTTACACAAATATTGCCTTCTGTCGTACAATAGGTACATGCATTTTTCCAGTGGGTCGAGGACACGCTCCGTGCTTCGCCTGTTGCTCGAAGCGGGCATCCTCGTATTCGCGTACCTCGCGTACGAGGTCGTGCGCCGCCTCGTCGCTCCCAACTCGCACGAGGCGTTCGGGCACGCGTTCAGTATCATCCAACTGGAACAGCAGCTCGGCATTTTCTTCGAGCCGGAGCTACAGCGCTACATCGTCGATCATCACTGGCTCGTGACGATCTTCAACTGGGTGTACGTCTGGGGCTACCTGCCGGTGATCAGCGCCGCGGCGCTGTACCTGTACATCGCGCATCACGCGTTTTACACGCGCTATCGCAACGCGTTCCTTCTCTCGGGCGCCGTCGGTCTGTTGATCTTCGCGACGCTGCCCGTCGCGCCGCCGCGCATGTTGCCGGAGTTCGGCTTCGTCGACACCGTACACCTCAACTCGGCCGTGTATCAAAGCTTCGAGGGTTCAGATCTGGTGAATGAGTTTGCCGCCGTACCCAGCTTCCACTTCGGCTGGATCCTGCTCGTCGGCATGGCTGTCTACCAGACGACGCGCAACGTGCTTTTGCGCGCATTCGCGATCGTGATGCCGGTCCTCATGCTGCTGGCGATCATCTTCACCGCGAATCACTACGTCATCGATGCCGTGATCGGCGGCGCGGTCGTCCTGCTCGCCCTCGGCGCCGTCCGCTTCTTCGAGACGCATCCGCCGACGTTAGCGCGCGACCACCGCCAGCACCGCCTGCATCACTAGTCCGTTCTGTTAACCTCGCAGATACGCCGTGTTCCGCGGCTTTACCCTCCCTTAATCCTCGTTAATCGCCCGTTAATCGGCCGTCGCTACGGTGCGATCGTTGGAGATCCGCACCTGGTGGGCGGACGAAAAGGCAAAAAGGAGTGGGTACAACGTGAGCAACAACCTATGGAGAAGCAGGGCGCTTCTGGGCCTGGCCGCCGGACTGATGGCCGTGAGCGCGATCGCCTTCAGCGCTTGCGGCGATGACGACGACGATCCTGACGTAGTCAATACGCCATCGGGCGGCGCCACAACGACCGCGACCGAACCCTCCGGCGAGAACGGCGCGATCGACTACGGCAGTCTCGGCGGCGAAATTCGCATTGATGGCTCCTCCACGGTGTTTCCCGTGTCGGAAGCCGTCGCCGAGGAGTTCTCATCTGTCGCAGACACACGCGTCAACGTCGCCTTCTCCGGCACCGGCGGTGGCTTCGAGAAGTTTTGCCGCGGTGAGATCGAAATCTCGGACGCCTCGCGCCCCATCGAAGACGACGAAGTCCAGGCGTGCGCCGACGCCGGCATCGACGACATCCTCGAGATCCAGGTCGCCATCGACGCGCTGACAGTCGTCGTCAACGCCGACAACACCTGGGCCGACTGCATGACCGTCGAGCAACTCAACGCCGTCTTCCGTACCGATGGTGGGGTCTCGCAGTGGAGCGACATCGACCCGTCGTGGCCTGCGGAGGACATCGTCCTCTTCTTCCCCGGCACCGACTCCGGCACCTTCGACTACTTTGTCGAAGCAGTGATTGAGGGTGTCGACGACACGCATACCCACACCGGCGATGGCACCGCGTCCGAGGACGACAACGTACTGGCGACCGGCGTCGAAGGCAGCACGAACGCCCTCGGCTACTTCGGCTTCGCGTACTACCAGGAAGCCGGTGACGGCCTCCGGGCGGTCAACATCGACGGCGGCGGCGGTTGTGTCGAGCCCACGTTCGATGCAGCGCTCGACGGCACGTACACCCCGCTCGCCCGCCCGCTGTTCATCTACACCCGCGAAAGCTTCCTCGAAGAGAAGCCCGAAGTGCTCGGCTTCGTGAATTTCTACGTCGAGAACTCCGCGGAGTTGGTCGAGGAAGTCGGGTACATTACGCTGCCGGATGACGAGTTCGCGGCCCAGCAGGCCAAACTCGAGCCGTTCCTTCCGTAGCCTGCCCACCCTGACAGGAAAACCCCGGGGCGGCGCGTATCTCTTGCGCGCCGCCCCACTCCGGCCAATCACCGACTGAGACAACGCAATGGCGCTCAACACCATCGACAGGCAGGTGACGCTCGACGACTTGCGCAGCAAGCCGCTCCGCAACCTCGGCGAACTCATCATCAAGACCGTGCTTGCCGGTTGCGCCACGATCTCACTCGCCACCACGCTCCTCATCGTCTTCGTGCTGTTTCGCGAGACGATCACGTTCTTCGAAGACGTCTCCCTCGCTGAATTCTTTCTCGAAACGAACTGGCAGCCGCTCTTCGCCCCGGTCTCGTTCGGCGTCTGGGAACTCGTCGCCGGCACGGTCAACGTCGTGTTCTGGTCGCTGCTGATGGCGCTGCCCGTCGGCCTCGGCGCGGCGATCTATCTGAGCGAATACGCGCACCCGACGACAAGAAAGATCCTGAAGCCGTTGCTCGAAGCGCTCGCCGGCGTGCCTACCGTCGTCTACGCCTATTTCGCGCTCACCGTGGTGACGCAGCAGATCCTGAAGCCGCTTCTCGGGGAGAATATCTCGTTCTTCAACAGCCTCGGCGCCAGCGCGATGATGGCGGTGATGATCCTCCCGACGATCGCCTCGATCTCAGAAGACGCGATGACCAGCGTTCCGCGCGACCTGCGGGAAGCGGCATACGGACTCGGCTCGACGCGCCTCGAAGTGTCGCTACGCGTCGTCGTGCCTGCCGCGCTCTCTGGCATCGTCGCCGCAGTGCTGCTGGCGATCGCGCGCGTCGTCGGCGAGACGATGATCGTCGCCATCGCCGCCGGTTCGACCCCGAATCTCACGCTGTCGCCGCTGGAAAGCATTCAGACAATGACGGGCTACATGCTGCAAGTCGGGCTCGGCGATGCTGCGCGCGGCTCCGTCGAGTACAAGTCGCTGTTCGCAGTCGGCGCAATGCTGTTCATGATGACCCTCGCGCTCAACATTGCCGCCGGCGTGCTCGTCAGCCGGTTTCGAGAGGAGTACGACTGATGGATCCGCGTCATCCGGATACCTCGGGCACGTCGTTGGCAGCGACCGGCGCGGTGGCGCGTCGCCAGGCTGTATCGCGCCTGTCGCGCTACGTGCTGCTTGCCGCCACGCTCATCGGCGTTTTCGTGTTCTTCTACCTGGCGTACGAGACGATCGGAAAAGGCGCCGGTCGTCTCAACATCGACTTTCTCACCAACTATCCTTCGCGCAAGGCGGAGATCGCCGGGCTTCGGTCCTCCATTCTCGGCTCGGTGTGGGTCGTGGGCTTCACGGTCCTGCTCGCGATACCGATCGCGATCGGCACGGCGATCTGGATCGAAGAGTTTGCGCCGCGCAACCGTGTCCTCACGATCATCAAACTCAATCTCGCGAACCTCGCCGGTGTCCCGAGCATCATCTACGGCATTCTCGGACTCGCTGTGTTCGTGCGGTTCTTCGATCTCGGCCCGAGCATCCTGGCGGGCGCATTCACCCTGGCCCTGATGATCCTGCCGATGACCGTCATCGCCTCGCAGGAAGCGATCCGGCAGGTGCCGCCAAGCATCCGCCAAGGCGCGCTGGCACTCGGGGCGACGCAGTGGCAGATGGTCTGGAACCACGTGCTTCCGGGCGCCATGCCCGGCATCATCACCGGCGTCATCCTGGCGATATCGCGGGCCGCGGGCGAGACGGCGGCGCTGATCATGATCGGCGCCTTCGCCTTCATCGCCTTCGATAACCAGAGCGTCAACGACGATTTCACGACGGTACCGGTGCAAATCTACAACTGGACGATCCGCCCGCAGGAGGCGTTCCGCGAGAACGCCGCTGCGGCGATCATCGTCCTCATGGCGGCGATTATGACGATGAATCTCGGCGCGTCGCTGCTGCGCGACCGCTTCCGGGCGCAATAGGACGCTTCGCCCACCGCAGGAAGGGTAAGATGATATGAGAACTATGACCACCGAACGCCATATCCGCACCACACCAGAGCGACTGACAGCCGCCGCCGCGCTGCCCGCGAGCGAGCGCATCATCCAGCCGGCCGGCGCCGCCGTGCTCGAAGTCGACGATTTCAGCGCGTATTACGGCAAGTTTCGCGCCCTGCACGACATCTCTGTGCGCATACCCGAACGCAAGATCACGGCGCTCATCGGCCCCTCCGGCTGCGGCAAAACGACGCTGCTCCGCTGCA
Source organism: uncultured Dehalococcoidia bacterium (assembly GCA_964599885.1). GTDB lineage: Bacteria > Chloroflexota > Dehalococcoidia > DSTF01 > JACRBR01 > CAZRHH01. Next base: position 6,922 of record CAZRHH010000072.1, on the reverse strand, counting down.
TGAACCGCATGAACGACCTGATCCCCAGCTTCCACTGCGACGGCACGATGCTCTATCGCGGCCACGACCTGTACGGTAAGGGCGTCGACTCCGTCGAGGTGCGACGCCGCATCGGCATGGTGTTCCAGAAACCCAATCCGTTCCCGAAGTCGATCTACGACAACATCGCCTTCGGCCCGAAGGTCAACGGCATCAAGGGAAATATGGCGGAGATCGTCGAGAACTCGCTGAAGTCCGCCGCGCTCTGGGAAGACGTGAAGGACAAGCTGAAGCAGAGCGGCCTCGCGCTCTCCGGCGGGCAGCAGCAACGCCTGTGCATTGCCAGGACGCTCGCGGTGCAGCCGGACGTGATCCTGATGGACGAGCCGTGCAGCGCGCTCGACCCGATCGCCACGCTGAAGATCGAAGACCTCATGCGCGATCTCGCGAAGGACTACACGATCGTCATCGTTACCCACAACATGCAGCAGGCCGCGCGCGTCGCCGATTACACGGCGTTCATGATGATGCGCACCGATCGCGCCGGCGAGATCGTCGAGTTCTCTGATACCGATGCGCTCTTCACCGGGCCAAAGGACAAACGGACCGAGGACTACATCACCGGGCGGTTCGGATGAGGCACAACGTATGACGCGCGAACTCTTCGAAAAGAAGCTGCGCGAATTGCAGGACGACGTCCTGATCATGGGCAGCATGGTCGAGAAGGCGCTACAGCGCTCCGTAGAAGCACTGCGCACGCGCGACATCGCGCTGTCCAACGCCGTCGTTCACGACGATATCGCCATCAACGCCAAGCGCTACGAGGTCGAGGAGAAGTGCATCCACACGATCGCGCTACAACAGCCGATGGCCGCCGATCTGCGCATCATCGTGGCGATCCTGTTCATCGCCAATGAACTCGAACGGATGGCGGATCACGCTGAGGGCATCGGCCGCATCAACCTGATGCTGGGCGATGAAGAATTACCCCGCCCGCTCGGCGAGATCACCGAGATGGCGGACAAGGCTGTCGACATGCTGCGCCGCGCGATCACGGCGTTCGTCGAACGCGATGACGCCGCGGCGCGCCTGATCTGCGATGAGGATGATGTCGTCGACACGCTGTACGACCAGTCGTATAACAACCTGATCCAGGAGATGATCCGCACGCCGGCCGACGTACACCGCATCACGTATCTCATCTGGACGTCACACAACCTCGAACGCATCGCCGACCGCGTCACCAACATTTGCGAGCGTGTGATCTTCATGGTCACGGGGCAACTGGAGGAGATCAATGTCTCCCGTTACTAGCAGCGTGCTGAAAATTCCTGCATGGGCCACCCGTGAACTGAGCTTTGTCACCAGCGAGTCGGCAACATCGACCACACGAATGTGTAACCTATGTCCTCGTACACCTGTCACCCATGTCTCCGGTCTATACACCCATTGGAGAGGGGGCCGGGGGGTGAGGCCGCGCTTGGAAACGCAAGCCGCCTGTTCACCCCGCGCTACGAGCGCTGCCCGCCCCTCCCCACTACCCGCGTGCTCAGCATGACGACCCAGCAACCACAGGCACCTGCCAACGCCAAGACGGTCCTCGTCGTTGAGGACGAGGCGACGCTGGCTTCGACGCTGTCGTACAACCTGCGCAAGAACGGGTTCAACGTCATCTCCGCCGCCGATGGCCTCGAAGGGCTGCAGATCGCCCGCAAGTCGAGCCCCGACGTGATCGTGCTCGATCTGATGCTGCCGAAGATGGACGGGCTGGAAGTCTGCCGCCGTCTCCGCACCGACTCGGATGTGCCCATCCTCATGCTCACGGCGCGCGGCGAAGAACTCGACCGCGTCGTCGGACTCGAAATGGGCGCCGACGACTACCTCACCAAGCCCTTTGGCATGCGCGAGCTGATGGCACGCGTCCGCGCCCTCCTGCGCCGATCCTCCAACCGCGGCACCGATGCCGATGCATCGCGCATCGTCGCCGGCGATCTGGAGCTGGATCTGCGCGGCCGTACCGTCACGCGCGATGGCACCGAACTCGCGCTGAAGCCGAAGGAGTTCGACGTGCTGTTCTTCCTCGCCAAGAACGCGGGGCAGGTCTTCACACGCGAGCAGTTGCTCGAGCATGTTTGGGGCTACGAGTTCTTCGGTGGCAGCCGCACCGTCGATGTGCACATCCGCTGGCTCCGCGAAAAGCTCGAACGCGAACCCGCCCGCCCACAGCATCTTCTCACGGTACGGGGCGTTGGCTACAAGTTCGTCCGTTAGGACGCCACCGCCCGCCGGCATCATCGTTGGCGGCATTGCCGTGTACGTCGCCATCGTCGGCATCGCCGTGCTCACGATTGGCCTTTACGTCGGGCACGCCGCCTGGCAGACGGCGCTCGCGATCGTGGCCAGCGCTCTTGCCGTCTCGCTCGCGACGGTGTTGCTGCTGTGGCCGCGGCTGCGTCACCTGCGCGACGCGACGGCCGTCGCAGAGTCGTTCGCGGCCGGACGGTTTGGCGCGCGTGCTGCCGTGAGCGACGACGAGTTCGCACAGCTTGCGTCGGCGCTAAATGTCGCGGGGGCCAACATCGAACGCATTGTCTCGACTCTGCGTCAGGAGCGTGTCCAGCTTGAAGCGCTGCTGAACGCCAGCAGCGACGCTACGGTCGCCGTCGATGACAGCGCGAACATCGTCTATCTCAACGATGCCGCGCGCATCATGTTCGGTCAGGAGGAGAGAGCCGCAGCAGGCCGGCCGTTCATCGAAGTCGTCCGTGACCACGACCTGAACGAGCTGATCGTCGCGGCGGCGCGCCGCGGCGAACGTAGCGTTCGCGTCGTGCCGTATGGCCCGGCGCAGCGCTGGCTGCAGGCGACGGCGGTCGCGATCGAGGGCGCCGAGACGTGGGCAGCGCTTGCCGTCTTTCACGATCTCACGGAGGTGCGGCGGCTGGACAGTATGCGGCGCGACTTCATCAGCAATGTCTCGCACGAGCTGCGGACGCCGCTCGCTGGCATCCGCGCCGCCGCCGAGACGCTCGCCGAAGGCGCACTCGATGACAAGCCCGCGGCGATCGAGTTCCTCGGACACATCCAGCGCGAGACCGACCGCCTGACGCAGATGGTCGAAGAGCTGCTCGAGCTGTCGCGTATCGAGTCCGGCGCGGCGCCGCTGCAGTTCGCGCAGCTCGACGCCGGCGTGCTCGTACACGACACGGTGCGCCGCTTCGCGCGACAGGCGGAACGCGCGCATATCGCGCTCCACGCCGACGCGCCGCGCGAGCCGTTGCTCGTCATTGGCGATCACGAACGCCTGGAGCGCGCGCTCGGCAATCTCGTCGCCAACGCGCTCAAGTTCACGCCCTCCGGCGGCGAAGTGACCGTGCGCGCCGAAGCCGACGGCAGCGACGCCGCGATCAGCGTCGCCGACAGCGGCATCGGCATCGAGCCGGATCAGCAGGGGCGCGTGTTCGAGCGCTTCTTCAAGGCGGACCGCGGCCGCGGCAGCGAGGGCATCGGCCTCGGCCTCGCGATCGTCAAGCACATCGTGCGCGCGCACGAAGGCATCGTCGGCGTAGAAAGCCGCCCCGGCCGCGGCAGCACCTTCACCATGCGCCTCCCCCGCCGGTAAAAGTGCGCACTGCCCCTTCGTAGCGGAGGAGCTTTAGCTCCGTCACCCGTCGACACGCTATGGACGCAGATAGGCAGCTCGACGCTCTCTGCGGACGTAGCCGCGGAGCTTTAGCTCCGCCGGACATCAAACCGCCGGATGCCCGCCATCATTGGCGCTCTTCCACCGATCCAGTTGTGTGCCATCCACACGTGAGCGGCATACTTCAATTCATTGTCGATGGCGTGGGCAACGTGCTCACCGGATGGGCGCTCGACGTCGGAAAGCGGCGAGCCCAGGACAAGAGCCATGAGCTGCTAACGGCCGACGAGTTTGAACTTGTGACGGTGTACCCAGACGAAGAGGGCGGCAGCGAACAGCGACCCGCCGCGCGAGCGTCCAACTCAGCTACGGACTGACTTCCAGTGGCCGAGAGCCGTCGACCGTAGCAACGGCTCGCCGAGCCGCGCATCACCCCAACCGCCCCCGCACTTCCTCATCCGTCAAGCCACCGATCTCGACAACCTTCGTCCGCCCCTGCGCCCCCGACACCAGCGTCACCCGCGACGCCGCCACCCCCGCGCGCTTCGCGATCAGCCGCAACAGCGCGTCGTTGGCGGCGCCATCGACGGGCGGCGCGGCGACGCGCACGCGCAGCACACCGTCATCTGTCCAGCCGTTGATTGCGTCGCGGCCACCGCGCGGCGTCAGCCTGATGCGCACGCGCGCCACCGTCAGCGTTGCCTCAGACCGCGCGCCACATCGAGTACACCGTCTGATCGAACGTGTCGCCGAACCGCGACAGAAATTGATGCTGCCAGCATGCGCGCGCCGGCTCCTTCCATGCCGGAAGCTCGACATCCGTGAAGCCCAGCCGCAGCCAGAACGGATGCGCGTCCGCGGTGAACAGGTACATGTCCGTTGCGCCCGAACGCCGGCCGTCTTCGATCAGCAGTTCGGACATCGTCCGGCCGAGCCCCAGCCCCCGCGCCCGTTCGTCGATGACGATGCTGCGAAGCACGCCCGAACCGCGGTACATCTCCAGGCCACCACAGCCTGCCATCTGCCCGTTGTAATCGGCGACGACAAACCCACCAAGCCACTCCTCGATGAAGAGCGGCGGCAAGTCAGCGATCTCCACGAGCGCCGCGATAGCCGGTATGTCACCGTCGCTCGCGCGCCGGTAGCGAATCGTCTCGCGTGTGATGCCTCCCAGGTCGATGGCAGGCGCCGCGGGCACCGGCGCCCGGTCTGGAGGCGGGCCGCCTGACTCGGCGATTGCTGCGAACATCGCCCGCATCTCGGGCGACGCCAGCGTGGCGGCCATCCGCTCGGCTGAGGCACGTTGCCGTTCGGGTGTCCAGTGCGTTCCCGGCTCGAAGGTCTCGATTCGGCTGACCATGGCGTACCTCTGATTGAGTATGCGCTGCCTGAGGGGGGCTTGACATCGGTGCGATAATCATAGGGCTAACGCGTGAGGGGGGTCTACCAAGCCTCACACAGCAATGCGGCCCGCTGTGCGTCATCCCCGGCGCATCTACGGGCCGCATCGCTTCGCCCCCCCCGCACTCAAATTGCTCGTGCCCTGTCTTCATCGCCCTCTCGAGGATAACGCCCGCGCCCGTCACCGCGCCTCGTCCTTTCGGCGTAACCTCCCCTCCGACTTTCGTCCGTGGTGCCGCTCTGATCCGGTGCTACAATAGCGCCTCAGCGGCGCGCGCCTGACCGCGCCGAAGCAGCGCTCTGCCAGCCAGCGGGAGGACGCACGATGGGCGACATTACCGGGAACAACGCCGCACGTAATGCCTGGAACTATCCGCTCTTCGACGCCATCTTCAACCGCCGGTCGCGCCGCTTTTCGCTCGGCGCCGAGATCCCCGGCGGGCCGACGAAGCACAAGTCCGACAAACCGCCGCTGCCGCTCGACGAGATCGAAGAAGCGATGCTCGTGTGGGCGGGCACTGGCATCAGCGGCATGAACCTCAGCGACCTGCCGTACGCATACGAAAACGGCAAGAGCACGAGCGGCAACACGATGATCCAGTTCACCGGCCGCACCTGGGCCAGTCCGTGCGGTTCACACAGCACCGAGCTGATCTACTTCAACGACTCCGGCAGCTACGTCGTCAGCTTGAAGGACGTGCCGGCGACGAAGGTGCAGGAGTACGAGAGCGAGCGCGACCGCGACGCGATCGTCACGTCGTTCCGCGCGAATCGCGTGAAGATTCTCGACCACCGGCCCCAGCACCCGCGCGAATACCCGGCGATGCTGTCTTTCAATTTTTGGGACTCGAACATCGACGGTTCGACCGTGTTTCTGCCGGTGATTAACAACACCTGGCAGTACATCAACGGCCTGCTGCTGATGTGCGGCTGGTCCGACGGCGGCGCGATGCTGATCGACGACATGAACGGCAACGTGCCCGCCGGATGCGAACGCTGGGTCGCGGAAGGCCTGCTCGACGCGAATCGCCCGCTGCCGCTCTCTGCTACCGACATGGGGCAGAGCGTCGAGCCCGCGTTCATCCTGCAGAACATCGCGCTGGCGCAACAGGCGATGGGGCTCGGCGGCTGGATCCACGCTGGCGTCAACCCTGCCGTCCTCGCCGAAGCGCTCGGCTTTCGCACGGTCACACCACCGAATTCGCTGTTCGCCGTGCCCGTCGGCATTGACGGCGTGCTCGAGGGCTACTGCCCGCCGTACTACAAGAACATGGACGCGGCCGTCGACGCCGTCATCGCCGAAAAGTTCGGGCCGAACGGCATCTACACGATGGACGCCAATCGCGAAGCACCGTTCCTCGACCGCAACGAGTTCGTCGCCGGCGTCCCGCGCTACTCCGACAAACTGGTGCAGTGCGTGAAGGACATCTGCAACTACATCTACGACACCTACGGCCGCTTTCCCATCCATGTGCCCGCGATGTCGATCAACAGCGTTTGGTGCCAGGCGCATCATCTCGATCTGGACTTCTACGACAAATTCTACGGTAAGAGCGCTTACACCCCCACGCAAGCCAACCACTACGAAGACTGGCACGGCTCCGCCCGCCCGTGGGAAACGATGCGCGAACTGGCCGGCGCGCGGAGGTAGGTACGTCCTCCGTGTTCTCCCCAGTGCTGCACCAGCGATGTGCTGAAAGACCTTCCATTGATCGGTGGAGCGGGCTTTTGATCTGTGGAGCGGGCTTTCAGCCCGCGTTCGTAGGTTCAGCACATGAGCTTCTTCGGCAGGTCGGCGGGCACACACGGCCACGGGTTGTAAGCCAGCGCCGCCCAATGCGATCCGTAGGTGTCGTATCTCAAGAGATGGTTGACGCGGGGAGCCGCGAGATGGGCGGC
>CAZRHH010000071.1:0-16773 GCA_964599885.1 uncultured Dehalococcoidia bacterium | reverse complement strand
GAGGACCGCCGCCGAAGCCGCCCCCACCGCCGAAGCTGCTGCCACCGCCACCGCCGCCGAAGCTGCCACCACCACCACCGCCGCCACTGTATCCACCGGATCGCTCCTCGGACCGACCGGAATATTCCGGTCTGGACGGCGCGGCTCCGGCCGGCGCCGCCGAAGCGGGCTGATTGCTATCTCCTGCGTCGTTCGTCAATGCGTACTCCTTGTTGCGAGAGCGATCGCCGCTCCCTCCGTGTGCTTACTCAAAGGGCAGGTCGTCGGGGTCGACCCCGGCGCCTACCGGCGCTTCCTCATACGGCTGCTCGCTCACCCGCGAACCACCCCCACCACCGCCGCCGGGAGCGGAGCCGAGGAAGAGGACGGTCTGCGCGACGACTTCCGTGCGATAGCGCTTTTGGCCGTCCTGGCCTTCCCACGATCGCGTGTGCAGGCGGCCTTCCACGTACGCCTGCCGCCCCTTCTGCAAGAACTGGCTGCAGAGCTCCGCGAGTTTGTCCCACGTCACAATATCGAACCAGTCCGTCTCCTCGCGCCGCTCGCCGTCGGTGCTCTGAAAGTTGCGATTGACGGCTATCGTGAACGTCGTGACGGCCTTTCCGTTGGCGGTGTAGCGCATCTCGGGATCCTTCCCGACGTTGCCGATCAGCATGACCTTGTTGAGACCCGCCATCTCGATTTCCCTCTCGCTATCCGGGCTTGCCCGCGGCCCGGGTCGTCTCCCTACGCCTCGTCCTTGCGAATCAGCATGTGCCGGAGAATGTCATCCGAAATGGCGAACCCGCTTTCCAGCTCGTGAGCGCGCAGCGGATCCAGCTTGATGTTGGTGAGGATGTAGTTGCCTTCGACGTGGCGGTTGATTGGGTAGGCGAGTTTGCGACGGCCCCACGGGGTCACGTCGTCGACTTCGCCACCGCGCGTGGTGATGGCGGTGGTGACGCGCTCGATCGCCGCCGGAACATCCTCTTCCGGGATCTCCGGATTGATTACGACGACAAGCTCATACTCGTGCAAGGTCACCCTCCGTGCCTGTGTGATCAATAAGAACAAAGCGCCCGGCGCGCTCCGAATCGTCCGCTCGGAGGCCGGGCTGGTCGTTCGATGAATGCTGGCCGTTGTGAGGGCAGCGCGTGAAGTATATGAACCGCGCTACGTCAAGTCAACGCAACCGCACCGCTGTCAGGATTGACAGAGCGCCCATGACAAGGCGTCAACCGCGCATGAGCGTTGGTCGGTGAGTGCCCGGATGGAAACGCGGGGTCTGCGCACGTGGCCTTCGGCCGTGGTTCGGGCGCGCCCGCATCAGAACGCTGCGGGCACGTACTCCTGTTCTTCAAGTTCGGCCAGCTCTGGCTCGGTGTTCATCATCGTCCAGCCGACCCAGAACGCCAGCGCGCTCACCACGCCGACCGCGGCCAGCACGGGCAGCGCGATGACGAGGTAACTCCGCCGCATCGTGCCGATCAGCATCACCAGCATCTGCACCGCCGCGCCGATCGCCAGAAACATCCCCAGTTGCCGAGAGCGTCCCATAGTCGTGCCTCCGTGGCCAGTGTCCGTGGCCCGCCGTTCGTGTTGCTATCCGCCGCTCGCTGCTTTCCGCAGGTCAGGGGGAAGCAGGTTCGGGATGCTGTCCTCGATCGGGTAGCGCTCGTTGCACTTCGCGCAGAGCAGCGTCCCGCGGATCACTTCGTCGTCCTTCTCTTCGTCGATGGTGAGGGTCAGCTCGCTCTTGCACATCGGGCAGGCGAGAATCTCCATGAGGTCTTTGCGCATCGTCACTCCTCGCAGAATCGTTCGCTCGCCACAGCGTACAGCGTCACCCGCCAACTGTCAGCCCCGCCGGTGACACTCGGCCATTCCACATGTACGTTCCTCTGGCCCAGAATTGGCGGAAACCCAATACCAGCTCACGGCTGAAAGCGGCGTCGTCCCCACGAGGATGCGCCGGCTGCAGGAGCGCAGTGACCACGGAACGACTCCCGCACATGAAAATTACGAAACGAACTCCCGAACACGAAACCGCCAAACAGGCTCCACAACATGAAAATTACGAAACGAACTCCACCATCCGCGAAGGCGACCGCCGGCCTAGCCCATCAAACCTCTGTGCCGCTGTGCCTCTGTGGTGAACCCGAAAAACGACGAAACGAACTCCCACACATGAAAATTACGAAACGAACTCCATCATCCACCAAGCCCAGCGCGGATCCTAGCCCATCAAACCTGTGCGCCTCTGTGCCTGCCCTGAAAATAGACTCACACACGACGCGATCCGTCGGATTTGGCAGACCACCGAAACCAAGCTCCCCCTCTCCAAGAATTTGGAGAGGGGGCCGGGGGGTGAGGCCGCGCGTCGTGCAACGCACCGCATTTTCATCGGCGGGGGTGAGGCATCTGCCTCATGTAGAACTCTGTGCTGAAACCGAAATCGAACTCTCACACATGAAAATTACCGAGCAAACTCCCGAACCCGAAACCCCGAACCGGCTCCACAACATGAAAACTACGAAACGAACTCCGGACGCGAAGCTGGGAACGCCTCCGAAACGCGAAAATTACGAAGCGAACTCCGGGCGCGAAGCTACGAAACGAACGCGAAAGGCGAAAATTACGAAACGAACTCCGGGAAGCGAAAACTGCGGAACGAACGTGACGCCCTGCGGACCGCCGCTACGCCAGCTTGTGCAGGAGCTGCGCCAGAAGCTTCGACTCTTCTTCAGCGTAAAACGAGCGCTCCTGGTGCGAGCCTTCTTCGATCATCGGCATCAGGTCGGAGCGGAGTGACATCACATGGTTCGTCTGGGCGGTGGCGTCGGCTTCCTCGCCGGAGCGCCAGACGGTGACGCGGCCCATGTCGCCGGTGTCATCGGCGGCGGCGAGCTTGTAGCCGACAACGTAGCCGGGCTGCTTCGCGTAGAAGCTCACGAGATTGTCCATGATGCTGGCGATGTTCTGCTGGCGGCCGGGAATGGGTGTCATAAGCGACATGCGGACGTAGAGCATCGGAGTCCTTCCTTGCGCCATTGGCGGCTCGTTGGCGAGCAGGCATCACTATCTTAGGCCGCGACGGCGGGCAATGAAAACGCCCGGAGCGCGATCGCGCCGGGCGTTTTCGGCAGTATGGCCGTGGTCTGTGGTCGGCGCTGACTAGAGCCGGAGTTTGCCATGCGACGGCTGACGGCGCCGTTGCCGCGGGTGGCCTTCTTCTTCGTCGAGCAGTTCGATGGGTGGGGTGGCGACGGCTTCGTGGACGTAGCCGCAGCACAGGCAAGTGCTGTAGGCGCCGTACCAGTCACGCTCGATGATCATCGAGCCACGGCAGCGGGGACACGTTCGGGGCAGCGCGGTGTTCATGAGGGCAGTCCTCCCAGGGCGCATGGCCATACCCGCTACGAGCGGGGTCAGAAAGCTACCGGACGTGGAATCACGGGCCTTCCGATGCCTGCGGGGTTAGCTGTCGGGTTCGGACTGAAGGCTGTCCTACAGGTCGGCGCGCCGTTGCCGGGTCGCCGCCCGATTCACCCCATCCGCGGTGCGCGGAATCTGGTTCCCCCGCCTCCCGTGACGTGCGCGACGAGCGCCTGTTCGGGAGTTCGGCTGAGGTCGCCGTAGCGACCCCGTGCTTCGCATTGCTTGCCTGCGAGGCACGTTTGTGATTTCAAGAACATATTACGCCCGTATGACGAAGCTGTCAACGGGTGAGGACGAAGAAGTGCTGTTTCTGTAAAGCCGCCCTGAAATTGCAAGCAAAATCGGAGGATATCGCAGCTTTTGTTGCTCTGATGCAATGCATACTGCTATTCAGGCTGCCGCGCTGCCCCGTAACAACGTTCGACCAGTGCGGTCGTCGCGTAGGCGTCCGCGGCGGTGACGGCGGGAGCGCCTACGCCGCAGATGGCATCCACGAAGGCGGCGTCCTCGGCGATATAGCCCCAGCGCTGCTCGAACGGCTGCTGGGCGAAGTCGAGCGTCTCGGCAGCGGCGCCGATTCCGTCCGCGAACGTGATGCGTTCCATCTCTTCGGACGCGGCGATGGCGTGGGCGCCGTACACCTCTATGCGCTCGAACGGGAAGAGCCACGTCGCGTGGGCGTTGGTCGCGAACGTCGCCTGGATGCCGGAGGCGAACGTCAGCAGCATGGCGAAGTCGTCGAGCTGGTCGTAGGTGGTCGCCCGGGCGCGGCAGACGATGCCGCTCGGTTCGCCGAAGAGGAAGCGCGCCATGTCGAGCATATGGACGGGCGTCTCGTAGAGGAATCCGCCGGAGATCGAGGCATCGCCGGTCCATGCGGGCTTCTGCAGTTCGCCGCGGTTCATCTTCAGGAGCGCAGATGTAGGTGTCAGTTGTCCGGACTCGATCCGCGTCTTGAGCGCTAAGTACACGCTGGCGAAGCGGCGGTTGAACCCGGCCTGGTAGATGCCGCGTGCATTCGCGGCGGCGTCGAGTACGGCCCGCGCGTCGGTCAGCGACGTCGCCATCGGCTTTTCAGAGAAGACGTGCAAGCCGGCGTCCAGCGCACGCACGACGACATCCGCGTGGAGCGCGTTCGGGTTGCAGACGTAGAGCGCGTCGATGTCGCCGAGCAGATCGTCGAGCGATGGCGCGATCCGCGCGCCCGACTTGAGCGCGAACGTAGCCGCGTGTTGCGCATCCGGATCGTAGACGGCATGGACGCGCACGCGCTCGTCGCCGGCGAGGATCCCCGCGTGGACATTGGCAATGAACCCCGCGCCGACGAAGCCGATGCGTTGCTCAGGCATCGATGCGGAATCCGGCGCGTTCGAGTACGACTGCAGCGCCCGCGCGTGCGTTGTGCGCGACGGTACGGGCATCCTGCCGCCAGTACTCGGGGCGAAAGATCTCGACGGACGCGGTGCCGTCGAAGCCGCGGGCACGGATCGCAGCGAGGATCGCGTCGATCGGGATCGCGCCTTCGCCCGGGTACAGACGGTGGGCGTCGGTGAGCTCCGGCTTCGGATGATCCTCGCAGCCGTTCAGATGCAGCACGAACAGCTTGTCGGCGGGCACGCGCGGGATGTCGTCGAGGCGGCTGCCGCCGGCGTAGAAGTGGAACACGTCGATCACCATGCCTACGCCTGGCCGGTCGACGGCCGCGACGATCTCGATCGCCATCTCGAGCGTCGGCACCGCGCAGCCGGGCTTACCGAGGAACTCGAAGGCGAGCGCGACATCGCCAGCGGCGTCGGACATCTCGCGGAGGACGGCGGCGGCATCGGCGATGCATTCGTTGCGGTTGTAGCCGTCGGGCTTGCGGCCGGGTACGACGACGATGCTCGGCGCGCCGATCGCTCGCGCGACGGCAGACGTGCGTTCGACGTGCTCCAGTAGTTCGCGTCGGGAGCTGCCGGTGCGGAACGTGATGTCTTCGATGGAGTTGATGCACCACGGCTGGATGGCCAACGCGCGCATCTTGTGTGCGAGATCGTCGAGCGTGTGGTTCTGCAAATACGCGTCGAGCTTGCCGGCCCAGATCTCGAGCGCCGTGAACTTCGCTTCGGCGGCGATCTCGACATCGTCGGTGAGCGGCGAGGGCATGATCGTGGCGCCGTTGAGTGCGAGCTTCATGCGCGCATTGTGGGTTCGGCGCGCGTTAGGCGGTAGCGCGGAGCCTGTGGCAGCGGTTCACGCACATCGCGACGGTGCTAGACGGCTGGTTGTGGTTCGGAGACGGGCGCTTCGATCCACTCATTCGCCCACGCGGAGATGGCATCGACGACGCCGACGAGCGCCCGGCCCTTCTCAGTGAGGTGATATTCGACGCGCACCGGAGTAGTGGGGATGACTTCCCGGCGGACAGCGCCAGCGGCCTCAAGTTCCTTCAGGCGCTCGGACAGCATCCGATCGCTGAGTCCAGGAATGCCCGCCTTGAGTTCGCTGAAGCGGGTGGAGCCGCTGAGCATGGCGCGGACGATCGCGCCCGTCCAGCGGCTGCCGAATGCAGAGATGACAACAGATACAGCCGCCCGCACCAGCACCTGGAACCTGGACCCTTCGCACTCCACGGCCGAGTTCGCCGTCAAGCACATGATGGTCTCCACCGTGAAGGGACGTTTCGGCGTGATCGCCGGCACGGTGACGATCGACGAGGCGGACCCGAGGCGGTCGTCCGTGACAGCGAGCGTGGACGTGACGAGCATCGAAACCGGCCAACAGCAGCGCGACGAACACCTTCGTTCGGACGACTTCTTCAACGCCGAGCGATACCCGCAGTTGCTCTTCAACAGCACGAAGATCGAGCATGTTGATGGCGGCCAGTGGAAAATGACCGGCGACCTGACGATCCGCGACGTGACGCGCAGCGTGGTGTTCGACGTCGAGTTCGAGGGGCGGGGACCCGACGCGTTCGGCGGCGAGCGCGCGGGCTTCGAAGCGACGACAAAGATCAACCGCAAGGACTTCGGCGTCAGCTGGAACGGACTGATCGAGGCGGGCGGCGTGGCCGTGAGCGACACGGTGAAGATCGTACTCAACATCGAGGTCGTGCTACAGGCGTAACATCTCAAGGGAGGCGATGCGAAGGAGATACAAGATGGCGCAGATAACGAGACTCAACCACGCGGTGCTGTACGCATCCGATCTGGATCGCTCGGCAGCGTTCTACAGGGAAGCGTTTGGGTTCGAGGAGATCTCAAGGATTGGTGGCCAGATGGCGTTCTTGCGTGCCGCTGGTTCCGAGAACCACCACGACCTGGGGCTGATGGCGGTGGGTGCGGGTGCGCCGAAACCGCCGCGCGGATCGACCGGGCTATACCACCTGGCGTGGGAGGTCGCGTCGATCGACGAGCTGGCTGAGATGTCGGCGACCCTGACGCGACTCGACGCGCTCGGCGGGATGAGCGATCACGGGGCGACGAAGTCGCTGTACGGGCACGATCCGGACGGCATCGAGTTTGAAGTGCTGTGGCTGGTGCCGCGCGAGCAATGGGGCGAGTACGAGCGGTCGGCGGTGACGCAGCCGTTGTCGCTGCAGCGCGAACTTGAGCGGTTCAGCGCCAAGTCCGCGTAGCCCGCGTCCCCCTTCTCACGTGAACAAAACGGCACTGCTCAATCGAGCAGTGCCGTTGTCGCATGTCCGGCGCACGGCGTTACGGCCGTCGCAACGGAGCGCGGTCGCGCTTGGTCGCGGCGGCGATGATCAGCGGCGCGAGGCCGAGCGTGGCGCCCCAGGCGTAGCCGCCGAACACGTCGGTCGGCCAGTGGACGCCGAGATACAGATTCACCACGCCCGTGGCGACGAGGATCACGCTGGCCCATGCCGCGGCGGCGAGGCGCAACATGCGCGGCCAGCGCGACTGCGCGCTGAGCCAGAGGACGGCGACGTACAGCACCGTTGGCGACATGACGTGGCCCGCGGGAAAGCTCTCGCTTGTGATGGTGGCGCGGATCTCGACCTCCGGTTCGGCCGGCCGCGGCCGATCGACAACGTCCTTGATCAGCGGCTGCACGATGGCGAGAAGCAGCAGTGCGACGGCGAGTGCGGTGGCTTCGCGCCGCGCGCCCGCGAACCAGAGCGCGACGCAGAGCAGCACGCCGCAGACCAGGACGACCGACGTCGTCGTCATGGCGCGGACGGCATCGGCGAACCCATCCGGCACGGGCCACGTCTGGATCTCGCGTACGATCGCCGCTTCGCCATCGATATGGGGTTGGGCCGCGACGAGCGCAGTCAGCGCGATGGCGAGGATAGCGACGACGGCAGTAGCGGCGATGTTCATGCGCAGTGACATGGCACGGGGCGCCTCCGTGTTAGATGGGGCGACTGCGGTAGTGTCGCACGGATCGCACGCGTGGCGACGGTACAATCGCGGACGATGATCGATACGACGTTCAATCAGCATCCGCATCGCGTTCGGTTCGACTTGGGATGGCGCGGCGCGCGCGAGGCGGCGGCACGCGGTGACGCGATCGTCGTGGTCGACGTGCTGCGCTTTTCGACGGCGGTGGCGGCGGCGGTCGCGCAGGGCGTCGCGATCTACCCGTGTCCGCTCGATGGCGACGCCGACGCCATCGCGGCACAGCACGGAGCTGAAGTAGCGGGCCGCGCATGGGACGACCCGGCGCGGTTCTCGCTCTCGCCGGGTTCGTTCGCCGATGCGCCGGTGGGGATGCGCGTGGTGCTGTCGTCGCTCAACGGCGCGATGTGCGCCGTGGCGGCGGAGCGGGGGTCTCACGTATTCACCGGCGCGCTCGTCCAGGCGTCGGCGGTTGCCAGCGCCGTACGCGAACTCCTGGATACGACGACTCTCACGGTGACGGTGCTGGCATGCGGCGAGCGATGGCAGCAGCCATCAGACGACGGTGCGCTGCGATTCGCGGTCGAGGACTATCTGGGCGCCGGCGCGATCCTTACGCGCATCGCGCGCGATCTGTCGCCGGAAGCGGAGGTGTGCGCTGCGGCGTTCGCCGACGCGGAGCCGCGATTATCGCCGATCATCGGCGATTGCGCGAGTGGCCGGGAGCTGCGCGCTCGCGGTCGCGATCAGGATGTGCGCGACGCATCGACAATCGACGCATACGACGTCGTGCCGGTGCTGCGCGATGGTTGCTTCGTGCGGCGGTAGCCGTGCGCTTGCGTGGGCAGATGCGCGAGACTAGGGTGCGTGCGGGAGTGGATGGGTCCCGGTGGGTCTCGCGGTCTTCAAAACCGTTGCGGGGCGGCCTTCGCCGTCCCGGGAGGGTTCGACTCCCTCGCACTCCCGCCAGATGGTGCGTCCAACGCCGGAGGAAGCGATGAACAAAGTCCATCTTGAATACTGCTCGAGCGACGAGTGGGCAGAGGCCGTGCGCAAGTGGATCATCCCCGGTGCGCTTGCTGCTGTCGATCTCGGTGACGATGTGCTTGAGGTGGGGCCGGGGCCGGGACGGACGACGGAAATTCTCCGAGAAATGACGCCGAGGCTTACGGCAGTCGAGATCGACCTTGACCTTGCCGACGCGCTGTCGAAAAGGATGGCCGGCACGAACGTGACGGTGGTGCAGGCTGATGCGACGGATATGCCGCTGCCAGACAACCGGTTCAGCGCGGCCGTGTCATTCATCGTGCTGCACCATGTGCCGACGTTGGAGCAGCAGGATCAGTTGCTAAGCGAGGTGGCACGGGTGCTTCGGAAGGGCGGCACGTTTGCCGGCGCGGACAGCCTGGACAGCCCGGAGTTCCGCGGCATGCATGTGGACGATATCTGTGTGCCGATCGATCCGGCGACGTTTCAGCAGCGGCTGGAACAGGCGGGATTCACGGATGTGCATGTTGAGACGAACCCGTACGTGATGCAGTTCCGGGCGGTTGCTCGATGACAGAACGATCTTCGTTGGCCGCCCTTTTCCCGTTGTGGCGTGGGGAGTTGCCATGAGTCGTGACGCAGTTATCGCGGCGTCTGGCGAGGCGGTCGTCGCCAATGGCAAATCGTTCGCGATGCGTGAGTGGGCGCATGGCCCCAACGTCGGTCCACCGATGCACATACACCATGACGACGACGAGGCGTGGCATGTCATCGAGGGCGCGCTGCGCTTTCAGTTTGCGGACCGCTCCGTGGACGTTGCCGCGGGGGCGACCGTCTTCGTGCCCGCCGGTGTCGCGCACACGTTCGGGAACCCTGGGCCAGCGACGGCTCGCTATCTGGTTGTGACGACGGCGCAAGTACTCGCGCTGATCGAGGCGTTACACAAGGCGGAAGCGTCAGACGACGCGGCGATCGCCGCCATGTATCGTCAGTATCGCGCAGAGCTCCTGGCGTAGAGCATCATGCGGACGGGTGATGCACTATGCGGCGCGTTGTCGCTATCATCGAAATTGAGGTTTGCACTTGGCAGGGACGAAGACACAAGCAGGAGATGAGCGTCGACCGCGCGGGCGGCGATGCGTCGTTAAGCGCTCGCCGATCCATGGGCGCGGCGTATTCGCCGCAACGCGGCTGCGCCCGGGAACGCAGATCATCGAGTACACCGGCGAGCGGGTGACGCAAGACGAGATCGACCGGCGTTACGGCGTGGCGAGCGAAGACGGTCACACGATGCTGTTTGCTCTCGACGACGGCATGACGATCGACGCGACTCGGCGCGGCAGCATCGCCCGGTACATCAACCACTCGTGCGAGGGGAACTGCCGCTCCGTGTCGGAGGGCAACCGCATCTTCATCGAGGCGGCGAAGAACATTCAGCCTGGCACGGAGCTGACCTACGACTACCAGCTTCTCGTTTCGGGGCGCGTCACGCGCGCCGAGCGGGAAGCGTACGCCTGCCATTGCGGGGTGAAGCGCTGCCGCGGCATGCTGCTGCAAGAGGCGAAGAAGCCGAAGCGCAAACGGAAGTAGGCGCTGCGCCTTACTTTGATGGCGCCGCAGCGGACGCGCCTTCGATAACGTGTTCGAGGATCGCGAGCCCCTGCTCAAGTTCTTCGTCGGTGATGGTCAGCGGCGGCGCGAGGCGGACGGCGTTGGGGCGCACGTTGTTGACGATCAATCCGGCCGCAAGCGCGGCGTTCGTGATGCGTTCGCCGATATCCGTGTTGAACTGGACCGCCCACATCAACCCCATGCCGCGCACGTCGGTGACGATCGAGCAGCGGTCGAGCAATGAGTTGAGGCGCCGTTCGACCGTCGCGCCGCTGTCGCGCACCTTGGCCGGGATATCGTTCTTGATGATATAGTTCATCACTTCGTAGCCCACGCGCGTCGTCAGCGGCTCGCCGCCGTACGTGCTGCCGTGATCGCCCGGTGTGAACACCGCCGCATGCTCCTTCGCGAGGAATGCCGACAACGGCACACCGCCGCCGATGCCCTTGCCGAGCGCCATGATGTCCGGCTCGATGCCATAGTGCTCGTACGCGAAGAGTTTGCCGGTGCGTCCGCATCCCGTCTGCACTTCGTCGAGGATCAGCAGGATGTTCTGCTCGTCGCACCACGCGCGAAGCTGAGGGAAGTAGTCGTCGTCGGCGACGTTGATACCGCCTTCGCCCTGGATCGGTTCCATGAAGATGGCGACGGTCTTCTCGCTGGTGACGCGCTTGACGGCGTCGACGTCGTTGAACGGGACGTGCAGAAAACCCTCGGGCAGCGGGCCGAACGGCGCCTTATATCGCTCCGTGCCGCCGGCGGTGATCATCTGGAGCGTCCGGCCGTGGAAGGCGTTGTCGGCGCAGATGATCTCGTACGCACCGTTCTTCTTCTCTTTGCCCCACTTGCGCGCGAGCTTCAGCGCCCCCTCGTCCGCCTCGGCGCCGCTGTTCATGAAGTAGACGCGGTCGAAGCAGGAGTGCTCGATCAGCAGCTCGGCGAGTTTGAGCTGCGGGATCGAATAGAAGGAGTTGGAGACGTGAATGAGCTGCCGCGCCTGGTCGATCAGCGCATCGACGATGACCGGGTGCGAGTGGCCCAGGCTGATGGTGGCGGGGCCGCCGAAGAAGTCGAGATACTCGCGGCCGGCTTCGTCCCAGATGTGGGCGCCTTCGCCACGGACGGCGAGCAGATCCACGCGCTTGCCAGCGCGCATGAAGTATTCGGCTTCTTTGGCTCGCCAATCGGTCACATCAAGCCTCTCTTGTGGCGCAGGATAACGGCTGCGGCGGGAAGCTGGAAGCTGGGAGTCCCGAGCCGTAGGCATGGGTACGCGCTTTCGTTGTTATTTACGCCTTTGTCGCGAGGGCTGGTATCCATTGTCGCCGTCTGTTATCTGCTCCCGCCTACGATGCGCTCAGGAGGTAGAGGAAAACATGCTCAGGAAGACACGTTCGGTTCTGTTCACGATGGCGGTAGGTGGCGTACTGGTGCTGGGCGCGGCCTGCGACGACGACGGCGACAGCGCCGACAACGCGGAGGATCTCGCCGGTTCCTACGAGGAGTTCAGCGCCGCGCTGGCAGCGACGACGGACATCACAGCGGCGCCTGGCGACACCAAGGACTCGCTGAAGGACAACTGCGGCGAACTGCAGGACGGCGTCGACAGCGACGCGCTTGACGACCTGTGCGACACGCTGGGTGAGGCCGTCGATGACGGCGATCAGGTGAAGTTCGACGCGGCGAAGGCGCAGTTCGCGTCGGTGGAGCCCGAGATTCGTGCCGCGATCGCCGCGGAAATTGGCGACGCTGCCGACGATGGTGACGACGATAGCAACCCGTTGGATGGCGACGCCGGCGACGACGATCCCGACGTTGACCTCGATAACCCGCTCGATGACGACGGCGATGGTGACAACGACGACGGCCTCGACAACCCTGTAGGCTCGGAAGACAACAACGAGTAGCTAGCGAACCTCATCCGGCACGGGCGCATGGCGCCCGCCGGTGCAGACGTACACCTCGCGGCGCCGGGGTGTACGTGTTTAAGCGGGAAGCGGGAAGCGGGAAGCGGGAAGCGGGAAGCGGGAAGCGGGAAGCGGGAAGCGGGCTACGCGGGCTACGCGGGCCGCTCGACGAGTTCGTCTATGTTGGTGCGGATCTTTTCGATGGCGTCGCAGAGGTCGTCGATATCGGCTTCGTCGCCGAGGAAGATATCGTGCGGGAGCCAGATCATCTCGTTGCCGGCGGCGCGCTCTGCGACGGGGCACGAAACATCGGTGTAGTCGACATCGATCATGGCGTCGCGCCAGGCGAAGAGCGGGTTGCTGTAGACCGGCGTGTAGAACGCCGCTTCGAGCCGCATGCCCTCGGCGTAGAGCGTGCGGGCGAAGCGATTGCGTGATGCGCCTCGCCATGCGCGTTCGTCGTAGCGGAGGATGACGCCGTAGCCGGAGCGCGCGGTCATGCGATCGTCGTGCGGCAGTGTACTGACGCCTTCGGTCTTGGCGACGCGCCGTTCGAGGTGTTCGATGTTGCGATTTCGGCGTTCGATCTGCTCGGGGAGGCGCTCGAGTTGCGCGAGCAACACCGCGGCGTGGAACTCCGTCATGCGGTAGTTCCAGCCGAGCATCGAGCCCTCGGCGGCGGTGCGGTCGCTCGTCTTCACACGGCCCGAGTTGACGTAGGCGTGCAGGCGCTCCTCGATCGCGTCGTCGCTGGTGATCATGATGCCGCCTTCGCCGCATGTCATGAGTTTCGATGACTGGAAGCTGAAGCAGCCCACGTCGCCGATGCTCCCGGCGCCGCGCCCGCGCCAGGCGCCGCCGTGCACGTGCGCGCAATCTTCGACGACGCGCAGATCGCGCGCGCGAGCGATCTCCATGATGCGATCCATGTCGGCCATGCGCGAGCCGAGATGCACGGGCAGGATCGCCCGGGTGTACGGCGTAATTTGACGCTCAATCTGTGCTGGGTCGATGCACCACGTGTCGGGATCGATATCGACGAAGACAGGCTTGAATCCCTGCACGAGCGCGGCGAACGCGGTGGCGTAGAAGGTGAGTGCCGGGACGAGCACTTCATCCCCGCGTTGCAGCCCGCAGGCGCGCAAGGCCACCTCGAGCGCTGTCGTTCCGCCGGTGGTGCAAACGCCGTACTTCGCGTTGTGATGCGCGGCGAACTCCTCGGCAAACTCGCCCGCGAGGACGTTTGGCGACGGAAAGCCGCCCCAGTTGCCGCTCTGGACGACGCGCGTGAGATTCTGCACTTCGCGGTGGTCGTGCTCGGGCCATGCAGGCCACGCTTTGGTGCGTAGCGGTGTACCGCCGCGGATCGCGAGATTGGGCATTGCTCAGGTTAGCAGGCTTAGTACTGGGACTGAGGACTGGGGACTGGGGACTGACGGTGCGCCGCGATTAAGCTGGCCGGCTTTCGGGTTCGTCGTAATAGGAGCGGGCCAAGGCGTCGGCGTACTCGTTCCAGCGGGAGCCGGCGTGGGCGCGGATCCATTCAAGCTTCGCGTGAGGATGCGCTTGCGCGAGGGCGTAAAGTTCTTGCACGAGGTCGAGGTTTGCGATCGGGCCATCCTTTTTCTTCCAGCCCCGGCGCTCCCAACCCGCTGCCCACTCGTTGACTGTGCGCACGCAGAGATTGCTGTCGGAGTAGAGGGTGGCGTCCTCGTCTGGCGCGAGCATCTGGTACCCGGCGATGAGCGCCTGCAGTTCCATGCGGTTGTTCGTGGTGTCCGGATCGTGTCCGCTGCGTTCTTCGACGATGGCGTCATCGACGACCTTGACGGCGCCCCAGCCGCCGCGACCAGGGTTCGGCTCGCAGTGCCCGTCAGTGAAGACGCCGGTGGTTGGGCCGGAGGAATGACGTTCGAGAACCTGTGCGCGCGTGAGGCGCTCGTCGCTGGCAACGCGGGCGGGTGCGCGTTTGCCGGTGCGGCACGGCATGCACTGTTTCGGACGCCAACCGGGGTACTTTGCTGCGATGGCCGGCGCGAGCGTGAACGCTTGGCCGCAGTCACCGCAGATCAGGTCGCCGCCGTTCGTGATTTGATCGCTCCCGCTTATTTTCGCGCGCCGGATAGATGCGCGCCGGATAGATGATAGACGACGACGCGCAACATCACGATGGCGTGATTGTAGGCTGCTTGCCGAGACAGACCATGCACTGAAAGAACTAAGGGGAGCAGAACCCTTGTTGCTGCGCGGCTTGCTGCAAGTCGGCCACGTCGATCGATCCGTTCTTCGTGATGTCCATATTGGGAATGTATTGCGGGCTGGTCGAATGGCCCATGGACTGCGCGATCTGCTGGAGGTCGACGACGTTGATCGCAAGGTCGCCGTTGATCGATGCGATTTCTTGACCGTCGCGACAGTTGTCGCCGTCTGAGTTCGCGGACGTCACGCTGGTGCCGTAGTAGCAGAACTCGCGGAAGTCCAGGATCCCGTCGCCATCACTGTCGATGGTGGAGCCACATTGGATGCTCGACGGGAAGTTGGCGGCGCTGAGCGGGTTGGTGTTGAGGGCGCACTCGGCGCCATCAAGGACGCGGTCGCCATCGCTGTCGGAGCTGAGCGGGTTAGTGGCGCCGGTTGCCGATGCACACGGTCCCGCAAGTTCGAGCGCGTCGGAGATACCGTCGTTATCGTCGTCGGCATCGCAGGCGTCGCCCACGGTGTCGGACATGGGGCGCGTGAGATCATCGTACGCCTTCGAGGGCGGCAGATCGATGAAATTACGGTCGTTGTTTTGCTGTCCCGCGTTCGTGACTGCGGGGCAGTTGTCGGCGGCGTCGTTGAGGCTGTCGGCGTCGGTGTTGGCGGCGGCGTTTTGCCACGGCGCCGGCGCGAAGGCCAACGGCGCAGCCGATCGCGCTGCTAGCGCTTGGGCATCGGCGACATCCATGCCGGGCGCATCGAAGTACAGGTTGTGTACCGAGTGCAGGAAGTACAACGGCCCGGACTGGGGACAGTTGAAGTTCCGCCCCGGATCCGTACAGAGAATGTCGCCGGGCGGATCGAAAAACACGCCGCCGGCGCCGTACGAGACGGCGTCGCCAGTGCACTGCGTGACCGGCGGCGTCGTGTCGTCGAGATAGTACGAGGTGTACGAAAACGCCGGGATGTCCGTCGAGATCGTTCCGGCGATCATCAGCGAGCCCTGCGCGCCGGTGACCATCTGCCACTCCGTTTCGCCGCTCGCCAGCGTCTCCGGGTTGCCATCGACCAGCGCGCCGCCTGTGTTCAGGTCGTCGTAGTACGTCATCAACGCCGCGTCCGGACTCAGGTCCCAGAAGTCCATGATGCTCCCGATTGGGTGTACGCGCAGGTACGTGCGGATGTCCTCTCGTTGTTGGTAGTACACGTGGTCGCGCTGCGTGTTCGGTCCGCTGTTGGCGCCGATGTACGACCGGATCGCGCGTATCGGACCGACGCGGTTCGCGACGAAGGCGCCCTCGCCCGGGAAGCCGTTTGTGTCGCCGAAGTCGAACGTGTTCTCGCTGCGGCCGCAGTTTCCTGGTGCGTACAACGCCTTGTGGCGGTCGAGGATATCGGCGTTCGAAGCCGCGCCGGCGGTAATGCTCAGCGCGTCGTCCTGCCAGCGGTCGCCGAAGTGCCGGCCGTAGTATGGCGTTGTCACGGTGCTGTTCTCCGGGTTGCCAGCGTTTGGACCCGGGTAATTCGCGTGCTTGTAGGTTGTCAGGTACGGCCCCGAAAGCAGCGAGAAGCTGTAGTTCACGTACTGTTCCCCCGCACCCTGGGCCAGTGAACCGTCCTGCCGGAACAGGTACACCCATCCGGTCTCTGATGGTTGCAGCGGATTGGTGATCTCGACCTCGATGCCGGACGCAGCCACGACGCCGCCCGGCGTTGAGAACGGGGGCGGCTGACCGCCCGCGTCTTTCGCCATGAACACCAGCTCGTCGTCGGCGTCGAACGTCGCATCTGTATCGGCGCCAGTGTGCGTACCCGGATCGGCGTACACGAGTTGGCTCGGTGTTACGTTCATGCTCAGCGGAAACGGCGTGATGTTGTTGTAGATCGCCCGGAAGCTGCGCCAGACGCGCTCGTCCACCTGAACGGGGATCTGCTGCCAGGCGCCGCTGTAGCGAAACGCCACGATGTTCCCCGGCGCGTGCCCGCCAAGCGCCGGAAGGTCGGCGCCAGACATCACCACCGGATCCTCGATCCGCGTCAGCGTGCTTGGCGGCTCAGCGCGCGCGACCTGCGTGTTGCTGCGCGTCATCACCGATGCGGCGAGCAACGAAACGAGGATCAACGCGGCCGGCGCGATCGGCATGCGGCGGATGTATCGGGAGAGTGGCATGGTGCCTCGACTGCGCGGGGACGCGGCGTGGCGTTGCCGGTAGGGTACCGGATCGCGATGGGGCGGCGCTCCCCGAAACGAGCACTGGTGTCTGGTGTCTGGTGTCTGGTGTCTGGTGTCTGGTGTCTGGTGTCTGGTG
>CAZRHH010000070.1:0-16853 GCA_964599885.1 uncultured Dehalococcoidia bacterium | reverse complement strand
CGAGATGACGACGCCGGCCGCGTGCGTGCTGGCGTGCCGCGCGACGCCCTCGAGCCGGCGCGCCGTATCGACGAGCTTGCTGACTTGCGGATCAACTTCGTACGCGGACGCGAGTTCGGAGCTTTCTTCGAGCGCCTTCGTCAGCGTCATCTGCAGCGCGTTTGGCACGAGCCGTGCGACGCGGTCGACTTCACCGTACGCCATGCCGAGCGCGCGGCCGGTGTCGCGGATCGCCGCCTTCGCGCCCATCGTCCCGAAGGTGATGATTTGCGCGACGCGGTCGTAGCCGTACTTCTCGGCGACGTAGCGGATCACTTCGTCGCGGCGATCGTCGGGGATGTCCATGTCGACATCGGGCGGCTCTTTGCGGTCGACGTGCAGGAAGCGTTCGAACACCAGCCGCGTCGCCATCGGGTCGATGAACGTCACGTCGAGCGCGTAGAGGATGATGCTCGCCGCAGCGGAACCGCGCACGCCGAGCATGACGTTCGCGCGCTTGCAGAACTCGGCGATGTCGTGGACGACGAGGAAGTAGTTTGTGAACCCCGTCTTCTCGACGACATCAAGCTCGTACTGCAGCCGCTCGCGAACGTCATCGGCGGCGAACGGATACTTGCGGTTGAGGCCTTCGCGCGCGAGATGCGCCAGGTGCTCGTGCGACGTGCGCCCGGCCGGCACCTCCGGTTCCGGCAAGTGCAGCCGGCCGAACTCTAGCTCCAGATTACACTGATCGGCGACGAGCTGCGTGTTCGTCACCGCTTCCGGATGCTCCGGGAACATCGCCAGCATCTCGGCTTCCGACTTCACGTAGTACGACGTGTCGTGCATTTTCAGCTGACGCTTCGGATCGTCGACGGTGCTGTTCGTGCCGATGCAGAGCAGCACGTCGTGGATCGACGCGTCGTCCTGCACGGTGTAGTGCGAATCGTTCGTCGCGACGAGCGGGATCTTCATCTCGGCGCCCAGCCGCGTCAGGCCGCCGAGCACCTTCTCGCACTGCGCGTTGATCTCCGGCTCGTCGTGCTTCATCACTTCGAGATAGAAGTCATCGAACACGTCGCCGAAGAAGCCGGCGAGCCGCTTCGCCTCGTCGTAGCGATCCTCGACGAGCAGCTTGTGCATCTCGCCGGACGGGCAGCCGCTGAGCGCGATGATGCCCTTGCCGTATTCGGCGAGCAGCTCTTTGTCCATCCGCGGCTTGTAGTAGAAACCCTCGAGATGCGATCGTGTCGAGAGCTGGATCAGGTTCCGGTAGCCTTCGTCGTTCTTCGCGAGGAGCGTCAGGTGATGGTAGTTGTTCGAGCGCGAATCCGACTTCTTGAGCCGCGAATCAGGCGCGATGTAGGCCTCGATGCCGATGATCGGCTTGATGCCGCGCGCCTTCGCTTCCTTGTAGAAGTCGACGGCGCCGTACAGCGCGCCGTGGTCCGTCATCGCGACCGACTCCTGGCCGAGCGCGCGCACGCGATCCATCACATCCGGGATGCGGCTGAGGCCATCGAGGAGGCTGAACTCAGTGTGCAGGTGAAGGTGAGTAAACATATGTTCGGGTTCCGACGGTGATTTTATCAGACCCGATCGTGTGGGCGAACGCGGTTATGTTCGGCGGTGCGGCGATTCGAAATATCCGTCGCGTCGCTTGCGGCAGTTGGGCCGGGGGCGCTGAGTTTTTGCTTTCGTTGCCGTCCTTTCGCGATACCGGGCGAACGCACGGGGTTCCGCCCGGGTTGGTAGGGTCGGCTCGCCATACCGGGGCGAACACGTGGTTTGTGCAGCGTTTGGTGCTGTCGACGCGCGATACCGGGGCGAACACGTGGGTCCATCATGCTGGTGCGGTCGGCTCGCGATACCGGGGCGAACACGTAGGTTCGCCCCTACCGTGATTTACGTACAGATCACTCCAGCGATCGGCTCGCAGCCTCAATCCGTGCGATGATCGCTGCCGCTTCGCCCGGCTCAGCCAACCGCGGCTGGTACTGATCGTGGATGTGGATCGGCAAGTAGCGCCATGCCGTTAGCTTGTCGCCGGTGAACGTTACTTCGAGCATCGCGCCTTGCTGCGTTGCGAGCGACCAATCCTGATCGAAAACGAAGTTGCCGAGCGCGTAGGCGACGAACGCTTCGCCAAGTTGCTCGTGCGCCTGCACGACGTGCGGATGGTTGCCGACAATCAGCGTCGCGCCCGCGTCCGCCGCGATACGGGCAATCTCGCGCTGGCGTGGCGACGGCGACGTTTCGTACTCGACGCCCCAGTGAGGGAGCACGATGACGACATCGGCGATTGTGCCCGCGTGCGCGATGTCTTCGCCGAGCGTCAGTGCGTCGAGCGGCGCCGAGCCGGGCTGCGTTTCCGTCGCGTGGTAGTACGACGCGATGTCGTCGTACGCCAGAAACGCAAACGTCATGCCGTTACGCTCGATGATCGCCGGCGCGCGCGCCGCATCGAGCGTGGCGCCGCTGCCGGCGGGCATGATGCCGTAGCCGCGCAGGAAGTAGAGCGTCTCGAACAGCGAGTCGTCGCCGCAGTTGATCGCGCCGCAGTCGCGGATGTGATTCGCCGCATGCGACATCACGTCGTATCCCGCGTACGCCAGTCCGGCGCCCGCCGCTGCCGGCGACGCGAGATTGAACGTCGGCGTGCAGCCGATCGGGCGCGCGGCGTTGGAGATCGTCGAGTCGAGCGTGCCGATCGTGATGTCGGCGGCGGTTAGCACGTCACGCAGCGCGTGGAACGGCGCGGTGTAGTCGTTGAGTGCAGCGAGGCGCGCGTATGTGCAGCGCGCGGGGATCACGTCGCCTGTAAAGAGGAGGGTTGTGGTTGGGGGCGTCGCGGTGGGGGTCGGTAGCGCAGAAGCCGGAGATTGGAGGTCGGAGGTCGGAGATTGCAGATCGGAGGCGGAGGTGGATCGCCGATCGCGGTCGCAGGCGCTCGCGATCGTCGCGAAGGCGATGAGGGTCACGACGATGAACGCTGACGCGATTCTCACGCCGCCATCATACGCCCATGCGCCACGCGTACTTGCGTTACGAACAGGCGCAGCTAAAGCTACGCAGCTACATTTCGTTTGGGTTCCGGTCGAGATTGGCGTCAAACGCCGCTGTACGAGTGCAAACCCGACACCCAGAGATTCACGGCAAAGAACAGGCGCAGCTAAAGCTACGCAGCTACATTTCGTTTTGGGTTCCGGTCGAGTGTTTGGGTAGATAGTTAACCGTCGTTGTTCCGCTCACGGCGTTCCGTCTCGCGGAACTCGGCGAGGTACTTCTGGTTCAACGCCTCTTCGTTCCGGAGAACCTTTTCCGAGTGCCGGCGGAACGATGGCATGGCGGATGGCCAGAACCTGAGGATGGGCGTTACGCGCTCAAGATAGTCGAGGAGCAAGCCGAACTTCCTGCGCCGAGGCTTCATGGCGACAGCGTAGCGCGCTCGGCTAGCCGGAGGCGCGTCACGAACCCGACCTCCCCCCTCTCACCTCTCACCTCTCACCGCCCAGCGTCACTAGACGCCGCTGTACGAGTGCAAACCCGACACCCAGAGATTCACCGCAAAGTACGTGAACAGCACGGCCGCGTACCCGACGATCAGCACGCCGGCTGCGCGCTTGCCGCGCCAGCCGCGGAGGCCGCGGGCGTGCAGGTAGCCGGCGTAGATCAGCCACGTGACGAGCGCGGACGTCTCCTTCGGATCCCAGCCCCAGTAGCGGCCCCAGGCATCGTTCGCCCACCAGGCGCCGAGCGCGACGCCGAGCGCCAGCAGCGGAAAGCCGATCAGCACCGACTTGTGGGCGATCTCTTCGAGCAGCGCGCCCGACGGCAGGCGCGCGAAACGCCGCTTGCCGTCCTGCACGAGGTAGAGCACCGCCGCGCCGAACGACACGGACAGCGCGCTGTACGACGCCATCATCATGCCGACGTGAATGCCGAGGATGCGGTTCGCCTGCAACGCCGGGATCAGCGGCGTCACTTCGGCCGGGAAGAAGATCAGTGAGATCGCAAACAGCGCTGCGATGCCCGGAAAGAGCACGGCGCCGATCGCCCGCTGCCCGTACCCGCGCTCGAAGATCACGTACACCAGCGACGAGCCCCAGCCGAGCGCGATCGTGTACTCGTACATGTTCGCGTAAGGCGGATGCTCGACGGCGATCCAGCGCGCGACGAGCGACGCCGTCAGCGTCACCACCATGATGAAACTGAGCGACGTCGCAAGCGGCGCGATGAACGGCGGCGGCTCGCTCTTTGACGCGATCGTCATCGTCGTGCCTGCCGTCGTCTCCGCCGCGCGATACGACACGCGCGGCCACAACGGCAACGCCACGTACGCCGCCGACGCCGCCAGCGACAGCACAAACGCCGCGATGAAGAGATCGAACGCTAGTTGCTCCACGACGTCTCCGGGAGCATCGCGGATCCGCGATGGTAGGTGTTGGTTGCGAGCGTCCGGCTCGCGGTGCGCGCGCGGTTGTGGTTCGAAGCGCGATGCGGAGCTAAAGCTCCGCCGCTACGAAGAATGGCGCGGTTCCAGTTGGTGGTTCGGTGCGTGATACCGGGGCGAACACGCGGGTTCGCCCCTACCGTGTTCCCGGTGACTCGATCCATCATCCAGCTTCCATCCTCCAGTGCCACATCGCGCGGATCACCCCGTCGCGGGAGCGGGCGTCCCGGGCGCGCCGGCGGGCCGCCTGAATTCGATACGTTTGAAGGACTCGGAAAAGTCGTATCCCGTGCGCTTTCGGCGGTCCTTGTCCTTCTTCGCCCGCTCGCGCATGCCTTTGAGCATCACGTCGCGCTTGCCCTCGATCTGGCTCGTGTGACAGAGAATCGCGTCGACCTTGCGCTCGAGATACGCGCTTATGTCGACATGGTAGTCAGCGTCATCCGTCGCCGCCAGCAACAGCTCGGCACTCCGCCAGGGGCCGATGCCGGCGCGCGTCATCTCGGCGTAGTAGTGCGGATCGTGCGCGGCCGGGTACAGCGCGTCACGCACCACCCGTCCGACGACGCGATGATCCGTGTGATTGAACCCCGCCCGGAAGCCGTCCCAGGTGACGACGACATCCGGCTTCAGCGTACGGATCAGCTTGACGACGTGGCCGCGCAACTCCGGCCCTTCGACGAGGAATCCGTCCGGATAGCCGAGAAAGATGCAGCGATGCAACCCCAGCACGTCGCCCGCCGCGCGCTGCTCGGCCTCGCGCATGGCGGCCAGTTCTTGCGGCCGCAGATTCTCGTCGCGCGTGCCTTTGTCGCCGCTCGTCGCGACGGCGATCGTCACGTCCCAGCCAAGATCGCACATCTTCGCGATCGTGCCGCCGGCGATGAACTCCGCATCGTCAGGGTGCGCCGTAATGATCAGCGCGCGCGAGTACGTCGCCCACTTCTCTTCGGGCGTCAGTTCACGTTTTGGTTTGGAAGCGCGGCGCTTTGGCACGGTGGCCTGTTTTGTCGTGGGTGGCACCTTCGTAACCATCACGCCAGTGTAGAACGGCGTGTTCGCAGGCGAAACGCGCAGCGAAGTCGCTCGCGTTGACGGCCAGAGCAGGCGTAAGATGGCCGCTGCATGGTGGCTTCCCGCGCGACCGCGCGGCTCGTCCAGGTAGTGAAGAAGGGATTGCAATGCCTGTACTCATGACCGCTGAGGTTCCCGGACAGACGCAGGAAGGTTACGACGGAATGGCGATGGCCTTGTCGCAGGCTATGCGCCAGGCGAACGGATTCATCCTGCATACGTCAGAGCAGACACCCGACGGCTGGAGGGTGATTGAAGTCTGGGAGTCGGCCGACGACGCGAACCAATTCTTCGCGAAAAACGTGCATCCCAACCTGCCGCCGGGAATCAAGCCCAAGCGCTCCCTCAAGGAACTGCACAACCTGATCGTGCCCTAGCGGCCGCGCAACGCGGCCAGCGCACGAGTTACTTCGGGCGCTCCGTGATCGTGCCGTCGTGCCACTCTGGGTCGGCTTCGAGCAGCCCACGCCACTTCTGAAATGTCTCACCCTGCGACGGGTCATCCGCGTTGGCGCGGTACGTCTTCTCATCGTCGAAGATTGCCATGCCCCACACGCTGCCCTCGGCATCCTCGGACAGGAGATACGCCGTCTTCATGCCGGCAGGCCGACGATCCGACGACATCATCGTGTCGAGTAGCTCCTGCGCTTTTCCGGCCTTCGGACGCATTTTGAACATACTGCCGTACATCGTGGCCTCCTGGGCTATCCTTCGGTTGGAAGAGGATTATCCTCGTGCTTGCGCACGTGCGTCAATGACCCTATCCAGGGTGTCGGGTTTCTGGTGTCGCTGTGCCTGGAGGGCGGTCAGCATGAAGGTCAACCAAGTCATCCTGAACATCAACAGCGAGCGGCCCGCCGAACTGATGCGCTTCTACGCCGACGTCGTCGGCTTGCCGCGCCATCCCGACGTCAACCGCGAGAGCACGCTCGTCGCCGCCGGCATGGAGATCGTCTTCGACAAACACAGCGACATCAGCGGACAGGCGGGGCACCCCGCGCGCATGCTTCTCAATCTGTTCGTCGATGATCTGGCCGCCGAGCAGCAACGCATCGAGAGCCACGGCGTGCCGTTTATCAGATCGGCGGGCCGCGAGTACTGGGGCGGTGTCATCTCGACGTTCGCCGACCCGGACGGGAATTACGTCCAGCTGATCGAGTTTAAGCCAGAGTAGGCACCTCGATCGGCGGCCGCGCTGCGCCTCATGCGTCTTGCTTCCCGCGTGATCAGCGTCGCCGGTACGCTATGGTCGCAGCGAGGAGGCCCGCCATCCGCATCTGTTTCCTGATGTACCACGGCTCGATGGAGTCGGGCGGGCAGGGCGTGTACCTCTCCAATGTGACGCGCGAACTGGCGCGCCTCGGCCACGACGTGCATGTGATCTCCGGTCCGCCGTACGCGACGCTCGATCCGGCGGTCGTGGAGCATCGGCTCGACACACACAGCTTTCAGTCGATGCTGCTCGACCGTCGCGCGTACTTCGCGGAGCGAGATCCGCGAAGCCACTTCCACCCGCTCAACTACTTCGAGTTCGCGTCTACGCGCTTCACCTTCTCGTCACTCATCTTCACGTTCAGCTTGCGCGCGCTTGCAAAACTGGCCGCACTCGAGCGCGCGACGGGCCGATTCGACGTCGTCCACGACAATCAGACGCTGAGCTACGGCGTAGCGATGATCCGCCCGCTGCTCGGCCGGCCCGTCGTAGCGAACATCCATCACCCGCTCGATGTCGACGTCGCCAACGGGCTGCGCGCCGTGCGCTCGGTACCGGCGCGCGTGCAACGCATCGCCTGGTACCCGTGGCACATGCAACACGTCGTCGCCCGCAGGCTCGATGCCGCGATCTCCGGCTCGCGCGCGTCCGCCATGCTCGTCGAGCGACTGTGGAATCTTAGGCCGGGGCTGATGCACGCGATCTACGACGGGGTCGATGCCGGCGCGTTCAATCCGGGCGCACGCGACGAGATGGAGCCGGGTGCGGTGCTGTTCGTCGGCAATTCGGAGGATTACAACAAGGGCATCGTCTACTTGTTGCGCGCGCTGGAACTGTTGCCGCAGGCCACGCGCGCGCACCTGTACGTCGTCGGCGGCCCGGCGGGCGCACTGCGAGTGGCGCCGCGTGAAATCGAGCGGCTGGGGATCGGCGATCGCGTCACGATCGTCGGCCGCGTGCCCAAACACGAGTTGGCGGCGTGGTACCGGCGCGCGCAGGTGCTCGTCTCGCCGTCGCTGTACGAGGGGTTCGGCCTGCCGGTAGCGGAGGCGATGGCCTCCGGCACGGCGGTGATCGCGAGTGACGGCGGCGCGCTGCCGGAAGTCGTCGCTGACGGCGAAACCGGCGTCATCGTTCCGGCGGCCCAGCCACAGCCGCTTGCCGATGCGATCGCACGCCTGATCGCCGATCCGGATCTGTGCCGCGAGATGGGCGCCGCCGGTCACCAGCGCGTGCTGGAGGAGTTCACGTGGGCGCACACCGCTGCCGCGACGGCACAACTCTACGAAGACGTAATTGCGAAGCGCGTGAGATTGGGGGAGTAAGAGGAGTCAGATGTCGGAGTTCGGAATAGGTTTCATCTGACGGCAAACGCTGGCCCTGCGCCTACATCGATAGTGTCAGGCGCAACAACCCGCGTTGGCGGAGCTGAAGCTCCGCAGCTACGTCCGCTTTGTACTGGCGCCGAACCTATCATCGCCTGCACATCGTTCGAGGACCACCAACGTCCAACGTCCAACCTCCAACGACTAATCAGTCTTCGTTGCGCTTCGCGCCCGGCGCGCCCATGCGGAACGTGCCGGTGCCGATCGCGACGAGGGCGCCGGCTTCGTCGCGCACCTCGACGCTGGCGATTGCGACGGCACGACCTGCCCGCACCATGCGCCCTTCGGCGATCAGTGCGGCGCCGCGGCCCCGTTCGAGAAAGTGCACCTGCATATCAATCGTGCCCATGATGCGGTCGCTATCGGGCGCCGTTCCGGCGGCGATCGCGCTGCCCGCCGCCGAATCGATCAGCGCTGCGATGGCGCCGCCGTGTACGGAGCCGAACGGATTCATCACTTCAGGCCGCAGCGGCATCCGCATGCGCGCCCAGCCCGGGCCCGCCGCTTCGAGCAACAGACAAGCGTACTGGTTGAACGACACCTGCTCTTCGAACACGGAGCGCCGGCCGGCGACCCAGGCATCCCAGTCGAAGTCCGGCGGCGGCGCCGCATCGGGAATCACAGCGTTACCTCGCCCGCGACAGGCCGGCGGGCGTCGACAGCGGCGAGAAAGTTGAGCGTCGCGCTGATGAAAGCGTCCGGCTGCCAGAAGTTCGAGCCGTGGCCGCTGTTGCGGATCAGCACGAAGCGGCTGCCGGCAATCTTGCCGTGGATGATGCGACTGGCCGGCAACAACTGATCCTGCTCGCCGACGAGCACCAACGTCGGAACGCGTATCTCGTGCAGGCGATCGAGCGATCCCGCCCAATCCTGCATCGCCTTGGCGCCGCCGAGATAGCCGTCAACGCTCATCTCCCGCATGTTGGCGATGTGCGTGCGCACCGCATCCGGCAGCGGTCCATTTCCGCGCGAGATCGCCATCGGGCTGCTGCGCATCGCGTCGATGATGGCGCCCATGCCCTTGGTGCGCGCAAGCATCTGCAACATCGTGCGCATTTGATCGAAGCGCGCTTTCGCCTCCGGGTCGCGGCCCATCGCTGACATGCCCGGTCCCGTATCGAACAGCAGCAGTGCTTTGACGCGCCGTGGATGTTGCAGCGCGAACTCCTGCGCGATCATCCCGCCCATCGACAGGCCGCCCACGTACGCCTGCTCGATGCCAAGGTGATTCATCAGTGCGAGTTGATCGGCCACGTACTCACGCGCCAACCCGTACTGCCCCATGTCGGCCGGCACAGTCGACGCGCCGTGACCGCGCGTGTCGTACACGACGACACGATAACGCTCGCTCAACGCCGGCAACTGCTCGCGCCACATCGCCAGCGTCGCGCTGTAGCCGTGCGCCAGCACCAGCGGCGTGCCGGCGCCGTGCTCTTCGTAGTTAATCGTGATGCCATTGAGCGCTGCGACTGGCATCCAGCACTCCGTCCTGGCGTCATCACCGCATGGGTTGAACCACAGAGTCACAGAGGCACAGAGATAGGGGAAGGGTGGAGGTTGGACGTTGGAGGTAAGACGTAGAGGTTGGTCAGCGCCGCTCGGGGCGGCCGTCGTTGACCGGCTTGCTAACCTCTAAGACACGAGGTCGCTAACCTTCCGGCGATGAATTGGCGCGAACGCTACGCCGCGAAGCTGACCACGCCGGAAGAAGCTGTGCTGGCCGTTCGCGATGGCGATCGGGTCGTCATCGGCATGCACTATCAGACGCCGCTCGCACTCTGCCGCGCGCTCGCGGCGCGCGCTCACGAACTGAAGAACGTGGAGATCGAGAACTCAATCTCGACGTTCATCTCGTGGTGGGACGGCGACAAGCCCAATAACTTCGACGTGCGTTCGTTCTTCCTGCAGGCCAGCGATCGGCCCGCGATGCGCGCCGGTCTGCTCGACTACGTCATCGCGCCGCCGACGCGCTCCGACGAAAGCTACTGGCTCGACCGCAAGCCCGACGTCTTCCTCGTCGGCGTCTCGCCGCCGGATGACGAAGGCTGGTGCAGCTTCGGTATGAGCGTCTGGGGCGCGCCTGAGGTGGCGCGCGCCGCCGGCCGCGTCGTCGGCGAAGTGAACGAACGATTCATCCGCACCGGCGGCGACAACCGTATCCACGTCGACGCGATCGGCACCCTCGTCGAAGCCGCGCCGGTCTGGAAGTATCTGCGCCGCCCGCCGCGCACCGACGAGGAGAACGGCATCACCGAAGTCATCTGCTCGCTCGTCGCGACGGAGGTCGTCCAGGACGGCGACACGTTGCAGATGGGCACCGGCACCGTCTCGGCCGCGCTCGCGGAGTTTCTCTCGCACCGCCACGATCTTGGCGTGCATTCGGAGCTGATCTTCGGCGGCATACCGGCGCTCGTAGAGCAGGGCGTGATCAACGGCAGCCGCAAGACGGTGCATCCAGGCAAGGTCGTCGGCGCATCGTTCGGGCCGCTGACGCAGGAGGAGTTCGCAGCGGTCGATGCCGACGCGCGCTACGAGCTGTACTGCATGAGCCACACGAACGACATCGGCATCATCGCCGCGCACGACAACATGTGCGTCGTGAACAACGCGCTCCTCGTCGATGTGACTGGTCAGATCAACGGCGAGACGATCGGACCCGAGATCTACAGCGGCACGGGCGGCGCGTTCGCGTTCGCTGTCGGCGCGCTGCACGCCAGGAACGGTCGCTCCGTCACGGTGCTGCCGTCCACGTCCGTCGTCGACGGCGTGCGGCGCTCGCGCATCGTCGCCATGTTCCCGCAGGGCAGCGCTGTCACGGTGCCGCGCGTCTACGCCGACATCTTCGTCACCGAGTACGGCATCGCCTACCTGAAAGGGAAGACGTTGCGGCGCCGCATCGACGAACTGATCGCCATCGCCCACCCGGACTTCCGCGCCGGTTTGCGCGCCGAAGCGCAGCGCGCCTACGGCGTCTGAAGACGCGGCATCACCACGCGTCCGATGAACCGACCGCAACGGCGCAAGGCGCAGAATGGGGCCGCCGAAGCGGCCCCGTCCTGCGTTCGAGTCCTGTTCGCCAGCCGTGGTTCGACATGGGGAGACGGAACTCTGGGGTATTCCCCCGGTCTTAGAAGCACATACATTATCGGCAGATCACCGGCGTTAGTCAATCAGGCAGGTGGCGGAGAGGCAGGGGATCGAACCCTCACGCCGAAACGGGCGCTAGCTTCTAAGACCCAGTTCGCGGAACCACCGCTCGCGCCTCTCCGTCGGCGGAGTGTACTTGCGTTGCGCTTCCGGACTCTAACCGGGGATGTCAAGCCGACGCTCGATTCGATGTGGCGGCGCGCTTGTCAAATACGAAGCTGCAACCGCGTACGCCGCGCACATTCGCGCGGGCGCAAGCGTCGATCACAACATAATGCTGCTATGCTTGGGCCGTCCCCGCGTCGGTCCCGTCTGAGATGGGGTAAGACCATGGCGCAGAACCTGCAAGCCCTCCGCCTGACCGCGCTCGCCATCGCGGCCGCTGCCACGCTGATCATCGGATCGGCGCGCATTCCCGGCACGCCCGCCGCCAGCGCCGCAAACTTCGAACTCAGCTCCTTCGCGCCCGGATTGTCGCAGCCGGTCGCCATCACGCACGCCGGGGACGGCTCCGGACGGGTCTTCATCGTGGAGCAGAGCGGCGCCATCAAGGTGCACGATGGCTCGGGCGTGCTCGCAGCAGACTTTCTCGATGTATCGGCGAAGATCAGTACTGGCGATGAGCGCGGCCTGCTCAGCGTCGCTTTTCATCCGGACTACGAGACGAACGGCTACTTCTTCATCTACTACACGCGCACCGACGGTGACATCACCATCGAGCGCTACTCCGTCTCGGCCGGCGATCCGGACGTCGCCGACCCACTATCCGACGAACTGATCCTCGTCATCGATCACCCGGTGTCGAACCACAACGGCGGACAGTTGCAGTTCGGCCCTGACGGCCTTTTGTACTTGGGAACGGGCGACGGCGGCGGCGGCGGCGATCCCAACAACAACGCGCAGAACATCAACGTGCTGCTCGGGAAGATGCTGCGGCTCGATGTGAATGGCGCGCTGCCATACACAATCCCGCCGGCGAACCCGCTCGTCGGCCAGCCGGGGCGCGACGAAATCTGGGCCGTCGGTATGCGGAATCCGTGGCGGTTCAGCTTCGACCGCCTCACCGGTGATATGTTCATCGCCGACGTCGGCCAGGGTTCGGTCGAAGAGATCGACTTCCAGCCGGCCGCCAGCACGTCACTGGTCAACTACGGCTGGCGCGTGATGGAAGGCAGTGCCTGCTTCAACCCGAACCCGGGCTGCAACCCCGCCGGGCTGACGCTGCCGATCATCGAATACGGACACACGGGCGGCAACTGCTCGGTCACCGGCGGGTATCGTTATCGTGGCGCTTCGCCGTCGCTCGCCGGCCAATACTTCTACGCCGACTACTGCTCGGGCAACATCTGGACCGCCACCGTCAGCGGCTCGACGTGGACGCCGGCGCCGCCGCTGGACACGTCGCATTTCATCAGCAGTTTCGGCGAAGATGAAGCCGGCAATCTGTACATCGCCGATCAGGTGGGCGGCGGCGTCTACCGCATCGATGCCCTCGACGACACGGATACCGACGACGATGGCGTGGCCGACACCATCGACAACTGCGACGACACGCCGAACCCCGGGCAGGCCAACGCCGACGCGAACTTCATCGATCTATCGCCGCCGGAACTGTACGACGATGTCACGCTCGCCAACTCGGACACGGCCGGTGACGCCTGCGATGACGACGATGACAACGACGGCTTGCTCGATGCGGACGAAGTCGTGCATCCGGTGCCCGGTTGTCCGAGCGCGACCACGGCAACCAACCCCGCCGTCGCCGACACCGATGGCGACCGGACGCTCGATGGCGCTGAATGCATCCTTGGCTTCAACCCGGCAAGCGCCGCCAGCAGGCCGCCCGTCGGGCCGATCGAGCCCGATGCGGACAATGACTTGCTGCCCGACGCGCTCGAAACGACGCTCGGCTCCGACCCCAACGATGTCGATACTGACAACGATCGGATGATAGACGGCGTGGAGTTCCGCTACTACAACACCAGCCCGCTGGTCACGAACACGGACGGCGATATCTGTAGCGATGGCGAGGAGATCGCGTCGATCAACGGCGACCTGCGCGTAAATGTCGTCGACTTGCAGCAGATCGCGCAGTCCCAGGGGCTACCGACCGATCCGCTGTACCTCGCCAACATGGACATGAACAAGAACGGCCAGATCAACGTCGCCGACATTCAGATAGCGGCGACGCAGCAGGGTAACTGTTAGCGGAGCGCTGATCGCGCGCGACGCCCAAACGGCGACGCGCATTCTATTCGCCTGCGCACGGGAATTAACCCAACGGCGTGATCGTCTCGTTCGCTGGTATGCCGATCTCGGCGGTGTGCGTCGCGGTCGGCGTGGGAGTGCGCGTCGGCGTCGCCGTGCGGGTCGGCGTGGCGGTACGTGTGGGTGTTCGCGTTGGTGTCGGCGTGCGCGTCGCGGTGCGGGTGGGTGTTGGCGACGCACTGCCGCCGGTCGTCAGCGTGATCGCACCGGCCGCGTAGTACGCCGCCGCCTTTTGCCGGAAGAAACCACCGTCGTCATCCGCGTTCAGCGAGTTGCCGGTGTTGCCGTTGATCGGCGCGGGGTTCGTAACACCATCGCCGGTCGCATCGCACGGGCACGTGACACCGCCGGCGCCGCCGCCAAACCAGAACGCCACCACCCCGGCGTTGATGAAGTCGGCGAAGTGCGTACGCGCCACGTCGTCGAGGAAGTACTCGACGTGGTTGTCCTGGTAGTGGCCCCATGTGTTGTTGACAGCGCGCATCTTCGTATTGCCGTACGGGATCTGCCAGATGACGATGCGCTTCTGCACCGCCGTGCCGAACTGCGTGATGTAGCGCGCATAGCGGACGCGGTCGGCGTCGTCGTACCACGAGCCCCCGCCGTCGCCGTAGTGCACCTGCTTGAAGCCGGCGTCACGATCGTTGAACTCGGTGAAGACGAGATCGAAGCCGGACTGCAACGACGCGAAATACGTCGCCCCGCGCGCCGCGAACGTATCGATCTCGCCGTTCGACGGGCTGCTGTACGGGATGTTCGCGCCGGTGCCCCACAGGCTCAGGTGGTAGCCGAGGATCACATTCGGCGCGTAGGTATCGCGCAGCACATCGACCGCCTGCGCGAAGCCGCGCATGTTGTTCGGCAGGCCCGCCAGTTCAGCGATGCCGGTTGCGGCCACCTTCGCGGCGACCGTGGTGGCGTCGTCGTTCGTCGCGCGTTGCTGCGTAAAGCCCCAGAGATCGGGCTCCACGTGAAACACGACCGGTGTCGACGGGAAGGCGCCTGCGCGCTGGAAGAACAGCTTCAGATCGTTGAAGTACGACGTCATGGTCTGCGTGTTCCCCAGGTTAGTGGTGATGCCGTCGACTTCGCCCTGGCTGCCGCCCGGCGACGACTGGTAGATCATGTAGTACGTGAAGGCCGGCGTGATGCCGTTGTTAATGGAGTCCTGAATGTAGTACGTGGCGAAGGCGCCGTTCGGGTTCCAGTTCGCCCAGCCGTTGCCGGTGTTCGCGCCGCCCGCAAGGTACTGATAGCGGAAGCCGAAGTCTGCCGTGGCCGCCATTGTCGCGGCGCCGCCCGGTGCGTCGGACATGCCGATCTCCAGATTGGTGCTCGGCCAGTTCGCCGGCAGTGCAGGCAGCGCGGCGATGTTGATGGCCCCGCCCTGAACGCCCGGTTCGCCCTCAACGCCCGGCACGATCGGATTCCCATGCTCGTCGAAGCACGTTGAGGCGACAGCAATCGCCGCCGCCGACAGCATCGTGACGACGGTGAGCAGCCAGAAGGCCGTGCTGCGGAGCGGTGACACTTGCGGTGATTGCATCTTGCCGCCGGTGATCCGGCGCATACCCCCAGGGCGGCGCAAAGCCGCCCGCCTGCGCGAACGCGTACCCATCCCTTGTATCAGTATCGGCACGCGCGGCTGCGCCCTGTGGCGGGGAGGCCGAGTTAGTCACCCGCGCGCGCAAGGGTGACTCCCATAGTAGGTGATAGCACCCGTCATCTGGCGCCCGCACGCGCCCCATACTTGACGCGCCGCGCTATGCGCTCGCCACCGGCGTGAACCGACCCTGCGCGCTGCGGCCCCAGCGACGCGGCCGTTAGACGGCTTTTCGCTCAGGCGTGCCCGTCCCCTTCTCGTCGTTGGTGACGACGCTGATCGAGCCATCGGGTTCCATGTACGCCACCTTGACGTCCTTGACATCGTCGCAGCCCTGCTTGCGGAGCTGCGTCTCGAGTTCGTCTTCTGTGATCAGTTCCTTTCGGAGGTTCCTCCAGAGGATGCGGCCGTCTTCGACCAGCTTTAACGGCGGCGGCGCTGTGAACCGTGCCATAACCGCAGAGTGATAGCTGAGCCAGTTGATGGCGTACGACCAGAAGCAGATCGTCAACACGAGCACGATGCCGTCGCTGATCGACGTGTAGCCGGCGGCGATCGCGTTCTGCGCCGCGTCGGCGATGAACACGATGACGAGCAGGTCCGCCATCGCCACAACGCCCGCCTCGCGCTTGAAAACGAACCGCAGGAGCGCCCAGATGAACAGGTACATGATGCTGCCGCGCAGCACGATTTCGAGCAGCGGCACGTCCGGCGCGAACGTCTCGCTCCAATCGAAGTCCAGGGCCCAGTCCATCGCGGCTCCTTCACGCTTAGCCAACTGGTGCCAGCTTGCGGGGATCCACGCAACGCGCACGTTACAAAGTCGTGCTACAGAATGGTGAGAAGCGTTGCGATCCGCTGTGGTCGCCGCCGTTGCGTCCCCGGGGCGGTGCTGTCCGCCGGCGCCCAGCTTGACGGCCCGCACGCACCCGCGTAACGCAACGATCACCGCTGCGAAATGTGTTCGTAACACGACGTTCATATCTTGCCCCATACACATCACGTAGTCAGGGGAGGAAGATATGACGGACGTCCCGATCTCTTCGGGGGATACAGCGTGGGTACTGATGGCTTCGGCCCTGGTGCTCTTTATGACCCCTGGCCTGGCGTTCTTCTACGGCGGCTTCGTCCGCAACAAGAACGTGCTCGGCACGCTGATGCAGAGCTTCATCGTCATCGGCGTCGTCGGCATCGCGTGGGTAGTGGTCGGCTATTCGCTCGCTTTCGGC
The DNA here is from genome assembly GCA_964599885.1 of uncultured Dehalococcoidia bacterium. Classification (GTDB taxonomy): domain Bacteria; phylum Chloroflexota; class Dehalococcoidia; order DSTF01; family JACRBR01; genus CAZRHH01. The sequence goes on along the minus strand of CAZRHH010000070.1, from coordinate 502 downwards.
CCTGATCTGGAGGGCTGGGGGATCATCGGCAACCTCGACCACTTCGGGTTGAAGGGTGTGGGCGCGGCGGGTGACTCACAGGCCGGGCCGGGCATCCCGCACGAGCTGTTTATGGCGTTCCAGCTGATGTTCGCCATTATCACACCGGCGCTGATTACGGGCGCTTTCGCGGAACGGGCGAAGTTCGGGCCATTCCTGATCTTCATGCTGGCGTGGTCGCTGCTGGTATACGCGCCGGTCGCGCACTGGGTCTTCGACATCGGCGTTGGCGATGGCGCCGGCTGGATCGCCGGCGACCTCAAGGGCCTCGACTTCGCCGGCGGGACGGCGATTCACCTCAACGCGGGCGCAGCGGCGCTGGCGGCGGCGATCATGTTCGGCCGTCGCAAGGGGTTCAAGGAGGAGCCCATGGAGCCGCACGACATCACGATGATCTTGCTCGGCACGGGCATCCTCTGGTTCGGGTGGTTCGGCTTCAACGCCGGCAGCGCGGGCGCCGCAA
>CAZRHH010000069.1:0-16933 GCA_964599885.1 uncultured Dehalococcoidia bacterium | reverse complement strand
TCTGGTGTCTGGTGTCTGGTGTCTGGTGTCTGGTGTCTGGTGTCTGGTGTCTGGTTAATAGCGTGTGACGTTTTGGGCAGGGAGCAGAGAACGGAGCAGACCGCGTGTCAGGCCAACACGAATGTAGCGGCGGAGCTTATGGTCCGCCGGGTGGTGTTGGTTGAAACGGGCGGAGCTGAAGCTCTGCGGCTACATTTCGTCGACTCGCCGTCGGAGTCGCTCCGCATCAAGTTGTGGGGTTTCGGATCCTCGTTTGCTCGCTAGACCACGACGGGTTCGCGTTTGGCGAAGGAGTAGAGCTGGGCGGGACGGTGAGCGCCCTCCATCCGCGTGCCGCCGGCCGGTTTGATGATGCCGAGCGACAGCATGCGGCGCCGGAAGTTGCGCTTGTCAAGCTCGCGGTCGAGGATCGCTTCGTAGACCTGCTGCAGTTCGCTTAGCGTGAACTGGCGCGGCAGCATGCTATACGCAACGTTCGTGTACTCGAGTTTTGAGCGCAGGCGGCGGACCGCGTAGTCGACGACGGCGTTGTTGTCGAAGGCCAGCGCGGGGAGCGCGTAGGCGTTGTGCCAGTCGGGCTGCCATGTCTTGCTGTCGCGCAGGCGTACTTGCTTGTGCTGCACCAGCGCGAAGTAGGCGATCGCGACGCCGCGGTCGCCACCATCGCCGCGCGACAGCTCGCCAAACGTGTAGAGCTGTTCGAGATAGACGTCCTGCACGCCGGTCTCGTCGAGCAGCTTTCGGGCCGCAGCGCGATCGAGAGATTCGCCGGCGGGCAGGAGGCCGCCGGGCAGCGCCCAGTAGTCGGAGAAGGGTTCGGCGCTGCGGCGAACGAGCAGCGCGCAGAGTCCGTCTTCGATGACGGTGAGGATGACGACTACAACGGCGACGAGCGGTGAAGCATCGGCGCCGGGCGGTTTGCCTGCTTGTTTGCGCGGTGTGCGTTTGTGGGTTGCTGGCACGGAACTACTGCTGATCCTTGCGCTGTTCCTCGAAGTAGCCCTCTGCGAGATTCCAGATCAATCCGACGAGTGCGAACACGCCCACGCCGGTGAGGCCGGCAATCAGCAGCTCAAACGATTCGGACATCGGACGCAGAACCTACGCGGGGAGCGCTGTTCCTTGCAATGACCACGCCGTCGCGCGTTCGATGCGCACGTTGATCATCTGGCCAACGTGCGCGTCGCCATCGAAGTGTACCAGCTTGCCGAGACGGTTTCGGCCGGACCAGCGTTCTTCGCGGCGGCTTTCGACAAGCACCAACTCGTCGCTGTCAAGAAAGCGCTGGTTGATCTCGAACGAGACGCGCGCCTCGAGCTGCTCGATGGCGTGCAGGCGTTCCTGCTTGACCGCATCCGGCACGTCGTCGGCGAGCGTACGGTGCGCGATCGTGCCGGGGCGCGGTGAGTAGGCGGCGACATGCACCTTGTCGAAGCGCAGGCGTTCGAGCAGGTCGTAGGTGTTCTGGAACTCGGCATCGGTTTCGCCGCAAAAGCCGACGATGATGTCGGTGACCATCGCGACGTCGGCGATGCGCGACTTCACGAGTTCGAACTTGTCGAGATATTCGGCGAGTGTGTAGCCGCGGCGCATGCGGTCGAGGACCGCGTCGTCGCCTGCTTGCACGGGGATGTTGAAGTTCTCGCACACTTTCGGCAACTCCGCGACGGCGTGGATGATGCGCGGCGTCATGTCCTTTGGGTACGACGTGAGGAAGCGGATGCGCTCGAGGCCGGGCGTGTCGTGGATCGCGCGCATGAGGTCGCCGAGGTCGGGTGCGTCGGGCAGATCGTGGCCGTACGCCTCGACGGTTTGGCCGAGCAGCGTCACTTCCTTCACGCCGCGAGCGCAGTAGTGCTCGACTTCGTTGCGGATGTCATCGATCGTGCGGCTCTTCTCGCGGCCGCGGCGGTAGGGGACGATGCAATACGTGCAAAACTTGTCGCAGCCGTGGATGACCGGCACGAACGCCGTGACGGAGTCGGGCGTGGCGAACGTCGTCGGCCAGAACTCGCCGCCCGTATCGGCGATGCCGGCGATCTCCATGATCGGCGCGAAGTCCTGCGGGCGCGCAAAGGCGTCGACGTACGGAAAGCGTTTCTGCAGATCGTCCGAGCGGACGCCGACCATGCAGCCCATGACGGCGATCTTCATGTCGCGGCCGCGCGAGCGCTGCTTCTTCAGGCGGCCGAGCTGCCCGACGGCGCGCGCTTCGGCGTGCTCGCGCACGGAGCACGTGTTGAGCACGACGAGGTCAGCGTCGTCCATCGCGTCGACGGGTAGCAGGCCGGCGCGGTCGAAGCCTGCGGCGAGCTTGCGCGAGTCAGCGACGTTCATCTGACAGCCGACGGTCCAGATGTGGTACTTCATGCGCGCATTCTAGCAGCAGTTGTTCACGGTTTGAGCAAGAGGTTGAACCACAGAGGCACAGAGGCACAGAGATTTGGGAGCAGAGAACAGAGAGCTTACCTCTCGCGCTCCAGCACGGACTGTTGCTTCATCGCCATCGGGAGAGCCGAGAGGGCGCCGAGGGCGATGGCGAAGACGATGACGATGCCTGCCTGCGCGCCGCCGGGCTTGGTGGTCATGTTCCAGATGATGGCGAGCACGCTGAGCGCGAGCGCATGGGTGGTGCCGAAGAGTACGGGGTCCGAGATCTGCGCGGCGAGGACTTGCGGCAGCGCGCCGTCGGGTGCGGCATTCGCGGACTTTTCGATCGCGTTGATCTTGCGCGTGTTGATCAGCGGACCGACGACCGCGTGCGCGAGGAGCGTGATCAGAGATACGTTGATCCAGCCCGTGCTCCACTCGAAGCCGACATCTTCGACGAGGAACACACCCGAGAGCAGCAGCGCGATGACCGCGACGGGAAAGAGCTTCTCGACCTTTGCCGCTATGCCGCCCCACAACCGCACTTCCTGCACGTCCTTCGCGCGACGCATCATGGCGATGATGAGGACGAAGGTCGTGAGGGCGCCAGCGACGGCGAACACGCCGAGGATGTGGATGAAGAGCGCGAGTTCGTAGCTGTTGGGCACGGCATAGTATACGGGCTATTTCGCACGATGGGGACTGGTGTTTGGGTGTCTGGTGTTTGGTCGGGCGGTAGGAGTCAGATCAGACGGTCGCGACGAAGACGCCGCTGTGGCGGGTCAGACGCCACTCGCCGTCGCGCGCGAGCAGCTCCGGGACGTTTGACGCGAAGACATCGAGCACGCGCTGGAGATCGGTGCCGGCGATGATGCGATCGCTGTCGCCGTACGGGTGCCAGAGCGCGAGCGCGTCTTCGAGCGAGCTGACGATGAGTTCGCCCGACCAGTCGACGTACTCGACGCGATCGAAATTGCGTTCCATGTACGGCGCGCCGGTGTCGGTGTCGAAGCGCGCGCCAACGTCGGGTTGGACGGCGCGATCGGGAAGGGCGCTGCGGATCGCAGCTTCCGCGAGTTCCGCGTATTCGATCATGTTCTCGGGCGCGATGGTGGCAGCGATGACGCGGCCTCCGGGCCTGACGCAGCGTTTGATCTCGCGCAGGGTCGCATCGATGTCGTTTATGAAGTAGAGCGTCCAGCACGTCGCGATGGTGTCGAACGAGGCGTCGGCGAACGGCAGTCGATCCATATCTCCGCGGAGGATGCGGACGAGATCGCCGTAGCGGTCGTGCGCGGCGCGGGTGTACTGCGCCGACATATCGAGTCCGTGCAACTTGCGATCGCTGAGTTCGCGCGCCATCTCTTCGAGCAGCCAGCCGCTGCCGAATCCGAGTTCGCAGACGCGGCCGCCCGGCGGCGTTTCGGCGACGAGCTGCAGCAGCGTGCGCACCACGAGCCGCGGATCCGTCGCGCAACGCTCGATGACGTCGAACGCCCTCAACTCTTGCTTGGCGAAGATGCGGCGGGCGGCGTCCTTCGGCTGTTCGTCGCTCACGAGAAACGCTCCGGTGCGAACTCTGCGGGGACGGCGCTCCAATCGTCCGTGGTGACGCCGCGCGCGACGGCGGCGCCAGTGATTGGGCCGAGGAGAATCCCGTTGCGGTAGTGGCCGGTCGCCGCGATGACGTTCGAATCCGGCAGAGGGCCGATGATCGGAAGTCCGTCGGGCGTGCAGGGGCGGAGGCCGGCCCAGTCGAAGTGGACGGTGGCGGCGGCGAGTTGTGGCACGAGGCGCACGGCCATCGAACGCATCGCGCGGGTGCCGGCCTGCGTTGTGCGGCGACGGAAACCGACGTCTTCGACCGTGGCGCCGGCGAAGATGAGGCCGTTTGCGCGTGGCACGAGGTAGCCCTTTGGACCCCAGACGACCTGGCGGATGGGTGTCTGCATGCCGCCGAATGCGATCATCTGGCCGCGGATCGGGTGAACGGGCAACTCGACGCCGGCGAGCTTTGCGATCTGGGCGGAGCGCGCGCCGGCGGCGATGATTAGCGTGTCGCACGGAAACGTCTCGCCGCCGGCTTCGACGGCCGTCACTCGGCCGTTGTTGCACGTGAAACGCGTGACGGGCGCGCGTTCGTGAATCATGGCGCCGTGCGCGATTGCTGCGCGCTGCAGTGCGAGCGCGAGAAGCTGATTGCTGATCGTAGCTTCGGTGGGCGAGAAGACGCCGGCGACGACGCGCTCGGACAGCCGCGGCTCGAACTCATGGCAGGTGGCGGCGTCGAGCCACTCGAGCGGGATGTTCATGTCGCGCTGCCAGGTGTAGCGCCGGTGGAGCGCTGCCGCGCCGGCGTCGTCGAACGCGATTTTGAGGATGCCGTCCTGTACGAACTCCAGATCGAATCCGCACTGGTTCTGCAGTGACGCGACGAGCTCCGGGTACCCCGCGAGCGCTTCCATGCCCCAGCGCGTCATCGCGTCCGGGGCTTCCGCTTCGCCGCTGATCGGCGTCAGCATGCCGGCGGCGGCGTTCGTCGCTTGCATGCCGGCTTTGCCGTACTCGATCAGCGTCACCGCCACACCGTCGCGCGCGAGTTTGTACGCGCAGGCAAGGCCGACGATGCCACCGCCGACGATGACGACGTTCGAATCGCGGCTCACCGGGCGCCGCCGCCGACCATGCGCACGACTTCGATGTCGTCGCCTTCGCGGACGCGTGCGGCTTCGTACTGGTCGCGCGCGATGACGTCGCCGTTGATGGCGACGGCAACGAGTTTTGGTTCGACGTTGAACGCGCGAAGGAACGCCGGCAGCGTCATTTCATCGTCGATCTCGCGCGGCTTGCCGTTGACGGTGATGCGCATCGTTACGCTCGCACGGGAGCAGCGATCGCGGCGCGAAGGCGTTCTGCGGCGGCGCGCGGGTCGCCGGCATCGAGGATGGCGCTGATGACGGCGACGCCTTCGGCGCCAGCGCGCATCACGCCGGGCGCATTGGCGGAAGTGATGCCGCCGATGGCGATCACGGGCACGTGCACCGTGTCGCAGATCTCGTGCAGGGCTTCGATGCCGAGCGTGGGGCCACCGAGGTGTGATGCTGAAGCGAACACCGTGCCGATTTGCAGGAGGTCCGCGCCCTCGGCTTTCGCGCGCGTTGCTTCTTCGATCGTGTGGGCGGCGACGGAGATGAGCATCGTGTCGCCGACGCGGCGTCGGATTGTAGTGATGTCCGGCGCGCCGGCCGGGAGATGCACGCCGTCGGCGGCGAGTTCGATTGCGGCGTCTATGTCGCTGTTAATGAATAGAAGCGCACGTCCCGCAATCACCTCGCGCAGGCGCTGGCCGATGGTGACTCGCTGTTCGTGGCGCAAGTGCTTCTCTCGCAGTTGCACGATGTTTGCGCCACCCGCGACAGCATCACGGACGATGTGTTCGAGTTTCGCGATCGGGTCGTCGGTCTGCAAGCGTGCGATGTCGGTGACGAGCATCAGCGATGGTTGCGGGAGCGAGCGGCGCGTCGAGGTCACGCCGTGCGCGTTTCGGCGACGCCAGTTGTCGGGCTGCTGGCGGTAGCGTGCGTTTGACTGGCGATGCGCCCGCCGAGGAACGCTTCACGTCCGGCCTCGACACCTTTGCGCATCGCGCCGGCCATCAGCGCCGGATCGGTTGCCTTCGCGACGGCCGTGTTGACGAGTACGGCGTCGGCGCCGATCTCCATCGCCAGTGCGGCGTCGGAGGGCGCGCCGATGCCGGCGTCGACGACGACGGGGATGCGTGCGTTCTCGATGATGATGCGAATCTCGTGCAGCGTCAGGATGCCCTGTCCGGAGCCGATGGCCGAGCCGAGCGGCATGACAGTCGCGCAGCCGGCTTCTTCAAGATGCTTGGCGAGTACGGGGTCGGCGTGCATGTATGGGAGGACGACGAAGCCCTCGGCAATCAGCGTTTCGGCAGCGCGGAGCGTGCCGATTGGGTCGGGCAGCAGGTATTTCGGGTCGGGGATCACTTCGAGCTTCACCCACGTTGAGCTGGTCACGGAGCGGCCGAGGCGGGCGGTAAACAGCGCCTCTTCAACCGTGCGGCAGCCGGCGGTGTTGGGAAGCACGGTGTATCGCTGCCAGTCGATGAAGTCGAGCTCGGTCCGCGTGTTCGGGTTGTCGAGATCGAGCCGGCGGATGGCGACGGTGACCAGCTCCGTGCCGGATGCGTCGAGGGCGGCGACGGTCTGCTCGGCGTTGGCGTACTTGCCGGTGCCGAGGAAGAGGCGTGAGCGGAACTGCTTGCCGGCGATCATCAGCGTGTCGCTCATGGTCGTGTCTCCTCGATCGTTGGTGCGCGCATCGACGCGCGGACGGGCTGCATCAGCCGCGCGATCGACAGCGCGGCGACGAACATCACGGCGGCGATGGTGGCTACGAGCCAGTCGCCGCGCACGAGCGCCCATGCTGCCAGCGCGACGAAGGCGGCGGCGAGGACCGCGTAGAACCACGACGGCGCAGCGCCGGACCGGTTGTAGCGGCGAACGAGCAGATGCATGTCAGTCGGCTTTCTGGGCGGTCGCCGTTGCGGCTTTGGGGCGCACGCCGGGGCGGTACTTTGGGCCGACGGGCTGCCAGTAGCGGTAGAAGTGGTGTACGGGGCCCTGGCCGTTTCCGACGGGGTAGGCGTGCTGGATCGCGAGCGTGACGTAGGACTTGGCGAGGGCGGTAGCGCCGGCGGCGTTGAGGCCTTTCGCGAGGCCCGCGGCGATCGCGGCGGCGAACGTGCAGCCGGTGCCGTGCGTGTTCTTCGTCTGGACGCGGACGGCTGTGAACTCGCGGAAGTTCGTGCCGTCAAAGTAGAGATCGGTTGAGGCTTCGGGCTGGTCGAAGTGGCCGCCTTTGATGATGACGTTCTTGGCGCCCATCGCGTGGATCTTCTCAGCGGCAGCGCGCGCGTCGTCCCATGAGGCGACCTTCATGCCGGTCAGGACTTCGGCTTCGGGCAGGTTTGGCGTGACGACGAGTGCGAGTGGCAGGAGGTCCGAGATCAGCGCCGCGATGGCTTGGACTTCGAGCAGTTTGTGACCGCCCTTCGCGACCATCACGGGGTCGACGACGAGTTGGTCGACCTTGTGTTCGCGCAGTTTGGCGGCGACGGTGAGAATGATGCTGGCGTTGGCGAGCATTCCGGTCTTGACGGCGCCTGCGCCGATGTCGGAGAGCACGGCATCGATCTGCTCGGCGACGAGCGTGTCCGGCATGGCGAGCCAGTTGCGGACGCCGAGCGTGTTCTGCGCGGTAACGGCGGTGATCGCCGACGTACCGTAGACGCCCATCGCGGCGAACGTCTTGAGGTCGGCCTGGATGCCGGCGCCGCCCCCGGAGTCGCTGCCGGCGATCGTCAGCGCGGTCGGGATATTGCGCACGCTGTCGGCTGCGCGGTCCGATTCGTCGTCGCGGATGTCGGCCGGCGAAAGTTCGGTGATGTCGGACATAACTTTGGGCATAAGGGGGCGCCTTCCGGGGATGGAGGCGCAAGCGTTGGTGTCCATCCCTGCGCCGGCATTATCCGGGTCAGGTTCGGCGGTCGGCCGCGTGCCGGCGACCCTCTCAGCCGGGCGACCCCAGCTCCCGCAGAACGGTATTTTGTTGTGTTCAGCGTATCGATTTTGGCGGTCGATGGCAATCGCGCGGCCTCTCGACCACGCGGTGCGCCTCCGCCTAATCCGCCGCCATCTCATCCTTAGCTAGCCGCAACTCCTCGGGCGTTAGATCGGCGTTCGCGAGGAGTTCTGGGCGGCGGCGGGCGGTGCGGAGGACGCTCTGGCGTCGGCGCCACTTTGCGATCTCGGCGTGGTGGCCGGAGAGCAGCACGTCGGGCACTGCGAGGCCCCGGTACTCGGCGGGGCGAGTGTACTGCGGGTATTCGAGCAAACCCTGCGCGTGCGATTCTTCTTCGAGCGAGAGTTCTGAGCCGAGGACGCCGGGTTGGTGGCGCGCGACTGCATCGACGAGCACAATGGCGGCCGGTTCGCCGCCGGAGAGTACGTAGTCTCCGATGCTAATCTCGTCGTCGGCGAGCGACTCGCGGACGCGCTCGTCGACGCCCTCGTAGTGGCCGCAGAGGATGATCAGGCGCGGCTCCGCGGCGAGTTCGGCGACGACGTCGTTGGTCAGCAGGCGGCCTTGCGGCGTTAGCAGGACCACTCTGCCGGGCGGTGATGCCATCGCGCGGACGGCGTCGACACAGTCGAAGAGCGGTTCGGGCTTCATGACCATACCGGGACCGCCGCCGTACGCGTAGTCATCGACGACGTGATGTTTGTCGGTGGTGTAGTCGCGCGGGTTGTGGAGCGCGATCTCGACGACGCCGGCTTCGCGGGCGCGGGCGATGATGCTGGCGTCGAACGGGCCGGCGAACATCTCGGGGAAGAGCGTGAGGATGTCGATGCGCATGGTTGGCATGCTAACCGTCGGGATGTTCACCGCAAAGACGCAAAGGTCGCAGAGGGGCGCAAAGGTTTAGGAAGTCAGGTGTTGGAGATCAGAGGCGGGGGGTTGCCGGAACGGGCGAGTGCGGAGAACGACACCTGTTGTTGCGAATGCCGCGCCGAGGGTGGCGATGAGCGCGATGAGGCCGACGTTTGCCGACGAGGTGTGGCCAGCGCCGGTGTTGGGCGGGAAGAGGGGTGGCGGGAAGGCACAGTCGCTGACGACGATGTATTGCGCAGTCACGGGGTAGCCGGTGGCGCCGCCAAGCGTGGCCGTAACGCTGACCATGATGTCGTTGAAGCCGCAGATGTAGAACGATGCGGGCAACGTGAACCCTTCGCTATTCGGCGGCGCATGGAGCTGCGTGATCACCGTTCCGGAGACATCTATCTGGTAGCCGTCCTCGCCGTCTGCGCGGTCGGTCCAGGTGAGGATCTGGGCGCCGTTGAAGCGGAGGTCGGTGGGAGGCGCGAGGGCGTCGATCGGTTGGGCGGCGCGGACGACTTCGGTGATCTCAGTACTGACGATATCGAAGGTCTGGATCTCGTAGGAGACGGTGCCGGACTCGTTGGAGATGCGGGTGACCGGCGGGCGGTCCACCGGCTCATACGCGTTGAAGGGATTACCCGTTGGTGAGAGCGGTGTGTCGCAAGCCCCGTAGAGCACGGAGTAACGGCCGGGGAAGAGGTTGATGCGGGCGGGGCCGTCGGCGGTGGTGGCGCCGACGGACGCGAGGGGGAGCGACGCGTCGGTCGGCTCGCTCAGGCTGTCCGGGATGCGCGTGCCGGTGAGGTCGCTGTAGACGTAAATCGCGCAGGACTGCGGCACCTCGTCCTGATCGAAGACGGCGTTGCCGTTGAAATCGACGAACGACGACGCGACGAGCTGGCCGGGGACGCCATCGCCGTGATCGAACTGGAACGTGAGAGCGTTCGACGAGCCCGCACCGATGTCCCCGGGGCCGCGCCCCAGGAAGCGCGCGATGCCGTTGATGGCTCCCTGATACGTGTTGTTGACACGCACGGTGACTTCGATGCTGCCGGTCGGCGCCGTCGGTTCGGCGTAGATGACGACGTCTGCGAGTCCCTCCGGACCGGCGAGGAGCGGCGTCTCCGGCCCAGACTGCGTTCTGACAAGGTCTGCGCCTTCGAGTACTCGGGCTTCAACGAAGACAGTGCCGGGCGGTGTTTTGAAGTAGTACTCGACATCGGGCACGGGGGAGGGGACGGTGTGTTCGATGCGGTAGGTGATTTCGGTGCCGGCGCGGACTTCGTTTGGGGAGATCGGTGAGACGGGGTCGAGGGTCGCGGAGAGTGTGAGCGAATAGCCGGGCGTCTGCTGCGCGTGCGTCGGTTGCGGTAGCGCGAGGAGCGTCAGCATGGCGGCTACTGCTACGAGAGTGCGTGCGCGCATCGGGTCTCCGGGATCGCGGCGTGTTCTCGTATAACGCGCGGGCGGGGCGCAAGGTTAACGCAGAGCGAAGGCTACATGCGGTCCGGCCCGCCGCGGGCGTGTTTGGCGCGTTGTTCGGGTTGGAGCTTTGAGATGGTCTCGGCGGCGCGGCCGTAGATGTCGGGGACGGCCCAGCCGTTGATGCCGGCGTAGGTGTCGATTTGGCTGCGGTGATGGATGTCGTGTTCGAGCATCATCATGAGGAGGCGCCAGCCGGCGAGCGTGGCGTCGGGAGTATCGATCATCGGGATGCGGCGCTGAAGCCATTCCCGCGGCGTGTCTTCGAGCAAGGTGCGCGCGATGCTGGCGCTCTCGCTGAGCGCACCGATCCAGAGGTCTCGTCGGCTCACGTCGGGCGGGTCGGGGCTGATCCAGCCGTCGCCGCGATAGGCGTTGATGAAGTAGATGCGGGATCCGGCGATGTGGCCGACGAGCGTGTTGATGTCCCATGCACGTTCGTCTTCGCCGATGGCGGGGCGCCAGTGGTCGGCCTCGGGCGGGAGCGCGGCGATGTCGCGTTCGGCGCGGCGGTTAACGGCATCGAAGTAGCGGAGGAAGGAACTGATGGATTCGATCATGGTTCGAGTCCAGTTTGGGGCGGCGTGATGCGGACGACCGGTTGGGATCCGTGGTTGTTCGTCCAGTCTCGCAGAGCGGCTTCTGTTGTGTCGAATGCGAGATCGTGCCAGGGGATGTCGGCAGGGGTGAACCAGCGGACTTGCAGGGATTCGGGGTCGGCGACGTAGGCCGCGTCCGTGGGGCTTTCGGCCAGGTAGACGATGAGGACGATGCCGACTTCGGGCCGGGCGTAGACGCCGAGGAGCGCCGACGGCTCGACACCCAGGCCGACTTCTTCGCGGGTCTCGCGGACTGCACCTTGTTCGGGCGTCTCGCCGAGTTCGAGAAAGCCGCCTGGGAAGGTCCAGTAGCCGGCGCGCGGTTCGACGGCGCGCTGCTGGAGGAGGACGCGACCGCGGTGCGAGACGATGATTGCGGCGACGACCCGCGGGTTGAGGTAGTGGATCAAGCCGCATGCTTCGCACTGATGGCGAGTGCGGTGCTCGGCTTCGATGAAGCGCTCGATCACGTGATGGCCGCATTGCTGGCAGAAGCGGGGGGTTGAGAGTCGTTCAGGCACCACAGTTGACATGCTCACGCGTGATCGAGCGATTCTGCGCCGAATTGCTTGACTTCGAGCTTTTCACTGACCTACACTCGCCGCCATGCCGCGCCACCCTACGCGCCGGCTCTCACTACCTGTCTCAAGGAGGAACAACGGTGGCACTTGAAGATAAGACGTTGATTTGCCGGGATTGCAACTCGGGCTTCGTCTTCACTGCGGGGGAGCAGGGCTTCTACCTGGAGAAGGGACTGCTGAACGAACCGCAGCGATGCCCGACATGCCGGTCGAACCGGCGCCGCGAGCGCACAGCCGGCGGCAACCGCGAGATGACGATTGTGCCGTGCGCGGGCTGCGGCGGCGATGCGAGCGTACCGTTCGTGCCGCGCATGGACCGGCCGGTGTACTGCAGCACGTGCTTCGAGCAGGAGCGCGCGGCGGTGTCGACGGCCGCCAGCTGACGCAGAACGCAGATTCGTCGTACGCATGATGGACGCCCGCCGATCACACCCGGCGGGCGCCTTCATTGCTGCTGCAATCGTGGGTACGCCGATTGGTGTCTGGTGTCTGGTGTTTGGCGTCTGGTCAGGAGTCACCCGGCACCTCCGGCTGGTGGCCTTCGATCCATGCTGAGCCGTCTTCCCAAACTTCTTTCTTCCAGACGGGCACTACTTGTTTGATACGGTCGACCGCGTGGTGGCACGCCTCGAAGGCGGCGGCGCGGTGGGCGCTCGATACGGCGACGAGGAGGCTTGTTTCGCCGATCTCGAGCCGGCCGGTGCGATGGAGGACGCCGATGCCGGTGATCGGGAACTTCGCGGTCACTTCGGCCGCGACCTCTCTCATTTTCTTGATCGCCATCTCCGGGTAGGCGTCGTATTCGAGGTATTGGACGTTGCGCCCGAGGTTCTCGTTGCGCACGACGCCGTAGAAGAGGGCGACGGCGCCGCTCTCGTCGCGGCGGACGGCGGCGACCAGGGGCGCCGCGTCGAGGGGGTTGTCCGTGATTTCGAACATCAGGCGCCTCCGCTGACGGGCGGGATGAGGGCGACGTTGTCGCCGTCGGTGAGGATGTGCGTGATCGGCACGTACTCCTCGTCGACGGCGCAGACGACTGACGCGAGGAAGGGCTGGACGTTGGGGTAGGTCTCGCCGACGCGAGTGCGGAGGGCGGCGACGGTGGCGCCTTCGGGCAGTTCGACGCTGATCGTTGGTTCGCCGATGAGCTCGCGCAAGCTGGCGAAGAGCCGGACGTTGACGGTCATTAGGTGAGTGTACTGGTCGCTGGTCACTGGTCGCTGGGAGTTCGTTTCGTAATTTTCGTGTTGCGGCGGGCCTCACCCCGCCGGCCCCCTCTCCGACAGCTGTATAGACCGGAGACGGGGAGCTTGGGCTGGGAGTTCGTTTCGTAATTTTCGGTTCACCACAGAGGCACAGAGGCACAGAGGTTTGGATGGGGCGCTTGGTGGAGGGTGGGCTTCGTTTCGTAGTTTTCGTGTTGTGGTGCGGACTTTGCTCGGCAATTTTCGTGTTGTGGCGGGTGGTGATGCGGAACTCGCTCGGTAATTTTCGTGTTGCGGCGGGCTGAGGTGCGGAGTTCGTTTCGTAGTTTTGAGTGTGCGAGCTTGGCTTTGTTGGCATTCGGGGCGCTCCGACGCGGACTGCTCCGATTGAGGGCCATTGTGCGCGGTTTGCCGGCGAGCCTAAAGCGCTTGATGTCACTGGTGCGGGCGCGCGACCTCACCCCCCGGGAGTTTTGGATTGTGGGCTCGGCGTCGAGTACGACGCCTGCGCGGGCGGGGTGTTGTGCGCCGGGCGTGGGCGTATACTCGCCCGGTGCAGCTGCCTGACGAATTCATCCGCAATTTGACGCACGTGCTCGGCGAGGCGGGGCGCGCCTGGGTGGACGGGCTGCCGACGCTGCTGGCGGCGTGCGAGCGCGACTACGGCCTAACTGTCGGCGCGCCGTTCGAGCTTTCGTACAACTACGTCGCGCCGGCGAGGCGCGCGGACGGTACGGATGTCGTGCTGAAGCTCAGCCCGCACGGCGATGACTTCCGGCACGAACTGACGGCAACGCGGCACTTCGCCGGCCGCGGTATGGCGCGCCTGCTGGAGTCGGACGAGACGCGCGGCATCGCGTTGCTGGAGCGGCTGCTGCCGGGCAGGATGCTGGTAGAGCTTGGCGACGACGAGCGCGAGACGGAGATCGCCGCGGAGGTGATGCTGGCGCTGCGCCGCGGTGCGCCGCCGGACACGACGCTCCCGACGACCCGCGATTGGTTCGCCGCCTTCGCGAAGCACCGGACGGAGCACGGCGGTCCGGGGCCGCTGCCGCGGGATGCGTTCGAGTACGGCGAGGCGATGTACGAAGAGTTGCTCCGCACGTCTGGTCAGCCAGTGCTGCTGCACGGCGACCTCCACCACTACAACATCCTTTCGGCGGAGCGCGCGCCGTGGCTGGCCATCGACCCGCACGGCGTGGTGGGCGAGGCGGCGTTCGAGACGGGCGCGTACTTCGGCAACCCGGCGGACCTTCTTACACGTCCGCACCCGGAGCGGATACTGGAACGCAGGGCGCACGTCTTTGCGGAGCGGCTCGGCCTTGATCGGCAGCGGGTGCTGGCGTGGGGCGTGGCGTACCAGACGCTGTCGGCGGTGTGGTCGGCCGAGAACGGCGGCACGCATTGGGGCAAGGCGATCCGCGTGGCGGAGATGCTTCGGGCCCTACGGTGACATCGGGCCTGGCGAATCGTTGTGCCGCTATCTGCGGCTGGTGTTTGGTGTCTGGTGTCTGGGGAGCGAGCGGGGCTCGTGCCTTTACAAGCGCGTGTGAGCGGTATCGCACGCCGAAGTGCGGACGTATACTCGCGCGATGAAGCTTCTGGAGCGGGCGTCGCGCGTCGGGTTGGATCTGCTGTTTCCGCCACAATGTGCGCTATGCGGGAGTGGTGGTTCGCTGCTGTGCGATGCGTGTGGCGCGGAGCTGGTCCCCGCGGGCGGTGATCGGTGTGAGCGGTGTTGGGCGCGGTTGCAGGCGGACGGCCGTTGTGACGACTGCCGTGGACGCGAGCCGGCGTTCGTCTCGCTCCGGGCTGCGTTTCATCTGGACGATGCCGCCCGGCGGGTCGTGCACCTATTGAAGTACGACCATCTGACCTCGCTCGCGGAGCCAATGGCGGTGTTACTGGCCGACCGGGTGAGCCTCGATGTTGGCGCTGCCGCGCTGCTTGTGCCGGTGCCGCTGCACAGGTCGCGACGGCGCACAAGAGGGTTCAATCAGGCGGCGTTGCTGGCGCGGCATATGGGTCGGGCGCGGGCTGTGGAGGTTGATGAACGGGCACTCCGTCGCGTTCGCGCGACGAGGCCGTTGTCGAAGACGATGCACCGTGAGGAGCGGGCATCGCTGGTTCGCGATGCCTTTCGTGCGGAACACGCTCGCGTTGACGGCCGGCGGGTGGTGCTGGTGGATGATGTGGCGACGACGGGGGCGACGCTCGATGCGTGCGCGACGGCATTGCGTGCGGCGGGCGCGGCGGACGTGCGGGCGGTGACGTTCGCGCGCGCGTGATCTGGTTGACGCGATTCGAGGTAACCACAGAGGCACAGCGGACCTCGTTGGTTGGGCTGGACGTGGGCGCCGCCGATGCGGCTCGATGCGTGTTTGCCGGCGTGAGCGGAGCTGAAGCTCCGCCGCTACGAGATGCGTGAGCCGCGTTCGGTTCGCGCGCGAACGGTGGAGGCGGACAGGTTCTAAGACCTGTCCCTACGAGAGTGGGCGTCTCTCCGGGAGAGGGGCATCGAATGCGGGCGCCCGCCCGAATGTCGTGAGTGGCGATCGATCCCCGACCTGCGTTGACGGGTGTGGAGGGGTGGCATAGGGTACGAGGAGCGGGGCGACGAGGCGGGGCTCGCGCGGGATAGCTGGACATAAGGACGAAACGACATGCTGGGTGAGTCGGAGATTCGGCGGATCGCGAACGAGGTGATCGGGGCGAGCCGGGCGGATCAGACGGAAGTCGAGGTGTTCGCGAACGACTCGGCGCTGACGCGGTTCGCGAACAACTACATTCATCAGAACGTCGAGCAGACGGACGTGGATGTACGAGTGCGCGCGGTGATCGGGCAGAAAATCGGCGTGGCATCGACGAACGAGGTGTCGGCGGAGGCGCTGGCGCGGGTGGCGGCGCGCGCGTATGAGATCGCGCAGCATCAGCGTGAGAACGAAGATTTCCGTTCGTTACCGCGGCCGGCGCCAATCGTGCCCGCACATTCGGAGATGGCGTACGTCGAAGGGACGGCGCGTTGCGGGCCTGAGGAGCGTGCATCGGTCGTCGCCGAGGTTTGCGACGCGTCGTCGCGCGCGGCGTTGACGGCGGCGGGCGCGTATCACACGACGGTACACGAGCTAGCGATCGCGAATTCGCTCGGCGTGTACGCCTACAACCGCGAGACACAGGCAGATATCAACACGGTGATCATGTCGGAGACGTCGAGCGGGTACGCGGCGCGCGTGAGCATGGACGCGGCCGACATCGACGGCGCTGAAGTTGGCGCAGAAGCTGTGGACCGCGCGCTGCGGAGCGTCGAGCCGCAGACGGTCGAGCCGGGCGAGTACGAAGTGATCCTGGAGCCGTACGCGGTCGTGGATTTGCTGGACTTCTTTTCGTATCTGTCGTTCAGTGCGCTGCCGTTCATGGAGAAGCGCAGCTTTATGGCGGGGCGGATCGGTGAGCGCGTGATGGATGAGAAGATCAGCATCTGGGACGATGGATTGTCGCCGGACGGAATCCCATCGCCGTTTGACTACGAGGGTGTGCCTCGACAACGCGTGTCCTTCGTCGAGGACGGCGTGGCGAAGGGCGTGGTGTGGGATAGCTACCTGGCGGGCAAGTATCCGCAGGCGAACGCGCAATCCACGGGGCATGCGTTGCCGGCGGGCGTGACGTTCGGCGCGCTGCCGCTGAACATGTTTATGGGAACGGGCGACGCGACGCGCGACGAGATGATCGCGAACACGAAGCGCGGCCTGCTCGTGAGCCGCTTCTGGTATACGCGCTCGGTGCATCCGCTGAACGTCGTCGTGACGGGGATGACGCGCGACGGGACGTTTCTCGTTGAGGACGGGAAGATCGTCGGGCCGGTGCGGAACATGCGGTTCACGCAAGGGTACGTCGATGCGCTGAACAGCGTGGACCAGGTCGGGCGCGAAGGGATGCTGGTGCTGGGCGATCTGGGTGGTGGCATCCGGCGGGTGCCGGCGTTGAAACTCGCGAAGTGGACGTTCACGGGTGTGAGTGCGGCGTAGCGTTCAGGAAGCGAGACGCGAGAAACGGGAAGCGGGACGGGTTAGTTATCCACAGATGTCACAGATGATCTGGATGGGATGATCGGCTGGGATGAAGTGGCAAGCGCGTTGCACGACGCGCGGCCTCACCCCCCCGGCCACCTCTCACCTCCTGTATAGACCGGAGACATGGGTGACAGGTGTACGAGGACATAGGTTACACATTC
>CAZRHH010000068.1:0-17299 GCA_964599885.1 uncultured Dehalococcoidia bacterium | reverse complement strand
CTTGCCGTGGTCGACGTGACCCATGATCGTCACCACCGGCGGCCGGTGCTGCAACTTCGATTCGTCTTCTTCGATCGTCGGCTTGCCGCTCTCGCGGTCCACCGCCACTTCGCCCTGCTCTGCCGCGTGCGCCTCAAGCGCCTCAAACCCCATGTCGGTCGCGACGATCGCCGCCGTGTCGAAGTCGATCACCTGGTTGATCGACGCCATCACGCCGTTCTTCATCAGTTCCTTGATCACCTCGACCGGCGACACCTTCAGCAGATCCCCCAGCTCCTTCACCGAAAGGACGCGCGGAATCCCAACAGGCTTCGCTTCGATCGTCGGTTCTGTGTCTGTCGTCATAAAATGTCCGTCCCTAATCCGCCGTTCTCATTCCCCAGCTCTCGAACCCATTTCACACTGCGCCCCGTGGCGGCACAGCTTGCTGTGCCGAGCGTACGCACCTACCCCAACTCCATCGTCCCGCGAACGCCGGCTTCACTCTCGTAGCGGTGGAGCTTTAGCTCCACTCCGCGCGTTCAACTCGCGCCCAACCGCCCCGAAGCTTCACGCTCTCACCGGACGTAGCCGCGGAGCTTCAGCTCTGCCGGACATCAATCACGCACGCCCCAAACGACCCCAGCGCCATCCACCGGCCGGTACATCCAATCCGAAAAGTCTTTGCGTCCCTCCGCGTCCTTTGCGTCTTTGCGGTGAACGTCGCTACTCCGCCAATCCCGCCGCATGCGCCTCAAGCGCTACAGCATCCTCAATCGGAACCGAAACCTTCAGCGACCGCGCCAGCCGCTCCTTCTTGAGCGCCTCATCCCAGCACGCGCGCGTCTCGTGGACGTACGCGCCGCGCCCGTTCTTCTTGCCCGTCGTGTCGAGCTCGACGCGCCCCTCGGGCGTGCGCACGACGCGCACCAGCCCGCGCTTCGCTTCCGTGCTGCGACAGGCGACGCACGTCCGCTGCGGCACATGCTTCGGCCGCATTCCACCCTTCATCTTACCCGATGAAGCTTGCGTACCCGTCGTTTCCTTCATTCGGTCGTCCACCATGCTTCTGTGGAGCTCAGGCAGGGGTAGCCTACTCGGCCCACGGCCAGTCGCCGTTCCTCACTCGAGTCGCCCACGCCTCCTGACCGCTCCGAAGGTACGTCAGTATTTCCGTAGCTAACCCCCGCGCATCGGACTCGATCGTCCCTGAAGGGTGGTTCTCGAACTCGGCGACAGACTGAGCCGTGTCCAGTTTGATATAGAAGACTTCTACCAAGTCTTCAAGATCCGTTTCGCGCTCATCATCGCCTTCGCCATCGTAGTGCGCGCGCAGAGCATCAAGCCGCTCGAAGAACTCGGAAACCCGGGACTCGCCGCGCACGAACCGCTCGCAGTGCTCCTGCGCCCACGCGACCGAGGGCCATTCATCCTGCCGCATCGGTCTCCGCACTCCGTTCGCCTACCCCAGAAAACCCTCTGTGCCTCTGTGCCTCTGTGGTTCAACCTAACCCGAAAAAAACCCTTTGCGCCCTCTGCGTCCCTTTGCGCCTTTGCGGTGAACCGTCCCGCCTACCGAGGCACAAGGTCCGCGTACTCGTTGTCCTCGTCCTCTTCTTCGTCCGGAATAACCCGCCGACCGCCACCCTTCTTGCCCTTCTTCAGTGCAGCAATGCGCGCCATCTCTTCCTCTTCCGAACGCTTGCGCCCGGGCGGCCCGCCGCGCTTCTTCTGCGCCCCCGCTGCCGGCGACAGATCCTCCAGCGGCGGCCGGATCAGCTCCTCCGCAAACCGGATCGCCGGCTTCCCCGGCGTCGATGGCGCACTCGGCGCAACAGGCGCCGCCGGCGTCTCGACGCTTGCCGCCGCTTCGACCGGCGCCTCGTCTGGCGCCAACTCGTCCTGCTCGGCGTACTGCAGCGCGATCTCTTCTTCCGGCGTCAGCGGCCGGCTCTGCGCAGCGACGCGCGCTTCGTCCGCCACCGCCGCCGCGGCAGCCTTCGACCGCCGCAGCGCATCTTCGCGCGCCGACTCCGCCGCCATCTCCGGCGTGATGCCCTTCGCCGCCAGCTCCTCTTCGTACGCTGTCTCGTTTTTGATGTCGATGCGCCAGCCCGTCAGCTTCGCCGCCAATCGAGCGTTCTGGCCTTCTTTGCCGATCGCCAGCGACAGCTGACGGTCCGGCACGACGACCTCCGCCGTATTCTCTTCGTCGCGCGTGATCACGCTGACCACCTGCGCCGGGCTCAGCGCGTTCGCGACGAACCGCGACGGCTCCGGATCCCATTGCACGACGTCGATCCGCTCGCCGTTCAGTTCGTTCACCACGTTCTGAATCCGAATGCCCCGCATGCCGACGCACGCGCCCACCGGGTCGATGCCCTCTTGCCGCGACCACACCGCAACCTTGGATCGATACCCCGCCTCGCGCGCGATCGACTTGATCTCGACGACGCCCTTGAAGATCTCCGGCACCTCGAGCTCAAACAGCCGCCGCAGCAAATCCTTGTGCGTGCGCGACACGACGACTTGCGGCCCCTTCGCCGCCTTGAACACTTCGAGCAGCATCACTTTGACGCGCTGCGCCGGACGGTAATGCTCCGTCCGCACCTGCTCCGGCGGCGGCAGCACCGCCTCCGTCTTCCCCAGGTCGATGATCACGTTGCGCCCTTCGAGACGCTGCACCACGCCCGAGACGATGTCGCCTTCTTTGCCGGCGTACTCTTCGTACACGACTTCGCGCTCCGCCTCGCGCAAGCGCTGCAGCACCACCTGCTTCGCCGTCTGTGCCGCGATGCGCCCCGCGTTCGCCACCACCGCCTCGAAGTTCACGTAGTCGCCGACGACCGCGTCCGGCTTGAACTCGCGCGCCTCCGCGACCGTCATCTGCGTCTTGTCGTCTTCCAGCTCTTCGTCCGCGACGACAGCCTTCTGCGTGAACACCGCCATCGTGCCGTCTTCGGTGTTGATCTTCACCACCACCGTCGACTGCGCCAGCGCGTCCTTCTTGTACGCCGAAGCCAGCGCCACCTCGACCGCCTCGAACACCACATCCCGCGGCAGATTCTTCTCCGCCGCCAGCGCCGTAATCGCCGTAATAAACTCGTTCTTCATACCAACACGACCCCAACTACCTGCGTTCGCCGCAATGTCCGCGCCGCTCCGGCGCTCGTCCCGATCCGATCATCGCTCCCGCGTCCCGTCCCCAAACCGCATGTTCTCGAAATGTAGCCGCGGAGCTTCAGCTCCGCCCACACTCCCATCCCCAAAATCGCAACCCCAAACCCGCCGATCTCGAATCGTAGCGGCGGAGCTTCAGCTCCGCTCACCGCCCCATCCCCAAAATCGCAACCCCAAACTCGCCGATCTCGAATCGTAGCGGCGGAGCTTTAGCTCCGCTCACCGCCCCATCCCGCATCGCAACCGCGATTGGTTGCCGACGCTCCGTCCCGCCAACCCCAATTCCTAATCCCCAGTCCGCCAACACCGAATCCCCTGATCGAACAAAAAAGTGGGCCGCTGCCCACTCCTGAAAGATCTCATTCAGAGGTATGCGTCAGTATACGGGGGCAGAGGTGAACACTACAACCCTCCGCCGCATATTGGTTCGCACGCCTCCCGCGGCCCGCAACCCAACGACTCACCGCCTGTGTCATTCATACAGGACGTAGTTCGTGAAATAGTCGTCGCCTGGTTTCGGGGTAAGGAGCTCGTCGGCTTGAGCGGCGATCGTGAAGTTCGTGATGCGCCATTCACCGGAGTCCTTTGACCAATATGTAATCAGGATGAAGCGAGCCGGCAGGGCGGCTTGGCGCGTGCTTACCGGTTGTGCGATCGACGTCGTAATGGCGGCCAGATGGGGCCGCCAGTAGCCGCCTTGTTCCGGGCCGAGCGCAAGCGCGTGGAGCCTTGGTGCGCCGTTTCCAAAATGGTCTTCCGCCCCATCGATGGACGTGAACAGGCGGCTGAATTGGGCCTCCGCCGCATCAGGCGGAACAACGCTTCCTTCGGAACCGTACCGCCCAAGCGGAATGCCTTCGAACGTTTGGCCGGCAAAGTCACAAACTGGCCCGCCGATCTGACCTTCGACATCGGCCTCGGTGCAAGTCACAGGAGACAGTTCGAGATGACCCATGAAGAAGCCAACGTCACGATTCTTCACGGCCGCATCAATGCTCTGCGCGAACCCTTGAAATTCCACTGCCTCGTCTGTTAGGGCCGCGGTTGAGGCGACGACTGGCGTAGTAGCAGGAGTTGGTGACTGAGAAGCCGCTTCGGGCGAACTCGTTGGCGTTTGAGGCGTAGCGGGTTCGGTCTCACCGCCGCCGCACGCCGCCGAGGCGACCCATGCGATTGACACGACCGCGCAAACTATCCCGCGAGCGCGATTCCTGTGACTGCCAAACTTATGCATGCACATGTCCTTAGACTTGTAACCCGTCCGACGAACTCCACTTTCGACGACCCAAAACAGCCGCACGCTACACGCTTGCCTTGGCCGAGTATGAAAAGTTGGCCAACGAGGAACAGCCCAAGAACTACCGCCGCAGCGAAAAAAGCCAACGCGGGATTGGCGCTCGGTGTCGTCACTGAAAGCAACAACCAGGCGCCAGCTGCGAGCTCCAGCAGCGGCAATACCTTCCCTGAAAGCCTCGCAATTCTAGGTGGCCCCAACTCCCAACTCATGGCAATCTCGACGAATCTGTCGACATCGGCTTTGGCGATGGCCGCGCGCACGAACACGCAACCAAGGACGAACGCAGCCGTTCGTGCAAGCAGAGACCGTGCTTCTGGTTCCAAGCTCGGCACAAACGCTAGCCACTGAAGGCCTTCAATGATCATCGGTGGGCTGGAACGGATCGACATCCGACGTGCCCGTTGGGTTAGGCTCGGCGGGCGCCCCGGCTTTCACGACTCGTAAGCCCGCTGCAATCCCGTCGGCCTCGCTCGCTGAGCCACCGTTCGCCACCTTGAACGCGTAGAGAGTGGCCGACTCGATCCAGAGATAGGTGTGCCCGCGCCGGTGAGAGGTTCGAAACCCCGGCTTCGGAAGGAACGACGCCCTTTCAGGGTGTACGGAGCTGAGCGGATCCACGGATGAGTCACGCGCGGGCCACAGTGGGAACGGCGTAGGGATGCCGCGCCGCATCGACACGGAAACCGTGTTCACCCACGCGCCGATATCCTCGTCGAAGGATTGATACGCGACCGACGCCGCGCGAATCTCGCCATTCCTTCTGAGCTGCAGCGTGGCTCGGCCACTACGATGGCCAATCGGCAATGTCTCGAGTGCGTAAACAGGAAATGTTGTCCGCTCGGCTAGCTCGGACGCAGAATCGAACGATCTGCTTATCCCTGGCCCGGCCGAAAGCCGCGGATAACGGACATCAGCCGGCGGAAGCTCGCCCTCTTGAAGCAAAAGGAACCCGTCCAACGATCGACCCTCCGCTGAAAGGGCGTGAGGCGAGAGTCCTATTCGCGCCAGCACGGTCGCAAGGATCCCTGTTCCCGCTAGGTGGAGAAACGTACGCCTGGTTGTGGTTAGTAGCATTCTCGTGTCTTACGGATAGCGGAATGAGTCGTCGCCTTCGCCGACGACTTGCCAGCAGACCCAGCTCGGCCAAGACGCTTCAGACTCAAAATGGCTGTGCGCTCCTTCATAGCAACACAACTCGCCGGCCGGTGCCGTACCGACGGTCTTCTCATACTGGTTGTATGTGCCGTCCGCTACCCGGTTCGCGAGATGGTGGTAGTAAATTTCGCCGATTTTCACCCCGAGTCCATCCGGCGCGTCGAAAAACTCGACTTGCACGCCCTCGGAATAGGGAGGAGGCGTGGATTCATCGCATACGCACCCTCCGCCGATGCGAGTCGTCACTATGCTCCGGATGTCGTTGGATCCACCGTAGAACACCACTGGGTCATCCTCATCCGCTCCTACGTCGATGCGCTTAGAAAACAACCTACCCAGATGGTTCGTATCATCGATGCAGTACAACGACAGAGCGTTAACACTTCCCCCGACCGGCGCGCCGATGTAGTACAGGCGATCCGCCTCATACAGGAGAAATGCGTCGTTGTAGGTCCTCCCAGCGTTCTCGTACGTGGGCACGCTACTCCTCCTTCCAGCCCTGGACGGTCATCAGCATCTCCGTCCGCGTCGGCGTCCCGCTCGTTTGGATTGTGTTGATGTAGAAGCCGATCTCGTTCGCCGTCAAGTAGTCGGTTCTGCCCACGGTGTGCATCGAGATCCAGCTTGTTCCGTCGGCCGAGATGCTGCACTTGCGGTTGGTGCCGTCGTCCTCGATTCGCAAGAACACGTAGGCGCCGAGATGGTATATGCGCGCAAAATAGTCATCGTTCCAGCTGGTCAAGCTGTTCCATTTGTTGCCCGCGATGTCAACCCGGGGCGCGTCGGTCCCGTTCACGCCGAACGTCACCAGCTTTCCCGATGCTGAGTCCCGCCAGCACAGCCCGCCGCCCATGTACGCCCGTTCGAACAGTAACGGCGCCACGAGGGCAGTCACCTTGTACGGCGTGCTGGGCGCGCTTTTCAGTCTCGCGCAGATGTTGTCGCCGCTTGTCCCCGCGCTTCGGATAACGATCCGGTTGAACTGCGTGCCATCGACATTCGCGCCAGTGCCCACGGTCGTTGCGAACGCCCCATTGTTTGGGGACGGAATATTGATGAACGGTCCGCGGTTGAGGATGAACGACTGGATTGCCTCAACGGCGTCGTTTGCGTTCGTGTGCTGCGCGGCATGAGGCACGGCGACGGCGTTCAGGGCATCCGTGCCGGCGGGGTTCGTGAACGAGTCTAATGCGCCCGGAAATGACGTCGCCATGCTCGTCTCCTCCTACGGCTAGTCTTCTTGCCAACCCTCCACGACCATCCCGACATTGAAATACGGCGCGCCGCCGCTGTGGTTGATCGTGTTGATGAAGAAGCCCACCTGATTCGGGTTGATGAATCCGCCGGACTTGGCCTGTGAATAGCCGCTGAAGAAGATCCAGTTCGTCCCATCGACGGAGACGGCAGGGGTGAGCGATGTACCGTTGTCCTCGAGCCGAAGGTACAGGTACGGGCCGAGCGGAAACGAATAGGCGAAGACGTTCGACCCGTTGTTTGGCACAGGCGTTGTTTCGTCTACCCACTTGTTCATCGCCATGTGAACCCGCGGAACGCCGGTGCCGTTGTACCCGTTCACTCCGAACGTCAGGATCTTGCTGGAAGCTGAGTCTCGCCAGCAGAGGCCAGCGGCCAGGTACGAGCGCTCGTTGAACGTCGCGGAGATGAGCGCCGACACGTTGTACGGCGCCGACGGCGCGCTCTTCAGCCGCGCCAGAATGTTGTTGCCACTCGTGCCAGCCGAGCGCAGGATGATGCGGTTGTGCGCTGCCTCGACGGTGTCCGGCGTGCCTGTGGAGCTTGAGAACGCCCACGCGGCAGGAGCCGGAATGTTCACGAGTGGCGACCGGTTGAACACGAAGAATTCCGCTCGCGCGATCGCATCGTTCACCTGTCCGTGCTGTGAGGCGTGCGTCGCGGCCGGGTCGTTCAAGGCTCCGGTCGGTGATGCGGTCGGTAGAGTGTCGATCACCTCGGGAAAATTCGGCGCCATTAGTATGTTCCTTGCTCATACCGTGGGCGACCTACACTAGTATGATCCGGTGCCTCTGGCAAGACCATTATGTTCGCAACGCGAGAAAATTTCGGGACGCACCCTGCGCGACCCGTGCCTCTGTGCCTCCCGCTTCCCCCGCAGGTGACACCACCCCCTTCCACCTCCCACCCCCACTCGACGACAATCGCCCCATGCCACACCCCTACCCGCCCCTCTGCGATCTCTACCGCGACCTCTGCGTCCCCGACGACGCCCCGCCGCGCCCGCCGCCCCCCATCTGCCAAATCGCCCGCCAATTTCACGCCGGCGATCCCGCGTTCGCCACCTGCCCGAACGGCCCCTGCCCATCCATCCGCATCCCCGAACCCGCACCAGCGCCACCCCGGGACACCCCCAACATGAACCACCATCACCCTGCCGAGCGTTTGATTGAATGTCGGGATCAATCAAACATCAATCAAACACAGCCCAACCACCCCCAATTCCGAATCTGCACGCCCGAAAAACCCACCCCGAACGAAAAACGCAAAATTCAATCAAACAATCAAACACCGCCCGGCCCGGCGGCGTTCAGCGTCTGGCAAGCGAGCGCCAGCTCAGACGGATTCCAGGATCGCAAGATCGGCTGCCGTCTCGGGAATCCAGTCGTGCCAGGAGAGCTCCTGATACAAATCCGCGACGTGGATCAGGCTCTTGAAGGCGATCTCACGGCCATCTTCGAGTGCCCAAACGAACCTGCTTTCGATACGCGCCGTATTCCGCAACGGCGGGGCGCCTTCATAGAGCGAGAGCATCCGCCGGATCAACTCCGGGTCGCCCTCGAGGAAGTGCCGCAGCGGTCCCTCCAGCATCGGCAGCGGCCGCTCGAGGTTGTGCTGCCAGCGCTCCTCGCCCTTGATCAGGCCGATAAAGAAGCGCATGGACTCGTCCCAATTACGCACACGATTCGCGAACCGGGGGTCGCTTGCCACGCCTAGCAGGTTTCGCTGCGTAGCATCCGAACGGAACAACTGCTCCAGCTCGCTCCCGAGCACTCGGAAGAATCGCTTGTTGGCGACGAGGATATCGGCGGCGATGTTCGCGACGAACACCGGCCACTGATAACGGTTCGCCTGCTCTTCGAGATCGTGCAGCTCGTACGGACCGAGGCGTTGATAGAAGATGCGCTTCATGTCCGGTGCGAAGCCCGCGCCCGCGCGGATCGCGCTCGACTGCTCTGCCGTCAGTCCCAACGCGGCGATGATCGCATCCAGTGCTTCCGCGCTCGGATGCCGCTGCCCCGTCTCGTACTGCTTCAGCGCAGAGAGCGAGAGGCTCGCCTCGCGCGCGAGGCGCGTCTGCGTGAAGCCCCGCGCCTTCCGGTGCTCGCGCAGCGCCGCCCGCCAGTCCAGCGCCTCGTCAAGTTCGAACATCGTTCAATCCTGGTGGACACATATTGTGTGCCGAAGGTGCACACGATGTGTCCACTCTACCGTTGCCACGTCACCGCCCGCCGCCCGACGATGACATGAAGCCGGAATCTAGCTCCCGGAGGCCAATCATGCTTCGTCAAGAACATCGTCGGCAGTTCATCCTGTTGCCGCTAGCGATCCTCGCGGCCGTCGGCCTGACAGCGGCCATGCTGGCCCACCATGATGCCCCGCCGGCTGCCGCGGTCGGCGAGAACAGCCTCACCTTTCCCGACCCCGCGTCCGCCGACGACACCGGCTCAGAGTCGAGCATGAAGCTCGACGCCGATGGCTTCCCTGTCGTCGCGTACCGGGCGCTCACGACCACGAGCCAACAGATTCGGCTGCTTCATTGCAACGACGTGAACTGCACAGGCGGCGATGAGAGCGTCGAGACCGCGTTTACGACACCCTTCGCAGCATTCTCACCTTCGCTCTCGCTTGACAGCGCCGGAAACCCGGTCATTACGTTCATCTGGACTTTCGGCATCAACGTCCTGCACTGCAACGACGCCAACTGCTCGGGCAACGACGAGTCTCTCGTCACACAGCTCGCGTGCTGCCCCAGCGAAGCGCGCCATGTGCTCGCCCCGGGCGATCTTCCCGTAATCTTCTTCCGCCACAACGGCATGCAAATGCTCCGTTGCGCCAACACCAACTGCACCACGCTGAGCAACGACCCTACGCTGCTGATCCAGCCCGCAAATACCTCCACCTACAGTTTCGCTCTTGACGCGAACGGCTTCCCGGTCGTCGGTTACATCGGCAACAACACGGCGAGTGGCGGCGACCTCATGCTCCTGCACTGCAACGACCTGAACTGCGATCCGGCGGTCAATGGCGCGGAGAGCAACCTCGTCGTCGATGACAGCACGGCCGGGGGATCGAAGGTCCAGTTCCACACGGCGCTCGCCCTCGACAACGGCAATCCGGTCCTTGCGTACTCGCATTTCACGTCGACCCTCAAAATCGCGCGGTGCGATGACCCCAATTGCGCCGCCGGCGGGGATTCGATCGAGTTCGCCAACACGAACCCGGCAGCCCACTCACCCACCATCGCGATTGACGGCGCCGGATTCCCCGTCGTGTTCTACTACGATGGCTTCGGCCGGGCGTTCGTCCTGCACTGCAACGACGCGAGCTGCAGTGGCGCCAACGAGAGCAACCCCCTCGTCATGACGGGCGGCAGCAATAGTCCCGCAAGTGGCCTGCCGTCGATCGCGCTGGACGGCGATGGCCTACCCGTCGCATCGCTGTACAGGGGCAGCGGCAACGATCTCGCCATCCTCCACTGCGGCGACGCCAACTGCTCCATCCCGGCGCTGCCGACGCCGACGAACACCCCACCACCGACGAACACCCCACCACCGACGAACACGCCGGCACCCACGAACACGCCGACATCGACGAACACGCCGGACCCGGCGACGGCCACACCGACAAGCACGAATACGGCGACCAGCACCACGGCGCCGACCGACACGCCCGTGCCGACGGCCACGAGCACGCCAACGACGGCGCCGACAAGCACGAATACGGCCACCGCAACGGCGACCAGCACGTTGGCGCCAACCGACACGCCAGTGCCGACCGCCACGAGTACGCCAACCACGGCGCCGACAAGCACGAATACGGCCACCGCAACGGCCACCAGTACGTTGGCGCCAACCGACACGCCAGTGCCGACCGCCACGAGTACGCCAACGACGGCGCCGACAAGCACGAATACGGCCACCGCAACGGCCACCAGTACGTTGGCGCCAACCGACACGCCAGTGCCGCCAACCCCCACCTCTACGCCAACGAGCACTAACACTGCAACTCACACGCCGACGGGCACACCCGTCCCGCCCACCGCGACCCACACGCCGGCCACCGCGCCGACGAGTACGAGCACGGCCACCGCTACCTCGACGGCGTCGAGCACGGCCACGGCGACGCGCACCGCCACGCCGACGGGTACCGCCACAGGGACCCGCACCGCCACGCCGACCGCAACCACATCAGCTACGGGGCCGCGATGCGCCGATCTCACCGGCGACGGACGTGTGCGAATCAACGACATCTTTCTACTGGTCCGGGGCATCTATGGCGGACAGCCGTTCGAGGCGCGCTTTGACATCGACCGGAGCGGCGGCTTGAATGTGCTGGATGTGGTAGCGGCCCTTCGCCAGTTCGGCCGGCGATGCTGATCCGGCAGGCGGGGAACTGGGACTGAGACCGAATCTGCGCGCCCGAAAAACCCACCCCGCACGAAAACCGCAAAATTCAATCAATCAATCAAACGCCCGCTCGACCCACCCTCCCCGACCCTCTGCGCCCTCTGTGCCTCTGTGGTGAGCCGTCCCCCTCAATCCCGCTTCCCGTTTCCCGCCTCCCGCCTCCAACGGTACGATGTACCCAATGGAACCAGCCCGCATCCGCAACTTCTGCATCATCGCCCACATCGACCACGGCAAATCCACACTCGCAGACCGCTTCCTCGAACAGACGGGGACGATCTCCAGCCGCGATATGTCCGCGCAGGTCCTCGACGACATGGACCTCGAGCGCGAAAAGGGCGTCACCATCAAGGCCAAAGCCGTCCGCATGGCCTTCACCGCCAAGGACGGCGTCGCCTACGAACTCAACCTCATCGACACCCCCGGCCACGTCGACTTCGGCTACGAAGTCTCGCGCGCCCTCGCCGCCTGCGAAGGCGCCCTGCTCATCGTCGACGCCGCCCAGGGCATCCAGGCCCAGACCCTCGCCAACGTCTATCTGGCCCTCGACGCCGACCTCAAGCTCATCCCCGTCATCAACAAGATCGACCTCCCCAGCGCCGAGCCCGAACGCGTCGCCCAGGAACTCGTCGACATGCTCGGCTTCCGCCACGACGAGATTCTCTTCGGCTCGGCGAAGGAAGGCACCGGCACGCACGAGATGCTCGAAGCCGTCGTCGAGCGCGTCCCGCCGCCCCAGGCCGACGTCAACCGCCCCATGCGCTCCCTCATCTTCGACAGCAAGTACGACGCCTACAAAGGCGTCATCGCCTACATCCGCGTCATCGATGGCCCCGTCAGCGCCCGCCGCAAGCTGCGCCTGATGTCGACCGGCCTCGCCGTCGAGGCGATCGAAGTCGGCGTCTTCCGCCCCGCGCTCGAAGAGGTGCCCGAGCTGACGACCGGCGAAGTCGGCTACATCGCCACCGGCCTCAAGAACGTGAAGGAGTGCCGCGTCGGCGACACCTTCACCGACGACGCGCACCCCGCCCCGGAGCCGCTCCCCGGCTACCGACCCGCCAAGCCGATGGTCTTCGCCGGCCTCTATCCGTCCGAAGGCAGCGAGTACACGCTCCTCCGCGACGCCCTCGACAAGCTGCAACTCAGCGACGCCTCGCTCATCTACACGCCCGAATCGAGCGTCGCGCTCGGCTTCGGCTTCCGCGCCGGCTTCCTCGGCCTGCTCCATATGGAGATCGTGCAAGAGCGCATCGAGCGCGAGTACGGTATCGGCCTGCTCGCGACAGCGCCCAGCGTCGAGTACCAGGTGACGAAGACCGACCACAGCGAGATCGTCATCGATAACCCCGCCGAACTGCCGCCGCCGCAGGAGATCGAACAGATCCGCGAGCCGTGGATGGACATCTCGATCGTCTCGCCCGACCGCTACATCGGCCAGGTGATGGAGCTCGTCACCACCAACCGCGGCGAGTACAAACGCATGGAGTACCTGCAGCACAGCATCATCCAGGAAGACGGCACGAAGAAGGGCGAAGGCCGCGTGCTGATCGAGTACCGCATCCCGCTGTCCGAGATCCTCGTCGACTTCTACGACAACCTGAAGTCGCGCACGCAGGGTTACGCCAGCCTCGACTACAGCTTCAACGAGTACCGCGCCGCCCCACTCGTCAAGCTCGATATCCTCGTCAACGGCGAGCCCGTCGACGCCCTCTCACTCATCACCCACCGCGAGAACGCCGCGACGCAAGGCCGCCAGCTCGTCGAGAAGCTCCGCTCGCTCATCCCCCGCCAGATGTTCGACGTGCCGATCCAGGCCGCGATCGGCGGCCGCATCGTCGCCCGCGAGACGATCCGCGCCATGCGCAAGAACGTCCTCGCCAAGTGCTACGGCGGCGACATCAGCCGCAAGCGCAAACTGCTGGAAAAGCAAGCCGAAGGCAAAAAGCGCATGAAGCGCGTCGGCAACGTAGACATCCCTCAGGAAGCCTTCATGGCCGTCCTCCGGCTAGACAAATGATGCGCGCTCCCGTGGACGACGTCTAGCTGTCACGCTGTCCGCAATCGAAGGAGGAGACCAGAAATGAGTCAAGAGAACACCGAAGTGGTCACGGTCCTCACTCTGGAGTTACCGTCCGATGTTGCCCGTGGGGTCGGCCGCCATACAAGACTGCGTGGCGTTTCCGCGATCGAGATGTCGAAACTCATTGGAGACCAGCGGCACAGCAACGTGGTGCTCCACCCCGAGGAGGGTCCGAGCGACCTCGCGAGCGCAGTGGAACAGGACATCGAAGAGGTGCTGGCAAGCATCCCGCCCCAATGCCCGATCTGCGCTGAGGAGTTCGACGCGCCTCATCCGGCGTGCGAGCAGCGTGTGTTGGACTATCTGCGCCTATCCTAAGACAGACCATCCTCATCGCGTACCCAGCCTCACATCCGGAGCTAGGCCAACGCCACCCAATCTAACTCGTGGCGCGGGCTTTCAGCCCGCGGGGGCTGGGTGCGGCGATCTGCGGAGGACCCTCGATTCAGCAAGTCGGACTGCGCCGTAACGGGGCTGCCATCCTCCAGTCCCGGAGGAGAAACCCAACCGCCGATCGCGCCCTCCAGCCTCCACTCTCCGCCCTCCAGTCGCCGAATGGACGACCAGCGCCGAGACCAAACGATCACTGCGCCGTAAACGTGATCGTCTTATCATTCACCAGCACCGTATACTCCGTCCCGCTGACAAAGTCCGTACCAAGTTCGACGACCTCTTCGTGCGTACCGTAGATCTGCGTACACACCGCATCATCATCCTCCGGCACCGTATTCGTCACATCGATCGTAATCGTCTCGCCGCTCCGAGACTGCGCCACACCATCGAACTGATGACACCCGTTCGGCAACTCCGACACCACCCGCACCGCGTACTGCACCGGAAAGCTCTCCCGCACGAGCAACTCCGCCTCCAAAATCGGCGCATCAATCACCTTCGTCGCGTCGGTGGTAGTCGGCGCCGGATTCGACGGCGTTCTGCCGTCCGCATCGTTGGCGTCCGTACTCCCGCCGCACGCCACCGCCACTAACACCACCGCCCCCGCGATCGCCCAAGCCACAGCACCTCGAATCATCAGATTCCTCCTGTTCCGATCACGTCTACGAGCAGCACACTCTCCCACAACGCGTCCCCCCTCTCCAAGCATTTGGAGAGGGGCCAGGGGTGAGGCCACGTCGTGCAACGCGCCAATCCCACATAACCCCATCTGTGTGTCCATCTGTGCGCATCTGTCGTTAAACCCAAAAAGAAAAACCTCTGCGCCTCCGTGCCTCTGTGGTGAAAAACGCGTCCTCGAATCATAGACGCGCCACGAACACCCACAGTTCCCCGTTCGCTACCCTGCCCCCATGCCACCATTCGACCTCACCCGCTTCGAATCGCTCCTCACGACCAACACCCTCGGCCGCAACCTCATCTTCGAACCAACCGTCGGCTCCACGATGGACCTCGCACGCGCCGCAGCCACGCACGGTGCCGTCGAAGGCACCCTCGCCCTCGCCGACGAGCAGACCGCCGGCCGCGGCCGCCTCCATCGCACCTGGATCACACCGCCGGCCGTGAACCTCGCATCGACGCTGTTGCTCCGCCCGCCATCGTCTGTCCTCCGCCAGATCGCGATGATCGCGCCGCTGGCGATCGTCCAAGCCGTCGAATCCAGCACGAACCTCCGATGCGACATCAAGTGGCCGAACGACGTGCAGATCAACGGCAAAAAGCTCGCCGGCATCCTCATCGAAACTACGATCGCCGACGAATCCAACGTCGTCCTCGTCGGCGCCGGCATCAACGTGAACTTCGACCCACGCCAGCACGACGAGATCCGCGACATCGCCACCAGCATCCGCGCCGAACTCGGCCGCGACGCCGATCGCGAGGCGCTGCTCGCGTCATACCTCGCGCACTTCGAGCGCCTCTACGACGAAGCGAAGTCCGGCGCCTCCATGCGCGACCGATGGCGCGAGCGCCTCATCACCATCGGCCAGCAAGTCCACGCCGAAGGCCCCGGCCAGACCGTCGACGGCACAGCAGAAGACGTCGACGACAACGGCTCCCTCATCATCCGCACCCCATCCGGCACCCGCATCACCATAGAAGCCGGCGACGTCACGCTCAGACGATAGCCGCATTCCAATCCCCGCCCTAACATAGCTAGGCGTCCATCCGAGTCCAGACGAAATGTAGCTGCGGGAGCTTCAGCTCCGCCCACGCGCATTGCCGCAAACGGCGTCCCATCGAGATGTAGCTGCGGAGCTTTAGCTCCGCCCACCCGCCGTGCCAAGTCCCGTTCATCCGTCCGCGGGACCAGGGCACCAACTCTAACGCGACTCAACTGTGACATCGGCCGCTACGACATCGCCGTGGCGAAGAGTACATTCACGACCTACCGCACTGCGCACCCCGCGCCACGACGCAGCGCCAACAGAACTGCCGCGACATGAAAGTCACGAAAGAACTCCCGCCACACGAAAACTACGAAACGAACTCCCGCAACATGAAAACTACGAAACGAACTCCCGCCACACGAAAACTACGAAACGAACTCCCGCCACACGAAAATTACGAAACGAACTCTCGCAACACGAAAACTACGAAAACGAACTCCCGTAACATGAAAATTGCGAAACGAACTCCCGCAACATGAAAATTACGAAACGAACTCCACCACAGAAAACCCTCTGTGCCTCTGTGCCTCTGTGGTCAACCCGAACGCCCACCGGCGACCCACGGCCAACGGCTAGACCGCCGACTCCGCATCGCCAAACTCCGACGACGCTTCCGCCAGCCGCTTTACGTTCGCCATCGACCGCGCGAACACCCGCAGAAGATGCGGCCGCACCACCAGCGCGAACGCCGCGTCCCCCACCCGCCCCAGCGGCGGCGCAAAGTCCTCGATCCACGAGAAGATCGTCCCGTTGTCAACGCGCTCCAGCAGAAACTGCCCCGTGCCCGAGAACTGCCCGCGATGCGCGACATCCATCCGGTACGGCGGCTCCCACGCCGTAATGTGCATCACGTCCTTCACGATCGGCAACCCGAACAGCTCGCTCGTCACGCGCATGATCACGCCGACGCCCTGCTTCTCCTCCGTCACAACATCAAGCTTCCGTACGTCCACCATCCACATCGCCTGATGCTCAAGATCAGCCAGCACATCCCACACCCGCTCGGGCGGCGCCGCAATGAATCGTCGTATGTCCAGGTGAGCCATTGTTGGTTTGATTCCTTGTGCGCTGCTTACGGAGACTGGTGATCGGTGTCTAGTGTTTGGTGGTTGCCAACCAGACACCAAACACCAGTCGCCGAAACGTCCCCTACACTGCACCGATGCTCACCACCGGCCGCCGCGCGTTCTCGATGCTCCAGCGCGTCATGGAGATCATCCTGCTCTTCGCGCTCGTTCGCATCATCGTTGGCGTAGCGATGATCGCGCTGTTCAACCGCGATGCCGTCGCCTGGGGCATCGAACTGACGCTGATCGTCGCCCTCGCCTTCGCCGTCTCGATCGCCGTCGCGCTCGCCGTGCGACGCTGGTCGCCGCCGCGCCGCGCTAGCTGACGACGCCTTCCCGCGACGGCGGTAGTTCGTCCGGCGGCGCCTCCGTCACTCGCGGCAGTTCCGGCGGTACGTCGCTCAACCGCGCCTTCGTGCTCGGCTCCTGTCCGGTATCAACGGGCCGATCCGTGGGCTGGCGGGCGATGCGCACGCGCGGTGCGCCGCCGTTGCCGTCTCCGCTGCCGGTGGTCATGCCGTTCATGAACATCTGTATCAGGTCGATCGGCACCGGGAATATGATCGTGCTGTTCTTCTCCGTCGCCACCTCGGACAAGGTCTGCAGGAAGCGTAACTGCAACGTCGCCGGCTCCTCCGCCATGATCCGCCCCGCCTCGGCGAGACGCTCCGATGCCTGCAGCTCACCTTCTGCGTTGATGATCTTCGCGCGCCGTTCGCGCTCGGCTTCCGCCTGCCGCGCCATCGCCCGCTGCATGC
>CAZRHH010000067.1:0-17395 GCA_964599885.1 uncultured Dehalococcoidia bacterium | reverse complement strand
GGGGCAAGGAGGTCGCCATCAGCACCAAGGGCCTCGCCTACGCGCCGAGCGGCGCGTTCTGGCGCAGTTGCTCGTCGATCGTCTGTAGCAGTTGGCGGGCGCGCGCGTCATCGGCGGCGCCGCAGAGAATCGCCCACGGTTGCACTTCGAGCCAGCATTCGTCGTCGCCGAGGGCGCCCTTTCCGGGGACGTAAGCTCGGCGGAACCAGCGGCCGTTCCATTCGGCGGCGACGCGATCGCGTAGCTGCGTGCCGAGCGCGCGCGCTTGCGTTGCGGTGTCGTCGTCGCCGAGACGATCGCAGAGGCCGGCGTATACGGGCAGCACCCACGCGGCGAATGCGGAGTTCAGGATCGATTCGCCGTGCTCGATCATGACGCGGCGCTCGACGCCGGAGAGGGCGATCGCGGCGTCGTTCCAGTCGGCGTTGCGCATGCGGACGTGGCCGTGTTCGCCGACGCCGATGACGTCGGCGAAGTACGCGAACTGGCGGCGCAGGTGTTCGAGCAGCGGCGCGGGTGGTGCGTCGTGCGCGGGATGGTACGCGAGCGGGGCGTTGAACGTCGCGAGATCGCCGGTCGCGGCCGCGTATTCGGCGGCGAGCCAGAGCGCCCAGAGATTCTGATCCGAGGGCTGGAAGAGTCCCGTCGAAAGCCGCTTCGCGCCGTCGAGCGCGTACGGCATGTCACCCTCCGGCGTCGCCCACGCGCAGGTGTTGCGCAGCACAGACAGTGCGAGATCCGGCTCCGTGTAGACGAGCGGGAGTGCGTGCTGCAGCGGGTCGCGCGCGGCGCCGTTGAAGCCGATGCGGTAGGCGTAGGCCGAGCCCTGGTTGAGCGTGTGATGGCCGAGCAGTTCGTCGCGGCAGGCGCCGCCGGTGAGGATCGCGGCGTGCCACATGAGTTCCCGCTCGGCGTGCGGCGCGCAGGCGGCGGTGACGCGCGGGAGTCTTCGTTTGAGCAGCGCGAGCGAGTTCGCGAGCAGCGATGCGGGATCGGCGACGGACGTGCCGTCCTCGGCGCCGAAGCGGAACCAGAGCGTGGCCGTTTCGCCGGGCGCGATGGCGATCTCGCTGCGCATGCCAAGGATGGGGTGCGGCGCGTCGGAGTGCGTGACGCGGGCGGGGGTATCGCCGAGCGGTTCGAGCATGATCGTGAGCGGCGGGCCGTAGACCTGCGGGAAGCGCTTCCCTTCGAGCACGGCGGCTTCGGCGGTGCGCTCTTCGATCGCGATGAGGCCGTCGTTGTGCGGTTCGACGCGGAAGCGGACGGCAGCGCGCGCGTTGGCGGCGCGCTGTTCGGGCGTGGCGCCGATGTTGACGAAGCGCGGCTCGACTGCCCAGCGCTCGATGTGCTCGATGCGGCGCGGCGTGGCGCCGGCATTGCGCAGTTGCACGCGCACGACCACCCACGGCGACTCGCCTTCCGGGCAGAGCGTGAGGCGTTCGAGCGAGAGGCCGTTGTGGCGGCAAGCGACCTCGAACCACGTCGGGCCGAACGTGCGTGTAGGCGGCGGGCCGGGCGGCCAGCCGTCGCGTTCGGTGCCCCAGCGATCGCCGTTCGATTCGGTGATGATCGACGTGCCGGTGCCCGACGGATCGCCGAGCGTCAGCCAGCGGCCGCCGTAGCGTTCGTCCCAGATGCCGGTGGTGCCGTCGGCGTTGGCGCAGAGCTGGATGCTGCGGTTGCCGACGAGGAGCTGATGCGCCGGGACTTCGCCGGTTGCGGGATCGGGGGTGCGAGGTGGATCCGCCCGGTAGGCGAACGCGGGCAGGCCGTCGCGCGTGATCCATTCGCCGAATGCGCTCATCGTCGGGCAGTGTAACCACGGCTGTGCGTTAGCACGCGCGATGGTGAGCGGGAGTGATCGTGGTTACGATGGCTCGCTGCGTGATCGATGCGGGATGGTCATGAAGGGGTGTGTGCTCGCTACGACGCCGCGCGGGCTTTCAGCCCGCGCTACGGAAACTGAAACGTTCGACTGGCGACTCTAGCTCTGGACTTGAGCAAGAGAGTGGGCGAAAGGGCGAGGGAAGTTTGATGGCGATGTTTGATGGCAAGGTGGCGTTTGTGAGCGGCGGTGGGAGCGGGATCGGGCTGGCGTGCGCGCGGGCGATCCACGATGGCGGCGGCAGCGTGATGATCGGCGGGCGGCGTGAAGCGGTGCTGCGCGAGGCGGCTGCGCCGTTTGGCGAGCGGGGTGCGTTTGTCGTGTGCGATGTCACCGACGACGCGTCCGTCGATGCAGCGATCGCGGCGACGGTTGCGCGGTTTGGCGCGTTGCATCTTGCCGTGAATTCGGCCGGTGTGGGCGCTGTCGGCAGCGTGCTCAATGGTACGAGCGCGGACTTCGCGCGCACGATCGAGACGAATCTGACGGGCGTGTTTCGCTGCGTGCGCGCGGAGGCGCTGGCGATGCATGCGGGTGGCAGCATCGTCAACATCTCGTCGATCGCTGGGGCGCTGACGCATCGCTGGATGACGGCGTACTGCGCGTCGAAGGCGGCCGTGAACATGCTGACGATGTGCGCGGCGGACGATCTTGGTGAACACAACATTCGCGTCAACGCGGTGATGCCGGGGCTGGTGTACACGGATCTGGCGGCGGGACTGACGGGCAACGAGCCATCGCGCGAGGAGTATCTGCGGTTGATGCCGGTGTCGCGGCTCGGGCAGCCGGATGATGTCGCTGCGCTGGTGGCATTTCTGCTGAGCGACGGTGCGTCGTGGATCACGGGGCAGTGTGTGGGCGTGGACGGCGGTCACACGATTCGCAAGGGGCCGGATCTGGTGCCGTTCTTCGAGCAGTTCTTGCCGGCACGGCGGTGACGGACGGTAACGACGGCGGCCGCGGCGCGCTACCCGCCAGCGATGATGACCGTGACCTCCGCGCTGTAGACGCTCTCCCAATTTTCATAGAAGCTGCGCACGACGTAGTAGTAGGTGCCGTCGGCGGGAGACTCGTTGAAGGCTGTCGTCGTTCGCGGCGTCACCTCGCCGACCTGCGTGTAAGGCCCGCCTGCGGTCGCGCTGCGCAGCACGCGGTAGCCCGTAGCGTACGTGTCAGACGTGGCAGTCCAGGTCAATGCCGTCGACAGCGTGCCGGTCGACTGCGGATCCGCCGGTGGGTTGAGCGTGTCCGTGGCGAACACATTGCTTGGCACACTCGCCGACTCGTTGAAGAGGGCGACGACGGCGATGCCAAGCAAGCCGCCGGCCGCGAACGAGAACGCGAGGAGCGTCCACGGCGATGTCATTACGCAGGCGGCGCTGACGCCGCCTCCCGCCGCCCGCGGCGCCTGCTGATGGCGCCGGTCACGTTCGCGATCTCTCGCACCACCCAAACGAACAAGGGGATGCCAACAAGCAACGAGAAGCCCAACGCACTCCTCGAGAACGCGAGGATGTAGCCGATCCACGGGATGTGATAGACGAGTCGATCGCCCTGGCCGGCGACGCTGATCGGCAACCTGTCGTTGGCCTCGTTCTTGTCGCCGCGGGTCGTGAGGACGCGCCCGTCGCTCGCTTCTTCGATGCCGACGATGCGGTGCAAGATCGGGAGGCCGCCCGCGTGCCCGCCGACGGCGATAATGTCGCCTGTCTCGAGCGCCGTGGCATCAACCGGTTTCGTGATCGCCACGCTCCCAGCGGGCAGCGCATCGCCCATGCTGCCACCGTAGACGATGACGGTGTGGAAGCCGGCGAAGGCGGGCAGCGTCGCCGCGAGCAGGATCGCTACGACGGCGAACGCCATCGTGTAGGCGGTTGCAACAGCAACGAAGCGCGACCGGCGCAGGAACGCGCAGCGAGGCGCCCAGGCGCCCCGCATTGCGATCCAAACGTGAGCGCCAATGGCGGGACGGGGCGGTTCGCTATCCGTGCGAATCAACGTGGCTCCCCTGACTAGTTGTTAACCGTCTGCTCAGCGGCGAATGCCAGCGTCGCAGTCGACGTCAGACCCTGCGACGTGTCGCCGGTTGCGAGAGGGAGGCTGACGTTGAAACACAGGATTTCCGAGCCGGCGGCGGCCAGCGCGCGGTCGCCCGCCTGGGCGCCCGTCGTCGGATCGCCGA
This sequence comes from uncultured Dehalococcoidia bacterium, assembly GCA_964599885.1. GTDB lineage: Bacteria > Chloroflexota > Dehalococcoidia > DSTF01 > JACRBR01 > CAZRHH01. The sequence goes on along the minus strand of CAZRHH010000067.1, from coordinate 13,325 downwards.
TGGTGTCGACGCCGGTGGTGCTGCCGAGGTCGCCTGTCGCGTACACGACGGTGCCGTCCGCGGAGAAGCCGACGTCGGTACACGTCGTCACGCCGGACTTGATCGTGAGATCGAGTGCGGCGGCGAGCACGTCTTCGGTCGTGGTGTTGGTGAGTGCGTACCGCAGCGCCATCGTGCCGTCGTTCGTCACCGTGAGCGGCGCCGTCACCGTGTCGCCGGGCGCCATCGCGCTGAAGGTCACGAGCGCCGTCGTGGGCGAGGTCGAAATGTCGACCGTGCCGGTGCTGAAGGTGTTGGAGGGGACGCTGGCGGTATCGGTGAAGAGCGCCAGACCGCCCGAACCGAAGAAAGCTCCCATTAGCCCGACGACGGCGGCGGCGACCAGAATCCGGTTCAGCATCGTATGCCCTCCCTGGACACCGTGCGTTCTGGAGAGAGCCGCTCGCGATGCCACAAATGCAGATTCACTACCGTGGTCGGCAATCGGGAGGTGGATTCTGATGGGTGTCTGCAAGGATCTCAGCGTGTGAACGATGGCGCCCACAACGCCAACGACGATGGCAGCGACGAGAATCCGGTGTAGCATCGTGTGCCTCCAGCGGCACGGGCACGCCTGGGTCAGCGCTCCTGGTGCCTCGTCCGAGTTTCATCGTGATGTGCGGCCGCGCGCAGGCGTGTGGCGATCAGGATTCGGCGCATTTTTCGGCGGAGCGGGCATGACTGCGGGCGCGAGATCACCTACGGCTGAGACATGGGGCTACCGCGGCGAAGCATCTGCCCGGTATGACGTGAGGGAGCGCTGGTTCAGGCGTTGCGGATGAGCATGCCGCCGTCGACGACGAGGGCGGCGCCGGTGATGAAGCTTGATGCGGGGAGCGCGAGGCTGAGGGTGGCGTGCGCGACTTCTTCGGGCTCGCCGTACCGCTTGAGGGCGACGCGGCGGCGGGCGTACTTCGCTTTCGCTTCGTCTGGGATGGCGGCGGTCATGGCGGTGCGGATCGGGCCGGGGCAGATGCAGTTGACGGTGATGCCGCGCGGGCCGAGTTCGACGGCCATCGAGCGGGTGAGACCGATGACGCCGTGCTTCGACGCGGTGTAGGGACCGGCACCGGCGGTGGCGCCCCAGCCTTCGGTTGAGGCGATGTTGACGATGCGGCCGTCGCCGTTGCGCGCGAGATCGTCGACGCAGGCGCGGATGAGGTGCGCCTGCGCGGTGAGGTTCACGGCGAACGTGATGTTCCACGCTTCTTCCCAGCGCGCATGATCGATTGGGGCGCCGGCGGAGATGCCGGCGTTGTTGATCAGGATATCGATCGCGCCGAGATCGGCGCGGATGCGGCCGACGAGCGCGGGGATTGCTGCGTGGTCGGCGAGATCGGCGACGTAGGCGTGGGCGGTGGCGCCGGCGGCGCGCACTTCTTCCGTGACGGTGTTGAGGGCGGCTTCGGTTCGGTCGACGAGCGCGAGATGCGCGCCTTCGTCGGCGAAGACGTGGGCGGTGGCGCGGCCCATGCCGCTGGCGGCGCCGGTGATGATGGTGACGCGGCCGGCGATGGAGCGGCTGAGCTGGGCGAGTTTTGGCATCGTGCCACGACTATAGCCGTTTCACCGCAAAGACGCAGAGGACGCCAAGGACGCCAAGGGTTAAGGAGTGGGGCTGATTGGTGATTGGTGGCCCGGGCGCGAATTACCGGGGCGCACACGTGGGTGCGCCCCTACTGCGACGATGGGCATGGTGTCAGCGGTTTTGACCGGGTGGGCATTGGGGCGCAGCCGGTTGGCGTTTTGTGCGTCGGCGCGGTTTACCGGGGCGCATACGTGGGTGCGCCCCTACGGTTGGATGGGTTTGTGGCGGCGAGTGGCGAGCGGGTCGTTGATTCGGGTGGCGCGAGCTGCGTGACAACGCGACGCGTGGATGTGCATCGTGGTTCTCGTGCGCGTCGGCGGAGCTGAAGCTCCGCAGCTACGTCCGTGTTTCTGCGATTCGTCGAGCGGGCAATGATTCGGGTGGGGCGAGACCTCGTTTCGGGTCGTTGGGGATTGGTGATTGGTGGCGTCGGCGCGGGTTACCGGGGCGCACACGCGGGTGCGCCCCTACAGTTTCATTCGTGCGGGACAGCCTTAGGTGGTTCCCTGAGGTGCAAAGCGAGAACTGGCGGGGCGGCGGTCGCATCCGATACTCGTTAGGAGATGTTGGGTGCGGAGGACGCGATGACGCCGGTTGATGCGATGCTGCGGCGGCGGTTGGGGCGGCGCGGGTTTGTGGCTGCGGGGGTGGCGGCGGCGGGGATGCTGGCGCTCGGAAACGCGACGTGCGATCCGGCGGTGATCCGGCGTGTGCATCAGTCGGACGCGCGGCGGCATCCGGAGCACGGCGTGTGGGTGTGGCAATTTTCGATCGACGGCACGGCGGAGCAGATCGCAGAGACGCTGGCCGCCTACGGGCTGTCGGCGATCGTGAAGACGCACGATGGCACGGAGTGGATGGCGACGTACGATCAGGTCGACGGCGCGATCGGCGGACCGTCGGACGTGGCGACGATGGCGGCGATCTTCGAGAGCGCGGGCGTGCCGTTTCACGCGTGGTGCGTCGTGAAGGGCGTCGACCCGTCGCGGGAGGCGGAGATGGCGGCGCAGGTGCTCGACGCGGGCGCGCGCAGCCTGACGCTCGATCTGGAGAAGGACCCGGCGTTCTGGGAAGGGACGCACGACGCGGCGCGTCAGTTCGGCTACGAGTTGCGGCTGCGGCAGGAGTTCGCGCGCATCGACGTCTCGATCGACCCGCGGCCGTGGAAGTTGCTGGGGTTGCCGCTGACGGAGTTCGTCGACTTCACGGACGGGATCAAGCCGCAGTTGTACTGGGATCTGTTCAACGACGCGGACCATGTGAACGCGTACGAGTACTTCGGCTATCCGCCGCCGGCGGAGGGGATCACGCCGGAGTTTCTGGTCGACACGACGCACACGCTGCTCTTGCCGTACGATCGCTGGATCGAGCCGATCGGGCTCGGCGCGCCGTTGGAGGCAGGGGCGTGGGAGCGGTTTACGGCGCGCTGCCGTGAGTTGGGGATGCCGGGGGTGTCGGTGTGGCGGTATGGGGTGGCGGAGGCGGGGGTGTTGGGCGGGATGGGGTGAGTTTGCGGGCCGTGCTGTCGGTTCAATAGCGGAAGCAGCTATTCTCCATGGGACACCCGTAAGACTCCGCGCCAACCGCCCAGCCAGGCGGGCGTCGGCCCAAGCGGGCGAGAAACCCCACACAGCACGCTTCGCGAAGAGTAGTCTTGCCAAGGACTTTGTGACTACGACGGACGCGGGACTGCGAGGGAGGTAGTTTGCCACCCGTGACGGCTGACGAAAGCTACGATGCACTACTCGCTGCGTCCGACGAGCTTGCGGCGTGGTCGCTCTCGGAGCTCAACGAAGCAGACACTCGCGCAAAGATAATTGATCACTTCCTCATTGATGTGCTCGGGTGGTCTGAACACCAGATCCGCCGGGAACAGCGAACGACTGACGGCGAATATCTCGACTATCACCTGAAATCCGAGAGCAACCAGTTCATCCTTGAGGCGAAGAAGGCCGGTGCTTATTTCGAGATGCCCGCCGGGAGGTATCGTCGCGCGCGGAGGGGCGGCGTGCTATCGCGCTCTCCTTCATTGCATGCGGCCCTACGACAGCTCGTGCCTTACTGCACGGCCAAGGGCGTACCGGCCGGAGCGGTATCGAACGGCCTCCAGATCGCCGTGACTCTTCCCTTCATACCTTCCGGCGTCACCTACGACACCGTCCTATACGATGGGCTGGCTCAGATCTTGGCAAACTTCACCCAGGTGTGGAATTTGTTGTCGCCGCACGGAGATTGCGAACGTGTATTGCGCGAAGTCGCGCTTGCGCCCGAGTACATCCGCACGCCACCGTCCTATAGCCGCCGCGTACTCGACGACTTGCACTTACCCAATGAGACCATGGCTAGGAACCCAATCGACATCGCACTGGCGCCTACCCTGAAGCGCTATTTCTCTGAGCTTACCGGCGCGGATCGCGTCGACGTGTTGAGAAATGCCTACATCGAGACGGATCGACAAGCCAGCTATGGAAAGCAAATCGACGCGCTATTAACGGACGCTGTTCCGCGGTTCGACATCCCGTTAATCGATGTCGCAACGACGAGGTCGAGCGCACCATCCGTCGACACCCGCATAAATGAGGCACTTCAGGACGCCGTCGAAGGTTCCCTGCTCCTCCTTGTCGGCGGAGTCGGTGCAGGAAAGACGACTTTTGTTGCCCGCTATTTTGAGTTTCTCGCCGGAACTAGTGTTCGCGACGCAGTGATCCCGATTGCCCTCGATTTCACCCGCACGAGCGAGGAGAACGCGAACCTAAGCGCCTTTACCGACCCCGGAGTGCTACGACAACTCGAAGATGGATTTCCTGACTACCATTTGGATTCGTGGGAGACCGCCCTCCGGGTATACGAGCGAGAAGTAACAAAGCTTCGAAGAGGCGACCTCGCGCCCTTCTGGGCAAACAACAAGCAACGATTCGACGAGTTGGTCTCCGAGGAAATACGAAAATACAAGACTGATCTTAGCGAGCACATACGGCGCCTTCTGGTTTATCTGCGTACGCAACACCAGAAGACGATATGCGTGATCTTTGACAACGTGGATCAGCTGAACCAAGAGTTTCAGCATCGGGTGATTAAGCTCGCACACCAGAAGTCGAAGACGTGGGGATGCCTTTCCATGCTCGCGCTTCGCGAGGAGACCTATTGGCGGTTCCGAAATACGCCTCCGCTGGATGCCTACCATCGCAGCGCGTTTCACATTGCCGCGCCCAGAATCGCCAATGTGCTGTCCGCGCGACTGGAACTCGCGAAAAAGGAACGCGGAAATCAAAAGCTGTCCGTGACGTCCTCGGACGGTGTTCCATTCGTGGACATTTCTACTGGTCAATTCCTCGACATTCTCGTCGCCTCCTTCTTGGGCGAACAAGATCAGAACATCTTTCTACTGGAGGCGCTTTGCGCGAACGATATTCGCCAAGCACTCGACATGTTCGCCACTTTCTTGTTGTCTGGGCATACCAACACCGACGAATACATCAAGTCCTACGCGTACGGGGGATCGTACGTCGTGCCGTTTCACCATCTCTTGCGGGGCGTGGCATTCGGTGAGCGAAGGAACTACGACTCCTCAAAGAGCCTCATAGCAAATGTGTTTGTGTTAGCAGAGGATGGATTCTACTCGCACTTTCAACAACTTAGGATTCTGAGATACCTCCTAGTCACTCGCAACATGGACTCGGCCCCGGGGAGGGGGTTTCTAACAATAGCTTCTCTTTTCGAAGTGTTTCGTCCGCTGGTGGCGCATGAGGACGGATTGCGAAGAGTGATAGATCCACTATTGCGACATCGGCTGATCGAAGCTGCGAACGGTTACCGCATTCACGGGGACGCCGCAGACGCCGTGCGCATCACTTCCGCTGGCGAATACTACTTGAATAGCTTGATTTTCGAGTTCTCTTACCTCGATCTGATTGTCAGCGACACACCCATCAAGTCGCAACAGTGGTATGAAAAGATCATCGCCGACGCGGTGAAATCTGGTCGCCCAATCGATGAGTTCTACGCACGTTTTCGCAAGGTTCAGTCGTTTCTGGAGTACCTGGCGGACGAGGAGACGGCAGAAACGGAATATTTGAGCACTCTTGGCCTGCCGGAACCCGTCGTCGCACCCCTTACTGCCCCATTGCTCGATCGATTCGCCGCTAGCCGAATCAGCATCGAGGCAACGGCGAAACGACTGGGGAGGGATCGACCTCGTTAGCGGTCGAGAGGTTTGCCGCGAGTGTGTATCGTGTGATGTAATGGAGCCTCACAGCGGGGCGTGGCTCAGCCCGGTAGAGCACTTGACTGGGGGTCAAGAGGTCGCAGGTTCGAATCCTGTCGCCCCGACCATCGTTCCCCCATCCGTTGGCCCAATGACGCGTGCGTTTGCCTCGATCCGTTGCTGCGGATCGGGGCTTTTTCGCGTGTGTGCGGGGGAGGAAGCGGGAGGCGGGAAACGGGAGGCGGGATTTTCGGGGGGAGCGCTGCGCGCGCGCTCTAGTCGCGGCCGAGGCGGAGGGAGAAGGTGGGGGTGGCCGTTACCTGCGGCGTGCGGGGGTCGGGGGTGCGCGTGGGGGTGGGGGCGTTGGCGGCGCGGTCGGCCTCGGCGAGGACGGCGATGAGGCCGTTGAGGTTGCGGGCGAAGTCGTCTTCGTTGACGGTACAACAGCTTGAGAGTTCGACATCGAGGGCGCGCAGCCCGAGACGCTGTTCGAGCGCGTCGATCAGTTCGCCGCTAATCGGGTAGGCGGTCCACTCTTCGACGTAGGCATAGCCGGCGGCGGCGGCGAACGCGCTGCCGTAGACGTCGGCGCCGGGCACTTCGTTGGCTTCGACGAGCGGGGCCTGCGCGTGCCAGACCATCGTCACTTCGGGGCGGGTGGCGAGGATGTAGTTGTAGAGCGCGACGGTCTCGGGTTCGGAGAGCGGCGCGGGGCCGCCGAGTTGCGGGCGGCAGCCGGTGCTGGGGTGGCAGGCGTCGGGCATCCAGTCGTCGGCGGGCCAGTTGCGGTTGAGGTCGACGCCGTTGGCGTTGGTGTGCTCGCCGCGCGCGGTGCCGTCGGGGTTGGCGCTGGTGATGATGTGCAGCGTGACGGACGCGGGCACGATCGACGGGTACGACGCGATGTAGGTGGCGAGCTGTTCGACGATGACGCGGCTGTTGTCTTCGCTGCCGGTGTGCAGGCCGCCGATGAGCAGCACGTCGCGGGGGCCATCGCCGAACGTCTGCACTGTGATGTCGCGCCCTTCGACGGACTGGCCGATCGACGAGAAGCAGGCGCTTGCGAAAAGCGCGAGCGCGACGAGCGCGGCGCCGCTGCGCGCGTGCATCAGCCGCATGCGGTAGCCACCGGATCGCTGGCTCGTTGGAGCGCTCAAGTTCTGTCCCCCGGCATGATCATCGACGAAGCTTGCGGCATCTTTGGGATCGAAAGCGTGCGAATTCGCGGGTGGCGGTCGCGAATGCGTGTCAAAGAAGCACTATACGCGGTGCGTCGCGGGCGGCGATGGCGGATACTGCTGGCGATGATGATTCGAGGCGCGCTCGTCGGGGTTGTGACGCTGCTGACGCTTATGTTCGGTGAAGCGGCAGGGCTGCCATCGTTGCCGGACGTGCGCGACCTGCCTCGGCAGCCGAGCGTGGCGAGCGCGGCGGGCGAGGTATTGCTGGCGGCGGGCGACATCGCGTCGTGCGCATCGACCGGCGATGAGCAGACGGCGGATCTGCTGGACACGCTTTCCGGCACCGTGCTGGTGATGGGCGATCTCGCGTACAACAACGGCACGACGACGGAGTTCAACAACTGCTATCACCCGACGTGGGGCCGCCACAAGGCGCGCACCATGCCGTCGCCCGGCAATCACGAGTACAACACGCCGGGCGCGACGGGGTACTACGGCTACTTCGGCGCGGCCGCGGGCGATCCGGCGAAGGGCTACTACAGTTTCGATGTTGGCGAGTGGCACATCATCTCGCTGAACAGCAACTGCGGCGCTGTCGCGTGCGCGGCTGGTTCGACGCAGGAGCAGTGGCTGCGCGCTGATCTCGCCGCGCATCCGGCGACGTGTACGCTGGCGTACTGGCATCACCCGCGTTTCAGTTCCGGCGATCACGGCAACAGCGTGGCGATGCAGCCGTTCTGGCAGGCGCTGTACGATTACGGCGCCGAAGTGGCGCTCGTCGGGCACGATCACACGTACGAGCGGTTCGCGCCGCAAACGCCGGCGGGCGCGCTCGATACGACGAACGGCATCCGCGAGTTCGTCGTTGGCACGGGCGGGCGCAGCCACTACACGTTCGACGGCGCGGAGCCGAACAGCGAAGTGCGCAATGGCACAACGTACGGCGTGCTCAAGCTGACGTTGCAGCCGGCGAGCTACGAGTGGGAGTTCGTGCCGGTCGCGGGGCAGACGTTCACGGACAGCGGCACTGGCGCGTGCCAGGCCGGCGCACCCGGCGACGACGATCTCGACGGCATCGCCGACGCGGTCGACAACTGCCCGAGCGTCGCGAACGCCGGCCAGCAGAACACAGACGGCAACGTGATCGACCTGTCGCCGCCGAAGGCGTACGACGACACGACGCGCGCGTTTTCGGATACGCCCGGCGATGCCTGCGATGACGACGACGATGGCGACGGCATCGACGACGCGGACGAGGCGTCGGGCGCGGCGTGCGGCGGTGTTGTGACGAACGCGGGCGCCGCAGACAGCGACGGCGACAACCACACCGACGGCGCGGAGTGCGCGCTGGGCACGAATCCAAACGTGGTCGCGAGCAAGCCGACGATGGCGCAGTGCGGCGCGACGAGCGATGCGGACGGCGACGGACTGCCGACGTTCCGCGAGGTCTGCCTGTATGGCACGGATCCGGCGAACGCGAACAGCGACGGCGATGCGCGCGCCGACGGTTGCGAAGTAGCGTCGATCAACGCTGCGGACGTCGTGAACGTCGTCGACCTGCAGCAGATCGCGAGCGAGTCTGGCACGTACGCGCTGCCGGGATCGGTCGTGAAGGTGAACTTCGACATCACGCGCAACGGTTCGGTTGATGTCGCGGACTTGCAGCAGGCGGCGGCGCGGATCGCGGCGTGCGGGTAGCGTCGTGCGCACGGCGGACGACGATCAGGCAGGTCCCGTCGCGCCGGCGGTGATCTTGCGGATGAATGCTGCCTCGTCGGCGTCGTATGGCGTGCCATCCGCGTGGAGGATGTCGTGGAACCAGACATCGCTCTCGCCGGTCCAGGCGATGTGCGTCTGCGTCTTGCCGTTGACGAGTCCCCAGTTGTAGCAGCCGACGCGCTCGCGCTTGAAGATCGGCATCTGCGCCGCGAAGTCGCTGCCACGGCTGCGTGCCATGTACTCGGTGCAGAGCAGGGGACGCTCGTGGCGGCGAAGTCGGGCGATCAGTTCTTCGAGGCGTTCGGCGCTACCGTAGTGATGGAACGAGATGATGTCCGACTGCGACGTGAGGCGTTCGTTGGTGGCGCGGTCGCCCGTATAGATGCCGGCGGTGAGCGGCTGTTCTGGCCGCGCCTCACGCGCCCACGCAAACGCGTTGTCGAGCAGCCGCAGGTGATGCGGCAGGTTTTCTTCGCGGCGGCGCGTTGCGTCGGCGACGGCGCGTGCGCGTTCGGGCGGCGCAAGCGCTTCGGCGATGAGGAAGCTGTTGGTGATCTCGTTGTAGATGTCCCAGCCGAGCACGCGCGTGTCGGCGGCGAACGCGGAGACGACGCCCTTCACGTAGGCTTCGAGCCGGTCCGTCTGCGAGGGATCGCAGACGACGCTGTGGCCGGGTGACTGGAGCCAGCCGGAGTTGTGGCGTCCGGGAACGGGCGCGGGCTGCGGGCCGAGACGCGCGCCGTCGTGCCAGCAGTCGTCGAACAGCACGAAGAGCGTCGAGATGCCGTGCCCGTCGCTAATCGCGAGATACTCGTCGATGCGGCGGGTGAGTGCTGCGGCGTCGGCGTGCCAGAGCAGGTCGTGGAGGAAGACGCGCATTGTGTTGAAGCCGAGCGCGGCGGCCCAGCCGAGTTCGCGGTCGATCGTGGCGGCGTCGAAGGTGTCGTCCTGCCACATTTCGAGCTGATTGATCACGGTGCTGGGGATGAAGTTGGAGCCGACGAGCCAGGGTTGGGCGTCGTACCAGTCGTTGGCGCGGGCGACGGGCCAGCGGGTGGGGGATTCGCTCACGTTTGGCTGCGCGCCAACTCATGCGCGATCTCTGCGGTGGCGGCGATGACGGCTTCGACGTCTTCGCTGGTGGTGCGGAAGTTGACGATGCAGGCGCGCATGGCGGTGCGGCCGTCGCGGAGTTTGGCGTTCGAGATGACGGCGATGCCGCGCGCTTCGAGTTCGGCGATGATGCTTGTTTGCAGACGGTCGAGTTGCGCGGGGTCGGTGATGTTCGGCGGCTCGGCGCGCCAGCAGACGATCGAGAGTTCCCGCGGGGCGGCGAGCGTGAGGCCGGGCGTGGATTCGATGCAGCGTTCCATGTGCACTGCGAGCGCGATGTTCTGGGCGATCATGTTGCGGTAGCCGCTGAGGCCGTACGCCTGGATGGACAACCAGACCTTGAGCGCGCGAAGGCGGCGGGAGTTTTCAGGCGTGCGCTCCATCAGATCGACGTGCGCCGTGGCGCCGGTCTCGAGATACGCGGGATGGAAGGCGAACGCGTCCTGCAGCAGTCCTGGCTTGCGGACGAGCGTGACGCCGGCGTCGATCGGCGCGAAGAGCCACTTGTGCGGGTCGCAGGCGATGGAGTCGGCTTCGGCGAGCGCGGCGAGTTCTGCCGGCGCGTCGGGGACGATCGCCGCGAACGCGCCGTACGCGCCATCGACGTGCAGCCAGAGACTTTCGTCGCGGGCGATCGCGGCGAGCTGGCGCAGCGGATCGATCGCGCCGGTGCCGACGGTGCCGGCTGTGGCGGCGATGGCGATCGGGAGATCGGCGCGCGCGCGATCCTCGGCGATCATCGCGGCGAGGGCGTCGGTGCGCATCCGGTACGCGTCGTCGACGGGCACCGAGCGGATGGCGTCGCGGCCCATGCCGAGCAGTTCGGCGGCCTGCTCGTGGCAGTAGTGCGATTCGGTGCTGGTGTAGACGCGCAGTTGCGGAGCCGCGCCGGCGGGACCGCGGAGGCCGTAGCGGCGGGTGTCCCACGGCGTCTTGTGCTCGCGAAACGTCGTGTAGGCGACGACGTTGGCCATCTGCCCGCCGCTGACGAACACGCCCTCCGCATCGGACGGGTAGTCGACCATTTGCTTGATCCAGTCGATCGTTTGGAGTTCGATCGCCGTCGCAGCGGGGGCGATGCGGTGGAGGCCGGTGTTCTGGTTGAGCGCCGACGCGATCAGATCGCCGAGCACGCCGATCGGCGCCGGCGACGACGTGATGTACGCGAGGAAGCGCGGGTGGCCGTTGTAGACGGATTGGCGCGCGAGCTGTTCGAGGCTGGCGACGAGCGCATCGAGCGTTGCCGGATCGTTGGGGATGGGGGCCGTGTATGCGTTGTCGGTCGTGGCGCCGGGGGTAGCGGCCGGAGGGCGATCGCTCCAGCTGGTAGAGGCGTCGATGGCGAGATCGAGCAAGCGCTGGCCGGCATCGCGCCACTGTTCGGGGGTCCAGTCGAAGTCGAGTTTGGTGTGGGTTTCGGTGGGCGTTGTCATGTGGGGCAGTATGGCAGTTTGGGGGTGCGGGGTGGTGTGAATGTGTTCACTGGGACGGCGGGGAGGTTTTCACCACAGAGGCACAGAGGCACACAGGCAGAGATGGAACGGTCAGGGCGTGCTAGGTGTATGGTCTCCGACTCTTCAGCGCCGACAGAAGTGCTGGCGACGCGCGATTACGTGAGAGGTGAGGCAGACCGATTACGCGACAGCCGCTCAGGACGCCTGACGTAATCTCACCCTCGCGCAAACAGAAGGTTGGGTTTCTCGAGTGGCGAAGGAGCAATTTCATGGAGATCAAACGTAGCGTTTATCGCCGACCACGCACTCCGTTTTATGCCGTTACCGTTCACGATCATTAGCCGCGGTCGGAGGTACTCCACGAGCCTTATTCCCCACTGCATCCCGGCGTCCCAGTGGCGAGCGACGACTGGATCGTTTTGCCCCCGTGAACTGACGGGCATGATGTTAAAACAGGCCGCAGTCCGCAGCGCGCTCTCCCATCATCACCGTACATCTCATTGAACACCTTTAGCACGTAACGCTGAAGCGGACTCGTCCCGACGGGAGACGCACGGTGCTCGTCACCCCAACGGTCGTCGAGGAAGGCGTTGTAGTTCGGGTCTTTCCAAACTCGTTCGTTGTTCCCGTCCTGCATGTCGTACTGGTTTGCAAACCGATCGCCGGCGCCGTTTAGCCCTATGAAGACTCTGACCGTTCCCGGCGTCATCGTGGCTACGGATGAGTAGAAAGGCTTCGCCCAATCGCCAGGGCTACTCAGCTCCGCCTCTAGTGCGCGAGCCTCGGCCTCCATCGCTGCTAAGAATCCCGTCCGTTCGGCGACATTGAGCCGTGCGCTTCTCGTCACTTCCAGGTCAACGCCCGGAGCCGACTCGTTCCTAGTTGCCGTGGCCGCCTTGGTGGCGACCAGCGGCCGACTCGGTGCCTCGGCGTCGCTATCGGCGGCGAGGGTTGATCCAACCAGTTCGTCGACCCATCGCCCGTCGAGTTTGACGCCGTAAACGCAGTCCAGCGTGCACTCAACGTAGTTCGTATCGTGGACTACGCAGGCCGGACGGAACGGCAAGAGTAGTCTGAGATATCCCTTATCGACGAAGTATCGCCGGGCGGCGGGGACTCCGAGGACAACGCAGGGGTGATGGTTAGTGAGCTGCCTATCGATGCCTTCGGCGTCCAGCAACAGCTGAGCGTTCGCTTGTGCGTGCCAATGGTCGGTACGTGCCGAAGCATGCGCGACCAGTATCATCCACGTCGTCAATCGGTTTGCCGACGGTCTAGGCAACCCGTTCTTTTCAATGAAATGGGCTGTTCGCTGCAGTCGCGCTAACTTCGCGCCTTGTTCTGGCATGGGCGGCGCCCCTCTCGTCTGACGGCCACTATAACGCGCCCGACTTCTACGCGAGGATCGACTCTTCCGTCTCCGCATCGAACAGGTAGAGGCGATCCGTTTCTAGTGCGACGCGGATTTTTTGGCCGGGGCGGGCGTTGGTGCGGGGGTCGACGCGGGCGAGGATGGGCTTTTCGTCGATCAGGAGGTGGAGGAAGATTTCGCTGCCGAGGAGTTCGGTGACGTCTACGGTGGCGTCGACTTGCGCCGTCTCTGCGTCGGTGGGCTGGAAGGCGACGTCGTGGACGTTTTCGGGGCGGATGCCGATGATGATCTTCTTGCCGGCGTACGGGGCGAGGCGCGGCGCTTGTTGCGCCGTCACGGGCAGCGCGAAGCCGCCGGTATCGAGCATGAGCTGTTCGTTTTGTTTCGTGACGGTCGCGTCGAGGAAGTTGATCGACGGGCTGCCGATGAAGCCGGCGACGAACGCATTGACGGGGCGGTCGTAGAGGTCTTGCGGCGTGCCGACTTGCTGAAGAATGCCGCTCTTCATGACGGCGATGCGCGTCGCCATCGTCATCGCTTCTGTCTGGTCGTGGGTGACGTAGACGAACGTCGTGCCGAGGCGCTGGTGGAGCTTGCTGATCTCGGCGCGGGTCTGCACGCGGAGCTTGGCATCGAGGTTGGACAGCGGCTCGTC
>CAZRHH010000066.1:0-17517 GCA_964599885.1 uncultured Dehalococcoidia bacterium | reverse complement strand
CACGATCGGCCGCGGCGGATCCGACACGACTGCCGTGGCGTTCGCCGCCGCGCTCAACGCCATGTGCGAGATCTACACCGACGTCGACGGCGTCTACACCGCCGACCCGCGCGTTGTGCCGGACGCCCGTAAACTCAAGGACATCACGTACGAAGAGATGCTCGAACTGGCAAGCAAGGGCGCGAAGGTGATAGCGCCGCGCGCCGTCGAGCTTGGTTCCGTCTACAACATTCCGATTCTCGTCGCGTCGAGCTTCGCCGACGAGCCGGGTACGCTGATACATGGAGGCGTCGATATGGAAGGCTTCAACCGCGTCCGCGGCATCGCGCACGACGTCGATGTCGCGAAGATCACAATCCGCGGCGTGCCCGATCGCCCCGGCGTCGCCGCCGAGATCTTCGCGCCGCTCGCCGACGCGCATCTCTCGGTCGATACGATCGTCCAAAACGCCAGCTCGGCGCAGCTCACCGACGTCACGTTCACGATCACGAAGGCCGATCTCCGTAAAGCGCAGCCCCTCGTTGAGGCCGTAGCGAAGGAGATCGGCGCGGCGGATGTCGTTGCCGACGAGCGCATGGGCAAGGTGAGCATCGTCGGCACCGGCATCCAGAGCGCCCCCGGCTACGCCGCGCGCATGTTCCGCACGCTGTCTGACGCCGGCATCAACATCGAGATCATCGCAACCAGCGAGATCCGCATCACCTGCATCGTCCCCGAAGATCGCGTCGCCGACGCCGTGCGCGCCCTGCACGCCGCCTTCGAACTGGAAAAGGCCGAACCCGCCGAGCTGACGGGGGCGGGGTAGGTCGCTGGTCGCTGATCGCTGGTGGTTTGATTTCACCACTGCGGCACAGAGGCACAGAGGCTTTGTCGGGGTAGCCGGATGGGGTGGCTGCGGATCGGAGACGGCATAGCAAGCTATGCCGCCACGGGATCGCGAATCGACGACGGCACAGCACGCTGTGCCGCTACCAGGATCACTCTCGGCGTATGGTGCGGGCATGCCGGGACCCGGCAAGCGGGGCTCCTACCATTGTGTGGAGTACGAGGCGGCGGCGTACCGGTTTGACTCGCGGCACCGCAGGGGCGCTTGCGGCTACAATCTCGGCATGGCGTTTGATCCGGTTGTCTCGCTGAAGATCGTCAACAATCAGCGGCTGATGCAGGCGACGCATCGCGGCGAGTATCGCGATCTCGGCGGCGCGCTCTGCATCACGTCGGACGCGTCGGAGCCGAAGTGGAACTGCATCGAAGGCTTCACGACGACCGATGCGCGGCTCAGCAGCCTGTTCGACATCGGCTTCTCGCTGCTGCGCGCGTTCGACCGCCCGCCGGCAGCGCGCACGACGCCGCTCGATCGCCCCGCGAAGATCGCCGACTACTTGCGGCGGAGCGGCTTCGTCGAGCGTGAGCGCGAGGTCTCGATGACGTTTCCTGGCGATCCGGGCGCGATCGCCGTGAACGACGCCGTCACAATCAAGCGCGCGGAGCCCGATGACGCGAGCGCCTTCGTGACGCTGCACCAGCGTGCGAACAACTACGCCGACTGGCGCAAGTCGTTTCTGCTCGGCGCCACGCTGGCGAACATCATCGACCCGGATCACACGTTCTACATCGCCTCGCTCGATGGCGAGCCGGCCGGCACGCTGCTAACCGTGCGCGACGGCCAGACCGCCGGCCTGTACTCCATCGCCACGCTGAAGTCCGTGCGCGGCCACCGCGTCGCCTCAACGATGATCGCCCGCGCGATCACCGACGCGCAGGACGGTGGCGTCGACTGCATCTGCCTGGAGACGGAAGCCGGCAGCGACGCCGCGCGTCTGTACGCGGACGTGGGTTTCGTGCCGGCGCACGAGACGGTGCTCTGGGTGGGGCGGTGACGCGCGGCGTGGTTCAGGTAGGAATGGCACGGTCTTTCAGACCGTGTCACCGGCCCTAACGAAGCGTAACTATCGGGCCGCGTGTTCCGCCGCTTCGGCGCGGTCGGCGTCGGCTTTCGTCTGATGCACAGTGCCCGGGGCGTGGTTGCGCGGTGAGTACACGGTGTACAGCCGCAACGGCACGTCGCCCGTATTGATCACGTTGTGCCACGTTCCGGCGGGCACCACGAACGCCCACTCTTCCCGCACGTCGTGCGTCTCGTTCAGGTTGTCCTCGGCGGGGCCTGCCTTCACCTGCGCCTGACCCGACTCGACACGCAGGAACTGATCGATGTCCGGATGCACTTCCAGCCCGATCTCACCGCCGACCTCAATCGACATGACGGTGAGTTCGCTGTGCTCGCCCGTCCAGAGGACAGTGCGAAACGTCGAATTCGCCTTCGTCCGCTCTTCGATGTTGTCGGCCCAGATCATCGCGGCCGCCACGGCGCCGTTTGCTGTTCCAGCGTCTGATCCGAGCGTTCCGGCGACTGGTGAAGCGGCGGCGTCTGGTTCACGAACTCTTCAAGCACCATCACGTAGAAGTCGCCGGCGTCGAGTTCGTCCACATCGAGATCGCTTTCGCGCAGCCATGTGCGGAGTTCTTCGTCGCTGTCGGCGACCGGCGAAAAGTCAACGGCGCCCGTGCCGATGACGCCCTCCTCGCGCTCGTACCAGCGCGCATTCGCCCAGACGAAGGTGCGGGCGCTGGCGGGCCTGTTGGGGTCGGTGGTATAGACGCGGGCGTCGGCGTCCGCGAAGTAGTCGGGGTGGATCGCTTCGCTGGTCATCGGATAGCTCCTGTCCGGGAATGCGCGTATGCGGGTCGGCGGAGTGCCACGGCTAGATGATCGCTATCCACATGGCGCTGAAGGCGAACGCCACGAACCAGAAACTCATCATGCGGCGGTTGTACATTGTGGGACCTCCGTTTCCGGAAGTCTATGGAAGCAGGCGTGGCAGATCCGGCCACGATCTCCGTCCCCAGTGTGCCAGATTCATCGCATTGGTCGGACAGTCGCTCCCGGCTGGCCGTTTCGTCGTTGGACGCGGGCGCGCGAACTAACGGTGACGCGGCTAGTTCGTCGTTGTTGGGGATGGCCCGGCGCTTGCGGGGGCGCCGGTGCGGGCTTCGGTGCGCCACTCCTGCAGCTTGTTGTTCATGTCGTTGTAGATGCGCGGAACGGCCGTCTGCCATTCGCCCGTGATGATCGCGCGCAGCGGCGACAGGCGCCCGTACCGGAGCCGGTAGTACAGGATCGAGATCGTGTCGTTCTTGATGCTCGTGCCCGAGTTCCCAAGCAGCGTGGCCAGCCGGCCGATCAGATCCGCGGGCACCTCGCCCGGCGGATACGTCTCCCCCAGCAACATGATCGACTCGGCCTCTTCAAGCTGGCCGCCGATCAGCCACTGGTGCTTCGCCGACTCAACATCGCCTTGAAGCGTGTGCCACCGTCCGTACTCCGTGCGCGCCGGCCCGAAGTCGGGCTGCTTGTTCACCGCGTAGTCGAGGTGGATGCGTGCTTCGTCGAAGTTCTCCTGCTGCATGAAGATGCGCGCGAGCGCCACGCGGTAAATCAGATCGTCGGGTGAGTTGACGACGAGGATCTTGCAGCCGGTCGCCGTGTCATCCAGATCGGCGAGCGAATCGCTCGCGTTGAAGCTGAAGCGCTGCACCAGAAATGACCCCATCGTGCATGGATTGATGCCGAGAATCGATTCGCCGAGGATCTCGTCGTAGTGATCCTTGCGAAACTCGGAACCGTCCCAGAACGGCGAGTCCGCAAGCCCGGCGTCCATCGAGATCACCTGGCCATACGTAGCGATCGCCTCGTCCTCGTAGTCATCGCCGAGCAATTCGTAGACCTCGCCCGCCGCGAGCACCGGCGGCACGTGATAAACGGCGAGTCGTGAGATTTGCGCCTCGCGCGCGGCGTCTTCGTTGCGCCCCGCGAGCTGGTACGCGCGCGCAAGATTGATGCGCGCCAGATCACTCCGCTTGTCGTGCCGCACGGCCTGTTCAAGGTGGAGTACAGCATTGTCAATGAGCGAGCGCTCGCTGCCGCGGGCGGCGATGTACGCTTCGGCCTGCATCTGCCCGAGCTGCAACTGGTAGACCATCATGCTCGAGTCGGCGTTGACCGCTTCCTGCATGCGGGCCAGCGCCGCCGGGTCGTTCTTGTTCGAAAGTTCGATCGCGCGCCAGTAGTCGTAGTGCGCGCGATCAATCCGGTACCAGGCGACGAGCGGCAGCAAGATCAGCGCGACGAGCAATCCCCGCGCGGCGAGCGCGCCGTTCGTGCGGACGCCCTCGGGCACGCGTTCGAGCCACGCCGCGCTGGCGGGCGGCGCCGGGTTCGCGCGCTCGCGATAGTTACGCACGATGATCGCGCCCACGAGCGCGAGCGAAAACGCCGGTGCCTTCCAAATGTTGCCGGCATCGAGCTGGTTGTGGACGCAGAAGCCGATCAATCCCCCAGCGCAGGCGACGGCGAGCAGCCGCTGTTCCAGCGCCCCCTCGCGCCACGTCTTCAGCAGCACGTACGCGATCGTGATTCCGAGCGCACCGAGCGCCAGCAGGCCGATGATCCCGACGTCGTTCGCTGCCTGCAGAAAGCCGTTGTGCGCGTGCTGCGTGTGGACCAGAAACTTCCCGCTGTACTGCGGATAGAGGATCCCGAACGTGTTGGGGCCGGATCCGGCGAGCGGGAAGTCGGCGAACATATCGAGACCCGCCCGCCAGGCGTCTTCGCGCGGCGAGAGCGAGCTGCGGAAGAGCCAGCCGGGCCGCGTCGTCGAACTCGAAAGAAACGCCAGCGTGCCGCCGGCCGCGAGCACGAGCGCGCCGAGGATCGTCGCGATCGCCGTCGGGTTGATGTCGCGCGGGATCGCGTTCTCCCACGATGGCTTGAAGCCCTGCTGCTCGCGGTCGTACGCGCGCACGGTCATGAACGCGGCGACGAGTGTGAACCCCGTGCCGGCGAAGACGCCGAGCCAGCCGCCGCGCGACAGCGTCAGGAAGATCGCCAGCGCGGCGATCGCGAAGCCCGCGAACCCCGCCAGCCGCTCGATCCGCGACGTCGCACGGTAGGCGTTCAGCGCAAAGAACGGCATGAAGAGCGTCAGCAGCATCGCCAGCATGTTCGGGTGATCGCTCACCCCGTGGACGCGCGGCACCGTCGGCGGAAAGATGTTGCCGCTGTCGATGCCTTCGACGGAGCGTACGTACGAAAGGTAGTTGGCGTAATCGTTCCCGACGATCCACACCGCATACGCCGATAGCCCCGCGGCCAGCAGCATCAGCGCGCGGCGAAGCTGCTGTGCGCTGAGAAACGGCAGATCCGATAGCGCATAGAACGCGATGAGCGCGGCGCCGAACATCAGCGTCGCTTCCAGGCTCACCCGCCAGTTGACGGACGCGAACGTCGCCACCGCGTAGGCGCCGAGCAGCGCCAGCACCGGCAGATCGAACGGCGTGCCGCCGGGAAGGCGCCGGGCGATCGCCAGCCACCCCAGGTACACGGCGGCGGCGACGGCGACCACAATGTGCGTCGTCAGCGTGCGTGGAAAGACGTCCATCGTCAGCGCCGGCATGCCCGTAAAGAGAAAGAAACCGAGCCACGCGACGGCAAGGACGAGCGCTGTCAGCTTGCGGACATCGTCCCAGGTGACGGTGTCATCGGCTGGAGTTGCGTTCGTGCGGGACTGGGCGAGATCGCTCATTGCGCGCCGGTACGGGCGGCGTGTAGTGGAATGCCGGGGTGCGTTACTGGCTGGCGGGTCACGCGTCCTCCGAACAGGCGGGAATCGGCGAATTGTATCATCTCCGCGCAATGCTCAGACTCGCGCCGATTCCGTCGCTGCTGCTCGTCCTGTTACTCGGCATCGCGGCCGGCGCATGCGGCGACGACGCGCCTCCCGGCCCGAACCACGGCCTGCCCGTGATCGACGTGCGCTACGAAGGCGGCACCCTGCGCGCCGAAGTCGCGACGACGGCGGACGCGCGATCGATTGGGCTCAGCGGCCGCGACGATCTGGCCCGCGACGCCGGCATGCTGTTCGTGTACGAAGCGCCGACGATCCCTTCGTTCTGGATGCGAAACACCCGCTTCCCGCTCGACTTCATCTGGATCGGCGCCGACAAGCGGATCGTCGATATCACCGCCGACGTGCCGACACAGCTTGAGGTGCCGGACGACGACCTGCGCCTCTACTCGCCGGATGCGTCGGTGCTATACGTACTGGAAATCAACGCCGGCGCCGCCGCGCGGCTGGATCTCTCCGTAGGCGATCTGCTGGCGTTCGAGGCGCCCGCTCCGTAGCCGCAGACCGCCGTAGCCGATCCTGCGGACTGCCCGACGTAAAGAATGAAGGATGGACGGCTGTGCAGCCGTCCATCCTCCAAATCGCTAGTTTCAGTGCTTCGAGTCGCGCCTAGACGCCCGTCGCCGAGGCCGGCTTGCTGTCGCGCATGCGCATCGCCGCGAAGGCGCCGCCGCCGAGCACTACCAGCGCGACGACCGCGATCACCGGCCCCCACAACAGCCAGTTGAAGCCCGATGAACCGGCGACGTCGATCGCCGTGTTGCGGACGGCGACGTCCTCGTGCAGCGTGGCCGTCTCATCGGCCTTCGCAAGCTGGACGCGATCCAGCGACACGTCGGTCGAGCCGGAGCCCGTCGGATCGAGCAAGACCGTGGCGATGGCGCCCGATCCCTCGACGCCGGGCGGCGTCGGGCCGAGCGTGACGCAGCTCCAGCGCATCGAGCCGGCGGCGACGGTCGGTTCGTTGCAGACGACCTCGCGCTGGGTGGAGCCGAGGAACTCGGTCCGCTGGACTTCGGAGAACTCAAAGACGTCGGCGTCGTAGAGCAGGACGAACTGGAAGCCGCCGAGATTGTCGACGTTCTCGACGCTGATCGTGAACGGCACCGGGTCGTCGCCAGAACTGACCTCGGCGTCCACCGGCGCCGTGACGGCGATCGCCGTCTCGCCGGACTGAGCGGCCACGGGACGGTCGTCGCCGAACCCGCCCAAGGCTGCGGCGGCCACCGCGACTGCCAGCGCAAGGGCCGCCAGCCACGGCGTCTTATGTTCGTTCACCATGTTTCCGCATACCTCCTGGAGCCTGCGGCCATCCTGTCTTGAGGGAGTGCGCCACTTTATACCATTACCATCGCCAACGTGTGGCAAAGCGCGGCCTTCCCCAAAAACGAAAAGAAGGCGCCCTCCCGCAGACGTATGGAATGGTGCAAACGGACGGTTGCCATTACGAGAAACGTAGTAAACTCTCAACACTGAGAGGACGCAGGCACGCACCGAGGAGAGGAGTCCACGCAGATGGGCAATCAGGCTACGTACTGGGACAAGTTCACCCGAGGTCGGGTCAGCAGACGGCGGGCAATTCAGATGGCGGCGATCGGCGGCGCCTCCGCGGGCGCGATCGCGTTCGTCGGCTGCGGCGGCGATGGCGACGACGATCCATCGCCCGGCACGACGCCCGGCACAACCACCAACGGCGGCAACGGCACGCCGCGCGCGGGCGGCACGCTACAGGGCACCGTCAGCCTCGTGCTCGGCAAGGATCCGCACAAGGCATCGAGCTTCCTGACGCACGCGCTGGCTTCGTACTCGTACAGCCGGCTCATGCGCTTCAAGACCGTCGTCGGCGAGCTGCCGCAGGACGAGTGGTACACCGTCGAGAACGAACTCGTCTCGGAGGTCCAGACTCCCGGCGACGACGGTATGAACTACACCTTTACGCTGCGCGACGATGTGAAGTTTCACAACGTACCGCCCGTCAACGGCCGGGCGCTCGATGCGGACGACGTCGTTTACTCGTTCGAGCGCTACCGCGCGATCTCGCCGAACAAGGGCAACCTCGCGATGGTCGAGAGCGTGACGGCGTCGGCCGACAAGCGGCAGGTCACGTTCAAGCTGAGCGAGCCGTACGGTCTGTTCCTCAACCGCATCGCATCGTTCCAGGACCTCTGGATCATGCCGCGTGAGTTCGTCGAGCAGAGCGAGACCGCGAGCGAAGACAGCATGCTCGGTTCGGGTCCGTTCATCTTCGATCGCCTCGAGCCGAACGTCGTCATGGCCTGGAAGAAGAACCCCGACTACTTCGAGAAGGATGACGCCGGCAACGCGTTGCCCTACCTCGATGGCGTCAACCTCAACGTCATCACCGACAAGAACCAGGAGATCTCGCAGTTCGCCGCCGGCGAGCTGGACACCATCTCCGTGCCGCCGCAGCTCCTGGAATCGTTCCGCAGCCAGGTGCCCGATGCGGTCCTCGACGGCGCGCCGCGCAACATTCTGAGTTTCATGTACTTCGAGCCGGCGAGCTATCTCAGCGACAAGCCGCCCTTCAACGACATTCGCGTGCGCCAGGGCATGTCGCGCGCCATCGACCGCGAAGGCCTGCTCCAACTCGTCTCCGCGGAGGGCGGTCTCTGGCCGAACACGCCGATCAACGCCGGCTTCGGGGAAAACTGGTGGCTCGATCCCCAGGGCCCGGACATCGGCGACGCCGGTGTCAACTACCAATACGATCCCGCCGAAGCGCGGCTTTTGTTCGAGGCTGCCGGCGTCAACGAGTTCGACACGCCGATGCACTTCAGCACGACCGTGTACTCAAGCGTCGTCCCCTACTACGACACGGTGCGGCAGGCGCTGCCGGCGATGCTCGGCGAGGCGGGCGTCAGCGTCAGCGAAGTCGGCGAGGAGTACGGCGTCTACATCTCAAAGACGTTCGGCCAGGGCGACTTCCAGGGCTTCACGTTTGGTCTCGAATCGGTGTTCAGCGACATCGGCGCCTACTGGAGCAACATGTACTTCCCGCGCGATGCCGGCGGCGGCCGCAATCACTCCAGCGTGGGCGATGCGACGCTCGTCGAGAACATCAAGAAGATGCTCTCGCAGACTGACATCGACGAGATCAAGAAGCAGAACTTCGAGCTCCAGAAGTACACCTCCGACCGTATGTACTACGTGCCCGTTGTCACCCCGGTCGAGTTCGCCGCGCGCCAGCCCAATCTGCAGGGTGTGCTAAACACGACCGGCCCGACGACGTACGCCGTCGGCACCGAGGGTGCGCTCCGGCTCTACAAGGACGCGTAGACAAGGTACGCGACCACGGCTAACCCGGCGGATGCCGAACTGAAACGAACGCGGGCGGAGGCGAACAACCTCCGCCCGCAAGAACTCTGCCGCGGGACAACGACGAATGCGTCAGTACATCTTCAAACGGCTGCTCCTCGCCATTCCGACGCTGATCGGCGTGTCGCTGCTGATCTTTTCGATGCTGCGCGTGTTGCCGGGCGACATCGTGCAGCAAATCGCCGGCGAGAATGAGGTGACGCCGGAGTTGCGTGCATCGATCGAGGAAGATCTCGGACTTGAGGGGCCGTTGCACGAGCAGTACTTTGGCTGGCTGGGCGGCGTGGTGACGTTCGACTTCGGGCGATCGCTGCGGACGCAGGCGCCGATCGGCGCGGACTTGCAGAACAAGCTGCCGGTGACGATCGAAATGTCGATACTGGCGCTGGCCATCTCGCTGCTGATCGCGATCCCGGTCGGGGTGATATCGGCGCTGCGGCAGGATTCGGTGACCGACTACGTGTCGCGCAGCGTCTCGATCGGCTTTCTGGCGATACCAAACTTCTGGCTGTCGACGATGATCATCGTGTACGCGTCGCTCTGGTGGAAGTGGGCCATCCCCATACGCTCGGAGTATCAGCAGATCTGGGAGAACCCCTACGAGAACTTGCAGTTCCTGCTCTTCCCGTTCGGCTACTTCATCCCGGTGGGTCCGGCCGTGATCCTCGGCGTCGGTCTCTCCGGCACGATCATGCGGCTGATGCGGACGCAGATGCTGGAGGTGCTGCGGCAGGACTACGTGAGGACGGCATGGGCAAAGGGTCTGCGGGAGCGGAACATCGTCGTCGCGCACGCAATGAAGAACGCGATGATCCCCGTGATCACGGTGATCGGGCTTCAGGTGCCTGTGTTGATCGGCGGCAGCGTGATCCTGGAGAGCATCTACAACGTGCCGGGAATGGGCGAGTGGCTGTTCCAGGCGATCGGGTTCCGTGACTACACGGTCGTGCAGACCATCGCGCTGCTGAGCGCCGTCGTTGTCGTCGTATCCAACCTGCTCGTCGATGTAACATACGCCTACCTCGATCCGCGGATCAGGTACAGCTGATGGCAACCACGCTCGACCTCACACGGGCCGATGAACCGGTTCTGCGCGCGCGCCGCACCGGCTGGTCGCAGTGGCCGGCGAACATCTGGCGCTTTTGCCGGCGCAAGCCGCTCGGCGCGGTCGGCGGCGCGATCATCCTGTTAATGCTGTTCGCCGCGCTGTTCGTGGATCTCGCGTGGCTCGGGATCGAGGGTCCTTTTCTTGCGCCCTCCGGCTACAACGAGCAGCACATCGCGCGTGTCGATATCAACCAGGGATCGTCGTGGACGCATCCGTTCGGCACAGACGCGCTGGGCCGCGACATCTTCAGCCGGATCCTCTACGGAGCGCGAATATCGATCATTATCGGGCTGTCGACGGTACTCATCACCGGGCTTGCGGCATTGTTGATCGGCACGGTCTCGGGTTTCTTCGGGGGCTGGGTGGACACCATCATGCAGCGGCTCGTCGATGTGGTGCTGGCGATACCGGCGGTGATCCTGCTGTTGTTCGGGCTGTCGGTGTTCGCCGGCCGGGCGGGACCGTACCAGACGATGGTGTGGATCGTCATCTTGTTGACGATCGTGCTGACCGCGGGATCGGCCCGCGTCGTCCGCGGCGCGGTGATCGCGACGTCAAACAACCAGTACGTCGACGCGGCGCGGACGATCGGCGCGACCAACTCGCGGATCATCGTGCGGCACATTGTGCCCAACGTGATCCCCGTGGTGATCGTGCTGTCGTCGGTGCAGCTTGGCGGCATCATCCTTGCCGAGGCCAGCATCAGCTTCCTCGGTTACGGCATCCGGAACCCGTTCCCGTCATGGGGCGCCATGCTCAGCCTGTCGGGCTCGCTACAGTTCCGCGCGTTTCCGGAGCAGGCGATCTGGCCCGGACTGGCGATCGCCCTGGCCGTCTACGGCTTCAACATGTTCGGCGACGCTCTCCGCGACGTCCTCGACCCCCGCCTCCGCGGCTCTCGATAGATCGCCGTTCCGTGCGCACTCGAAATGTAGCCGTGGAGCTTCAGCTCCGCCCTCGTCGATCCTGCAACGCTACCCCCGAATCAACCGAACCCCGTGGCACGGTCTTTCAGACCGTGTCACTCTGGCCCGCCAGCGCGAACACCACTCGCCAACACACCATCGCGTGGCACGGTCTTTGAGACCGTGTCACTCTGGCCCGCCAGCGTGAACACCACTGGCCAACACACCATCGCGAATAGCCGCTCGTCATGGCGCGCGCGTGGAAGCATGGGAACGGCCGCATTGAACGTCAGTTGTAGTTGAACGTCGTCAGTAGTAATAGTTCCGGCAGGATTGCCCGCCGAACTGTACGCCGGCAAAGAAACTCATCAGGCAGTCCTTCAGGAAGGGTTCTGCCTTCACCTGCCCGCACGCGTACTTCTCCGTGTACGGCAACTTGAGCGCGCGAGCGAGGCAATCGGCGAGCACGCGGTCAGGGCCGGCCAGGATGACGTCACACTCAGCGCGCCCCGTCTGCGTGTATCCCTTCATCCATCCGATACAGGCGCGCATCGGCGGTTCGCACGTCACCGACGTGAAACTGCCGGTGTTGCTCGACATCCACCCGCCCGATGACAGCACGTTGACGCGCCAGTAGTGCGTCACCCCGCGCGAAATGCCGGTCCACGTGAAAGCGCCGCCGCCGCTGCCGACAGGCCCGGCGCCGACAAACGTCCCCGGCGCGAAGCCGTTGTTCTTGGTCGAGAGATCGAGCCACTGCTGGCCGGCCGCGCCCGGCTTCCAGTTGAACGTCGCCGTCACTGAACCGCCGCCGTCGCAGACCTGCGCGACGTTGCCGGCCGCGGGTGGTCCGGCGCTGCCGCCGCCCCCGTTGCAGTTCGAGACGAACGAGCCGACGGCGCTCTCTTTCCAGGCGCCGCCGTTGTACAGCGTGTTGACGCGGTAGTAGAAGTTCAGCCCCGAAGGCACAGCATCGAACGCGAAGGCGCGCTGGCTCGTCGCCAGCGGGCCGTGGCCCTGGAACCATCCCGGCGCGAAACCGGGCGTCAGTGAGATATCGAACCACGTCTGCTGGGCGCCGGATCCTGGCGCGGGCCAGGCCAACGTGATGGTGACGGCGCCGGGCGCGGCCGCGCTGCACGTCTGCGTGACGGTGGCGGTGGCGGCGCGCGACGCTGGCGCGTTCATCCAGACGGCCGCGAACAGACCGATAACCCCCACGAAGACCAGGTGACGCAACACGAGCGCTTCCTCCTGCAAGAAGTATCGGAGTCCCGTAGGGGCTCTGTAGGGGGTTGCGACAGGTCAGATCAGGGAGATCAGCGGCCTCGTGATTGAGCTGGGAGCCGGTCTGGACACCTGCACCCCGGCACGGCTGGGTGGAGGCACCCCTCGGGATGCCGATAGTCCTGCAAGACGACTGTTGGAGGAAGCGCGATGTTCCGGTTCTGGGTTGCTGCCCTCGTGGCGCTCGCGCTCGCCGGCATGGCATGCGGTGATGACGCAGCCGTCCCTGAACCAACGCCCACCGTGGCGGCGGCGCCGACCGCGTCGCCCGCTGCCGATGACCCGCCCGCCCGTGATGCCGTCGGCGACTCTCCGCCCATCGTCGACGACGCGTCTCGCGTAGCCGCCGAGCGCGCGGCCGAATCGGCGCAGATCGTGCTCGCCGACTTTCCCGCGGGGTGGAGAGGCGAGCCGCAGTACGACTCGCCGGAAGTCGACGACATTCCTGTGTACGGCGACAGCCTCGACGTCACACTCAACCTGGGCGGCGCGTTTGGACTCAGCGAAGAGTGCCTCGAGTGGTCGCTGCGGACAGCAAGCTCTCCGGGTTCGCTTGTCGAGCGTTCGTCGGACCAGTTCGATCGTGACGGAGACGAAAACGTGTCGTCGGACGCCGGCGTCTACGCCACGGTCGCGCTGGCGTCCGCCGCCGCCGATGCGCACGTTGCGCTGTTCCCGACATGCGGCGACCAGATGGAAGCGCTGATGGAGGCGATCCCCGACGCCGAATACGGCGACGGCTCGACGAGCGCGACGCTAGCTGTGCTGCCGCCGATCGCCGGAACGTCGTGGTCGCATTCGTTCCGGATGACGATCGAGATCCCGTCGATAGGATCAACGATCGTCCTCGAATATCACGCGCTGCGGCAAGGTCGCATCATGGCCGGCATCGGCTGGACAAACGCCAACGGCGCATTCGACGCCGCCCTCGCCGAACGGTTGGTGGCGACGCTGAGCGACCGCACGCGCGCCGCCGACGCCGCGCTGATCGAATAACGCCGCGCGCTCCACGGCGAACCAAGCGTCGCGACACGTCCTGTCGCGCGCGTTTGCTACGCTTCGCCGGTGACGACTTCAGATGATTCCCGGCAGCTTGCCGAGGAGGTGCACGCCATCGCGCTGGATCTTCCCCGGCACGACTTTGAAACTCCGCATAGTGCGCTGCCGCAAAACGGGATCTATTTGTTCTTTGAGCACGGAGAGACCGCCCCCGCCAAAGGAACCGTTCGAGACCGCATCGTGCGGGTGGGTACGCATGTGGGAGATGGGCGCTTTCCCAAGAGAATCAGACAGCACTATGGCAACGTCAAATCGCTCGGAGGCGCGAAGAACGGAAGCGTGTTTCGCCGGCACGTCGGAGGCGCGCTGCTCGCTCGGATCGACCCGCACCACCTGCACTTGCGGGAGTGGCAAAGGCAGGGTGGCGCATCCGTTCGTACGATCGAAGAACTCGTGAGTCAGACGCTGCGAGACAACTTTACGTTTGCGTGCTTCACGGTGCCGACCGCGGAAGAACGCCTTGCGCTCGAGCGAGGGCTCATCGCGCTTCTCGCGCAGCATCCGCTGAGTGACCCCTCCGCAAATTGGTTGGGCCGCTTCGCGGGCGCGCCCGACATCCGGCGAACGGGACTGTGGAACACACAGCATTGCAAGTCGCCGGTACTGACGGCAGCAGAGTATGACGTATTCCAGCGGCTCGCGTCGGTGCGAACATCATGACTAGAGCACTCGTGATCGTGCCATGCGGCAAAGCGAAGATCTGGGACCAACAACCGTCGGCTGGCGCCACGCGAGCGGCGGACGCATACACAGGCGGGCTGTTCAACAAGAACAAAGCCTACGCCCTGAGATTCGGCACGGACTGGCTTGTTTTGAGCGCGAAGTATGGGTTGATAGCACCGGACTTCCTCATACCTGGCCCGTACAACGTCACCTTCAAATCGAAAAAGACGAGTCCCATTTCCATCGACGCGGTCGTGCGGCAAGCCCGAGAACTCGATCTCGCGGCCTACGACGTTGTCATTGGGCTTGGTGGCGTCGACTACTGCACAGTTACGAAGAAGGCATTTAGCGGTTCGCGCGTTGTGTTTCCGTTTCTCGGTTCGAAGGGCGTCGGCGATATGATGAGCAAGATCAAGCGCGCACTCGACACCGGCGAAATGTTTCCACCCAGCTAACCGTCATCGATCAGTTCATCCTCGATCAGCGCCGGGCGCGGATCCGCCGATGCGGCGTCGGATTGCATGCCACAGCGACACACGACGATCTGCTGCCGCTCGGACCTGCGCACGCTGAATAGCTCGTGGCCAGCGCCCGCGTGCTGCTCCACGAAATCAGCGAGCTGCCGCGTATGCTCGGCGACGTTCGTATCATCGAGCGCGATGACGACGGTGCGCGACGAACGCGTGGCACGCCCGAACAGTTTCATTCCTTGAGTCTACGACCTGCCGTCGGTTCGGAGCCCCCCGGGCCTACACGCCGCAGATCTCGCGCCCGGCCGCCAGCACCTTCTCTACCAGCGACTCATCGCCGACGACTTCCGTGTAGATGCGGAGCAGCGGCTCCGTGCCGCTGAACCGCAGCAGCAGCCACCCCTTGTCGCCCAGCGTGAAGCGAAACCCGTCCGTCGAATCGATCGCCGTGACGGGAATGCCGGCCACGGTATCCGGTCGCGCGCTCCGTGCCCGCTCCATGATCGCGTCGCGCTGTTCATCCCGCAGCGTGATGTCGATGCGGTCGTAGTAGTGCGGGCCAACCTTCTCGTAAAGCTCCGCCAGCAGCTCGCTCGGCCGCTTCCCGCTGCGCGCCATGAAGTCGAGCATATACAGCCCGGCGAGGATGCCGTCGCGCTCCGGCACGTGGCCGCGGAAGCCGTACCCGCCGCTCTCTTCGCCGCCGATCAGCGCGTCCTCCGCCATCATCTTCGGTCCGAGGAACTTGAATCCGACCTGCGTCTCATGCACCGGCACGCCGTAGATTTCGCCGAGCCGCTGCACCATCGCCGTCGTCGTGATCGATTTGACGATCGCGCCGCGCTCCTCGCGATATTGCAGCAGGTAGTACGTCAGCAACCCGAACACCTGGAGCTGGTTGATGAAGTTACCGCGCTCGTCGGCGATACCGACGCGGTCCGCGTCACCGTCCGTGGCGATGCCGACATCGTACTTGCCGCTCGCCATCTCGGCGGCCATGTCGGTGAGGTTGCGCGCGATCGGTTCGGGCGCGTGCATCCCCGGGAACGCCGGGTTGATGAACCCGTGCAGCTCGGTGACCTTCGTCTTGCCGCCGTCGAGCAGCGCGCCGAAGTAGCCGGCGCCCGTGCCATACATCGCGTCGTAGCACACGTTCAGCCCCGCGCTCTTCAGCCGATCGAGGTCGATCAGCCGCGCGAGCTGCGCGAGATACGGCGCGCGCGGGTCGAACTCTTCGACCAGGCCGTCCCGCTTCGCCTGCTCGAACTCCACCTGCGGCAGCTTGCGCCCGACCAGATCCCCGAGCGGCTCCTCGATCTGCTCGACGATCTCCGGCGCTGCGCTGCCACCGTACTCCGGCTTGTACTTGAACCCGTTCCAGCGCCACGGATTGTGGCTGGCCGTGATCACGACGCCGCCGCCCGCTTTGCGATCGATGATCGAATAGCTGACAACCGGCGTCGGACACAACACGCTGCTGATCGCCACCTTGATGCCATACCCGGCGACGACCTCCGCGACGGCCATCGCGAAGTCCTGCGAAGCAAAGCGCGCGTCCCATCCGACGATCAGCCCGCGGCTATCGAGATTGTGCTTCTTTAGATAGAGGGCGACGCTCGCCGCGCACGCCCGCACATTGTCGAACGTGTACTCCTCGCCGATTACGGCGCGCCAGCCGTCCGTGCCGAACTTGATGTTGGTCGGCGGCCGCATCTCGTTGGTCATGGAGCTGCTCCGTCTGCGCTGTGTGTGGCCCGGATGGGTTTCGGCGCAGTGTAGCCGCCGCTAGACGTTGGGAGCAGCCGGCGGGTGGCTGCGCGGCGTTCGTAGGAGCAAAGCGCGAAGTTCAACTGCCGTGCTCGGATACCGGGGCGGACACATTGGTCCGCCCCTACCGCGGCGCAGGCTGGCGGGTCGTGAGCTGGTTGACGTGCGCATCGTTGCCAGTGTCGCGTTCCGCTATCGTGAAGCATGCCGTGGAATGATCCCGCCCGCCGCCGTTCGATCCGCATGCCATGGCACGATTACTCGCTGGTCGCTATTTCCTGACGATGGTTACCCACGAACGCGCATCCTTCTTTGGCGATGTCGCTGACAGATCGATGAACCTCTCAGACGTCGGTTCAATGTGCGACCGCTGGTGGAACCGCGTGCCGGAACGCTATCCGGCGGTGTCGCTCGATGAATACATCATCATGCCCGATCACATGCACGCGATCCTGGATCTACGCGGCTCAACTTCGGGTACGACGGTAGGGGCGGACCAACGTGTCCGCCCCTGTAATGCTGCACACACGCCTCTCTCGCAGATCGTACGTTGGTTCAAGACGATGACAACGAATGAGTACATCCGCAGCGTCCGCGACGAAGGCTGGGAACCCTTCGCCTGGCGACTGTGGCAGCGGAACTACCATGAACGCCTGCTGCGCAGTGATTCAGAGACGGACGCCGCGAGGGAATACATTCGCACAAACCCGGCACAGTGGACGCTCGACCCATCTGACATGCCTGTCGGACTCCGGGTCGGAGAAGACGGCAGGGGCGGACCAATGTGTCCGCCCCGGTAAAACGGCACACGGGTCCAACTTCGCGCACCGGCACCCCCCCTAATAATCCGGCGCGCCGTTACCATCGCTCGCCGGCGGCTGCGCCAGCTCGTCGCGGTTCCGCTGCTCCAGCAGATCGAGCACGCGCAGCGCTTCTTCCACGGTGAACTCTTCGTTGATGCCCTCCAGCGCTTCCGCCAGCGCGCGCTCGACCTGTTCGGGCGTGAGATCGCTGGCATCGCCAGCCGCGGGCGTTCCGGGTGCGGTCGCGCCGCCGGGCGTTGCGTTGGCGTCCGGCGTCAGGTCGCCGGCTTGCGGCGTGCCGCTATCCTGCGGTTCGCCGTCGTTCGGCGCCTCGGTCGGGATCGCTTGCGGCGTCGGCGGTGGCGGCGGGCTGGG
>CAZRHH010000065.1:0-17640 GCA_964599885.1 uncultured Dehalococcoidia bacterium | reverse complement strand
GGTGGGCGTGCTGGTGGCCGTCGGCACCGGCGTGTCGGTGGGCGCGGTGGTGCCGGTGGCGGTGGCGGTGGCGGTGGCAGTCGCCGTGCTGGTGCTTGTCGGCGCCGTGGTCGGCGTGCTCGTGGCCGTCGGCACGGGCGTATCCGTCGGCGCCGTGGTGCCTGTCGTGGTCGCTGTCTCGGTGCTGGTACTTGTTGGCGTGGGGGTGGGCGTGCTCGTCGCCGTCGGCGTCGGCGTATCGGTCGGCGTCGCCGTCGACGTACCGGTGCTGGTGCCTGTCGCGGTCTGAGTGGGTGTCGCCGTCGGGGTCGGCGGCGCGGGCACCGAGCAGTTGGCGTCGCCGCAGTGCAGTACCCGCAACTCGCCATCGCTGCCGCCCGCCAGCCGTGCAAAGTAGGAGACGACCGGGAACCCGCTCGCATCAAGAACGAGCGACGTGTAGTCGCTGGTCCCTCCGGCGTTATCGACTGTGACAACACTTTCACCGCCGCCCGCGCAGTCGGCATCGTTGCAGTGCACGACCTGCGTCGACACAGAGTTCCCCGTGTAGAAGCTGATAACCGGGAATCCGTTCGCGTCGAGGGCCATCGATGTCGACTGGCCCGCGGCGAAGGCGGTGCCAGCTACCGTGTTCGTCGGGTCATCCGCTCCGGCGCAGCTCACATCGTTGCAGTGCATCACCTTCAAGGCGCCATTGGCGTTGTCATCGCCGTAGCTGATCACGGGGAACCCGTTCGCATCGAGCACCATCGACGGGAACGAACCGACGTGTCCGGTCGAGTCCGGCGACGTTACAAGGCTCTCGCCCCCACCCGCGCAAGCGGCGTCGTTGCAGTGCAGCACGAGCAAATCGCCGGACACTGTTGCCTGCACCGAACTGTGGAAGGCGACAACGGGAAACCCGTCCGCATCGAGCCTTAGCGACGGTGAATCGAACAGCCCGGCCGCCGGGATCTCCAGCGTCTCGCCGCCGCCGCTGCAATTGGCGTCGTTGCAGCGGAACATGCCGATGTGCTGCGCCAACGCGTTGCCGGTCTGGATCTGGAACGCCACCGCCGGGAACCCGTTCGCGTCGAGCACCATCGAGACCTGCGACGGGAACACGAACGCGGCGGAGTGCGTCGTGATGCTTTCGTCGCCGCCGGAGCAGTTGACGTCGTTGCAGTGGATGATCTTCAACGGCCCGGCGGCGGCGATCACGGGAAAGCCGTTCGCATCGAGTTGCAGCGATGTGCTGCTGAGGGTTCCCTGTGTGAGGCCGGGGAAGCTTTCGATGCTTTCGTCGTTGCCGGCGCAGTTGACGTCGTTACAGTGCATCAGCTTGAGTTCGCTCGCGGCCGCGCCCTTGTAGCTGATCACCGGAAAGCCGTTCGCATCCAGCACGACCGATGAATACTGGCCGACGATGCCTGCCGAGTCCGGTGACGTGATGCTGTTGGGGCCGCCTGGTATCGGCGTGTTGGTGGGCGGCGTGGTGCTGGTGGGCGTCGCCGTACTCGTGGCCGTCGGTTCGGGCGTGTCGGTCGGCGCAGACGTGCTGGTCGCCGTGCCAGTCGGCGTGTTCGTTGCTGTGTTCGTCGGCGTCGGGATCGCCGGCACCGAGCAGTTGGCATCGCCGCAGTGCAGCACGCGCAGTTCGCCATCGCTCAACCCCGGGAGATAGACGAAGTACGAGACCACCGGAAAGCCGGATGCGTCGAGGGCAATCGATGTCAGGGTGGCATCGCTACCCGCATTGTCTACGGTGATCGAAAGGTCATCCGCTCCGGCGCAGTTGGCATCGTTGCAGTGAACGACTTCAAGACTGAAGAAGGGGTTGTTTGCGTTCCCGACGAAATAGCTCACGACCGGGAAACCGTTGGCGTCGAGGACGATCGACGTCGATCCGGCGAAGGACGATGCGCTGGGCGTGACGGCATTCGTCGGGTCGTCGCCGCCGGCGCAATTCGCGTCATTGCAGTGCATGATCTTCAATGCGCCGGCGTCGATGTCGCCGTAGCTCACAACGGGAAAACCCGCTGCATCCAGAGCCAACGATGGGTAGCTGCCCATGCTGCCAGACGAATCGGGTGAGGCGAGGACGCTTTCAGCACCGTTTACGTCGGGATCGCAATTGGCGTCGTTGCAATGCGCGACCATCAGGTCGCTGCCGTGCTGGAATGCGATCACCGGGTTCCCGCTCGCGTCGAGCCGTAGCGAAGGCGACTGTCGCTGAACGCCACCAACGGCGCCTCCAAGTATCTCGTCCGATTCGTTCCCGCCCGCGCAGTTCGGGTCGTTGCAGCGCAGCACGCCGATGTGAACGCCGATCGTCTCATACGCCACCACGGGGTGATGACTCGCATCGAGTACGAGCGACGGTCTCGCGGAAGGTATGCCGCAGCATGTAGTCAGCGGTGGTGTGGTGATGCTCTCATCGTCGCCCGCGCAATTCACGTCGTTACAGTGCACGATTTGCACGGGGTTGCCCACGGCGATGACAGGGAACCCTTCCCGGCCCGGTGCCGTGTCCAGCGCAATCGACGTCGCCCCGCCGGAACCCAGCGACGGAAAACTCTCGATGCTCTCACTGCCATTCACGAGTGGATCGCAATTGCCGTCGTTGCAGTGCATCACTCTGAGCTCGTTGGAGCTGGCTCCCTTGTAGCTGATCACCGGAAACCCGCTCGCGTCCAGAGCCATGGATGCATACTGGCCGACGATGCCGTCGCCGGGGACCGTGTCGGGCGCCGTGATGCTGTTCTCGCCGGCCGCGCGGCCCGCCCGGGCATCGAGCGAGAGGGTAAAGGCGGTGACGAGCAGCGCCGCCAGGAGAGCCAGCGCGAAAAGTCTGCCGATCGGTGTGCCATGCGTCTTCGTCTTCATGCCGTGCCTCCGGGCCCGTTCTTGCCGATTGAGGCACATCTTCTCTTGACGGGCACGACGCCCACAACGCGAAACCGGCCACATTGTGTGTACTATCGGGATACGAATTGTGGCCGATCGTCAAGAAGGCCGTTGTTCGTGAGGGCTGATGCTGGACACCTTCCACGACAAGTTCGACTGGCGCGCGCTGTTGCGCGAGCAACGGCGGGCAAAAGGCATCTCGCAACCGGAGTTGGCGCGGCGGGCAGACCTGTCCTTGTCGGCCGTGAAGGCGTACGAACGCGGGGAGCGGCACCCCAGCCGCGAGGCGCTCGCGGCGATCGTCGATGCGGTGGGCATGCCGACCGAGCAGGCGAACCGTCTGTACGCCGGCGCGGGCTACGCGATCGACATGCGGCGCATTCTGCACGAGCGATACGCGCCGCGGCCAATGGAATGGTTCGACAACGAAATCGGCCGATACCGCTGGCCCGTCCTCGTCACGAACCAATCGGGCGACGTACTCGCCGCGAACCGGCCGTTTCGCGATCTCATCGGCATTCCCGCGCACGAACGGCTACCACACCCAAGATGGAACTTCATTGTCACCGCCAGCGAGCCGGCCTATGCCGGACGGCTGGAGAACTGGGACGAAGCCATGTCGTTCATGATCGGGCTGGGCAAAGCAGAAGCACGCTGGGAGGTGAACGTCGAGCGCCCGTCACCCTGGACAAACGACGCCTACCGCCGGTTCCTCGAAGGCGACCCGGCGTACATCACCCGCCTGCTGCGCCTCTGGGAAGCGGCGCCGCCCATCGACTTGACCACGCGCATGAGCTACCCGATTCGCTGGCGCGAGGAGGGTGGCGAGCTGCTGTCGTTCACGGCGACGATGCACATGGCCGACCTCTGGCAGGATCTCACATGGCACGACTGGATCCCGCTGGACGCACAGACGTGGCAAAAACTATCCGGGACGGCGGGACGCGAGAAGTGAGAGATGACCGTCGCAGCGAGGGTTGAGAGTGTGATTCAGCCGGCCGAGGCGCTTGTCCCCGCAATGCGGCGCAGCTCGCCGTCCACGAGCAGCTCCTCATACATCGCCGCGATCGCGTCGGCGACGTTGACCCAGCGGTAGCGCTCGACCGCCTCGCGAGCGGCGCGGCCGAACGATGCGCGCAGCTCGTCGTTATCGAGCAGCAGCTCGAGGCGCTCGGCAAACGGCTCCGGACAGCGCCACGGGATGAGATAGCCCGTCCGGCCATCGCTGATCGTGCTGGCGAGTCCACCGACGCGCGAGGCGACGACGGGCGTTCCGCACGCCATCGCTTCTACTGCCACCAGCCCGAAGCTCTCGTAGTACGACGGCACGACGCAGACGTCCGCGGCGTTGTAGTACAGCGGCAGATCCTCGTGCTCGACGGCGCCCACGAACGAAATGTGATGGTCGATGCCGAGGCTGTCCGCTTGCGCGCGCAACTCTGCGGTCTGCGCGTCGATCGTCGCATCGCCACCGACGATTAGTACCTTAAAGTTCTCATCATCGTGCAACTGCGCCGCCGCGCTGATCAGGATATCGATGCCCTTCAGCGGCTCGATGCGGCCCACAAAGAGAATGATGCGCTCGCCGTCGCGGATCCCGAGTTTTTCGCGCGCGTGCTGCTTGTCCATCGGCGTGAACACGTCGAGGTCGATGCCGCACGGTATGACGGAGATCGCCGACGCATCGGCGCCGTACAGTGACGTCAGCAGGTGCTTCTCGTGCTCGCTGGCGACGATCACGCGATCGGCGCCTGCCGCGATCGCGCGCTCACCATCGATGCGCACTTGCGGCTCGTGTTCGGTCGCGCGGGCACGGCGCTTCACCTCGCCCAGCGTGTGGAACATCGCGACGTGCGGCACGTCCCAGCGCGCCGCGAGCGCGGCGCCGACGAGCCCCGACATCCAGTAGTGGCTGTGTACCATGTCGTACGCCAGCGATTCGCGTTCGGTGAACGCGAGCAGATTCTCGCTGAATTCGGGCAGATGGTCGGTAATCGCGTTCTTCTCAATCGGCGCGCGCGGACCCGCTTCGATGTTGATCACACGCACGTTCGGGCCGATCGGCTGCGTCTCCGGCGCCGTCGCCGAGGTGGCGCGCGTGTACACGTCGATCACGTAGCCGCGCGCGCCCAGCTCGCGGCTCAGCTCGCGGATGTAGACGTTCATTCCGCCCGTCTCGCGTCCGCCGAGTGCGGCCAGCGGCGACGTGTGCGCGCTGATCACGGCGATGCGGCGGTGCGGCGGTGCGATCGCGGGGCGTTCGTGCAGGGTTGTCATCGCGTCAGCACCACCCGGTACACCTGCTGATCCTTGCCGCCGAGGTCGTACTTGTAGTTCTCGTCGCCGCGCAGGAAGTCGACGCAGGTGCGCCCGCTCTCGATCGCTTCCCGGATCAGCAGCGCCTTTGACATTAGCCCGACCGCGTAGTGCGCGTAGTCCGGATCATAGCCGCTGTTGTACATGAACAGCCGCCCGCCGATATCGAAATTCAGTACCGAGGCGACTGCTTGCCCGTCGAACGTCAGGAAGTAGAAGCGCAGCATGCCTTCGGCGGCCATCACGCGCGTCATCTCGCGGAAGAACGCCTCCATGCCGGGGCGGTCGAGAAACTCTTCCTTGTGATGCGAGCTGATCCGCATCAGGTTGAACAGCGTGTCGAGCATCTCGCTCGCTTCGTCCGCTTCGGTGACGACGCGCAGTGCGACCTCGCCTCCGGCGCTCTCCAGCCGGCGCAGCTTGCGCCGTAGCTCGTGGCGGTCCTTCTTCGAAAGCGAGCCGAGGTATTCGTCCCACGTCGCCGGCAGCTCGACGCTCGGCGACTTCGCTTCATCTTGGCGCTCGACGCCGTAGCCGCACGCCGACGCGCAATCGCACACAGCGCCAAGCGTTGGCGACCACTCGCGGATGCCGCGCAGTTCGACGCTGCGGATGCCGTCGGCGGCGAGCCGTTCGAGCAGTTGCTCGAAAAACGCCGCCTCGAAGCCGGGCGCTACGGCGACATCCATGTAGTCGCAGATCGAGTAATGCCCGACGAACTCCGCGCTTCCTTCGCTGATCAGCAGTGGCGCAATGCCTACGAGCCGGCCGCCCTCACGGGCGGTGAAGATACGCAGCGTCTTGTCGCCCTGAAAGTGGTCGAGCCAGACGCGCTGCCACGCCGGCGTGACAAAAGGCATCGGCACCGGCGTCCGGGCGACCAGATCCGCCCATTCGTCGCGCACGCGCTCGAATGCCTCCTCACCGATCGACAGTGCGGTCATCAACCGCGCACCAGCGAGAGGAACTCCGCACGGGTTACGTCGTTGTCGCGGAACGTGCCGCGCATCGCCGACGTGACCATGCGCGAGCCCGGCTTCTTGACCCCGCGCTGCGTCATGCACAAGTGCTCTGCCTCGATGACGACGGCGACGCCATCGGGCGTCAGCGCCTCCATCAGCGTGTCGGCGACTTGGCCTGTGAGCTGCTCCTGGATCTGCGGCCGGCGGGCGTACGCCTCGACCACCCGCGCCAACTTGCTCAACCCGACCACGCGCCCGTCCGGAATGTAGCCAACGGCTGCCACGCCGTGAAACGGCATGAAATGATGCTCGCAGATGCTGTAAAAGGGGATGTCCTTGAGGATCACCATCTCATCGTGACCGACCTCGAATCCGACTTCGAGGTACTGCTTCGGGTCGATCCGCAGGCCCTCGAACAACTCGGCGTACATGCGCGCGACGCGCGCCGGCGTGTCCAGCAGCCCCTCGCGGCCCGGATCCTCGCCCAGCGCTTCGATAATCTCCCGGAAGGCCCGCTCGATCCGTTCCAGATCGACGGGCGGGGGCGTCTGTACCGTATCGGTGAAGTGGTGAACCGCCATACAGCAGGATACCGATCAGGCGCGCCGCGGCGGGTGGCGCGGATGCAGGAAGTTACCGCTGTATAAAGCCTAGCATGAACCCCGAACCTGAGACCAAGCACCGTGTCGCAACTCAGACGGCATCGCGCTTCGTCCGCGGAAGCCGGTTCTTCTATCATAACGAAGGCACACGCATGGAACGCGAGGCGCGATGGACCACGCTGCACACGGACGCTCGCACGGCAGCGCAGGCGCGCCCGAGTCGCGTCCCGACAGGAACGACCACCCCGAAGCGCCGCGCACGCTCGGCACCTGGCTCGTCGAATCGCTGCCGATGCCGGCTCCCGCAAGGGCGCGGCTGCTGGAGCTCGAAGCCGGCCGTCACGCCACGCTGACGGACATGCGTGCGGCGCTCGGGCTCGAGCTTGACCTCGCGCCGGCGCTGGAGCTCGGCTGGGACGGGAGCGGCGATGGCAGCGATGCCCCCGCGACGGACGCCGCAATGACGGCGCTGCTCGACAGCATGTACCGAGCCATCACCTCGTCCCGCCTCGTGGCCGTCACGCTGACCGATGCCGGGCCGAAAGCGACGCGCGCTCCCGGGCCGATCCGCGTGCGCGACGAGGAGCATCTGACGCTGCTCGTGGTTGCCGACAACACGACGAACGCCGGCGTCGAGTTCTCAGCGGAGTCGCACGGAGAGGGGTTCGGCGGCTGGGTCGAACCGAAGCGCGTCGGCTCGGGGCTGCTCGATACGGGGCCGATGCCCGCGGGCTCCTATCTGATGCCGCTCTTGATCGTCGCCGGCGGCAAGCCCACGACACTCGATCTGCCGATCGAAGGTACGCCGGCCGGCGAACTGCACGTACGTATCGTTGATGACGAGAGTGACGAACCGATCGCGGCGCGCGTGTATCTGAGCGACGGCGTCGGCCCGGCGTGGCCGCGAGCGGCGAACATCCGCCGCGACCTGCACGGCGACGCATGGTTCTACGCCGACGGCTCGTTTCGCGCGCGTATTGCCGGGACGGCGAAACTGCGCATCACGCGCGGCATCGAGTACGAGGCCATCGAGACGAGCGTGGACGTACGTGCCGATAGCGAAGCATCGCTGACCGTGCGGCTGAAGCGCTGGTCGCACATGGCCGCCGATGGCTGGTACAGCGGCGACGTCCACGCGCACCTGCACTACGGCGGCGAGTATTTGCTGACACCGGAAGAGGCATCACTCGCGCAGCGCGCCGAAGACGTGCATCTGCTCCACCTGATGGTGGCGAATGCCGGATCGGCGACCGTGCATGACGCCTCGTTGTTCGCGGGCAAGGCACATGCGCTCAGTTCGGGCGATGCGGTGCTTCACGTCGGGCAGGAGTACAGAAACGACTTCTACGGACACATGTGCGTCGTCGGCGGCCACACGATGGTCGAGCCCGCGTACAGCGGCTTCGCGCTGACGCCGCACGCGCACGATTGGCCGGCGAACGCCGTCGTCGCGAAGCGCGGGCGCGACGCGGGCGCGTTGCTCAGCTACGCGCACCCCATATTCGGCGACAGCATCGAACTCGACGACGTGTTCGCGAAGAGAAGCGCGTGTGAGGCGAAGGCGCTGCCGGTTGATGCTGCACTCGGCCTCATTGATACGGTCGATGTGCTGTCGTACCCGGCCAACGCTGCGGCGACGGCCACGCTGTGGTATCGGCTACTCAACTGCGGCCTCCGGCTGGCGGCGACGGCGGGCAGCGACACGTTTATGAACTGGTGCAGCTTCGACAGCTTCAGCAGCCCGTGCGCCGGTGTGCGCGCGTTTGTGCGGATTGATGCGGAACGCGGGATGAGCACAGAAGCGTGGTGTGATGGCGTACGCGCCGGCCGCACGTTCGTCACAAACGGGCCCATGATCGCGCTGAGCGTCGATGGCCACGCCATCGGCGACGAGATCGCCGTCGCGCCCGGCGCCGTGCTGCGCGTCGAGGCGTCGGCTGGTGCCGCGGTGCCGATCGAGCGCCTCGAACTGATCGTGAACGGCGCAGTCGTCGCGTCGGGTGCGCTAGATGCCGATGGCATGCACGCGTCGCTCGATCATGATCTGAACATCGACGAGAGCTGCTGGATCGCAGCGCGCGCGACAGGCCCGAAACATGCACTCGTACTCGATGACGACGGCGCGTACGCGCACACGAGCGCGATCTACGTCATCGCGGACGGTGCGGCGATCGCGCGCGCGGATGATGCCGCGTATTTCGTCGGATGGATCGACCGTCTCATTGCAATGACGCTCGCCGAAGGCCGCTTCGCCGACGAGGCACAGCGCGACGAGGTGATCGCGCAGTTTCGTGAGGGGCAGCAGTACTACAGGGACATTGTGGGCGACGCGTAGGCAGGTCGGCTACACGGCGAGCGGCACGACCGAGTGCAAGCGCTGCGGCTCGGAGATGCCCTTCATCGTGTGTTCGCCGCGATCCTCAAACGTCACGCTGGTCGACGTGCGCGCCAGGCTGCGCACCGTGTCCGATACGAGGATCTCTCCCGGTGCCGACGCGCTTGCGACGCGCGACGCGATGTTGACGGCGCCGCCGTAGACGTTGCCTTGCTCGCGGATCACGTCGCCCGCGTGCAGGCCGATGTGCAGCTCGAGCTTCGTCGCTTCGGCGGCGTTGCGGCAGCGGATCGCCGCGTCGATACCCTGCCGCGCCGACGTGAACACGCCGAGCACGCCGTCGCCAAGCAGTTTGCCCTCGACCGCTACGCCGCCGCTGTCGCGGATCGCCGACCGGAGCGCCGCGTCGAGCTCGCGCGCCATCGCGCGAAACGCGTCGTCGCCGATGCGCTCGGTCATCGCCGTCGAATCGACGATGTCCGTGAACAGGATAATCGCCGTGCCCTCCGGCAGCTCCGGCGGCGCATTTCGCCGTGCCGGCTGCGCACCGAAAAATTCAGCAACCAGCGGCAAGAGTTCGCGGCCGGGTAGCACCATCGAGCTGCCCTCGAAGATCTGCAACCGCGCGTTCGGGATCGTCGCTGCCAGCGCTTTCGCGGCGTCGGTCGTGAAGTACGGATGATTGCGCGGGTGCAGGACGAGTGTCGGCGCGACAACTGCTGGCAGCATCGACCGAACGTCTCGCAAGGCGAACTGTTTTTCCGACGCGATCCAGTTCGCCGGTGTGACCGATTCGCGCATCATCGCGGCCATCTGTCCGCCTAACTCGTTATCGCCCCAACCGGCGATCGCCCGGATGAACGATTCGCTCGCCATATGCCAGTCCGTGTCCGCGCGCGCGATGATCCCGTCGAGAGCGGGATGGCGGTAATCGGATGCCCGCGCATATCCGTTCGACGTCACGAGCCGTTCAACGCGGTCAGGATGGCCGGCGGCATAGGCGAGCGCGACCGCCGCGCCGTGGCCATTGGAGAAGATCGAAAAGGAACCAGGCGCGGCCTTGTCGGCTACTGCTTCAAGATCGCGGACCATCGCATCGATGCTGAAGTCGGTAACGTCGCGCGTGGAGAGACCAGATCCACGCGGATCGTATCGAATGTAGGTGAATGCCCGCGCCACGTTCTCCACGGTGCGTCGGTACCTGGGCATGCGCCACTCAAGATCGATCTGGTTGCCGAGCCCGGCCGAGAGGCCGATCACCGAGGGGCCGCTGCCGATCGCGTAGTAGGCGATGCTGACGCCGTCGCTGGTGGTGACGTACTGGATGCTCGGTTCCATGTGCGTAGGGTACGCCAGCTACGCGTTGATTGCTCGCTCGATCGCGGCGCCCATTTGCTCCGTAGTGACGAGCGTGCCACCGGCGGCGGCGATGTCGGCTGTGCGCAGGCCTTCGGCGAGGGCGCTGCGGACGGCGGATTCGACGGCATTGGCTTCCGATTCGAGCTTGAATGAGAGGCGCAGCATCATCGCGGTGCTGAGGATCATCGCGATCGGGTTGGCTTTGCCTTCGCCCGCGATGTCGGGCGCGGAGCCGTGGATCGGTTCGTACATGCCGAAGCCGTCGGCGTTCAGGCTGGCCGAGCCGAGCATGCCGAGCGATCCGGCGAGCACGCTGGCTTCGTCGCTGAGGATGTCGCCGAAGATGTTGTTGGTGAGGATCACGTCGAACTGGCGCGGGTTGACGACGATCTGCATCGACGCGTTGTCCACGTGCAGGTAGTCGTGCGTGACATCCGGGTACTCCGGCGCGATGCTGTTGAATACGTCACGCCACAGAACAGACGAACTGAGCACGTTCGACTTGGCGACGAGCGTGACGTGCTTGCGCCGCACGCGTGCGACCTGAAACGCGCCGTGCGTGATCCGCGCGATCTCGCTTTCGGTGTATGACTCCGTGTCCCACACCTGCCGCTCGCCGTTAACGATGCGCTCGCCGCGTTCGCCAAAATAGATGCCGCTCGTCAGTTCGCGCACGATCAGCATGTCGGCGCCCTCGACGATCTCCGGCCGCAACGGCGACAGCGGCACCACCTCCGGATACACGATCACCGGCCGCAGGTTCATGAACAGGTCGAACTCGCGCCGCAGCCCGAGGATCGCCGTCGTCTCGACGCCCTGCCACTTGGGATGATTCACTTCGCTCGTCGGGCCGCCAAATGGCCCCTTGAGGATCGCGTCTGACGCGCGGCAGGTGTCGATCGTCGACTGCGGCAGGTGCTCACCCGTGCGGTCCCACGCCGCTCCGCCGGCGTACGTCTCGACGAATTCGAACTCGTGCCCGAAGCGCCCGCCCACGGCCTGCAGCACGCGCAGCCCCTCGTCCGTGATCTCGGGGCCGATGCCGTCGCCGCGCATTACCGCAATTTTGAAGTGCATGGCCGAAGCGTAGCGGGGGGAGTCTGAAGTCGGAAGTCGGAGTTCAGAGGCCGGAAAAGGTCCCCTCCGACCTCTGAACTCCGACTTCGGACCTCCCACCACCCCTCCCGCATGCCGATGATTCATTCGGGATGCAGCGCCGGGCGTGGCGTCCGTAATGTCGGCGTAAGCCAACGCTGCTACTATCGGTGCAACATGCTCGCTGAGCGCATCGACGAACTGAAGAGCATCATCGCTGGCAACGACGGCCAGAACGCCGCCGACGATCGCTTCGCGCGCGCCGTCGATGAACTGATGAGCGCCGTCTACGACGACATCGGCGAGATCAAAGACCTGCCGACGCGCGCGCTGTTCGACCTCTTCGTGATCAAGGTGCTGTACGTCGGGCGTGGCAGCCGTCACGCCGATGTCATCGACTATCTGGGCGAGCTGCTCGACACGCACATCCATACCCGCGCCCTCTATCCGGCTGGCGGGGACGGCAAGCCGCGCACGCTGTACTTCTCGGACCTGCTCGATCGCAAGACCGTCAACGACAACTACGAGACGCCGTTCCAGGCCTACCGCCAGTACGCCGACAATGCTCTGTTCCTGAGCGGCGTGTTTCATCGCAGCCTGCGCCGTCGCCGGGCATCGACGCCGGGCGTTGTCCGGCGGCAGCGCGCGTCCGGAGTTGACAGCGAGTACTACGTCAGCACCGGCAAGACGATGTACCGCATGGCCGCGCGTCACGATCTCGCCGAACAGCCGCAACGCACGACGCTCGGCCGGCTCGCGGACTGCTTCGAAATCTACGCCGACGCGCTGAAGGAGATGAGCGAGCGCTACATTATGGGCTTCGACATGCGGCTGATTTCGGACAAGATGCTCGACAACTTCAACCGCTATCGCGAGTCACACGATGAGGCGTACCTGACGAACGCCCGCCGGTACGCCGCCGTG
Source organism: uncultured Dehalococcoidia bacterium (assembly GCA_964599885.1). Taxonomy (GTDB): domain Bacteria; phylum Chloroflexota; class Dehalococcoidia; order DSTF01; family JACRBR01; genus CAZRHH01. Next base: position 5,161 of record CAZRHH010000065.1, on the reverse strand, counting down.
CTGCAGCTTGATGGCGGCCGGTTTCCGGCGCTGTTCGGCGGGTAGTAGCTTCCGACGACAGCGCAGGGGATGGGCATCCGGCTGTTCGACGAGAACAGCGACGATTACCGCAGAGCCGCCAACCACGCCGACACGAAGGCCGTCTGCGCATCTAATGACGGCACGCTATTGATATGCCAGCTAACCGACGTTTCGACGAACGTCCCGTGCGCTTCGTATGACGCCATGAACCCGATGATTCGCCCGGCACTGTCGGAGTAGACCGGAACGCCATCAGCCTCGAACACCTGAGCGCCTCGCGTTGTAGGGTGGCAGTCGGGGGCAGGAGTCAAGCGAAGTCTCGCCGCGGGCCACTCGTCGCCTTCGGTGCCAAGGTAGAGCAACAGTCCGCGACGGCTCCCATCGTCAAGAACGCCAGACCCAGTGACCTGGAGCCCGAGATCGTTAGGCAGTGCGGGCAAGAATATCTCCATCGCGCGAGCCAGCGCTTCTGCTTCGCCGGGCGTCGACGAAATTGTTTCAACAGCGAGATCAACGCCGAAGCATGTAGCGGATGTGCCTTCAGCCGATGCGGTCGAGTTGGGAACCGGCTCGATCCCGTCGTCGCGGGATGACGTCATTAGGCCGAAGAGAAGGGCGCCAACGCAAAACCATCTGCTGCGCATCTCACGTGACTTTCGTTCGAGTTTCTGTGCCCGGCGAGATCATGGCGCCGAGCGGCGGGTTGTGTCAACGCATGGCGGCGCCATTGGCTGTGACTTACGCTGGCACCGTGAGGCAAAAGGAATGAGACAATCCATCGGCGAACTTGATGCCCGGCGCCTGCTGGGGGGCAGCCCCGTCGTACTGGTCACGACCGCGTGGCGCGGCAACCACAACGTCATGCCGGCGGCCTTCGTGACGCCGCTGAGCATCGACCCGCCGCTGGTGGGCATCGCGGTGCATCCGGCCAGGCACACGCACGACATGATCAAGTACAGCGAGGAGTTCGCGCTGAACGTGCCGACGCAGGAATTGCTGCACCACGTGCAGTATCTGGGCAGCGTCACCGGCGCCGAACTCGGCAAGTTCGAATTGACGAAGCTGCCGACGTTCCGGGCGCGCCGCACCGAAGTGCCGTTGCTCGAAGGCTGCGTTGGCTGGATCGAATGCGGCGTGCGCGACGCCTACACCGTCGGCGACCACACGCTGTTCGTCGGCGCGGTAGTGGCCGTGCAGGTCGAGAAGGACGCCTTCGACGAGACCTGGCTGCTCAACGATCCGGAGACGAAACCGCTGCACTATCTGGGCATCAACCGTTATGCCCTGCTGGGCGAGACGCTCGAAGCGCGCATCCCGGCGCCTGCAGACGTAAAACGCGATGTCGACGAGGGCGCCGCGCAGATTGGTGACGCAGACGACACCGAGCGCAGGCGGGAAGGAAACGCAGCCGACGAGGAGCGCAAGCAGCGCGGTTAGCCAGCCATCGCATCGCGGAACCGCTCGGCGAGCGTTACAACTACACACGACGGACGCGAATCGCTTGACGATCGCCCCAAATCGTCATAGAGTTCGCCCAAGTCAGACGCGCCCCCGCCGTCCGACGCCTGTGTTTCGCACGGTGACGCTACGCCATCGAGCATTGGTGTCAGTGTCGGGGGAGCGCGCATTGATTCAACCACCGGACGCCCACACGCTCAGCAAATACCGCGTCGGAGAAGACGTCGTCGTCCGCCTCAAAGGTATTGAGGTACACGACGTGGAACGCGGCGGCCTCGTGCCGGTGGCGTTTCTGCCGCCGTGGACCATCGCCGCCATCTCGGGCATCGTGCAGTCTGGCAGCTATCAGGCCTACGTCCTGCAGTTGCAGATTTGTCATGACCCGTGTGTCTGTACGGCTGGCGAAGATGCGATCGAGGGTACAGCGTAGCGGACGCCGGTGCAGCCGGGTAGCGAAAGGGAAGCCGTGAGCGACGGTCGCGAACTATCCGGCCCGCCCGCCGGCGTACCGGACCAGGCCGCGGCGGGATCGCCCGTGCCCTCATCCCTGGACGACGCCGCAGTTGGCGGCGCTGACCGCTGCGAGCGGTGCGGCGGATCGCACACGCGACGCCAGCAGTGTCCGGCCGATCCGGTGCCTGAGCCGGCACTTGCAGTGGCGCCGCCCGCGCCCGCCATCGACGACGCGCCGGTTCGCTACGTAGATGCGGCACCGCGCCGCGCTGTGCGGCCCGGATACTCCGCGCGCTTGACAGCCGCCCGCCTGCCCTCGCCGCTTCCGGCAGCGACGCCCACGCCGATCGCTCGAACGATCATGATGTGGTGGGGTGGGATCATCGGCACGTCGATCCTCGTCGCCTGTTTGGTCGTCGCCGGCGTGTACATCGCTGGGCTGGCGCGAATCGAGCAGGACGCGCGCGAGGCGTTGCTGATTGTCGCCGTGTGTGCGGTGGTCGGTGTGGTGTTTGGCGTACTGACGCTCTGGTACTCAGTGCGCACGTACGCAAAGGTCGCGTTCTCCCTGCTGTCGCTGACGCTTGTTACGGGCGGACTGGCGATGCTGGTCGCCGCGCCCGTGATCCGCCAGATGAACACGCCGGAACTCGCCGAGTACCGGGGGTTCAACGCGCTGATGACGTTTGGCGTTATCACGACGGCGCTCGGCCTCGCGCTCGGCGCGCTGTGCGTGCGCTGGTCGATGACGCGGCGGGCGCGCCGGCTGCTGTCACGCTGGTCACGGTTGCTCGGTTCCGCGTACGGCGTGCTGCTCGGCCTGAGCGGCGTGGGCATCATCCTGGCGATGACCTCGCTCATCAACAGCGAGCAGACGGTCGATGTAGATGGCACGACGACAAGCGTCGTCGAGCAATCGATCTTGCTCGCCACCGTCGCGATGCTCTCGCTCGTGCCAGGCATCATCCTCACATACCAGGGGATCTCCGCTTCGATGGGCGAAGGATCGGGACGCTTTCGCGCTCCGATCGCGGCGCCCGTCGTGGCCGTGTTCGCTGCCGTGCTGCTGGCGGGCCACTTGAACATGCGCATGGCATCGCCGATCGCCTTGCCGATGCCGGTGCTTCACGTCGTCGCCGCGGCGCTGCCTGGGATCGCGCTGGCGTCGATGGCGGCACGCGGATCTCCCTGGCGCGGTGCCCCCGTCGGCGGGCTGACGTGGCGCCAGGTGTTGCTGGCGGCGGCGATCAGCATGACCGTCGCGACGACGATCGCCCTCTACGTGGAATCGATCGGTGCCGTCTTCGCCGTGGTGCTGCTGCTCGTCCACAACGGCGCGTTCGAATTCGCTTCAAACGCGGACGACGTCTTCGAGGTGATCGAGTTCAGCAGCTTCATCCTCTCCGAGAACGAGCAATTTCTGGCGGGGTTCATCACAGCCGCCATTTTGGCCCCGCTGTCCGAAGAGTTCGGGAAGAGTCTCGGTGTCCGCTTCATGATGCGCCCCGCGACGACGCGCGCGCAGGCGTTCGTGCTGGGCGCAGCGGCAGGCGCCGCCTTCGGATTTCTCGAGGCGATGCTCTACGGCGTGTCGGCGATCGCCGGCGATCTATCGTTCTGGTGGGCGATCATGCTGCTGCGCGGTGGCAGCACCTCGCTGCACGTCATCTGCACCGGGCTCGCCGGCGTCGGGTGGTGGTACTGGACGACGGGTGGCAGACACGCCATCGCACTGTCGCTGTTCGCTACTGCCGTCGTGATTCACGCGGTGTGGAACGGGTTCCTGACGCTGCTCGAATCTCGCATCTTCGGCCTCGATACGTTGAGTAACTCGACACTCGAAGTGATGGCGTATGTCGCCGTCGCGATCGCCTCGGCCCTGATGATCGTCGCGGTGCCGCTGGTAGCGCGTAGATTGCGCGACGCACCAGTACCATCGATCAATGGCACGCCGCTGGCATCGCTCACACCGTGGATGGCGTGACTACGCACTCGGCAACACGCAGCGTATCCTGACCCGATGAATATCCTGCTCATCTGCGCGCTCGATGTCTGGTCGCTCGATCAGGGCAAGGGCGCGCCGACGCTCGAACGCACGCTGCGCGCATATGGCGCCGCCGGCCATCGCGTCGACGCAATCATCCCGGACATCGGCGCGAATCACTTCTACCGGCGGCGCGGTGCGCGCGGCGAGTCGCCGGAAGCGCGTCCGGACATTCCCAACGTGCGGTTTCACACGTTTCACATGCCGAGCCTGCGCGATCTGCCGCTGCCGGCGTTGCCGTCTCCGATTGCTGCCGCGGATCAGAAGCTGCGGTTCGCGCTGGCGTTCCCGTGGCTCGCCGCGAAACGCGCCGAAGCGCTGCTGCACGACGCGTCGATCACGTACGACGCGATCTACGCGTACGAAGTACACGCCGTACTCGCGGCGCGGCTGCTTCGCCGCCGCGGCTTCCGGCTGCCGCTTGTGACGCGGTTCCAGGGCACGGTGATGTATCCAGCGCTCAAGGACACGCTGCTGTACGTGCGCCGGTACGAGGAGGCGCTCGCGCTCAAGACGCGCGCGAATCTGATCATCATGACGGACGATGGCACGCAGGGCGATGAGCTGCTGGCGCGGCTCAACCCGTCGTCACGGCCGCGCGTGAAGTTCTGGCGCAACGGCCTCGATCTCGACCGCCTGCGCGCGCCCAGCGACGATCAGCGACGCGACGCGCGCGCGGCACTCGGTATCCCGGACGGTGCGTTCGTCCTGCTGACGGCATCACGGCTTGCGGCGTGGAAGCGCGTCGACCGCGCGATCCGCGCGCTGCCGAAGGTGCGTTCGTGGACGCCGAACGCGCTGCTGCTTGTCGTCGGTGACGGTGAGGAGCGCGGGCGGCTCGAGGCGCTCGCCCGCGATCTTGGCGTCAGCGATGCGGTGCGCTTTGCCGGCGCCGTGCCGCAGACCGACGTCGTGCGCTACATGCACGCCGCCGACGTGTTTCTCGCGGTCGCTGATCTCTCGAATGTGGGCAACCCATTGCTCGAAGCGATGGCGTGCGGCATGTGCATCGCCGCGGTCGATGCCGGCGACACGCGTGACCTGATTGTCGACGGTCGCACCGGCCGTCTCGTCGATAGCTCGCAGCGCTCCGGCGTCGTGCGCCCGCTTGAAGAGCGCCTCGCGGATCTGCTGGCGTCGCTGGCCACCGACGCGCCGCAGCGCGCGCGACTGGGCGCCGCGGCC
>CAZRHH010000064.1:10887-18003 GCA_964599885.1 uncultured Dehalococcoidia bacterium | reverse complement strand
AGGCCATGGAGGAGCGCCAGGTCACCGTCGACGGCGTCACGCACAAGATGCCCGCGCCGTTCATGGTGCTGGCCACGCAGAACCCCATCGAGTACGAGGGCACGTTCCCGCTGCCCGAGGCGCAGCTCGACCGCTTCCTGCTCCGTATCCATCTCGGCTACCCGTCGATGACCGACGAGGTGCTGATCATGGAGGGCCAGCAGCGACAGCACCCGATCGACGCCCTCGAACGCGTAACCGGCGCCGACGAGATCATCAGCATGCAGCGCGCCGTCAAGGACGTGTACGTCGACCCGCTGATCAAGCAGTACATCGTGACGATCGTCGATGCGACACGTTCGCACGGGTCGGCGTATCTCGGCGCATCGCCGCGCGGCTCGCTCGCGCTGTATCGTTCGTGCCAGGCACGTTCGTTGCTCGATGGCCGCGACTTCGTCGTGCCGGACGACGTGAAGGATCTCGCGTACCCGACGCTTGGCCACCGCATCATCATCAGCCCGTCGGCGCGCGTGAAGAACGTGACGGCGAAGGAAATCGTCGAGCAGTGCCTCGATCGCATTCCTGTGCCGGGTGCGCGCGCTCGCGGAAGCGCCAGCGCCTTCACGGGCCAGCCGGCGTCGCGGTAACGCCATGCGGTCGCTCTATCGCCGCCTGTTCGTCACCAACCGCACGCTGACCGCCGTGCTACTGCTGTCGGCGGCCTGCATCATCATCGCGCTCTCGACCGGATTCTGGCTGACGTGGCGGCTTGCGTACGTCGCGATCATCGGCGTGCCACTGGCCTACGCCTGGTCGCGGCTCAACCTCGCCGGCCTCGAAGTCACGCCCGACCGCCACGTCGATCGCCTGCAGGAGGGCGCCGAATTCGAGGAGCGGATCACGATCCACAACCGCAGCTGGCTGACGAAGATCTGGCTCGAAGTGGACGACCCGAGCGAGATGCCCGGCCACAACGCGAAGCGCGTCGTCACCGTCGGCGCGAAGAACACGAAGACATGGCGCGTGCGCTCGACCATCGGCCGCCGCGGGTTGTACTCGATGGGCCCGGTTGAAGTCACCACCGGCGACCCGTTCGGACTCTTCCGCCACACACGAACGTACGGGCGCGCGCAGAACATTCTCGTCTACCCGCGCGCCGTCGAACTACCGAACTTCTCCGTTCCCGCGGCGAACCTGCCGGGCGAGGGGCGCTTTCGGCGCCGCACGCACTACGTCACGCCCAACGCGTCCGGCGTGCGCCCGTACGAGTTCGGAGACAGCTACAACCGCATCCACTGGCCCAGCAGCGCCCGCACCGGCGAACTGATGGTGAAGATATTTGAACTCGACCCCGCGTCCGACATCTGGGTGATCCTCGATCTCGAACGCGCCGCGCAGCTTGGCGAGGGCGACGACTCGACCGAGGAGTACGGCGTCCGTATCGCAGCGTCGGTCGCGCGTTACTTCCTGACCGCGAACCGCAGCGTCGGCTTCATGGCGTTCGGCCGCAGCTTCGATGTGCGCGAGGCCGATCGCGGCGTGCAGCAGTACACGCACATCCTCGAATCGCTCGCGATGGCACGCGGCTGGGGCGATGCGCCGCTCGGCGATCTGCTCTCGAATGAGGCGCGCCGCTTCGGCCGCCACACCACGGTCGTCGTCATCACGCCATCGACCGACGAGCGCTGGGTCGCAGGGCTCGGCGCGCTACAGCAGCGCGGCGTCAAGGTCGCGGCGATCCTCATCGAGCCGAGTACGTTCGGCGGCGCTGAAAGTTCGCTCGGCATCTTCGCGTCGCTAGCCGCAACGGACGTGTTCACGTACATCGTGAAGCGCGACGACGATCTGCAGGCCGCGCTCGGCGCCGAATCAGGCGCCGCCGAACGAGCGGAGCGGTAGCGTCATGCGCGAAGCAAACTGGGACGAGATCTTCCAGCGCCGCCGCCCCGAAGCGCCGGCCGACGAACGCCTCTCGTCGTTCCTGCCGTGGGAAGACTGGCTGACGTTCCTGATCGTCACGGTCATGTTCATGAGCGTCGTACATTCCGTCGACAGCGCGAACTGGGTCGACGAGATGCCCTCCCTGTACCCGATCGGCTTCTCCGCGCTGATCGTCGGCTATGCGCTCTCGCGTGTGCATTGGCCGGAATTCCTCCTGCACCCGCTGGCGCTCGCCTCAGGCGGCGCGCTCGTCTTCCTGCAACTGCTGGCGATCGTGCCCGGCGCCACGCCGGCCGCCCGCACGGACGAGCTGCTCGACCGCATGTACGTCTGGTGGTCCGTGGTCACGCAGGATGGCATCAGCACGGACCCGCTGCCGTTCATCGTGCTGCTGCTCGTAATTCTGTGGCTTGGGTCGTACGTGTCGTCGTGGGCGATCTTCCGTTGGCGCAACCCCTGGCTGGGGCTGATCCCGGGAGGCATCGCGCTGATGTGGAACATCAGCTTCATCCCGGGACAGTTCAGCTATTCGTTCGTGGTCTTCGTCTTCGGCGCCGTCCTGCTCGTTATGCGGCTGCACGTCGCGCGCAAGGAGACGGAGTGGGAACGCCAGCGCGTCGTCTATCCGGAGTTCCTGAGCCTGTCAGTGCTCAACGCCACGTTCTGGGTGGCGGTCGCGCTGCTCATACTCATGCTGCAGATGCCGCTGCCGTCGCGCTCCGACAGCGCCGCCGGTCGCTGGAACGACGCGACGGCGCCGTTGACGTCGAGGCTGGCGCCGCTCGGCCGCGTCTTCATCTCCGTCAACGCGAAGAAACCGATCGCCGTCCACAACCTGGAAGATGCACTCGCCCTGCAGGGCGACATCCGCCTCAACGACAACCAGGCCGTCGAACTCGACGTCGAGATCACGCCCGAGATCGCGGCCTTCCTCCGCGCACAGTCGTTCGACGAGTACACATCGAGTGGCTGGAAGGTGAATGTCGAAGGCGACCTGTCGCTTGCGCCCAACGAACGCGCCGGGGTGCCCGACGACCCGGCGACGCGCCGCGACGTAACGGTCAACGTCACCGTAGCGGGCGGAAGCGACGATCTGCTGTTCAGCCTCGGCCAGCCCGTCGCGTCCGACACGCGCGCCGAAGCCAACCTCGGCGAAGACGCCGCCGACATCACGAGCCTCGAACCGCGCCGCCGCGTCCGCGACGGTGACACGTACAGCGTCACCGGCAGCGTCAGCATCGCCAGCGCCGAGCAACTTCGCGCGGCCGGAACGGACTATCCCGAATGGGTCACCGACCGCTATCTCGATGTGCCTGGGGATCTGCCGCGACGTGTCGATCGCAAGGCCGAGGAAGTCGTCGGCGAACTGGCGACGCCGTACGATCAGGCCGCCGCTATCGAACGCTACCTGCGCACGTTCCCGAACGACTTCAGCGTCGGCGCGACACCGCCGGGCCGTGACGCCGTCGACTACTTCTTGTTCGACGTCCAGCGCGGCTACTTCGACTACCACGCGTCCGCGATGGCGGTGCTGCTGCGCACGCTCGGTATCCCGGCGCGCGTCGCCACCGGCTACGTCGTCGATCCGCTGTACCGCGTCGGGGAATCGGAAACCCGCTACGAACTGACGGAGAAGAGCGCATACGCCTGGCCGGAGGTTTACTTCCCCGAGGCCGGCTGGGTCGAATTCAACCCGACGCCATCGCAGCCGCTGATCAACCGCCCGGGCGCAGCACCCGAGCCTGCGGGCGGAAGAGGCAGCGATCGTGACCCCACCCTGGCGCCGGAAGAAGATATCGACCTCGGTATCAACGATCCGATCCAACAGCCGGCCGACGATCTTGCGGCGACGGACGGCGGCGGCTCCAATTCATGGCGAGCCGTGGTGACACTCGCGATCGTCGGTGGGATCGCGGCGCTGCTGCTTGGCGCCGGGCGATTCGCGTGGGAATACGGACTCGGGAGCATGACGCGGCCGGCGCAGTTCTGGGAGAAGACGCAGCGTCTCGCGCGCTGGAGCCGTAACGGCGGCGCACCGAACGAAACGCCGCGCGAGTTCGCCGCCCGCCTCCAGCACGACGTCCCAGGCACCGACGGCGTCGGCTATCTCGCGGGCGCGTACGAGCGCACGCGCTTCGGCCACAAGGAGCTGTCCGAAGAAGAGACCGAGCGTCTCGAGACGGCGTGGGCGTCCGTCCGCAACGGGCTGATGCGGCGTGTGCTCCGGCTGCGGCCGCGCGTGGACGACGCGTAGGGGCTATCCACAGATGGCACAGATGGGCTGGATGTTTTCCGGCTGAGTTGGTTGCTTGGGTGCGCGATACGGGGGCGCACACGCTGGTTCGGCCTGCTGCGGATATGTCAACATCGATTTTGGTCACGTGTGCGCGCGATACCGGGGCGAACACATAGGTTCGCCCCTACCGCGGTAACGTTCAGTTTTCAGACCACAGCGCTGATCGCGCTTTCGACGATCGAGCGGAAGATAACGAGGCCGTCGGTGCTGCCCATCAGGGCTTCGCTGGAGCGTTCGGGGTGCGGCATCATGCCCAGCACGTTGCCACGCTCGTTGATGATGCCGGCGATGTTGTTGACGGAGCCGTTCGGGTTCGCCTCGTGCGTCACCTCGCCTTCGGGCGTGGTGTAGCGGAAGACGACGCGCTTCTCGGCTTCGAGCGTCGCGACGGTCGCCGCATCAGCGTAGTAGTTGCCTTCGCCGTGCGAGACCGGAACCATTAACACGTCGCCCTCGGCGGCGCTGCGGCTAAACATCGTGTCCGCGTTCTCGACGCGCAGATGCGCCGGCATGCAGCGGAATTGCAGGCTGTCGTTGCGCATCAGCGCGCCCGGCAGCAGATGCGACTCGCACAGGATCTGGAACCCGTTGCAGCTGCCGATGACGGGCTTTCCGGCCTCGGCGTGCCGCGTCACGGCCGCCATCACCGGCGAGAAGCGCGCGACGGCGCCGGTGCGGAGGTGGTCGCCGTACGAGAACCCGCCGGGAATCACGACCGCGTCGTACGAATCGAGATTCGAGTCCGTGTGCCAGACGAGGTCAGCCTGCTGGCCAAGTCCATGCGTCAGCACGTACTGGCAGTCCTTGTCGGACCAGGTGCCGGGGAAGACGAGGACAGCGAAGTTCATTGTGCTTCAGTATATCGGGCGTGGCCGGGGAGATCAGACGTCGGAAATCGGACGTCGGAGGCTTCATTTAGGCCGCCATCGTTGCCGTTTGCCGGCCATACCGGGGCGAACACATAGGTTCGCCCCTACCGTAGACTCGTTGCCGGAGTTCTATTTGTGATGAGAACTCCTCAGAACGCTCACAGCCCCCACTCAACGCCCGGTGAACTTGGGCGGGCGGTTTTCGACGAAGGCGCGCGGGCCTTCGCGGGCGTCTTCCGTCGTCTGGGCGATCGCCATCGCGCCGTTCGCCAGCTCGAAGGCCTCGTGCCAGTCGGCGTTGAGGCTACGGTAGACGAGGCGCTTCGCAAGCTGCATCGCCACGGCAGGGCCTTCGGCGAGACGGCGGGCGAACGCGCGCGTCTCGTCCATCAGCGCGTCGGCCGGCACGACCTTCGTCACGTAGCCGATGCGGAGCGCCTCCTGCGCGTCGAAGAAGTCGCCGCTCCAGATCAGCTCGAGCGCCTTCGCCAGGCCGACGATACGCGGCAGGAAGTAGCAGCCGCCGTCGCCCGGCACGAGGCCGACCTTCACGTACGACATCGCGAACTTCGCCGACTCCGACGCGATGCGGATGTCCGCCATCGACGCCATGTCCATGCCGGCGCCCACCGCCGCGCCGTTGACGGCGGCGATGTACGGCTTGTCGAGCAGTTGCACCGCACGCGGCACCTGATGGACCCCGTCGCGCAGCCAGTTGCGACGGTCGGCGGCGGTCGGCGGCTTGTCCGCGTTCGCCGGATCGTTGATGCCGGAGCCGGCGCGCAGGTCGGCGCCGGCACAGAACCCGCGTCCCTCGCCGGTAAGGATGACGACGCGCACGTCACGGTCGAGCCGCGCCTCATCGAGCGCCGCCGCCCACTCGCGGATCATCACGTCGGTGAAGGCGTTCATCCGCTCAGGCCGGTTGAGCGTGATCGTCGCAACGCCGTCACGCGTGTCGTAGGTGATCTGTTCGTAGCCCATGGCGGCACATTCCTTCAGCTCACTACCGGCTCGACGCGCGCTCAATCTCGCACAGCGCCACGTTACGAACCATCACCGCGCAGCCCTGCTTTCCGACTCCGACGTCTGACCTCCAACTTCCCTGGCCAATCCCGCCTCCCGCTTCCCGCTTCCCGACTCCACTTCGTTGATCGTCCCCCCGCCATGCCGGACAATGGCCGCGAACCAGCGACCCACCACCAGCAACCCAGCGACCCACACGAGGTGCAGCATGGAATTCAAGGAAGTCATCGGCCGGCGGCGTTCGATTCGGTTCTTCGACCCGGACCGGCCCGTCGAGCGCGAAAAGATCCAGAAGATGCTCGAAGCGGCGCGGCTGGCATCGTGCGCGGTCAACGCGCAGTGGGCGCGGGCGGTCGTTAGCTTCCGCGACGACCTGACCGAAGACCAGCTGACGCGCATGAAGACGCCCGTCGCCGGACTAAACGTCGAGCTTGCGCCGGTACACATCCATTTCTTCAACGATCTCGGCGTCGTCGTGCGCAACGAAGGGCGGCCACTGAAGGAACTCGTCGACGTGGGTGCGCTCGCGCCGACGCACGGCTGGAGCCACAAGTTCGTCGATGAGTTCGTGTACCCGCAGATCCTCAACCCGATGACGAAAGGTCCCGGCTATCCGATCGGTTCGACGTTCGACGTCGGGATCGCCGTCTGCCAGGCGATGCTCACGGGCGTCGACGAAGGCCTCGGCGTCGGGTTGGTGACGCTGAACGGCGCCGTGCTGAAGGAAGTCTTCAAGACGCCCGACGACTGGATCCCGCTGCCGACGATCCTCGTCGGCTATCCGGCGGAGTCGTGGGATGGTGGCGGCCAGCGCCCGCGCCCGCCCTTCGAGGAAATGTACTTCGAGGGCGAGCACGGCAAGCCGTTCAAGCGCGACGATAAGGTCGTTGAGGAGTTGAAGGCCGAGAAGATGATCCAGGAGCCGGCCAAGCCTCACGATCCGAAGCGCATTGAGGAGATTAAGCGTCTCGCCGAGAAGTACGGACTACCGATGTAGCGGGTTGT
>CAZRHH010000064.1:0-10787 GCA_964599885.1 uncultured Dehalococcoidia bacterium | reverse complement strand
GGGAACTGGGAACTGGGAACTGGGAACTGGGAACTGGGAACTGGGAACTGGGAACTGGGAACGAGTTGACCGACACGCCGGAAGAGTCAATCGAACTGAAGCCGCTGCTCGAGTACGCCGCCGTCGTTACGTGGATCGATGGTCTGCGCCAGCACTGGGGCGGCGACCCGGCGACCGATGATCCGGAACGGCTGCCGATGCTCGAAGCGTTCTGCCGATACGCGAATCGCGACCCGGACCAGATCATCAAGGAGACGACGATGATCAAGGACGGCGAACGGCGCATCCGCACCAGGGGCCGCGAGCACTACGCCAAGCTGATCGACGAGTGGCAGGCGACGATCGAGGGCTCGCGCATGCGCAAGGGGAAGTGGGGCAACACCGTCCGCAGCTTTCTTATCCATAACGGCGTGCTGCTCGCTGTCGGCATGCAGACGTGAGGTCAGCCGGCGCTGGCACGCTCGATACCGGCACTGGGCGGCAGATCGGCCGTCAGCATGTATCCGGGACCGGGGAGGGATCGTATCAACCCGGGCACTGCGGCGTCCCGCTCGATCTTGCGGCTCAGTCTGTTCATCCAGATATCCAGGTACCGAACGTCCTCGGCGAAATCCTCGCCCCAGACGCGAGTCAATAGCGTGTGCGCGGCCACCACCTCGCCGCGGCGCGATGCGAGTTCCTTCACGAGGAGCCATTCGGTCGGTGTCAGTTTCAGCGGCACGCCGGCGCGGCGCACATCGCCCAGATCGAAGTCGATTTCGATGTCGCCTACGCGCGTGACATTCCACTGGCTCCGCGGGGCAGCCTTTCGCTGCAGCATGATGGCGATACGGTCCGCAAGTTCTGTGACTTTGTACGGTCCGGCCACGACGTCATCGGCACCCAGTTCCAGGCAGAGCCTCTTGAACACGAGATTGCGCTCCGAGGTCGCCACCAGTACAGGCAACGCCACATGTAGCTTGCAGCGTTTGAGGATGTCAAACGCAGTCACGCCCGGCCGCGACAGATCAAGGATCAGCGTGCAAGCCGGCGCCAACGTGTCGATCATCGACTCAAGGTCCTCGGAGGGCTGGCTGCTCTCGGCAGCGTACCCCTGCGCCGAGAGTTCGAGCCGGACGACGCGAAACAGCGCATCATCGTCGTGTATGACGAGTACGGTCAGCGGGGCGTCTCGCGAGTCGCCCGAGAACTCCAGATTCGAGTCCATCATGTGACGCGTCCTGCCATCACTATGGCGTCGTGCCTGCGAGGTCTACAAGGTCCAGTGCAACGCTACTGCCCGGCGCCACCCCCCCGGGGACGAGCCATCGTCAGACGTCATCTGTCGTTCGTCCAGACACGCGAGCCGGGTGCTGCGGGACCGCGACCGATCGATGTGCCAGCGTTCAATGACAGAGTTGCGAGCGCCCCCCTCATTTCGATACGCGTGATCCGCGACCGCGATCCGCATACCGAACGCAAGAACTCCGAGCGAAGTATGGCACATTGGAGGTGGTCTGTGTCGAGTTCCGCGGCCGAACCTGACTCACAAGACAAGACGCGCGCCGTGCGGCGCGCGTCTTCAGCAGTCTAGGATTCAGGGCTCAGTGAATGTTGTTTCGCGACATCGGCACCGTCAGCCGCACATCCTTCAGTACGCCCCTTGCGGCGTCGCCCTGCCCAATGTCGATGCAGTCGCAGTATGCCGCGAAGATCGAGCGGTCGAGCAGCCGCAGACCCTGGTCGTTCAGCTCGTCGAAGTGGTCGCGGCGCAGGCGCAGCAAGCGGCGGAGGCGCGTCAGGTAGCCGTCGCGTAGCTGCTCCGGCGTCGCCTTGGCGATGTCCTGCACAGCGGAGCGAAGGTTGTTCATCGGTCGTTTCTCTCGCGTAATCCGTGCGTTCGCCATCTAGCCGACCGCCTGATCGCCGTTATCGGTAAGGTCGGGCCCGGACTCCAGCCCGACGATGCCCTTGCGGATCGCGTAGCGGATGAGATCCGTGCGGTTCTGCGCGTGCAGTTTCGACATGATGTGCGCTTTGTGCGCTTCTACGGTCTTGACGCTGATGAAGAGTTCGCCGGCGATCTTCTGGTTCGAGTAGCCCTCGGCGATGAGTTGTAGCACCTCGCGCTCGCGGCTCGTCAGCAGGTCGTAGCCGGTCTTCGATTCGGGCTTCTTCGCCTGCCAGAGATAGTCCTGGACGGCGTCGCCGTCGCTGATCGCCGAGCTGAAGTACGTGTTGCCACGGTGTACCGACATGATGCCGAGCAGCAACTCCTGCACGTCGCTCTTCTTGACGACGTAGCCGCTGGCACCGGCCCGCAGCGCGGCGAGAATCTGCTCATCCTCCATGTAGCCGGTGAGGATCAGCACCTTCACCTTCGGCAGGCGGCGGCGAATCTGGCGCGTCGCCTCGAGGCCGTTCAGGCCGGGCATCACCATATCCATCAGCACGACGTCCGGGTGCAGCTTCTCAGCGGCGTCGAGCGCTTCGCGGCCGTTGGCGGCGTCGCCGACGACTTCGACCTCGGCCTGATTCTCGAGCAGCATGCGGAGCGCCTGCCGCAGGACCGCGTGGTCATCGACGATCAGCACTTTGATGCGGCTGGCGTGGGTGCGGGGCGCGGGGTTTTGGTTGGTCATCTGCTTGCTTCCTCCGTGAAGTGCGGCGCGCCGGTGATGGTCGCGCCCCTAGATCCGTCTAATTAGCTCCGCACCCTTAAGAAACCCTTAAGGGTTGTGAATCTACCACGTCCCTGAGGAACCCGGCAACGCGCTCCCCCCTCCCAGATCCGGCAACAGCGCGATGCTCTTGCCGAGCGACGCCGCCTCGTCGTAGATGCCCTGGCGGCTGGCGCCTTCGACGCTCGCGGGGTACTCGCGGACGGCGTTGCAGCGCTTGCAGCGGCCGCGGATCACGTCGTTCTCCGGCAGGCCCAGCACCCAGTGGTGAACGCAGTTGTCGGTGAGCACATCGGTCATGGCGGACTCCCTTCCTAGTGAGGCTCCTGTAGTGAGGGCGATTATGCGGTTCGAGGGATCGCGCGCCCATAAGGGTTTTCCCGCGGAAACCGTAGGGGAGTTCCCCTATAAACCGTAGGGATCGTGAGGGTTGGGCTGTGGGAGGTGGGAAGTGGGAGGTGGGGCGCGTCACCGTTGTCTGCGCCAAAGAGCGAAGCTGGAGGCTGGAATTTGGAAGCTGCACGAAGTTCAAGCCGGATGCCGGATAATGCAACGCGGTGGAGGGAGTCCCCAGCGCCCGATTTCCCGCCTCGGCTTCCAACCCGACCTCTCACTTCCCACCCGCCACCGCCTACAATGCGGCGTGCTGCTGATCATCGACGGAAACAACCTCGCGTGGGCAGGCTTCTACGCGCTCGAACGGGCGATGAAGCCCGAGGATTACGAGCGCCGCCAACGCGTCGCGCTGCTTGGCGTGGCTTCGACGGTGCTCGGCGCGATCGCGCGGTCCGGGACGCCGCCGGGCGAGCCGATCGAGACGCCCGCGACTCGCGTCGCAGTTTGTTTCGACGAGGGGCGGCCGCTGCGGCGTCGCCAGTTGTACCCGCCGTACCAGACCGGCCGCGAAGGCGATCCGAAGTTCATCCAAAACGAGCCGACGATTTTGCGCGCGATCGCCGCGTTCCGCGACATGGCGATCGACATGCTGCCGGTCGACGTGCTGCGCGGGCCGAACATTGAAGCGGACGATCTGATCGCGGGGCTCGTCAACGCGAATCCGAAGCTGATGAAGCGGATTGTTTCGACTGATCGCGATTTCCTCCAGTTGATTGAACCGAACACAAACGTCTACGCACCGGTGAAGCGGATCATCATCGACGAACGCAACTTCTTCGATGCGTTCGGGCTCAAGGCGGCGCCGGGCGCGGAGGCGCCCTTCCCGCGCGACCGCTTTCTCGATTTCCGCGCGCTTAACGGCGACCCATCGGACAACTTGCCGGGGGTGCCGGGGATCGGGCCGCTGTCGGCGGCGAAGCTGCTGGCGCTGGCGCCGCTGGACACGTACTTCGGGAACGAAGCGGCGGTGCGGGAGGCGCTGGGGCGCAAAAACGTCGCGGTCGAGATGGCGTTCGGGCACGGGAACGCACGCGAGATCGTCGAGCGGAATCGCGAGCTGATGGATCTACGCCGGCCAGCGCCATGCTGGGCTGAGCTGCCGGCGCTGACGGTGCGAGGCGCGTGGCAGCGTGACCGCTTCGAGGCGTGGTTCACCGAGCAGAAGATTTCCGCGGTGGACAAGGCGCAGTTGTTCGAGCGGCTTGAGGCGCTGGCCTGACGGCCCGAACCAGAACCCGCAACCTAGAATCTAGAATCTAGTCTTTTCATTTGGTCATTCATTTCCCTTCGGCGCTGCTGGACTCGCACAGGTGTTCTGTCTTACTATCGGCTCCACAGTCTGGGCCGTTTTCGTGGGAGCGCGACGGGGTGGATGTCACCCAGGTTCGGTGAGGAGAGACGGGGCGGGCCGCGGTTGGGCGGCCGGACGCGCGCACGGGCGAGAGGCGGGATTCGGTGGTTGGGGGGTGTGCGCGGCGGAGCTGAAGCTCCGCGGCTACGTCCGTTTGGTTCACCTGTTGGGGGCGAGGTAGCGGTGATGACTGTTGAGGCGGGGCGTGGGCTGTTTGGAGCGTACGCGGCGACGCCGCTGAATGACGTTTCGGTCCCGCCGTTTCCGGGGCACGAGGCCGATGATGACGAGGACACGCCGTCGCTCGATGTCCAGATCGACTATGAGCGGGCTGCGCATGAGTGGGCGCCGATTGCGGCCGGGACGCCGACGGCCGATGTGCCGGTGCGTTTCGTCGATGGGTCGATGATGTCGCGGGCCGGGGGATGCATTACGGTGGACTTCCGGCGGCGGCCGCTGATCGTGGCGGCGGTGTCTGCGGCGGCGCTGGAGATGGACGGGAGAACGCTGCGGCGAGCGCCCAACCCGCGCATCATCAAAGCGTTGTGCGTGAACTCGAACGCGATGGATCCGGACGTGCTTGAGGAAGCGAAACGCTCGCTTTGGGGTATCCACGTCATCCTGAAGACAAGTACGGCGCAGGCGGCGCAGCTCGACTTCGACAGCATGCGGCGTTCGACGCGGAGCATTGCGCTCGAACTGATGGGCGAAGCCGAGCGCGACGTGATGCTCGATGCTATCGAGACGCCAACGCTGATCGACGGGCTGCTGGAACGGAGGCTGGCGGCGCAGCGGCACGACGTTCCCGTCATCGGCCTGGTGAAGCGACAGATGGCGACGTACTTGCCGGGGAGCCTGCAGGAAGTGCAGTACAACCTCCAACCATCTCAGCGGACTCCGGCGTTCGTGCTGGACACGCCGCAGCACGTGCGGATCGTCAACTTCTATTTGCGGCTGTCGTCGGAGGTGGGGATCTCGCCGTCGTACGGGGTCGTGCGCGTGACGGCGCCGCTTGCTTATGTCGAATCGCAGCACGCCGACGACGTTCCCGGATATCTTTCGGGACTGGCGGCGTACATCTACCGGCTGCGGCATCGCGACCTTGCTTACGGCCGCTCGGGCATCAGCGTCGAGCCGATCGTGCGCGTCGAAGATCATCTCCACGCGTTGTTGCCGAATCTTGACGCGCTGATCCCGAAACTGCACCGCCTCATGCCGGGAAGGAACGCCGCATGACGATCGAACACAACGCATCGGGCGCGAACGCGAACGGAAACACTGCTGGCAACGGGGCGGCGAGCGAGCACACGCCGGAGGGAGTCGGGCGCGTCGGCTGCCCACCGGGGCAGGAAGCGAACGTCGATGAGTTCTACTTCTGGGTGGCGCCGGGACAGCTTGTCGAGCAGACGCAGATCGTGCGCGTACCGACGGTGATGGGCGGCGTTGAGGTCGAGGTGTTCGGGGTCGTCGAGCAGGTGTACCGGCGCTCGACGATCAGCTCGATGCACATGGAGCTGGCGGCGCACGACGGCGACCCGATCGCCGACGACTCGATGCTCGACCGGGACGGCGTGACGTACGCGCAGGTGCGCGTCGTCAACGCGTTTCCGCCGCGGCTTTCTCCGCCGATAGAAGGCAGCACCGTCTACTCGTGCGGGGCGCGCGATGCCGAGCGCGCGTACGAAATGGACACGTACTCGGCGGAGCGCGGCATCTGCGTCGGGTTGATCCGAAACGGCGGCGATTCGACGGCGGGGCGGGCGTTTCTCGATTCAGATTTCTTATTGGGCGCGCAGTCGGGACATCTCAATGTAAATGGCGCGGCGGGGTCGGGTACGAAGTCGTCGTTTCTGACGATTGCGGCGTCGCAGACGATTCACGCTGTGCAGGCAAATGCGGCGGGCGCAGTTGGCACGGGGAAGGCGCCGCGGATTAAGGCGATCATCTTCAACGTGAAGGGGTTCGACCTGTTCTCGCTGGACCGCTGGTCGACGAAGTTCAACGAGGACGACCTGGCGGTGTGGCGCGAGATGGGCGTGACGTCGCCGGACATCTTTCGGAGCATCGCGTATTACGCGCCGGAAACGGGGCAGCGCAGCGGCACGCCAATGCCGATCGTGACCGGGCGGCCTGGCGACGCGCGGCCGTATTCGTGGTCACTGCGCGACATCATCGACTTCGGGCTGTTCGATCTGCTGTTCTCGGAGGAGACGCGGGCAAACGACAATATCGTAACGCTGATCAACTGGCTGCATCACCGGCTGTCGGTCGGGCGCAGCAAGTCGTTGAGCCTGCACGAGCGGCTGGGCGAGGCGCCGGATCCGCGGATGGCGGCGCGGCGGCAACTGACCGACACGCTCGACCGCGGCTTTAACAGTAAGAACGACCTCGATAACACGGCGGGTGACGGTTCGGGCAAGCCGGTCGTCACGTTTCAGGACCTGCTGGACTTCATCGAAGCGAAGGCGCAGCCGGACGCGCGTGATGTCAACGACGAGAGTCTGCGGACGATGAGCAACTCGACGATCCAGGCGCTGTGGCGGCGGCTGGCCCGCGTGCTCGGTCCGACGTCAGGATTGCTGCGGCGCGACGACGTCGACGGCGCGCCGATCGCGCTGGCGACGGCGGAGGAAGACATCAGCGTCATCGACATCCAGTCGATCCAGGACTCGCATTTGCAGCGGTTCGTGATCGCGAGTGTGCTGCAACAGCTTGTGCAGTGGCGCAGCGGCCCGCATGCGGCGCAGTACGAAACGTTCCTGGTGGTCATCGACGAACTGAACCGGTACGCACCGCGCGGGGCTTCGGACTCGATCACGAAGCTGTTCGAGTACGTGGCGAGCCAGATGCGCTCGCGGGGGATCATCCTGTTCGGCGGTCAGCAGCAGGGGTCACGCGTGTCGGAGGTGGTGATCGAGAACAGCCAGACGCGGGCGCTGGGCCGCTCGGGCGGGCAGGAGTTAGCGGACTCGATCTGGCGCGGGTTTTCGGAGGGGGACCGGAAGCTGGCGTTGCGGCTGGGGCCGGATGAGAAAGTGATCGTCGCGCCGAACTTTCGGGAGGCGTTGCACGTGAAGGTGCCGCGTCCGCCGTGGGCGATGCGGCCGGAGGAAGCGACGGATCAGCCGCCGGCGTGCCTTGCGGATGCCGCGGTGGCGCCGGGGGTGGCGGCGGGGAAGGCGGCGATCTCGGATGCGGGGCGGGCGGCGGCTTCTTCGATGGAGCTGTAGGCCCTCTTTCGTTTTTCACCACAGAGGCACGGAGGCGCAGAGGTTTTTCTTTTTTCTGTCTACAGTTTTCACAGATGGGCGCGGATGTTTTTAGTGGGGCGACAGGCGTTGTCGTGGGAATTGATGATGATCTTCGCGAGCCAGGTGACACGGTCTGAAAGACCGTGCCACGTTTTTCGGGGGCACCGGCAAGGGCACCGTAGGGTCGCGGCAGCATGAAGATTCTTTTCACGGCGGATTGGCACCTCGGTTACACGCTCGGCGGGGCGAATGCTTCGCCTCGGCTGCCTGATCAGGTGCGGCAGATCCGGAAGATCGCGGGGTACATCGACGAGCACGATGTGGATGTGCTGGCGATCGCGGGGGATGTGTTCGAGGCGCAGGAGCGGGGCCCCGCGCGAGCGGCGGCGGCGGCGATGATGCAGGAACTGGCGCCGGCGCTGGAACGCGGACTGCGTATCATCGCGGTGGCGGGGAATCACGACCGCGACTACTTCATGGAAATGGCGAACTTATGGCTGGGCGCGGCGGCGCCGGGCGGGAGCGGGCGCGTCATTTTGCGGACGCGGCCGGAACTGGTGACGATGACAGTCGGCGACGAGTCGGTGAACTTCGCGCTGTTGCCGTTTCCGACGGCGTCGCGGTACGAGCTGAAGCAGGATGATGCGGGCGGAGCGGGACAGCGCAACGAGCAGCTGGCCAAGCTCTTCGGCGAGAAGATGGAAGAGCTACGCAAGGAGGCGGCAGAGCAGCGGCTGCCGACGGTGCTGCTGACACACGTGACGGTGGGTGGCGCGATGGTGCGGGCGCATCGCCTGGCGCCGCGCGATGATGTGCTGGTGCCGCGCGCGGCGTTTCCGTCGTTCGAACTGACCATCATCGGGCACATTCACAAGCCGGAGCAACTGGGCGGCGGCCACTTCTACTACGTGGGCGGGCTGGACCGGATGGACATCGGCGAGCGCGACTACGAGCTGCGGGTGCTGCTGGCGGATATAGGGCCACAGGGCGTGCGCACGATGACGTCGCTGCCGCTCGACCCGACGCCGTTTGAGCATGTCGTCGCGACGGACGAGGAGTCGCTCGACGGCGCGCACGCGGCGATGGCGCGTCCGGATGAGACGCTGGTGAAGCTGACGCTACAGGCGCCGGTGGGGACGTATACGGCGCCGCTGGTGGAGCGGGCGCGGCAGCTCTTTCCGCGGCTGTACGGGAACGTCGAGCACGACTGGCAGGGGGGCGAGGTAGTGGCGCCTTCGGTGGCGGGGCTGGTTGCGGCGAACGTGGAGGAGACGGTGCGGCGGTATCTGGAAGAGCAGAAGCTGCCGGCGGACGAGCTGGCAGCGATGCTGCAGTTGGTGGCGGAGCTGCGCGGGGCGCAGGCGGTGGAGGCGGGGTCGTGATTCCGGTGCGCGTCCGCATGGCGGGCTGGCTGCGGTATCGCGACGAGCAGGTGGCGGACTTCGAGGGCGGCACGCTGATCTCGATCTGCGGCGAGAACGGCGCGGGGAAGTCGTCGATCTTCGACGCGATCCTGTTCGCGCTGTACGGGCGTCACCGGCTGGGGACGCGGGCATACACGGAGCTGATCACTGAGGACGAGGACCGGCTGCGTGTCGAGTTCGAGTTCGACGCGGGCGGGCGGCGGTACAAGATTCGCCGCAGCCGCGGGCACAAGGCGGGCGAGGTCGAGCAGGGGTTGTGGCTGTGGGACGCGGCGACGAGCGACTGGGCGCAGATCCCGGGGACCGAGAAAGAGGACGCGCTCAAGCGGAACGTCGAGCAGATCGTGCGGCTGACGCCTGAGGCGTTTACGTCGTCGTTCATGCTGCAGCAGGGGGCGGCGACGGAGTTTCTCGACGCGGCGCCGAAGGACCGGTTCGAGATCATCAGCAGTCTGATCGGGCTGAAGGAATACGAGGCGCTGGCGAAGTCGGCGCTTGCGGAGCAGCGGATCGCCGAGACGCTGCTGAAGGACGTGACGGGGAAGCTTGCGGGGTTCGGCGACGTCGATGACACGACGCACGCCCGGCTGCGCGATGAACTTGATGCCGCGACGTTACGCGCGGACGAGACAGCGGCGGCGTTGCAGGCGGCGCGCGCACGGCTTGCTGACGCCGAGCGATACACGAAGCTCGCGTCGGAAGTGAGCGCGCTCGACGAGCGGATCGCTTCGACGACGGCACTGATCGCGGATCGCGACGCGATCGAGCGGGACGCGGCGTTGTTCGCGAAGCTGAGCGAGACGATCGACGCGGTGCAGCGGGTGGCGACGGCGCTGGCGGATGCGTCGCGGTCGTTGGCGGCGGAGGAGGAGGCGGGGCGGCGGGCGGCGGCGATCGACGTTGGCGCGCTGCAGGCTGCGCACAAAGCCGCGGTGGCGGGCGCGGGAGCGGCGACGAAGACGCTTAAGGGTGCGGAAGCCGAGCAGACGGCGGCGGCGGCGACCGAACGCGCGGCGCACGGGTTCGCTTCGATCGCGGGGGCGGTGCTTGCGGGGCGGGAGCGGGTGGCGTCGCACGACGCGGAGATCGCGCGGATGGACGGCGAGCTTGCAGGGCTGCCGGAGCTGGAGCAGCAGATCGTCGTGCTGCGCGCGACGCGGGACGCGCTGCCGGCGCTGAGCGCGCTGCGGCAGGCGCGCGAGCAGTTCGAGAAGCTCGAGCGCGAGTGCGCGGCGGATGACTTCGGCGCGCTCGATGGAAAGCGGGCGACGCTGCGCGAGACGGCGGCGGCGGTCGTCGGTGAGATCGCGGATGCGGAGCGGGCGCTGGATGCGGCGCGGGCGACGCGGGCTTCGTGCGAGGCGGAGGCGTCGCAACTGGTGGGCGTGTTGGCCGAGCGCGAGGCGGCTGCTTCGGAGGCGACATGCTCGCGGTGCGGGCAGCCGGTCGACAAGCGCGCGGCGAAGGCTGAAGTCGATGCGCTACGGATGCGCGTCGAGGCGGCGCAGCAGCAGGCGAAGGATGCGGCGGCGGCAGACGCGGCGGCAGTCGCAACGTGCGAGGACGCACGCGCGCGGCAGAAGCGTGTCGATGCGGAGATCACGGCGCTTGAGCGGGCGGTTGTGGTAGCGGAGGGGCGGCGCGGGCAACGCGATACGGCCGCGCGGGCGGTGATGGCCGGGGCCGCAGTGGAACCCGCCCTGGC
>CAZRHH010000063.1:0-18853 GCA_964599885.1 uncultured Dehalococcoidia bacterium | reverse complement strand
GGCGCGGCTGCGTGACGACGTAGTCGCGGGCGCGGGTGTGCGCGCGGGCGGCAGGCGGACGGGGTTGGGCTTTGCGCCGGAGGCGACGTCGGCGCCACGGCGGGTGATCTTGAGGGTCGATGCGACGTCGCCGCTTTCGCTGGCGATCAGGCCGGCGGCGAGGCTGCGCCTCAGAAGGCGCTTCGTGCGGTCTTCGGTGTGATCTTTCAGTACGCCGAACTCCTTGCGGCGGTGCCAGTCGTACTTCTCGACCTGGCGTGTCGCGGCGCCGATGAGGTACGACGCGAGCGTGCTGGCGCCGCAGGAGAACGGCAAGGTGCGGATCGCGGTGAGCATGGCGCGGACGACGGGCGCGGAGGTCTCTTCGTCTGGCTCGTCGCTGAGGGTGCCAGCGGCGCGGGCGCGGCAGTTGTCGCAGTGGCTGCAGCCGCCGAGCGCTTCGGCCTCGTCCTCGAAGTAGCGGAGGATCGTGTCGTGGCGGCAGTCTGACGTTTCGGCGTAGGCGATCATCGCGCGGAACATCTCGCGGCGGTGCAGCGCGTGCGTCGCATCGAGGCCGGGTTCGTTGGCGATCAGCTTGAAGCGCCAGGCGATGTCGGGATCGGAGATCAGCAGCAGACCCTGCGCGGGCTCGCCGTCACGGCCGGCGCGGCCCACTTCCTGGTAGAGCGCTTCGACCGACTCGGGCAGCGCGTGATGGACGACGAGACGGATGTCGCTGCGGTCGATGCCCATGCCGAACGCGTTGGTTGCGGCGACGACATCGAGATCGCCGGACTGGAAACGCTCCTGGACGCGCGTGCGGTCGGGCCCGTCCATGCCGGCGTGATAGTGTTCGGCGCGCCAGCCGTTGTGACGCAGCGCCTCGGCGACGTCCTCGGCGGACTTGCGGGTGGCGGCGTAGACGATCGCGGTGCCGTTGTTGGCGCGCGGTTTGGCGAGCGCGCGCTTGACTTCGGCGGCGATGCGTAACTCTTTCGCTTTCGGGCCGCTGACCTCTTCGACGGCGAGCTCGAGATTGTCGCGCGCGAAGCCGCGCAGCACCTGGTGCGCTTCGGGCATGTGCAGGCGCTCGACGATCTCGCGACGGACGGCGGGTGTTGCGGTGGCGGTGCAGGCGAGCAGGCGCGGCGGGTTGAGCCGCTGGACGAGCGCGCCGAGCTGCAGATAGTCGGGGCGGAAGTCGTGGCCCCAATGACTGATGCAATGCGCTTCATCGACGGCGAGCAGCGAGAGCGGCAGGCGAACGAGCACTTCATCGACGAAGCGGTCGGATGCGAGACGCTCGGGCGCGACGTAGAGCAGCTTGACGTGGCCATCGAGCGCGAGCTGCGCGCGGCGGCGGTTCTCATCGGGGTCGAGGTTCGACGCGAGATACGTCGCCGGGATGCCGCGCGCGGTGAGCGACGCCACCTGGTCGGCCATGAGCGCGACGAGCGGGGTGATGACGATCGCGATGCCATCGAGATCGACGGCGGGTTGCTGGTAGCACATGCTCTTGCCGCCGCCGGTCGGCGCGACGACGAGGACGCGGCCGCTGCCCTGTTCCAGTTCGTCGATCGCCTCGCGCTGCCAGCCGTAGAGCTCCATCAGGCCGGGTCGCCTCCGTTTGGTTCGACGGGCGTCCATGCGCGCTTGCCGTCGGCGGTTTCGGTCATGTAGCCGAGACCGGGGTAGGCGGCGTGTACGGCGACGACGAGCTGGCGCTCGGCGATTGCGCGGGCGACGACGGCCTTCTTCGTCTCCATCGCTTCGAGCGGGTAGACATCGAACGACGACACCCATGCGGCGCGCTCGAGCTGGACGGTGTGCTGGATCATGTCGCCGATGTAGACGGCCGACTCGCCGCCGGACGCGAGCACGACGCTGGCGTGCCCGGGGGAGTGGCCGTAGGTCGAAACGATCGTGACGTCGTCGGTCACGCGTGTCTCGCCGTCGAGGAGGTCTAGCTGGCCGGTCGCTTCAAGCGGGCGCATGTTCTCGGCGAGGTACGTGGCGCGCGTGCGTTCGTTGGGCGCGATCGCTGCGTCCCATTCGGCGCGCTGGATCAAGTAGCGGGCGCGGGGGAAGGTCGGTGCGTAGTTGCCCGTGGCGTCGGCGCGCGTGTTCCAGCCGCAGTGGTCGGCGTGGAGGTGCGTGTTGATGACGATATCGACGTCGTCAGGCGCGACGCCGAGCGCGTGCAGTTCGTCGAGCAGCGTACCGGCGGGGCGCCGGGTCTGGGCGAGCGGGCGTTCCTTCTCGCCGACGCCGGTTTCGATGAGGATCGTCTTCCCCTGCGATTCGAGGAGCAGCGAGTTGAGGCCGAGTTCCATCTGGTGGCGGTCGTTGAGGGGGATGTTCAGGCGCTCCCACATCAGCTTCGGCACGATGCCGAAGATGGAGCCGGCGTCCTGAAAGTAGGCGCCGTCGGAGAGGATCGAGAGGCGCAGATTGCCGAGGCGGTGCTGAGCGGGCAACGGGACCTCGCGGTGTTCTAGAACGTACGTGCGACACACGATACCCGTTCGATCGGGCTCTGGGAAGTGGGTAATGGGAAGTGGGGGTATGCGGGTTTGCCCGACGGCGGGTGATGTCAAGCCGCCGACACACTATTGAATACCCGGTCGCCCTTTGAAACGCAGGGATGTGTTTTATGGCTGCACGCACTACTCATCGACCGAATACCGCATTGCCGATGTCCCACGAACGGTTGACTGCGCTTGTGATGTTCGTCGCGTTCGCGGGCGTCGTCGGGCTGGCGGCGCTGTTGCGGCTGTGGCGTCTCGGCACGCGGGCGTTTCACGCGGATGAGGGCGTGGCATCGCTGATCGCGCGGCAGTTTGCGAACGGGGGCGGGTACGAGCATCTGCCGATGATGCACGGGCCGCTGCACTACATCGCGACGGCCGGCGTCTTCCGAATCCTCGGCGACGGCGACGTGACGGCGCGACTGGGGCCGGCGATCGCGGGCGTGCTGCTGGCGGCGTTGCCGTTCGCGTTCGTGCGGCAGATCGGGCGGGTGGGCGCGGTTGCCGCGGCGCTGGCGCTGGCCGTGTCGCCGACGATGCTGTATTACAGCCGGTTCGCCGGCGCGGATATGTACCTGGCGCTGTTCACGCTGGCGCTGGCGATCGTGCTGTGGCGCTACCTGACGACGCCGGAGCGTGGCTACCTGTACCTGATGTCGCTGGTGATGGCGCTACTCGTCGTGACGACGGAGATGGCGCTTGTGATCGTGCCGATCTTCGTCGCGTACCTGGCCTATCGCGTCGCGGTCGACCTGTTCGATCAGATGAGCGCCGTGCGGAACGATGATGCAACGAGTGGGCGCTCGCATTACGAGACGCTTGGCATCGACGCGGACGCGACGGACAAGCAGGTGCGTAAGGCGTATCGGTCGCTGAGTGATGGCGCGGAAACGCGCGACGTGCGCGAATCGTTGGCGCACGCGTACGGCGTGCTGACGCAGCCGACGCGTCGCGCGGCGTACGATCGGCGGCTGGCGCGTTATGCGGTGAACGCGGCGCCGGAGCAGATCGTCGCAACGCCTGGATACGGCGCGCGCGCGGCGCTGCTGATGCTGGCGTGGCCGGTCGCGGCAACGTGGCCGTTCGTCGGCGGGCTGCGCGAGCGGTTCAATTTCAAGACGCTGCCCGTGGCGGCGCATCCGATGCTGTTGCTGTCGCTGCTGGTGATGCCGTTTTACGGGCCGCTGGTGCAGCGGCTGGGGTTTATCGGCGACCGCGGGTTTGCCGGACAGCAGCAGATCTATGTACTCGGCGGCACGAGCACGCCGCCGGGGGGCGAACTGCCGGTGATGATGATCACGCTCGGTGCGCTGTTCGCTGTTGCGGGCGCGATCGGGCTGGCGTGGCGGTTTCATGTTTGGGTGATCTGTTGGGCGCTCTTTTACGGTACAGCGCTGACGCTGTTCACGGGTTTCTTCACGAACAAGGGCGGCGTGTGGACGGGGTTGTGGGGGACGCTCGACTACTGGCAGCGCACCGAGGCGGAAGTCACGAGCAGGCCGCCGTACTACTACGGGATGATTCTGCCCGTGTACGAATTTCTGCCGCTGATCGCGATCGCCCTTGGCTCTGCGTACCTGGTGGCGCGCGGGACGATGCGCGACCGGCTGACGATGCTCGTTGCGGTGGCGGCGGTGGGCGCGATTGTCGCGTTGCCGGCATCGACGCCGTACGCAGGTGCGTATCGCATCGAGATGGCGCTTGTTGTGGCGGGGCTTGCGGTGCTGGCGTTGCGGCTGCCGGAGATCACGAAGTTTCTGGCGTTCTGGTCGGTCGCGGCGTTCTTCGCGTTCACGATGGTGGAGATGAAGGAGCCGTGGCTGGCGATGCACATCGTGCTGGCGATGTCGCTGCTCGCGGCGAAGCTGCTTGATGATCTGGTCGGCGCCGTGCCGTTCGCGCGGGTGACGACGATAACAGCGCCATCGCCGCGCGCTTTTGTTCGCGCGCGGGGGATGCAGGCGCTGGCAGGGGCGTCGTTCGCGGGGATCGCCGTGTTCTCGCTGCACACGGGGCTGCTCGCGAGCTGGGGTCACGGCGACGTGCCGCAACTACGCAACGCGCTGGCGCTGCGCGACAACGGCGAGACGCCGATCGAATTGCTACAGCCGTCGCGGACGTCGCCGGATGTGGTCGCGATACGCGATGCGATCGAACGTGCGGGCGCGACGCCGTCGTACGCACCGGCGCCGCCGATTGTGCTTGATACGTCGTACGGCTTCGCGACGGCGTGGCTGTGGTACCTGCGTGACTATCCGTCGCTGACGTTGCGGGATATGCGGCGGCCGTTCGACGCGCCTGACGGAGCGATCGTGCTGGCGGACACGCGAAATCGCGCGCGGATCGGCGGCGTCGAGCGATCGGTGTCGCTGACGTACACGCAGGCGTGGAGCTTTCCGGACGACCGCTACGAGGGACGCTCGACGAGCGAGATCGCGTCGAGCTTCGTGAGCGCGGACGCGTGGGCGTCGTGGTCGCGATACGTGGTTGACCGAACAACGATCGGCGCGTTGCCGGCGCAGGACGGTGTGGCGTTCTTTCCGCGTTCGTACGAGGCGGCGCTGCCGGACGCGCGTCAGTCGGACGTGCTGAGCATCGCTGTGACGCCGGAGGCTGCGCCGTAGGTGGCGGAGGTAGGGAACGGTAAACCACAGAGGCACAGAGGCGCAGAGGCTCTTTCATTTATTGGAACCCCAGACAGACACAGAGTTGTTCGGCGCAGAGATGAGCCAGACATCTCAAACTACGCGCTGGAAGAGGCCGGGGTAGGTTAGGACGAGGCCGTGCTGGTCAACTTCGATGTCGCGGGTGAAGTCGCTGTCCAGTGATTCGTAGCGGTAGCGGCGGTTGGGCTCGATGCAGGTGTAGCGCTGCGCGTCGGGTTCGACGGTTAGGTCTGGCAGGCGGACGTAGGCGGCGATGATTTCGGCTGATGCGCCGGCGGCAAGTGTGAGACGGCGAATCGGCAGCGTGTTCGTGAACGGTGTGGCGGAGATGTCGATGTCGATCGCGCCGTCCAGCGCAGCTATGCGCGTCCCGTCTCCGTCGCGCCAATCGCCCTTGCCTTCGGACGAGAGCTTGAGCGCACGGTCCTCGCCGACGACGCTAATGTGTGCTGCGCGCAATCGCCGGTTCGCGTCGCAGCGAAGGGTGTAGCGCGCGGCGAATTGTTGCCCGTCGTCTGCTGTACCGATGATCGCGGACGCCGCGACGAACTCGCCTTCATGTTCGGTCAAGACGAGGTGTTCGAGGCCGGTGCTGTCCCAGGTGCGCCAGCGGGCGACGATCGTTGGACTCATCACGCGCCGGCATCCGCGCGTTCGGCGCAGGTGCGGGCGGCTTCGGCCAATGCCGCGGTGCGGCCGGCGCCGAGGAGATCGC
Source organism: uncultured Dehalococcoidia bacterium (assembly GCA_964599885.1). GTDB lineage: Bacteria > Chloroflexota > Dehalococcoidia > DSTF01 > JACRBR01 > CAZRHH01. The sequence continues at coordinate 12,962 of CAZRHH010000063.1, read as the reverse complement.
GGTCGAGCAGGTTGAGGACGAGGCCGAACGACATGTTGATTTCGGGGTCGCAAAAGCCCATCGAACCGCCGAAGCCGACGTGCCCGAACGCTGACAACCGCGCGCCCTGTGGCCGGCCGTCGTCGCCGCCGGTCATGTAGCCGAGCGACCAGCCGACGGGCACGAAGAGAATCTTGTCGGCGCGGTGCGTGCGACGCTCGGACATCGTACGCACGGTCTGCTCGCTCATGATGCGGACGCCGTCGAGTTCGCCGCCGTTGGCGAGGCAGGCGTAGAGGCGCGCGAGATCGCGCGCGCTGGCGACGGCGTTGACGGCGGGGACTTCGGCCTGATGTCCGGCGGGCGAGTCGAGCACGTCGTTGAGACGGCCGTCCGGTGGGCTGATGGCGCGGGCGATCAGTGGTGCGACATCGAATATCTGCTTCCAGCCGGCGGCGCGATCGATGTTGTCATCGGCGCGCGAGATGAGCTTCGCGATGCGCGGCTCGATGTCGGGCGTGGTGCCGATGTGCAGTTGCGTGAGGCCGAGGGGCGCGGCGATCTCGTCGCGCAGGAAGGCGCCGACGGAGCGGCCGTCGACGCGGCGGACGAGTTCGCCGGCGAGGTAGCCGAACGTGAGGGCGTGGTAGCCGGTGTCGGTACCGGGCTCCCATGCGGGTTCGAGCAGCGCGATGCCGGCGACCATGCGCTCCCAATCCAGCAAGTCGTCGGATATGAGTCCATCCGGCAGCTGCGGGACGCCGGCCTGGTGCGACATCAACTGCGCAACGGTGATGTCTTGCTTGCCGTTGGCGGCGAACTCGGGCCAGTACTGGGCGACGGGCGATTCGTGGTCGATGAGGCCGCGGCTGGCGAGGACGTGGACACACGTCGCTGTGAGTCCTTTGGTGGCGGAGTAGACGAGCGCCATCGTGTCCTCGCGCCACGGCTCGTTCGTGGCTTCGTCGGCGACGCCGGCCCAGAGATCCGCGACGAGGCGGCCGTGATGGTAGACGGCGACGGCGGCGCCGACGTGCTGGTTTTCGTCGAACTGTTGCTGGAAGGACGTGCGCAGGGATGCGAATGCGGGGTCGATGGCGCCGTGAATAGTCGTTGTCATCAGTAGGAAGTCTGCGGGACGGGGTGCGCTGGCGGAAGGCGGTGATACGATGCGCTCGGCGGGTCAGGTTCACCGCAAAGACGCAGAGGACGCAAAGAGGCGCAAGGGGTTTTTCTTTTCCACAGATTCACACAGATGGCACAGATGTGATTGGGTAGCGTTCGCCGGTGGCGCGCGGAGGACGCGGATTGCGCTGGCCGACGGGGACGGATCTGAAGGTTCGTCCTACATTGCGACTGTGGCGTCTCGCGCACACGGGTGAGCGGATCACGATGGAGGTATCGATGCGGCTTGAGGGGAAGACGGCGCTGATTACGGGGGCGGGGAGCGGGATGGGGAGGGTGGCGTGTGAGCTGTTCGCGAGTGAGGGCGCGAATGTTGTCGCGACGGATCTGAATGCGAGCGGGCTTGGGGAGACGGCGCGGATCGTCAACGAGGGTGGCTCTGGGGCGATTCTTACGCTGCTGGGCGATGTTTCGGACGAGGCGCACGTGGCGTCGTGGGTGGCTGCGGGCGTCGAGCGGTTCGGCCGGCTGCACGTGCTGTACAACAACGCCGGCATCTTTCCTGACGCCGACCGCAGCGTGCTGACGATGGACGAAGAGACGTACCGTCGCACGCTGGACGTGAATCTCAAGGGCGTGATGCTGTGCTGCAAGCACGCGATCCCGGAGATCGTGCGCGCGGGCGGCGGGTCGGTGGTGAATGTCGCGTCGTTCGTGGCGCTGGTCGGTTGCACCGTGCCGCAGGACGCGTACACGGCGAGCAAGGGCGCGGTGCTGGCGCTGACGAAGTCGCTGGCGGTGCAGTTCGGGCGCGACGGCGTGCGCGTGAACGCGATCTGTCCGGGGCCGATCCTGACGCCGTTGCTGGCCGATCTGTTTCCAAGCGAGGAAGAGAAGATGAAGCGCCTGAACCGCATCCCTCTCGGGCGCTTCGGGCTGCCGGAGGACATCGCGTACGCGGCGCTGTACCTGGCGTCGGACGAGTCGTCGTGGATGACGGGGACGGAGTTCGTGGTGGATGGCGGGATTACGGTGAATTATTTCTGATTCGCGTCGCGAGATCGCGATGACCGGAGAGCGCAGCGTCTGCTGTCGCATCCGCTGCTATTTTGAAATGAGAGAGTGATCTGGGGACACCCCAGGCCCCGGCAGGCGCTGCGCCCTGCACCCGCTTTCGGTCGGAGGGATCGTCCTGCGACGGGTAAGGCGTGCGCGGTACCGGCGCGCACCCGTGGGTGCGCACCTGCCGCGGTTCAATAGGTGACGCGTGCCATACGGGGTGGAACGCCGCGTCGTGTCAGAACGCGCGCACGCTATCATCGCCGGACGAAAGGGTGTGACGTGCGGTGAAGCGGCGATTTGGCGGGCTCTGGGGGCATTCGGACTTCATGCGGCTGTGGGGCGGGCAGACGGTGTCCGTCTTTGGCACGATGATCAGCGGGATCGCGCTGCCGTTCACGGCGATCCTCGCGCTCGATGCGTCGGCGCTGGAGGTGGCGATACTTGGCGCGAGCCGCATCGTGCCGGGATTGCTCGTCGGGTTCGCGGCGGGGGTGTGGGTGGATCGGCTGCGGCGGCGACCGCTGATGATTGCGGCGGACATCGGCCGCGCGCTGATCATCGGATCTGTGCCGCTGGCGTGGGCGTTCGACGTGATGACGATCGAGCAGTTGTACGCCGTCGGGTTCGCGGCGGGCGTGCTGACGATGTTCTACGACGTGGCATATCAATCGTACCTGCCGACGATCGTCGGTCGCGACGAACTGCTCGAAGGCAACAGCAAGCTGACGGCGACGAGCGCAATCTCCGAGGCGAGCGCGTTCAGCGCCGGCGGCTGGCTCGTGCAGTTGCTGTCGGGTCCGCTGGCGATGCTGATCGACGCCGGGACATACGTGGTCTCGGCGTTGCTGCTGCGGTCGGTGCGCACGCCGGAGCCGGCGCCGGTCGTCGAGCCGCAGCCTAACGTGCGTCGCGAGGCAATGGAGGGCATGCGCGCGGTCGCTCGCGATCCGCTGCTGCGTCCGATGGCGCTCGGCGTGATGCTGCAGTTCTCCGGGTTCGGCATCTTCGGGTCGCTGATCCTGCTGTTCAGCGTGCGGACGCTGGGGTTCGACGCCGGCGTGCTCGGCGTGATCTTTGCCGCGGGAGGCATCAGTTCCTTCATCGGCGCGCTGCTTGCGGGGCGGGCGTCGACGCGGATCGGCGTGGGGACGACGATGATCGTGGGCATGTTCATGATGGGGCTGTCCTCTCTGCTGCTGCCGTTCGCGCAGGGCGCGACGCTGCTGTCGGCGCTGTTGTTGCTGGCGCCGCAGGTGTTCGGTGATGGAGGGTACACGGCATACGAGATCAACGCCGTCAGCCTGCGGCAGTCGATTGTGCCGGAACGGATGATCGGGCGCGTCACGTCGTTCTTCCGGGTGGCGGAGATGGGGTTTTTGCTCGCGGGGACGCTGGTCGGCGGGGTCATCGGTGAAACGGTGGGGCTGCGGCCGGCGATGATGCTCGGCGCGTCACTGATCGTGGCGAGCGCTGTGGTGATGCTGCTGTCGCCGCTGCGACGCGTGTATGCGGCGCCGGCTCTTCTCCAAAACGATGTGGTGTAGCGGGCGTGCTGGCTGCTGATGCGTGAGGCCTGGGCCTCGTGGCTGATCGCTAGACGGTGAGGTGGACCGAACTGGATGCATCGGCGGGCCAGAGTGACACGGGCTGAAAGCCCGTGCCACATTTGACTTGCGAGCGAGACGCTGACGTGGGTTTGCGTCCTGAGAGATGCGCACGCGGAACAGGAACCAGATTTTGGCGTGGAAACAACGCCCGCGCGGGCTGAAAGCCCACGCTACGGCGGCGAGCCGGGGGTGTCCGCGCGAATCGTCACGTGCGAGAGGCGAGCGCCTAGTTCAGGCACCGGTCGCGGCGACACTCGTTACAATGGGCGGCTATGGATGCTCATGCGCTGCGGACACTTGAGTTCGACAAGATCACCGAACGGCTGGCGCGGCATACGTCGTTCTCCGCCGGGAAGGAGCTTGCGCTCGGGCTGACGCCATCGCCGGACTACGACGAGGTGGTGCGACGGCAGCGCGAGACGGCGGAAGCGCGGCGTCTGCTGCAGATGAAGCCGCGGACGGGTCTCGGCGGGGCGCATGACGTGCGTCCCGCGGCGGCGAAGGCGGAGCGCAACGGCGTCCTCACGCCCGACGAGCTGCTCGACATCGCGACCACGCTCGATTGTGCGCGCGGGATGAAGTACTCGATCGCGAAGCTGGAGGAGGCGTTGCCGCTGCTGGCGGGCGCGGTCGACGTGATGGAGCCGCTGTCGCGGCTGATCGACGACATCAACCAATCGATTAATCAGCGGGCGGAGGTGGCGGACCAGGCGAGTCCCGCGCTCGCCAGCATTCGGCGCGAGATTCGGACGCTGCACGACCGGTTGTATCAGCGGATCAACGAGATTCTCGCTTCGGCGCTGACGAACGGTGTCGCGCAGGAAGCGATCGTGACGATGCGCGACGGCCGCTACGTCATTCCGATCAAGGCAGACATGCGCGGGCAGATGAAGGGCATCGTCCACGACGTGTCAGGCAGCGGCGCGACGGTGTGGATGGAGCCGCTGGCGGTCGTCGAGTCGGGCAACAAGTGGCGTGAGGCGCAACTCGAGGAAGAGCGCGAAGTCGAGCGGGTGCTGCGGCGGCTCAGTTCGGACGTCGGCGCGCTGGCGTATTCGATCGTGGTGAACGTCGAGGTGCTGGCGCGGATCGACCTGGTGCTCGCGAAAGTGCGGCTGGGCGACGAGTTTGGTGCGGTGGAGCTACCGTACGAGGGCGAGGATCAGGAGTGGATCGTGCGGGCGCCGGCGGAGCTGCACATGCTGCTGGCGCGGCATCCGCTGCTCAAGAAGCCGGTGATTCCCTCGACGATCACGGTGGGCGGCAAGTACCAGGTGCTGCTGATCACGGGGCCAAACACGGGCGGCAAGACAGTGGCATTGAAGACGGCGGGGCTGCTGTCGCTGATGGCGCAGGCGGGGCTGCCGGTGCCGGCTGATCGGGGCTCGCGGATCCCGGTGTTCGATGGCGTGTTCGCGGACATCGGCGACGAGCAGAGCATCGAGCAGTCGCTTTCGACGTTCAGCAGCCACATGACGAACATCATCCACATCGTCGAGCATGCGGGTGCGAAGAGCCTGGTGCTGCTTGATGAGCTGGCGGCGGGTACGGATCCCGCAGAGGGTTCGGCGCTGGCGCGCTCGATCCTGATGCGGCTGATCGAGCTGGGCGCGCTGACCGTCGCGACGACGCATCACGGCGAATTGAAGACGTTCGCGCACAGCACCGAGGGCGTGATGAACGCGTCGGTCGAGTTCAACCTCGAGACGCTGTCGCCGACGTATCATCTTTCGATCGGGCTGCCGGGGCGGAGCAACGCCCTGGAGATCGCGCAGCGCATCGGCATGCCGCGCCAGATCATCGATACGGCGAGAGATGCGATCGCGCCGGAGCAACGGCAGGTCGACGAACTGCTGCAGGACATCCGTCGCGAGCGCGAGGATGCGGTGTCGGCGCGGCGTGCGGAAGAGATCGCGCGGCGCGAGGCGGAGGAGATACGCGGCAATCTCGAAGAGAAGCTGGACGCGGCGGAGGACGAGCGCGAGAAGATGCTCGCCGACACGCGCGCGGACGTAGAGCGGGAAATCGAGCGCGCGCGGAAGCTTGTCGGCGAAGCCGAGAGGGCCGTCGAGAGCCAGAAGCTGGCGGAGGCGGCGGCCAAACTGCACCGTGCGGCTGACGAAGCGGCGAAGATCACTGATCGCGCGAAGCCGCGCCGGCCGGAGCGAAAGGTGCGGCCGGAGCCGCACGCGCCGCGAGTGGCGGTTGGTCCGCCGCCGGCATCGATCCGCGAAGGTGATCTTGTGTGGCTGCGGGGGATGGATCGCTTCGGCGAGGCGCTGTCCGTGCCAGATGCGCGTGGTGAGGTGGAGATCCGGCTGGGGCCGCTGCGCAGCCGCATCAAGCTGACACAGGTGGAGCGGGTGCAGCGTCCGGCACCGTCGCAAGCACACGGCGCGATCACGACGGACGTGGCGCCGCCGCCGGTCGTCGGCATCGAACTCGACATGCGGGGGCAGACGGTCGATGAGGCGCTGTCGGTGGTCGATCGTTACATCGACGATGCGTTTCGGGCGGGGGTGCCGCGGGCGCGGATCATCCATGGCAAGGGCACGGGCACGTTACGGCGGGTGGTGCGCGACGTTGTCGGGAAGCATCCACTGGTGGCTTCGTACGAAGAAGCGACGCTGCAAGAGGGCGGCGAAGGCGTGACGATTATTCATCTGGCGTTGTAGTGGCTTCTCGGGCGGCGCGCGACGCTGCTACGACGTTACGATGAGGGTGCCCACCATGCCGGAGTCTTTATGGCCGGGAACCGTGCAGTAGAACTCGTACGTGCCGGCCTCGTTGGCGACGAAGGTGATCGAGCTGTCGTCGCCCGCGTCGGCGTGTACGGCGAGCGCCGCATCGGAGTCGTGCTCGTTGCCGTGTTCACCATCGGTGACGCCACCGGCTGATACGTCGGCGTCGATTTCGTCTATCTGAAAGTCGTGCTCGACGTTATCGGTGTTGCTGAGGATGAGGGTGACCTCCTCGCCGGCGACGATCGAGATGTCTTCGGCTTGGTACTGCACGTCATCGGCGACGATCGTGATCGCGCGGGCCGCGGGCGCACGATCATCTGGCGAGCTATCGTCACCGCCGCAGGCGACGGCGAGCGCCGCGAGGGTGGCGAGCACGAGCACCCATGGTTTCATGCGAACGCCTCCGAACTCGCTGCACGATATCACGGCTACTTGGGGTGCGGAGTTCAACGCCGATCGGTTAGCAGTGCTTGGCGGGAGTTCACGCGACATAACGGTGCGGGTAGTGTAATTCGGGCTGTTCGTGCCGTAGACTCGATGTATGAGACGACGAGGACGGCCGCCGCATCCTGACGTGCTGACGCCGCGGCAGTGGCAGGTGTTGAGCCTGCTACGCGAGGGGCTGTCGAACGAGCAGATCGCGCTCCGGCTGGGGATCAGCCTCGACGGCGTGAAGTTCCACGTTTCGGAGATCCTGGGCAAGCTGGGTGTCAGCAGCCGGAACGAGGCGGCGCGGTGGGCGGCCGAGCGGCACGCGGCGCCGACGGCTTCGCTGGCGTCGAACGCCGGGCGTCTGCGGCGCGGGGTGCGGGTGGGCGCGCATGGCCGGGGACGGAGTGCCTGCCGAACATATCGAGGCAAGATTGAGCTGAGAGGGAGAACGGCATGCTGATTCCATCGGTCATCGAAACCAGCGCGCGGGGTGAACGCGCGTTCGACATCTACTCGCTGCTGTTGCGTGAGCGGATCATCTTTCTCGGCGCGGGCATCGACGACCAGGTGGCGAATCTGGTGACGGCGCAGCTGCTGTACCTGGAGCGCGAGGATCCGGAGAAGGACATCAATCTCTACATCCACAGCCCGGGCGGCGGCATCAACGCCGGCCTTGCGATCTACGACACGATGCAACTCGTGCGCCCGGACATTGCGACGTACGGCGTCGGGATGACGGCGAGCATGGGCACGGTGCTGCTGACCGCGGGCGCCCACGGCAAGCGGTACTGCATGCCGAACGCGACGATCCACATGCATCAGGCGCTGCTTGGCGGCGGCGGCATCAGCGGGCAGGCGTCGGACATCGAGATCCAGGCGCGCGAGATCCTGCGGCTGAACGATCTGCTGCGGTCGATCCTGTCGAAGCACACCGGTCAGGAAGAGGAGAAGATCCGCACGGACTTCGACCGTGACTTCTACATGGATCCCGAGGCGGCGAAGGCGTACGGCCTCATCGACGAGATCCTCACGCCGAAGCGGGTCGACGCGCGGATGCCGGCGGGGCTGGCGCGTTAACTCACCTCGGCGGTCAGGAACTCTGGCGGCGCATCGATGTTTTGCGCGGCGTCGCCGTCGGGCACGTCGAGCAGCGGCAGCGACTGCATCGCGCGGGCGGTGCGATCGATCAGCGCTACCTCTGGTATATCAGCTTGCATTGTGACGCCTAGCTCGCCGAAGCGGCGGGCGGAGACCATGACGCGCGTTTCGAGCGAGGCAGCGGTGCGGTTGTAGGCGTCAACGGTGCGGTCGAGATGACGGCGCATGTCGTCGAAGTGGCCGGCCATGATTTGCAGGCGCTCGTACAGCGAGCGGCCGAGCGCGCTGATCGCCTGCGCGCTCTGTTCGATCTGTTCCTGTCGCCAGCCGTAGGCAGCCGAGCGCAGATGCGTGATCAGCGTCGTCGGGCTGGTGAGGATGACGCGGCGCTCGAGGCCGTACTCGATGAGCGACGGATCGTGCTCCAGCGCGGCGCTGAAGAACGTTTCGCCGGGCAGGAACATCAGCACGAAGTCTGGTGACTGCTCGAACTGGCTCCAGTACTGCTTGCTGCTGAGCTTGCCGATGTGATCGCGGACCTGGCGGGCGTGACGCCGCAGGTGGTCGACGCGCGCGACGTCGTCGGTCGCTTCGTGCGCGGACATGTAGGCATCGAGCGGCGTTTTGGCGTCGACGACGACGGTGCGGTTGCCGGGCAGTCGCACGATCAGGTCGGGGCGGATGCGGCCGTCGTCGCCGGTCGTCGTCTGCTGCTCGCTGAAGTCGCAGTGCTCGATCATGCCGGCGAGCTCGACGACGCGCTTGAGCTGGATTTCGCCCCAGCGGCCGCGGACGTTCGGCGCGCGGAGCGCCTTGACCAGATTTGACGTTTCGGAATGCAGATGCTGTTGTGTTTCGGACAGCGACCTCACCTGCTCGCCGAGCGATGCGTATGATTCGATGCGCGCCTTCTCGACGTCGCTGATCTTCGTGTCGAATTTGTCGAGCGTCTCGCGGATCGGCTTCACCATCTCGTCGATCGCCTGCTGGCGCTTTTCGAGCTCGCCGGTCGCCTGCTGCTGGTAGCCGCCGAGCGTCTCCTTCGCGAGATCGATGAATGACTGGTTGTTGCGGCGGAGTGCGTCGGACGACAGTGAGGCGAACGCTTCGCGGAGCGCCTTCTCGGCGTCGCGGACGACGCCCTGGGCGAGCGCGAGCTTTTCGTCGGAGGCGCGGCGCTCGGTCGCGAGACGCTCGTCGAACGCGCGACGCTCCTGCGCGAGCTGCGTTTCGGCGCGGGCGAGGGCGGCAGCGTGTTCGGCCGCTGCGGCGTGTGCGGCGTCGAGGGCGCGGGTTTGTTCGTGGGCCTCGGCGGCAAGCTGGGTGACGCGCTGGGCGGACTCATCGAGACGGGCTTCGGTGACGGCGTGGCTGGCGCGGGCTTCGGCGCAGAGGATCTGCGCCATGTGTTCTTCGGCGGTGCTGTTGCGGCGGATGCGTTCGATCTCGGTGGCGGTGCGCGCGCGGACGACGGCCCATGTGAAGGCGACGCCGATGGCTCCGGCGGCGAGGGCGCCGATGAAGAATCCGAGTGCGAACATAGTGCCCAGCCTCCGTGCTGCCTTCGCCGCGGGGCGAAAGAACGGCTAAGGGATATTAGCAGGTTCGCAGAACTGATGGCTAATGGCTGTCAAGGATCAACGCGACTAGATCGCGCACGAAGGCGGATTCGTCGCGGTGTCGAACGTCGTCCAGGACGGCCGAACGGAGCTAAAGCTCCTCCGCTACGGAAGATTTAGCGCACCGCTGCCTCTGCGACTGACTTCGGCCAACCGGAGGTCAGACGTTGCAGCACCAGATAGAGCACAAGGCTGACGGCGAACGACGGGATCGTGCCGCCGATGGTGGTGAGGTCGGACGGAACGTCGGCGATCCAGGTGAAGCGCTCGACGAGCCAGGGGGGCTGGCCGCAGGCAACGTAGACGCCGAAGCCGCCGGACCAGGCGAGGAGGCCGGCGACGTTGAGGCCGCCGCTGTACCAGTAGCGGCCGTTCGGCGCATACAGATCGTCGAGGACGTACGAGCCGCGATGGACGATGAAGTAGTCGGCGACGAGCACGCCGAAGAGCGAGACGAAGACGCCGCCGATCAGCAACAAGAACGTTTCGTAGCCGAGGAGGTCGACGCTGACGGCGAGCGTGAAGGCGGCGATGCCGACCAGCACGGCAAGTGCGCGCTGCCCGATCGGCACGAGGTTTTGCAGCGAGACGGCGCTCGAGTAGATGTTGGCGAATGCGTTGTCGGTTTCATCGCTGAGAATGACGACGAGGAACAGCCAGCCGAGGGTCAAGGGCAGCAGCGAATCGACGAGACCGCCGACGAGGTTGTTGGGGTTGGCGGCGTCGTAGGTGAGGACGAGCGCGTAGCCGGCGCCGAGCGCGAAGAACCAGGTGTTCGCGAGGCTATAGCTGATGAAGGTCGCCCAGGAGCCGGCGGCGCCGCGGCGGGCGAAGCGGCTGTAGTCGGCGGCGAGCGGGAGCCACGAGACGGGCAGCGACACGGCGAGGTCGACGCCCTGCCAGAACGTCGGGAAGCCGCCGGCGCCGCTGTCGTCGAACAGCGTATGGATGTCGTACGTGGCGAAGAGGCGGTAGGTGAGCCAGATCGTCGCGGCGATGACGATCCAGAGCCCGAAACGCTGCAGGAACTGGCGGACGACGAGGATCGGGCCGCTGACGGCGAAGGCGGTCGCGAGTACGGCGAAGATGGCGAGCCAGAGGTAATAGCCATCGAAGCCGAAGTACTCGCCGCTGATGGCGCGGGCGGCCTGCGACATGATGATGATTTCGAGGCCGGCCCAGCCGATCAGTTGGGCGATGTTCATCGTCGATGCGACGTAGGAACCGCGGATGCCGAGCGCGGGGCGCAGCGCCACCATCGTCGGCACGCCGGTGTCGCTGCCGATGCGCCCGGTGATGGCGAGCAGCGCCGAGCCGATGACGCTGCCGAGCACGATGGCGAAGAGCGCTTCGCGCAGGCCGAGCGCCGGCACGAGGAGTCCGCCGGCGACGAGCACGAGCAAACCGACGCCGAGGTCGCCCCAGAGCACGCCGAGGTCGATGGCGCCGAGCGTGCGGCGGGCGGCCGGGATGGGGGTGATCTCTTCGTGCGGCCCGAATGCTTCGGTGGCCATCGCGTCCTCGATCCACAACGCCGCCAGGGCATGGCGGCGTGAACACGAGGTGCGGTGTCCCTTCGCCGGCATGACCCGGACAGGTTCAAACGGTCGGCCGGTTGGCCCTCTCAGCCCGCGATGTCGCGGACTCCCGTCACTGCTATGCGATTGTGCGGACACGGTACCGACGCGCGCTGTCGCGCGCAAGACGCGGGATGCGGGAAGCGGGATAGGTTTCACCACAGAGGCACAGAGGCACAGAGGCACAGAGGCGCGGAGGGGTGGGAGGTCGGAGGTCGGAAGTCCGGAATCGGGCACCGGCGAAGGTGTTTCGCCGCGGCTATTGTGGACGGACGGAGTCGCGGCGGAGGTGGCGGGCGAGGGGTTCGTAGATGGGGCGCGGGAGTGCGGTGAACAGTTTGAGCGGGAGCGACATGCGCCGTGGAAAGTGGATCTCGGCGTGGCCGGCGCGCATGCCTGCGACGATGCGGCGTGCAGCTTCGTCGGCACTGAGCATGAAGCGTTTGGGAAAGCGGCTGGTCTCGGTCATGGCCGTCCAGACGAAGCCGGGGTTCACGGCGGTGACGCCGATGCCATAACGGCGTGCGTCCATCCGCAACGACTGCAGGAAATAGTTCAGCGCCGCCTTGGTTGAACCGTACGCGGCCGCGTGCGGGAGGGCGCCGTACGCGCTGAGGCTACCGACGCCAACGATCTCGCCGCTTCGCTGCCGCAGCATGCCCGGCAATACGGCGCCAATCGCGCGTATGAGCCCCGTGTAGTTGACGGCGATCTGGCGCTCTATTGCGTCGACGTCGAATGTGGCGATATCGGTCTTTGTCGACGTTCCGGCGTTGTAGAGCAGCACATCGATGCGGCCCCACGCGTCACACAGGTCGCGCGCCGCGGCTTCGATGGCGCTGCGGTCGGTGACGTCGAGCGGTTTGACGAGTACGGGCGCGTCCGGACGTCCGCAGCGCGCGCTGATCTGCTGGAGCGCGGTTTCGTTGCGGGCGCTGATTGCAAGTCGCGCGTCCTGCGCGACGAGTTGGGGCACGAGCGCCTCGCCGATCCCGCTGCTTGCGCCGATCAGCCAGACGTTGCGGTCCTTCAACTCCATATTCGATGTCTCCCGATGCGTCGGCGGTGAAGATTGCGATCGTCGGCGCGGGTGTTTCCGGCTGACGGCAGCATATCTGCTGAACCGCGCGCATGACGTGGAGTTGTTTGAGTGCGAAGACTACGCGGGTGGCCACGCGCATACCGTGAACGTGGAGGCTGGCGGCCGGATGCTCGGTCTTGAGACGGGTTTCATCGCCTATTTCGAGGGATACACGCACCTCGAGATCGCCCGGACGATGAGCGTGCCGCCCGGCACGGTGAAGAGCCGGCTGCGCCTTGCCCTCGACCGCATGAGCCGGTCGCTGAACATCAGGGAAATGGCGCGCTAACCCGGCGCGCCCTCCAAGCGGTCGCTATCGAAACGTTACCGTCCGGGACAGCTCGCCGACATTGCCGGCGGCGTCGTAGGCGCGGGCAACGATCACGTACGCCCGCGGCAGGGCATTGCCGCGGAACCAGATGTAGCTGTTCGACGCTCCCGGGGCGTTGGCGACGCGAGCGCCATCGATGAACAGCTCTGTCCGAACGACGCCGGTGTTATCAGTACCACTCCTCGCGATACGAAGAACTCTGTCGCCGTAGATGCGCGTGACCGATGTCCGGACCGTTGGCGCCGTCACGTCGTTGGTGCCGGCGCTGGCGGTCGGTGTTGCTGCGGGCGCGGTCTTCGTGGGCGCT
>CAZRHH010000062.1:0-18907 GCA_964599885.1 uncultured Dehalococcoidia bacterium | reverse complement strand
CGAGCATGCGCCGCCGCAGCCGCCCGATGCGAGGCGGCCGTCGTAGGCGGCGCCGGACGCCCATCCGGCCGTCAGTGCGAGCACTGTCAGCCCGAAGGCCATCATCACCGCACCCACCCCGCCACGGGTTGCGCGGCTTAGTTCATCCATATTTCGGGCGATTATAGCCCGGCGGATCGCGTTTGGCCAGTACTTCGATCAGTGATCTGATCAGATCTCTTTCAACGACAGAGATAGAGCGCAAAGGCCTGAGGGTCGAGGTCGACGTGTCGATGCCTACGTCGCCGCTCTCCGCTGTCAAGCTCCATTGACAGGTTCGATTGCAGCGATATACGCTGAAGTGCGCCATCGATCCTGAAGTGACGGTGAGCGCTCGGTAAGAGAGTAGACAACCAGGCTGCCTGGATCCGCGTTGACCGGGACGGCACATACCGCAAGTAACTGCTTGCGTCTTTGCGTGCCTTTCCGTTTGCCGGAGAGGCATTTTCGTTGTCACGACGAACGGAGACGCCGATGCGGACGGTGCTCAAGAGCAAGATTCATCGCGCCACGGTGACGCGGGCCGACCTCAACTACGAAGGCAGCATCACGATCGATCCGGCGCTCATGGACGCGGCGGACATCCTGCCGTTCGAGCAGGTGCAGGTGCTCGATGTGAACAACGGCAACCGCCTGACGACCTACGCCATCGAGGGCGCGCGCGAGAGCGGCCAGATCTGCATCAACGGCGCCGCGGCGCGCCTCGTCAGCCCCGGCGACATCGTCATCATCCTCACGTACAACACCGTCACCGACGCCGAGGCGCGCGAGCAGCAGCCGACGCTCGTCTATGTCGACGCTGAGAACCACATCACGCGGCTCGGGCACCACATCGCCCCGGCCGCCGTTGCCTGAAGATCGCTCAGACGGTCACATTGGGAGGCACGCACATGACACGAATCAGCACCACCGACATCCGAGAGATGAAGAAGCGCGGCGAGAAGATCGTCATGATGACGGCGTACGACTTTCCGACGGCGCGCCTCGTCGAGGAGGGCGGCGCCGACATGATCCTCGTCGGCGACACGCTGGGCATGGTCGTGCTGGGCTACGACTCGACGCTGCCGGTGACGATGGAGGACATGATCCATCACACGAAAGCTGCGGTGCGCGGAACCAAGCGCGCGCTGGTCGTCGGTGACATGCCGTTCATGAGCTATCAGACCGGTTGGGCGGACGCGATGAAGAACGCGGCACGCTTCATGCAGGAAGCCGGTTGCGGCGCCGTCAAGCTCGAAGGCGGCGTGCGTTCGGCGGAGATTGTGAAGAAGCTGACCGAAGCGGGTATCCCGGTGATGGGGCACATCGGCCTGACGCCACAGTCCGTGAACCAGCTTGGCGGCTTCAAGGTACAGGGCAAGACGCCCGCAGCCGCCGTGCAACTGATGCACGACGCGCAGGCGCTTGAGCAGGCCGGCGCGTTCGGCATCGTGCTCGAACTGGTACCGGCGCCGCTCGCCGCACTGCTGACGGAGCGTCTGAGCGTGCCGACGATCGGCATCGGCGCGGGCGTGCACTGCGACGGTCAGGTGCAGGTGTTTCACGACATGCTCGGCATGTTCGACGGATTTACGCCGAAGCACACGAAGCGCTTCGCCGACGCCGGCGCGCTGATCCGCGAGGCGGTGGCGAAGTACTCCGCTGACGTGAAGAGCGGCGCGTTCCCGACGGCGAAGGAAAGCTTCAAGATGGATCCCGCGGCGCTCGCCGAACTGACGCCGGCGGGGAACGACGCGCTCCGGCGCCGTCACGCCCTCGGCCTGGACGCCTGAGGCGTTGCCGCTGACGGTTTTTCGTACCATCGCCGAGCTTCGGACGTGGCGTAAGACACTCTTTCAAGAGGGCGACGGCGAGTTCGGCCTCGTGCCGACGATGGGCTACCTTCACGAGGGCCACCTCTCGCTCGTGCGCGCCTGCAAGCGCGACAACGCGCACACGGCCGTCTCGATCTTCGTGAACCCCACGCAATTTGGTCCGAACGAGGACCTCTCGCGCTATCCGCGTGACGAGGCGCGCGACCTCGCGCTGCTCGAAGCGGAGGGCGTCGATGCGGTGTTCGCGCCGTCGGTCGAGGAGATCTATCCGCGTGGGTACAGCACGTTCGTCGACGTCGAAGGACTGACGCGGCGGCTCGAGGGCCGTAGCCGCCCGACACACTTCCGTGGCGTTACGACGGTGGTGTTGAAGCTCTTGAACATCGTTGTGCCGGAGCGGGCGTATTTCGGACAGAAGGACGCGCAGCAGCTTGCGGTGATCAGGCGCATGGTGCGCGACCTCGACGTGCCGGTGGAAATCGTCGGCTTGCCGATCGTGCGCGAGAGTGACGGCGTCGCCATGAGCAGCCGGAACGTCTACCTGACGCCCGAGCAGCGCGTGGCGGCGTCCTGCCTGCACATGGCGTTGTCTCTGGCAGAGCGGACGTTCGACGAGGCCGAGCGCGATGCCGAGCGAATCCGAACGCAGATGCGGGCGCTGATCGAGAAACAGCCGCTCGCCGAGATCGACTACGTGAGCGTCGCCGACGCGGAAACGCTGGAGGAACTGGGCGTGATCGGCCGCACGGCGCTGGTGTCGCTCGCGGTGCGCTTCGGGCCGACGCGGCTCATCGATAACGCGGTGCTGGTGCTGCGGGCAGAACCTGGAGCGTAGAACCCACCGAAGTGCGATGTCTTATTGGCGGTTCGGAATCACTCGAACAGGATCGCGCGGTATCTGGCTGAGGATTCGGCGGGGCTGATAGAATGCGGGACCCGGGCGCGGTGCGCGTGTGGGCCAAGCAACCCCAGATGCAGGGAGCCAGTTTTCATGTCCGGCCACTCAAAATGGTCCACGATCAAGCGCCAGAAGGGCGTCGCTGACGCGCAACGGGGCGCGGTGTTCACGAAGATCTCGAAGGAGATCATCATGGCGGCGAAGGCCGGCGGCGGCGATCCGGCGGCGAACTTCCGGCTGCGGCTGATCCTGCAGAAGGCCAAAGAGGCCAACATGCCGAACGAAAACATCAAGCGCGCGATTGAGCGCGCGACGGGTGGTGGCGATGGCGTCGACTTGCAGGAGATCACGTACGAGGGCTACGGGCCTGCCGGCACGGCCGTCATCGTCGAAGCGGCGACGGAGAACCGCAACCGGACGGTCGCCGAAGTACGCAACGTGTTCGCGCGCACGGGCGGCAACCTGGGCGAGAACGGCTCGGTCGGATGGATCTTCGAATCGCGCGGCGTGATCAGCGTGACGCCGAACGGCAAGGATCCGGACGAGGTCGCGCTGTACGCGATCGACGCCGGCGCCGAGGACGTGCAGGTCGGCGACGATTCGATCGACGTGTACACGCAGCCGACGGACCTGGAAGCCGTGAAGAAAGCGCTTGAAGACAACGGCGTCGCCGTCGCATCGGCCGAGACGGCCCGCGTGCCGAAGACGACCGTGCAGCTCGACGAGAAGGACGCGATCCAGACGCTGCGGCTCGTCGAGAAGCTGGAAGCGCTCGAAGACGTGCAGAAGGTGTACTTCAACGCCGAGTTCAGCGACGACGTCCTCGCGTCGTACACGAGCTGACGTGCCGGGACCACCGGAGGACGCGCCCTTAGTGATCCTCGGCATCGATCCGGGTACGCGGTTCACCGGCTGGGGCGTCATCCGGCTCGACGCATCGGGGCCGACCGCGCTGGCGTGCGACGTCATCGCACCGAAGGCGAAGCTGCCGATTGAGCAGCGCCTCCAGTACATCTTTTCCGAGTTGGGCGACGTGATCGCGACGCATCAGCCGCACGTGCTGGCCGTCGAGGAGCCGTTCGTCGGCGCCAACGTGCGTTCGGCGATGGCCGTCGGTGAAGCGCGGACGGTGGCGATGCTGGCCGGGACGCTCGCCGGGCTGCGCGTGTGCCACTACGCGCCGGCACGGATCAAGCAGATGGTTGCCGGATACGGGCAGGGTGATAAGACGCAGGTGCGAGAGATGCTGCGCCTCCAACTCAACGACGCCGATTTGCCAGACGACCTCAACGCGACGGACGCGCTGGCGGTGGCGCTCTGCCACGCGATGCAGCAGCGCGCCGATGAGCTGATCGCCGGCGGACGCTGACGGGCGCCGTATCGCTCGTCGCGGCACCGAATGGTGTCCGCGCGCGCCAGATCGGCGTAGCCTGTGCTACGGCTACGGGCACAGGCCCATCTGCGCTGCCGCTTGTTGAAGATCCGGAACGTTGATGTTTCCATCGCGCGTGATGTCAAAGTTGACCTTCACGACCGATCCCGGCAACGCATATACGCCCATCTCCGTCGCGATCTGCTGCAGGTCGACAACATTCACGAATATGTCGCCGTTAATCGATCCCACCTCGCGACCGTCGTTGCAGGCGTCGCCGTCAGAGTTCGTACTTGCCGGATCGGTGTTGTAGAAACACACCTCCCGGAACGTCACGAGCCTGTCGCCGTCGGCATCCGTACTCGGCCCGCATTGCGCGTTCGTCGGCCTGCTCGCCAGGCCCGCGGCGCCCGCTGCGGGGTTCGTACCGATAACGCACTCAGCGCCGTCGAGATAGTTGTCCCCGTCGCTGTCCGCGTCCAGCGCGTTCGTCACGGCGCCGCCACAACCGATGCCGCCGATCTCGTCGCCGTCGCTCCGGCCGTCGTTGTCATCGTCGGAGTCGCACGCGTCGCCGGCAGAGTCGGAGTTGGGCTGGGTAACGTCGTCGTAGAGTTTGCCGGCGAGATCGAGGAAATTGCGGTCGGTGTTCTGCTGGCCGGGGTTGTAGTGCGATGGACAGCTATCGGCAGCGTCGGCGATGGCGTCACAGTCGGCGTCGCCAGCCGTGCATGCGCGCGTGAACTGCGCGAAGAACGATAGCATCAGGTCCGTCGCCTCGATCGCGTTTGTGTGGCCCGCGGGCGCGTACGGAGAGCCGGGCCAGATGTGACCGCCGCCAGCCGTGCCGGGACCGTTGCCGTCGAAATCGAAGACCGTGTACAGCTGCACCGCCGCGCCGTCCGCGCAGCCGCTGTAGGCAGTGAAATTCACGCCCGGAGCGGCGAGCGACGTGCTCGGCGTGCTGCTGCAGCCGTTGCGCGCCGCCCACGCCGGCATGACCACGTCGTCGATGTCACGGAACTGGAGCCCGAACGGTCCGGGACCGCCGTTATACGGAATGCTCCCGTCGTTTGTGCCGTGGAACGCGATGACAGGCATCGGCAGCGTGCCAGGGCACGACTCAGGGGAGGGCGTGAACATGGGTGGGTAGTACACACCACCGACGGGGGCGATGGCGGCGATGCGGCTCGACAGGCTACAGCCCAGCCTGACCGACATCTGCGCGCCATTCGACATGCCGGCGGCGTATACGCGCGCCACATCGACACAGACCTGCGCGGCGACATCGTCGATGATCTTTGACGTGAGCAGGACGTCGTCGGCGCTGCTCCCACCGAGGGCGACAGGGTTCCAGTGGTTCAGCGGTTGTCCGCTCGTCGAGTTGCCCAGCGGCGTCGCGATGAGCAGTCCCTGTGCGTTGGCTCGCGGATACAGATCCGACACGAAGACCTGCTGGAAGATGTCGCTGCCAAGTCCGTGGAAGTTGAGGACGAGGGGCAGCGCCGTGACCCCGTCGTACGACGGCGGGATGTGCAGCTCGTAGGTACGCGTGATGCCGCTCGACACGAGCGTCCGCGTGACGTTGCCGCTGGCGTGGGGCAACGGCGAACAGGTCGCCGCCGAAGCGACCCGTGGTGACGAGACGCCGGGCACCGTCGCCGCGAGCGCGACGACCAACGCGACGACGAGCGTCAGTCCGATAGTGAAGGCTCGCGACCGCGGCACAGGCATCTCCTCCGGCGGGGGGTGCTGGATGCGGGGGACCCGGAAGGGGATTGTAGGGCACTTCTGGTCGCGTGGATAGCCGCGGGAAGGGCCCGGCAAGTGGGCGCGCGGCTTCAAGATTCGAGTTGCCCGTACGGGATCGCCTCATCGAGCCCGGCGAACCGCACTATTTCTCGGGCCGGTGGGTAACGACTTGTCAAATCAGGCGTTCTACTTGGTGACCGACCTGAAATACGAGGCCAGCCACGAGGATGAAGAAGCTGATGATGTTCAACCCCGCCGTCCACTCGACCCGTACCGTCACGCTCGTCTTGCTGGCGGCCTTCGCCGGCATCGCCGTTTGGCTCTTCGCACCGTGGGACGGCTCCGGAAGCTGGAACGGCGATGGCAGCGCCGCGCTGCCGCCCTCGCTGGCCGTTGATGGCACCGTACAGGTGTCGAGCGAAAACGACATCGTCACGCGGCTTGTCGTGCCGCTGACCGTCCGTGGGGACGAGCTCATCGCCCTGCCGGAGGACAATGCCGCGCTTCGCGTCGAGACGGCGATGAGCGAAAGCGCAACCGCGGCGGTACCGGCGACCTGGACCATCACCTGGCTCGACGGCAACGGCGACCGCAACCTCGACCCCGGCGAGCGCGCCGAACTGACCGTACAACTGCCGAGCCGCTCGAGCATCCACCCGGACAACCCGCTCCGCATCGTCCTCAAGCCGACGGCCAGCACGGCGCTGGTCATCGAAGACGTGATTCGTTAGCAAGAACCTGGCGGCTCTTCACGTGGGCGCGGCGAAAGCCGCGCCTTCGTCGTTTTCGCGTGTTACGTTGCCGTCGCTCGCACGTACATGAGCAGCGCTGCGATCGTCTTCGCGTCGCGGATGGCGCCGGCGTCGAGGCGAGCGAGCGCTTCGTCGAGCGTGAGTCGCTCCATGCGAAGGTCTTCTTCCTCGTCTGCGGGAAGCGCGTCTTCGGCGAGATCGCAGGCGATGAAGACGTACTGGTACTCATCGGAGTAGCCGGGCGCGAGGAACATCTCGCCGATCTGAGTGAGTGTGCCGCGGTAGCCCGTCTCCTCCCGCAGTTCGCGTTGCGCCGCTTCGGCAGGCGACGAGTCACGCTCGTCGATGCCGCCGGCGGGCAGTTCGAGCAGCCACTCGCCGATCGCGTGGCGATACTGGCGGACGAAGATCAGCCGTCCGTCGCCGTCGACGGGCACCAGCACGGCGGCGTTGCCGTACTCGACGGCCTCGTATCGATGCGATGCGCCGTTCGTGTAGGTGAGCGTGTCGATGCGGACCGCGAGCTTCACGCCATCGAAGACGCGTTCGCTGGCGGTGACCTGCGGAATCTCTTGTTCTTCGGAAAGGATCGTCACGATCACAGACCTTCACGTTGCGCCCGATAGCGCCGAAAGAGACCACCATCCGGCACACACTGAATGTAGCCGCGGAGCTTTAGCTCCGCCAGCGTGAGTTGTCCAGGCGTCCGTCCCCGCACGAACGCGCAAACGTCGCGGACTGGCCACCGCGAAGTGTCGGCCGGCAGGCCGACGTTCAATGTTGAAGAGGAGACTGGTTGTGGAAAAATGATAATGCCCCGAGTGACCTTGGTGTCGCCGGTTTCAACCTCCCCCAGTCTTTCCGTCGGCTTCCGGCTTGCGCCTTCCGCTGTCTGGTACCTCTGGGTTCGTCCGCCGGGACGCTCTTAGCCACTCGGGACTTGTCTACGATATCAGCAGCCTCGCACGCTGTCAACGGGTTTTCGCGCGACAAACGATTGATGTTTCATCATAACGACATCGCGCTTATCGTCGCTTGTCGATATCCCGTTATGTGTCGCGTCCGGCAACACGCTTCGCCTAGACTGCGGCGTGAAGAAGACGCGCGTCGACCGCACCGATGGCCGCTACCTGTACTACTACGCGCTCGATGCGCCGACGCCCGCCGTACTCGACATCAATGATGCGGCGCGTGGCGACGAGCACGTTGAACTGCGATGGAACGCGCTGTTGGGAGAGTACGTCATCGTTTCGACGGGCCGGCAGGCGCGCACGTTCCTGCCGCCCGACGCATACTGCCCGCTCTGTCCGACCCCGTCGGCGGACGACTTCGCGACGGAGATTCCGTCTTCCGGCTATGAGATCGTCGTGTTCGAGAATCGCTTCCCGAGCTTTCGGCCGGATGCGCCGGACGTGGAGGACGGCGGGCGGCTGGACTATCGCGCGCGCGCCGAAGGTGTGTGCGAAGTCATCGTCTACTCGCCGCAACACGACGGATCGCTGGCCAGTGGCGGCGTACAAGGCGTGCGGCGACTGATCGACGTGTGGGCGGACCGCTACGGGGAATTGAGCCCGCGCCCCGAGGTGGAGTATGTGTTCATCTTTGAAAACCGGGGCAAGGAGATTGGCGTGACGCTGACGCACCCGCACGGGCAGGTGTACGCGTTTCCGTTCGTGCCGCCGCGCGTCGAGACGGAGAACGAGGTGGTAGCCGAACATCACGCGCAAACGGGACGCTGCTTGATGTGCGACATCGTCGCGAGTGAGCGGGATGTGGGCTCGCGCGTCGTCGGTGAAGCCGAGGGGTTCGTCGCGTACGTGCCGTTTGCGGCGCGCGTGCCGTACGAAGTACACGTCGCGGCGACCGCGCATCGGGCATCGCTGCTTGAACTTTCGGATCCGGAACGCGACGGGCTGGCGCGGCTGCTGCACGACCTGCAGCGCGCGTACGACGCCATGTGGAACTTCGCGATGCCATACACGATGTCGATGCATCAGCGCGCGACGGACGGAGTCGAGCGGCCCGGTGAGCATCTGCACATCGAGTTCCTGCCGCCGTACCGCACGCGCGACAAGCTGAAGTATCTCGCAGGCGTCGAGACGGGCGCCGGAACGTTCATCAACGACACAGTGCCGGAAGCGACGGCGCAAGAGCTGCGCGACGCGTGGCCGCGAGCGTGAACGCCGCGCGGGAGGAGCGCGTCGCCACCCTCGCGCGATGGTTCGAGCGCGAGCATGGGCGCGCGCCCGAAGGCTTCGCCGAAGCGCCCGGGCGCGTCAACCTGATCGGCGAACACGTCGACTACAACGACGGCCTCGTGCTCCCGTTCGCGATCGACCTCAGCGTAATCGTCGCCTGGGCGCGTCGCGACGACGACGCCGTCTGGGTGTCGTCGGCCGACTATCAGGAGCACGCGCGCCTGAACTTGCGGAACATTATCCACGCGGCGCCGGGTTCGTGGGAGAACTACGTGCGCGGTGTCGCCTGGCTCATCGCCAACACCGATGCCCGTGGGCTGGACGTGGCGCTGAACGGCGACGTGCCGCAGGGCGCCGGGCTATCGTCGTCCGCGGCGATCGAGGTTGCCGTCGCTGGCGCGTTCCGTGATGCGTACGCGTTACCGATCGATGACGTATCACTCGCGCAGATGTGTCAGCGCGCGGAGAACGAGTTCGTCGGTGTGCAGTCGGGGATCATGGATCAGTTCGCGTCGGTGTTGTCACAGCGTGGCCATGCGCTGCTCGTTGACTGCCGCACGCTCGCGCATGAGGCGGTCCCGTTGCGGCTCGAAGATGCGGGGCTATCCGTCGTCATCGCGAACAGCGGCGTAAAGCGCGAGCTTATCGCGAGTGGGTACAACGAACGACAGCAACAGTGCAAGCAGACGGTGATGATCCTGCGAACGAGGCTGGAGCGGCGGCAGCTCACGTCGCTGCGTGATGTGACGGTCGCCGAGATTGACGCGCTGGCGATGCGCCAGGAAGTCGATCTGCCGGTGCGGCGGGGGCGACACGTCGTGACGGAGATCGCCCGCGTCGCTGCGGCCGCAGAGGCGTTAGAGCGGGACGATTTCGCGGCGGTTGGTACGCTGATGGAAGAGTCGCATCGCAGCCTGCGCGATGACTTTGACGTTAGTTCGCCGGAACTCGATCTGCTCGTCGGGCTGGCCACGGCGCAGGACTACGTCGTCGGCTCAAGGCTTACCGGCGCCGGATTCGGCGGCTGCACCGTCAACCTCGTTCGGGCCGACGCCCTCGACGCGTTCGAGCGCGATGTGATGGCGCAGTTTCGCGAACGCACGAGTCTCGCCGCCGAAACGTACGTCACCACCCCCCAGGATGGCCTGCGCACGTGGCGAAACTAGCAAGACAATTCCGTCTCGCGATTGCCGTCCCTCTCCTGATCTTTGACATCTGACTTGAAAATAGAATCAGAGCGTGCCTTCGAATGGTCGCCGTTTGGGCATGATCTCCGAAAGCAAGCTCCCCCTCGCCAGCTTGACTGGTGAGGGGGCCGGGGGGTGAGGCGGCGTCGTGCAACACACCAGAGCTCCCTCTGCATCGTCCACGATTAGCCCATCCTCCCAATCTGTGTCATCTGTGGATAAGCCTGTCCCCCGCGCGTAGCGCATGCGCGAACGCACGACTACACTTCGGAACATCGAACGCCGCACGAAGGATCACGCCGATATGAGATTCGCCGACCGTATCGAGAAGCTGCCGCCGTACTTGTTCGCGCAGATCAGCAAGAAGGTCGCCGCGAAGAAGGCCGAGGGCATCGACGTCGTATCGTTCGGAATCGGCGATCCCGATTTGCCGACGCCGGGGCACATTCTCGACGCGCTGGCCGATGCATCGCGCGATCCCGCGAACCACCGCTATCCCGAGACGGAAGGACTCCTCGACTTCCGGCAGGCGGTCGCGCGCTGGTACGAGCGCCGGTTCGGCGTGACGCTCGATCCCGAAAGGGAAGTGATGTCGCTCATCGGCTCGAAGGAGGGCATCGGTCACGTCGCACTATGCTTCATCGATCCCGGGGACGTGGCGCTGGTGCCCGACCCGGCGTATCCGGTGTACGAGATCGGCACGATGTTCGCGGGCGGGTCGGCGTACGCGCTGCCGCTGCTCGAAGAGAACGGCTTCCTGCCGGATCTGGACGCCGTGCCGCTCGATGTCGCGAGCCGCGCCAAGTTGCTCTGGCTCAACTACCCGAACAACCCGACCGGCGCCGTCGCGGACATCGGCTTCTTCGAGCGCGCCGTCGCGTTCGCACAGAAGCACGGCATCGCAATCTGCCACGACGGCCCGTACAGCGAAGTCGCGTACGACGGATATCGCCCGGTGAGCTTTCTGCAGGCGAAGGGCGCCATGGACGTGGGCATCGAGTTCCACTCGCTGTCGAAGAGCTACAACATGACCGGCTGGCGCATCGGCATGGCCGTCGGTAACGCGCGAATCATTGATGCGTTGATGCGCGTGAAGTCGAATCTCGATTCCGGCGCGGCGCAGGCGATCCAGCGCATGGCGATCGCCGCGCTCGACGGCCCGCAAAACGGCATCGCCGAGCACAACGCGATCTACCAGCGCCGCCGCGATCGCGTCGTCGACGCGCTGCGCGGTCTCGGACTGACGGTAACGCCGCCGAAAGCAAGTCTGTACGTGTGGGCGCGCGTGCCGGCTGGCATGACGTCGGCGTCGTTCGCCGAGCGTCTGCTCGACGAGGCGGCGGTGATCGTCACGCCCGGCAACGGCTACGGCCCGCACGGTGAGGGCTACGTGCGGCTCTCCCTGACACTCGCCGACGATCGCATCGACGAAGGCCTGCGGCGGATCGCGGCGTTGCCCGCGCTGGCGTGATCGATTGGGAACAGCGAACAGATATGCACCGACGGGTGAACGTTGGCCACTACGCTGCGACCACGACCACGGTAGGGGCGGACCCACGTGTCCGCCCCGGTATCGCACGCCCAATGCCACCATATCAGCCCGGCTCTGTGCCTCTGGTGAACCAACAACCGCGGATGGCCGCTGATTGAGGGAGTGACGCATGGACTGGCAGGAGATCTATCAGCGGCGGCTGACGACGGCGGCGGAAGCCGTGAAGAACGTGAAATCCGGCCAGACGGTCGTGTTCTCGATCTTCCCGCCGATCACGCTGCCGCCGGCGCTTGCGGCGCGCAAGGACCAACTGCGAGACGTCACGGTGCGGCTGTTGGCGCCGGCGAACGATCCCGGCTGGCTGCGCATGCCCGACGAATCGACGTTCGGCATCGAGTTCGAGCTGTATATCGGCGACTTTGCGCGCTTCGTCACGGATGAGCGGCGCGGCACGTACCTGCCGAATCTGTTCTCGCTCGGCATGAAGGCGTACGACGACCCGCACCACGACGATGTGAAGGTGCCGGACGTGATCTTCTGTCAGGTGTCGCCGCCGAACAAGGCCGGTTTCTGCCACTTCGGCATGAATCACTGGGTGCAGCGCTCGTACGCGCGTCGCGTGCCTTGCGTCATCGCCGAGGTGAATCCGGCGCTGCCCCTCGTGCACGGCGACGTATACATACACGTCTCCGAGATCGACCACTTCGTCGAGTACAACGCGCCGCCGTTCGGCCGTGAGGCATTCGACGAGGCGGTCGGGAAGATCGAGAACACGCAGCGCCGCGAAGGCTGGATCGAACTGGCGAACGAGCTGCCGGACCTGCAGATCCTCGCCGCGATCTCCGGCGTGATGGCGGCGGTCTCGCCCGACGATGCGCGTCGCGTCCTCGGTCTCGCCGAGCCGCCGCCGGAAGCCGAACCGATGGCGCGCTACCTCAGTGAACTGATCCACGACGGCGACACGATCCAGATCGGTACCGGAGAACCGTCGCGCGGTATGGCGCGGTTGGGCGCGTTCGCCGGCCGCAAGCATCTCGGCATTCACACGGAGCTTGGCTGGCCGGGCCTGGCGCGTATGTGGCGCGACGGCATCGTCGACGGCAGCCGCAAGGAGTTGCACGCCAACAAGTCCGTCGCCGCCGCGTGGACGGGCACCGACCCGAACGATCAGGACATCATCGACGGCAATCCGCATTTCGAGCTGTACGACCCTGAGTACGTGCTGCACCCCCGCACGCTGACCAAGTTCGATCGCTTCGTGGCGATCAACAACGCGATCACCGTCGACCTGATCGGGCAGATCAACGCGGAGAGCGTCTTCGGCGGGCGGATCATCAACGGCACGGGCGGCCAGCCGGAGATGCACACAGCGGGCGCGTTCTCGCCGCATGGACGCGCAATCACGCTGCTGCAGTCGACTGCGATGGACGGGGCGGTGTCGAAGATCGTGCCGCAGATGGATGCTGGGTCATTCGTCACCATCCCGCGGTTCTACGCTGACATCATCATCACCGAGTACGGCGTCGCACGGCTCTGGGGCAAGAATCACCGCCAGCGCGCCGAGGAGCTGATCGCGATCGCCCACCCCGATCACCGAGACAGCCTCCACGAGCAAGCACGCGCCCTCTGGTGGCCTTGATCACCCAGCGTAGCCGCGGAGCTTCAGCTCCGCCCCCGCCGTACTGCTACCAACGTGGGAGTGGCGGGAAGCGGCACCGGTGGCGTCGAACACTCGTAGGGACAGGTCTTTAGACCTGTCCGTCACACGCACCGTCTACAGAAGCGGCGGCGCTCCCGCCGGCGACGGTAGAACAGCCAGCGTACAACGCGAGATGCAAACGAGCTTCTCCTCCTCGTCGCGGATCTCTATCGTCCACACCTGGGTTGTCCGCCCGACGTGTGCGGGCACGGCGACGGCGCGCAACACGCCGTCGCGTTTGGCGCGCAGATGATTAGCGTTGATCTCCTGGCCGACGGCCCGCATGCCCTCTGCGCAGAGGATGTTGGCGCCGACTGATGCCGCCGTCTCTGCGAGCACAAGGGATGCCCCGCCGTGCAGGATGCCCGCCGGCTGATGGATATGCGGGCCAACGCGCATCGTCACCACCACGCGCTCTCGCGATGCTTCGACGAACGTCATCGGGATCGAACTGCCGATCGTGACGGATGTGCGCTGATTCAGGCGGTCAACGTTCCAGCGTTCGGTGTCTTGCGCCATCGGTTGCCCTCCGTGGAAACTGTATGACTCGCGGGTCACTAGCGCCAGACTAGTTACTCTGGCGGCTGAACCGCCGCACAATGAAAGTGGTTGCCCTCATGGATGAACGCACACGCACGCTCCGCAACGTCTGCGAACCGATCGGCGCCAACGTCTACTTCGCGCCGGAAGCGCACGAGCGTTACAACGCGCTCGGCCTGAACGGGATGAGCGGTTACTTCTGCAGCCGCGGCGCGTCGCTCGGCAAGCCGTCGGGGCTGCTGGTGACGGCGGCGTTCGGCGTGTTCAGCCCGGCCATCGTCGTGCCGGCGGTCGATGCCGGGTGGGCGAAGACCGATCCCGAAACGCTGCTCGCCGCACGCGAGGCGGGCGCTGTCGCGTCGCTGCGGCGTCTGCTCGGCGAGCCGGATGGGCGCGAATGCGCACGCGCAGTCGAACTGCTGCAGCGCGGCATGGCTGTCGCCGAGGGCGCGGGCCACCCGCTGTACTCCGGACTGAAGTCGCTGCCGTGGCCGGCGGATCCGGTGGCGCAGCTCTGGCGTTCGTGCGACATGCTGCGCGAGCACCGCGGCGACAGTCACATCGCGGTGTGGACTCGGGCGATGGTGCAGCCGATCGAGATTCAGCTCATGTCCGAACTGCAGATGCAGATCCCGCTCAAGACGTACTCGGCGACGCGCGGCTGGACCGTCGCGCAGATGGACGCGGCGCTCGACGGCATGCGCGCGAAGGGCTGGGTCGAGGGCGACGCGTTCACGCCCGACGGCACGGCGTTCCGCGACGATCTCGAAGCGCAGACGGACGACATGGAAGTGCCAATCGTCGATGCGATCGGTGGCGACTTTGATGAACTGATCGGCATCCTGCGGCCGTGGGCTGCGGCGATCGTGAAGGTGGGGATCGCCGGCGGTGGCTATCCGGGCAGCGCCGAGGCGATCGGGAATATGGCGCGGCGGCCGGCGTAAGTCCTACTCGCCCGCTACGGCGACTTCGCTCATGCCGTAGGCGTCGAGCTGCGACTGGAAGTTGCGGACGTCGTGCGAGTAGACCAGCAGGTCGTGCGTCTCGCCGTTGCGGTCCTTCACGTGGTCACGCAGCAGCGCCTCCGCCTTGAAGCCCAGTTCCTCGAACGTGGCGATCGCGCCCTTCTGGTCGATCGTCATCTGCGCGACCATCTTCTCGATGCCACGGCTGAGCGCCTGGGCGAAGATCGCTTCCGTCAGCGCGCGGCCGAGGCCCTTGCCGCGCATCTCCTCGCCGATCAGCACACGCAGCTCGCCGACGTGCTTCGACCACGGCGTGTTGCTGAAGTGCAGGCTGCCGTAACCCACAACCCGATCGCCCAGCGCGGCAACGATCGTGACGATCGAGCCGGCGTCGATGTTGTCGAACCAGTCGGCGACGACGCCGGCATCCGTGATGTCGGTGCGCAGGAAGAGCAGATCGTGGTCGGCGAGCGACGTCGTGAATCCGAGAAACTCGCCGACGAGTTCGCGGTCGAGCATGCGGAGCGTGACGGTGCTGTTGCCGCCGAGCGCGACATCGCGGGGCAGTTCGAGTGCGTGTCCGTTCATACGGAGCGCACCGAGAGCCACTCGTTCACTTTCGGCCAGAGACGCAGGATCGCGTTCGCGCCCGCCACCAGGCTCACGTGTCCACCCTTCAGCACCACGTCCTCCTTGTCCTCGCTGCCGAGCAGCGACGTCAGCTTGTTCGTCGCGTCATACGGCGCGATGTGATCGTGTTGCGCCATCAGGTTCAGCGCGGGACACGTGATCTTCTGCAGATCCACGGGCCGCTCACCGATGACGAGTTCGCCCTTGAGCAGCTTGTTCTCCCACATCAGTTCCTTCGTGCTCTGGCGGAACGCCTCGCCGGGGAACGGGATCTGGTCGCTCGTCCACTTGTTGAGCAGGCGGTACTGCTTCACGTACTGGTCGTTCCAGAGGTTATCCCACAGCCGCACGTACGACACGAGGCGGTCGGCGGGGCGCAGCATCTCGAACGAGCGGTACATGAGGTCCGGCGGGATGTTGCCGAGCTGGTTGACCACGCGGTCGACGTCGAACCAGCGCTTGTCGGTCCACTGCTTGAACAGCCCCATGCCGTCGTAGTCGACGGGTGACGCGATCGTGATGAGGTTCGACATCGGCGCGTCGGGCGTGATGCCGCCGTAGATCAGCGAGAGTACGCCGCCGAGGCAGTACCCGATGAACGAGACGTCCTTCTCTCCCGTCGCCGCCTGCACCTTCTCGATGCAGGCGGGGAGGAAGTCGAGCGTGTAGTCCTCTATCTTCAGCTTCGTGTCCTCGGCGCGGGGGACGCCCCAATCGACCATGAAGACGTCGAACCCGTTGCGGAGGAGGTACTCGACGAAGCTGAATCCGGGCGTCAGGTCGAGGATGTACGGCTTGCTGATCAGTGACATAACGAGGACGACCGGGATGCGGTAGACCTCGTCGGACATCGGGTGGTAGTGGTAGAGCTTGAGCGTGCCCCGGCTGTAGATGACGTCTTTTGCCGTCATGCCGACTTCGGGCTCGTCGCGGTTCATCAGCACGTCGATGCCGCGCGCCGATCGCTGGATCGTGCGGTCGACTTCCTTGCGGACGACATCGCCGATGTTTTCGGTGCCGGGAGCGGTGGACGTGGTCATGGCTGCGCCTCCAGCGAGAACGCTGCGACGGGGGTCGCGCATCCGGCGTCAGCGCCGGATCGCCATCAGTATGCCATTGCTGGATTGAAGTTGAATAGGGGGAAGGGCGTAGTTCAGGCGAAGACAGCGGTAAGCGCCATCACCTCCTGCGGGTGCTGCAGATCGGGCCGCGCGGGTACGCCGGGCTGACGGTCAGTTGCTCGACGAGCCGTTGACGCCGGCGGCGACGGGCGGGCGCTTCGTCCGCGGCGGGCGGGCGCGCTTGGGCGTCTTCGCTTTCGGCGCGGCGCCGGTGCGGCGCGGTGCCGCTGCGAGCATCGTCTCCATGCGCGCGAGCGACTCCTCGACGGACTTCATGCGCTCGCCGAGCGCGACGAGATCACCGTGCGTCGGGATATTGAACGTCGTATAGAGGCGCTCCAACTGGTCGGCGACCATGCGCTGGACCGTAAGCGATGCCTCGACCCAGGCGTTCATGCCGTTCGAGACGGTATCGGTGCCCAGCACGTCTTTGAAGAAGCCGTTCCACTGGCGCTCGGAGTCCGTGATGTACTGGCGCCACATGTCGAGCGGGTTGGGGGTTTCGGTGTTCGCGTTATCGGGCATGTCGCCTCCTCGTGACGTCCTTGTCTGGGGCCTTCTTGGCGATGCTAGGCGGGCGCGCTGTCTGGCGCCTCGTCGTCGTCTGCTGTCGGTGCGCCGGTGATGCCGTCGGCCTCCATGCCGGCGATGGTGTTCTGGAACACGGCCTGGTACTTGCCCAGGACATCGATCCAGCCCGAAAGGAAGATGTCGCCAGCCTTCGTCAGCGAATACATGCGCCGCGCCGGCCCGGATTCCGACGTGTCCCAGAACGACGAGACCATGCCCGACTTCTCGAGCTGGCGCAGGCTCCGGTACACGCTGCCGGAGTCGAAAGCGGGCAGACCCGCCTTCGAAAGCTCCTGTGCGAGCTGGTAGCCGTACGCGTTCCAGTTCCGCAAGAAGGCCAGCAGGGTCGTTGTCAGGAGGTCGCCGTGGAGCCTGAACGGCCGCCCGGACGGCTCGTCGTCGTTGCGTTTCACCATGCTACCACGTTCTCCCGCGCTGGTTTAGTCCCAATATTACGTTCACATTTTCAGCTTCGGCGGCAATCCGGCGAACAATTGCCCTTGACAGCGGATTGCCACTAGGTGTAGATTACATCTATAGACAAACAACCGCAAGGCCGCCTGGCCTCAGCAGCAAGCACGCAGGAGGAAGTATCGAGATGGCGAAGACGAACACGGCGGTAGACAAGTACTTTGAGGCGCTCACGGAGAGCTACGACGCGATCATCGACGCGATCAAAGCCGGCAACGACCGCGGCTACCGAGTCTCCAGCACGCTTCTGACCGAGGCCCAGCGCGGCCAGCGCGAGTCGGTGGAACTGGGCAAGAAGTTCGCCGAAGACCCGACGGACATCGGCGGCTTCTACCGCGCGATGATGGAGTCGACCACCAAGGCGCAGGGCCGCGCACTCGAACTGGCGCGCCAGATGTTCGACGAGCTTTCGGAGTCGCGCACGGATACGCGCGACGCGATCGAGAAGGTCGTCAAGGCGCAGCGCTCGGCCGGTGAGGCCGCTGTCGAAGCCGTCCGCGACGTCGCCGGCACGACGGCGGACCGCGTCCGCACCGGCGTCAGCCGCGTGACGAACCGCGGCGCCGAGACCGTCGCCGACGCGGCGAAGGAGACCGAGAAGACCGCCCGCAAGACGGCGGCCGCGGTTGCGAACGCAGCGGACTAGCCTTCGGGTGCTTCCTGGCAATTGGGAACTCGGAACTGGGATTCAAACAAGACGGCGGGTGCAGTGATGCATCCGCCGTCTTTGCTTCGTGCTCAGCTTTCGTGAGTCGCGCACCTGTGACATGACCGGCTACGAGATCGGTGGCCGCTCGACGCACATTGGCGATTGACAGATCGGACCCGGGACGTCCGGCATCAACTGGTGGAGTACATGAGCGGACAACGGACGAGTTCTGACGACCAAACTACGAGACGAACTCCGGCCGCCGAAGACTACGAACCGATCCAAACAGCGAAAATTACGAAACGAACTCAGCCGCCGACGCCTAAGGAGCGCTCCAAACAATGAGAATTACGAAACGAACTCCGGCCATCGAACAGCCGCAACGACCTCGCGCCGCATGACGTGTGCGGCGGCACTGCTCGCTACCACTTCCGACTTCCGACTTCCGACTTCCGACCGCCCTACCCCACCGGCTGCCAGTAGCGGCGGCCTTCGCCCAAGAGCACGCGGCCGAACTGGAGACCCGGGAAGTGGCTGCTGCCGACGAGAGCGCCGCTGCCTTCGACCTCGCGGGCGAGCGCTTCTTGCGTGCGGCGGGCGAGCTTAGCGTCGACATCGCCGGAGCCGGACCACTCCGTCTCTTCGAGCTGCGCGGGGCAGGCGATGGCGTCGCCGAGGATGAAGGCGCGCGCGTCGCCGGACGACAGCACGATGCCCGCGTGTCCGGGCGTGTGCCCAGGCAGCGCCACCACGTCGAC
>CAZRHH010000061.1:11191-19150 GCA_964599885.1 uncultured Dehalococcoidia bacterium | reverse complement strand
GCCGGCGGCTCATACCGCACCGACGGATGGCGCGGACGCGGATGCGAAGCGCCGCAGACGCGGACGCCGAGGCGGCCGCAATCGTCGTCGCGAAGGCGGCGGCGGTGGTGGCGATGCGGGTGGTGGTGAGCGCCCGTCCGGGCCGCCGGGACCGCCGGCTTCATAGTGCGCGCGCGGCCTCACCTCCGGCCTCTCTCCAGGCAAGCTGGAGAGGGGGCTTGATTTTCGCGATTCCTCACCCAACCACACGGTCGTAGTCAGCGCTCGCGCGGGCTGAAAGCCCGCGCTACGTCGCGGTGTTCGCGCCGGTGTGAGAAGCATCGGCGAACGATAGGCGGTGCGGGTGATCGTACGGGCGCGCTGGCCGGACGGGACGGACCTAAAAGGTTCGCCCCTACGTATTTCTGTTCCGGCGCCCATCGCGGGCCTATCTCCAAGCGCATACCGCGACGTGCGAATCGAGGGTTACCGTGGGTGCCCGCCCTGGGGGGACATGCGATCCCTCTACCCGATGATGTTCTGGGCGATGATGACGGCGAAGATCACGATGCCCAGCGCGACGCGGTAGTAGACGAACGGACGCAGGCTGTTGGTGGCGAGGAAGCGCAGCAGAAACGCGATCGCCGCGTAGCCGACGATGGCCGCGCAGATGGCGCCGGTCGCGAAGAACGCTGCATCGGAGCCGCCGAGATCGCCGCGAGCGAACTCGCGCGTCACATCGATCATCTGTACGAGGCCGGCGCCGCCGATGATCGGGGCGGAGAGCAGGAACGCGAAGGTCGCCGCTTCGCGCCGGTCGATGTCGCGCAGCAGCCCGGCGGAGATCGTCGCGCCGGAACGCGAGACGCCGGGGATCAACGCGACGGCCTGCGCGAAGCCGATGAACAGCGCGTCGAGCCAGCCGATCTGCGGCAGCGTCCGGATGCGCTTGCCGAGCGCTTCGGCGATGACGAAGACGGCGCTGAAGGCGATCAGCATCGTCGCGATGAGGGCGGGGGAGCGGAACGAGTCTTCGATCACGTCTTCGAACGCGAATCCGATGACGGCTGCCGGGATGGTGCCGAGCACGATCAGCCACGCGAGGCGGCCTTCGTCGTCGGCAAGCGAGCGGTGGCGCAGCGCGCCGAGACCAGCGGCGGCGAGCGTCAGCCAGCGCCGGCCGAAGAACAGCAGCAGCGCCGCCAGCGTCCCCATGTGGAGCGCGGCATCGAACGAGAGTCCGTAACGATCCTGGTCGACGTTGAGCAGATCTTCGGCGAGGATCAGGTGGCCGGTCGACGAGACGGGCAGAAATTCTGTCAGCCCCTGCACGACGCCGAGAATCGCCGCCTTGATGAGGTCGGCGATCATGCGGGGTCCGCAGAACAGAAAGCAGAGATCAGAGAACTGAGCGCCCTACGGATGATCTGTTCTCTGTTCTCTGCTCTCTGCTCTCGCACTAGCGGGTGCGGGGGTCGAGCGCGTCGCGGAGGCCGTCGCCGACGAAGGTGAAGCAGAGCATCAGCACCGCGATCGAAGCCGCAGGAAATACCACCGACCAAACGTTTCGGTAGATCACGGCGTAACCCGCCGCGACCAGCGTGCCCAGGCTCGCCGTCGGCGGCGGCACGCCGAGTCCGATGAACCCGAGCGACGCCTCGGCAAAGATAGCGAATGGGATCCCGAACGTCGTTGCCACGATGATTGGGCCAAGGGCGTTCGGCAACATGTGCTGCGTCACCACGCGCATGTTCGTTGCCCCCATCGCCTGCGCGGCCGTGACGTAGTCGCGCTCCCGCAAGGAGAGCATCTGACCACGCACGAGCCGCGCCAGCGTCGTCCAGCCCACGAATGCGATCGCCAGGATGATCATGACCACCGGGTTGGTGATGAAGTATAGGTCGCGCCCCGCCACGACCGAACGCACGAGAATGATTGCCAGCAGGGCCGGAAACGCGTACATCACGTCGGTGAATCGCATCAGGAGGTTGTCTGATAACTTACCGCCCAATGCAGCCGTGACGCCCACGCCCAGACCCAGGACCAGCACCACGATCTGTGTGCCGATGCCGATCTGCAGCGACACGCGGACGCCTTCGAGGACGCGCGCGAACTGGTCGCGCCCCAATCGGTCCGTCCCGAACCAGTGCGCTGCGGATGGCGAAGCTTCCTTCGCCTCCAATGCATAGTCCTGGTCATTCGGGTCATAGCGGCCCGTCGGCCCGACGTACGCACCCACGAATGCCACAAGAGTGATGACCATGAGCAGCACCAGCCCGGCCACGGCGAGTCGGTTCTTGATGAGCCGCCGCCAGGCATCGGTCCAGAGCCCACGGGGTGTCCCACGCGTCGGCTCGCCTCCGAAGATGTCGGGGCTCGTTCGCTTCAGCGAGACAGCGCCCTCGGACTCAATCATCGGTACCTAATCCGCGGGTCGACGAACGCGTAGGAAATGTCGACGATCAGATTGGCCATCGTGATGATGAACGCGTAGAAGAGGGTCGTGCCCATGATCACCGCGTAGTCGCGGTCGACCACTGCCGCGATGGTCGACTGGCCGAGGCCCGGGATGGCGAACATCGTCTCGATGATGAAGGAACCGGTGATCAGGTCGGCCGCGATCGGGCCGGACACTGTCAACACAGGGATCAACGCGTTCTTGATGGTGTGGCGCGTCACCACGGAATACTCACGTAGCCCCTTCGACCGCGCTGTCCGGATGTAATCCTGGTTCAGCACCTCCAGCAGGCTCGCCCGGGTGACGCGCGCAATGAACGCTGCCGGCAACGCGGCGAGCGACAAGACCGGCAAGACCATAAGCTTCCAGTTGTACTCGGAGAATTTGAAGATGTCATCGACGTCCTGCGGTCCGCCCCAGCCGATGGTGTTGAAAACACCGAAGTGCACCACGAACACGAGCACCAGAAACGCGCCCAGCACAAAATGGGGGATGCTGGCGCCGAGCGTGGCAAAGCCAACGCCGATGTAGTCCAGCGGGCCGTTATGGTTTAGCGCCGACAGCGTCCCCAACCCGATCCCGATGATAATCGCGAGCGTGAGCGCCATCAGTCCTAGCTGTGCGGTCACGAAGAAGCGTTCCCGGATGATGTCGCTCACGTCCAGGTTGCCCTGTATCGAGACGCCCAGATCGCCCTTCGCGATGTTTTGGAGGTAGAGGACATACTGCTTCCACAGCGGCTCGTCGAGATTGTACTGGCGCAACTGTGCCTGCTGCGTAGCCTCGGGTAGCGTCCTGTCCTGGACGAAAGGCCCGCCGGGCGTGGCATGCATGAGGAAGAACGTGATCGTAGCGATCACCCAGAGGACGGGGAGCATCGCAAGCAGGCGCCGGAGAATATATCCAGTCAAGGTGCGGTCGGGTGGCGGACGCGCCGCCACCCGACTCCTCCTTTGTAAAGGCGCGTTACCGCGCGGTTAATCCGCCTTGATGAACCAGCACTCGGTGCACCAGCTACCAGGCATTGAGGCGTCCAATACGCCATTCCTGATCACGCCGCCGACGCTGTCGTCGATCGCCCATGGGCGCCCGTTCTGGTAGATCGGGATGGCACCGCAGAGGTTGTCCACTATTTCGCGCTCGGCCTCCTGGTACGCTTCGATGCGGGCCTCGTTGTCGGTCGCCTGGCCGCCCGCAGTAATCGCGGCGTCGATCTCCGGCAGCGAGCAGTTGTACTTGTTGTTGTTACTAGCCGGCGGGGGCGGCGGCGTGTCGAAGAGGCCAACGATGAAGTTTTCAATGTCCGGGTAGTCGCTCTGCCAACCGCCCGGGAGGAGCTGGAAGTCCTCGGCGTTAAAGCGGTCTGAACGCGTATCGCCGTCGACGAATTCCGGCGTGACGGTGATGCCGAGGTTATCCTGCCATGCCTTCACGAGATAGTCGGCGAAGTCGCGGTTTGTCGGACTATCAGTCAGCAGGATGCCCATCGCGGGGAAGCCGGCGCCGTCCGGGAATCCGGCCTCGCTGAGCGCGGACTTGGCAGCCTCGACATCGAACCCGATCGCTCCCTCAAACGGCTCATCACCCAGGTGTCCGACTATGCCCTGCGCGGTCCAGTAGTGCGCGACCGTGTGTACATCGTCGTATACCACGCGCACGAGCTCTTCACGGTCGATGGCGCGTGAGAGAGCAAGACGGACGTTGAAGTCGTCCAGGGTCTCGTCTTCCATCTGGACCTCGACGGCCGTAATGCGCGCCCCTGGGTCAACCTGTATCTGATCGCCGTGGCGATCCCTCGCAGCGCTGACGTCGGTCGGCTGGATGGCCGTCAGATGGATTTGATCCGGGAAGTCCGTCAATGCACTCGCGAGGTTGTCGATGAATCTAATGGTTACTTCCTGGAGCGCCGGCTGCTTGCCCTGCCAGCCGGGGTTCGGGGCCATCACCGCCAGCCCGCCGTTGCCCGGCGTGAACGCGGTCATGGTGAACGGCCCGTTCGCCACAATGGTTTCCGGGTTGGACCAGGTGTCCGGGTTCGCCGAGACAACGTCTTCCCGCGCCGGATACGTGATCCACAACGACATCAGCGTGGTGAAGTTCGGCACGGTGCGACCCAGCGAGAGCACGAGCGTGCTGTCGTCCGGAGCCGTTGCCCCCAGCGCCGCGATGAGCGCCTCCCTCTGCGCCGGATCTTGGTTCTGCGTCAGCGCGTCGCAGCCGTTCAGATCGAGCAGGCCTGCACCAAGAATGTACTGGTACGGTGCTGCCACCTCTGGATCGCAGGCCCGCGTCAAGCCGTACACGAAATCGGCTGCGGTCACCGGTTGGCCGTCGGACCACTCCTGACCTGGCTTGATCTTCACCGTGTACTCGGTGCCACTCACTGTCGGCTCGCCGTCCGCCATATCCGGCACGACTTCGACACCTCCCTCGCCGTCATCGGCGAGGTTGTACAGCCCGCGCCAGAGCATCCGGGCCAACGCGATGTCCTGTTCAAAGTTCGACTTGTGCGGGTCGACGAACTGCGGTGCTGTCGACGTGGCCGTCAGTTTCTGCTGATCGGCGGGCGCTTGGCCTTCGCCGCCATCGCCGGGGCCGGTTGTTGCGTCGGCGGTTTCGCCGGCGGTCGGGGTGTTGTCGCCGGCGTCGTCATCGTCGCCGCCACAGGCGGCGCCGAACACGAGTACTGCCGAGAGCAGTCCCGCGAGGATCAGAAACCAGCGGTTTCTTACGTTCATGCTTAGCCTCTCCTCTTGCCGGAGCCGGGGACGGCTCCGTGCTTCCTCCAACATGCGGGGTGAGCCAGTTTCGGCTCAGCGGGGTTCGTCCTCGGCGCACCTCCTCGAAGCTAGTGCCTCAGGCAGTTCGACCGTCCGGATCGTATCACAGCCGCGTCAATATCGAGCGCGTTCCCGTACTCGTTTCTACCTCTCGCGTGTTGCGCTGCGAGGTGCTGGAGCGGCCGTTCCCGTGACGAACCCGCATCAATAGTCGGCCTCCGGCCACCGCTTCTGACCAATTCCTTGTCCAACTCACGCGAGGCGCTATCCTGTGCCAGCGTCGCCAGATACGATCATGTGGCCGCGGCAGATTGCGCCGGAACAGCGCGGCCAACCCGGAGAACGTTCGATGAGCACCGTGACGAAGGAACTGTACGACATCGCCGACACGCCGCCGCTGGGGCGGGTGCCGCCGACGATGCACGCGATGACGGTGCGGCGCGAGAACTTCGGGCCGCCGGCGACGGCGTTCCAGCGCGAAGTTGTTCCGACGCCCGAGATCGGGCCGCGCGAGGCGCTGGTGTACGTCATGGCAGCGGGCATCAACTACAACAACGTCTGGGCGGCGCTCGGCGTGCCGGTCGACGTGATCAAGGCGCGGACGCAGGCGGGCGACACGACGGGATTCCATATCGGCGGCAGCGACGCGTCGGGCATCGTGTATGCGGTCGGCGACGAAGTAAAGAACGTCAAGATCGGCGACGAAGTGGTGGTGCACTGCGGCGCGTGGGATCCGGAAGCGGCCGACGTGAAGGCAGCCGAGGATCCGATGTTCGCGCCGTCGTTCAAGATCTGGGGATACGAGACGAACTGGGGCAGCTTCGCGCAGTTCACAAAGGTGTGGGCGCATCAGTGTATGCCGAAGGCGAAGCACCTGTCGTGGGAAGCGGCCGCCGCGCCGACGCTCGTCGGCAGTACGGCGTACCGGATGCTGACGAACTGGACGCCACACGTTGTGCGCGAGAACGACGTCGTGCTGGTGTGGGGCGGCGCGGGCGGCCTCGGCACGATGGCGATTCAGCTTGTGAAGGCGTTCGGCGGGATTCCGGTCGCCGTCGTGTCGAGCGACGCCAAGGGCGAGTACGTGAAGAAGCTCGGCGCGAAGGGCTACATCAACCGCAAGGACTTCACGCATTGGGGCATGCTGCCGCACTGGACGGACGACGAGAAGTTCGGCGAGTGGACGAAAGGCGCGCGCGCATTTGGCAAGGCGCTGTGGGATGTGCTCGGCGAACGCCGCAGCCCGCGCATCGTGTTCGAGCATCCGGGCGAGGACACCGTCCCGACATCGATCTTCGTCGCCGAGAACGGCGGCATGGTGGTGATCTGCGCCGGCACGAGCGGGTTCAATGCGGTGGTCGATCTGCGCTACCTGTGGATGCGGCAGAAGCGCTTTCAGGGCTCGCACTTCGCGAACGACGAGCAGGCGTACGCGTTCAATCAACTCGTTGTCGACGGAAAGATCGATCCGTGTTTGTCGCGCGTGTTTCCGTTCGATGGCATCGGCGAGTGTCATCAGCTCATGCACGACGGCAAGAACCCCGACGGCAACATGGCGGTGCTGGTCGGCGCGCCGCGCGAAGGCATGACGGGCGTATAGAAGTCGGAAGTCGGAGATCGGAGGTCGGGGTGGCATCGAACCGCGCTCGTCTTACGATCGTCGCGGGTCCATCCTCCATCCTCCATCCTCCAGTACCCCCATCGTGACATCCGCCCTTCTTGTCAGAAACCCGGTTTCGCGGACGCGCATGTCAGACGACACGCTATCAGCCGTGCTCTCCGTCGCCGTGGGCGCGGGGTGGCAGATCGAAACGATCAACACGGATGCGGCCGGGCATGCGACGGAGATCGCGCGCGATGCGGCGGCGCGCGGAGTGGATGTCGTTGTGGTGTATGGCGGTGACGGGACGATCAACGAAGCGCTCAACGGTCTTGCGGGGAGCGAGACGGCGCTCGCGGTGTTGCGCGGCGGGACGGCGAACGTCTGGGCGAAGGAGACGCAGTGCGCGAAGGATCCGGTCGCTTCGATGCGGGCGATCGTTGGGGGCGTGCGGCGGCGCGTCGATCTGGGGCGCGCGAACGGGCGTTACTTTTTGCTAATGGCAGGACTCGGGCTAGACGCGGCGATCGTGTCGCGGGTTGGTGCGCGGATGAAGCGGCGGCTCGGCGCGCTGGCGTACATCATCGCCGGCGTGCCGGCCGCGCTGCGCACGAAGCCGTGGCGCGTGCGGATGATCGTCGACGGCGCGCCGACGGACACACTGCTCTACTTCATGCTGCTCGGCAACACGCGGTCGTACGGCGGCGTGACGAACATTACGTACCGCGCGCAGGTTGACGACGGGCTGCTCGACCTGGCGCTGATGCGGCGTGGCGGCGTGCTGCGCTTGCTGCTCGATGGCATCCGCGTGCTATTTCGGCGGCACGATCGCTCGCCGAACGTGACGTACGCGAAGGTGACGAGCGTCGACATTGAAACGCCCGGTGTGCCTGTGCAGATCGATGGCGAGGCGTTTGGCGAGACGCCGATGCGGTTCGAAATTGTGCCGCGCGCGATGGCTGTCATCGTGCCGCGGGATCTGGAGACGCCGTTGTTCGCGCGCTGCGGACTGTGAGTGAGGCGCGATGCGCGGCCTCACCCCCCCGGCCCACTCGCCAAATTCTTGGAGAGGGAGAGCTTTTGTGTCGGTGCGAGTTTCGAATGGTCGTTCGGGCGCTGGCCGATGAGGCGCAGCTAAAGCT
>CAZRHH010000061.1:0-11091 GCA_964599885.1 uncultured Dehalococcoidia bacterium | reverse complement strand
G
The DNA here is from genome assembly GCA_964599885.1 of uncultured Dehalococcoidia bacterium. Taxonomy (GTDB): domain Bacteria; phylum Chloroflexota; class Dehalococcoidia; order DSTF01; family JACRBR01; genus CAZRHH01. The sequence goes on along the minus strand of CAZRHH010000061.1, from coordinate 11,090 downwards.
CGGGCGAGCTTATGTGTTGGTGCGAGTTTCGAATGGTCGTTCGGGCGCTGGCCGCCGAGGCGCAGCTACAGCTACGCAGCGGCTCGGCGGGCGAGCTTATGTGTTGGTGCGAGTTTCGAATGGTCGTTCGGGCGCTGGCCGCCGAGGCGCAGCTAAAGCTACGCAGCTACATCCGGTTTCGTTGCTCTTCAAGATTTGAACAAGGGGAGCTTGTGTGTTGGTGCGAGTTTCGAATGGTCGTTCGGGCGCTGGCCGATGAGGCGCAGCTAAAGCTACGCAGCTACATCCGGTTTCCCGCGCGCAGGCGGATCATGCGTGACCCCCTTCAAGGCAGAGGCGTGGAGCCACAGGGATAGCGCAAACAGGCAGCGCATCCTTGCGCTGCCTGTTATCGGCATACTTTCGCGTGCCGGCCTAACTAGGCCTCGGGCTGCGGGTGGTAGGTCGAGGCCGGGTACGTCTGATCGATGGCGAACTCGTCTTCCTTCGGCTGGCGGAACATCTTGATAGCTCCGTAGGCCGCGGCCGCGAAACCTGCGAGCAGCATCAGTTTCTTCATACGATTCCTCCTTGAGTCGGTACGTCCGGTGCGACGTCTTTACACTATGACGTGCGGCGCCTCTATTCTACGGGCGAAACCCCGTGTTCCGTGTGAAGGACTCGTAAAATCGGGCGCCGATCCCCTCACGAACCGGGCGCCGGGCGCGGATCGAACTCGTGGCCCGAGCGTTTGCATGCGCGGTAGTGCCAGAAGCGCTTGGGCGTGATGGGCCGGCGTTGGCTTCGATGATCTCGGCGTTCATCCGCTCGTTCGGCTCCTCGCCATACTGATCTGGCCGGGGTCGCGGGCTGAAGAACTGCGAGACCGATTCAACGCACCAGCGCAACCACGTGAACACGTAGTCGTGCGGGCGCGGGCCGCGCCAGCGGACGTACTCCGAGTCGCAGATCGGGCAGGGCGGGTCGCGGAAATGCTCTGCGTACATGTTCGGATGATAGCGTCGCTGGCTCGGCGGTGCGTTCGCCATGCGTGGCGTTGAAAGTGGACGCGACGGCGCTTGCGCTGCGGATGACACGAGGTCTTCGATACTGCGAGTGACGGAGCTAAAGCTCCTCCGCTACGAGGGAGCGGACGCGCGCTCCGGGCATCAGACATCACACACCGGACACCAGACGCCAGACGCCGGACGCCAGACATCACACACCGGACACCAGGACATCACACACCAGACACCAGACACCAGACACCAGACACCAGACACCAGACACCAGACGCCAGACGCCAGACACCAGACACCAGACACCAGACGCCAGACGCCGGACACCGACGCCAGGCACCACACGCCAGCGCCCCATCGATAGTAATCTCTACGAGATGGCGGACTACATCAACATCCCTGAGCAGCGGGTGCCGGTTGTGGCCGAGTGCGACGTGCTCGTCGTCGGCGGCGGGGCGGCCGGCGTGTCGGCGGCGATCGCGGCGGCGCGGCAGGGCGCGGACGTGGTGCTCGTCGAACGCTACGGCTATCTCGGCGGGCTGGCGTCGGGCGGGCTGATCGTGCTGCTGCTGACGCTCGACGACGGCGACGGGCATCAGGTGATCGCCGGCCAATGCCAGGAGCTGGTCGAACGGCTGGAGGCGCGCGGTGCCTGCTTCTATCCACCTGCCGCGGAGTGGGGCAACTACGACGAGGCGCTCGTCGAGAAGTATCGGCGCTGGGGGCTCGTCTGGGGTTCGGGTCCGCATCGCGTGCGGTACTCGGTGGCGTACGACCCGGAAGAGTTCAAGTACGTCGCGAACACGTGGGTCGCCGAGGCGGGCGTGCGGCTGATGTTTCATCGCTGGGCGAGTGACGTCGTGTACACGATCGACCGGCCCCACGGGCGGCCGGCGGGGCGCATCTCGCACGTCGTGTTCACGTCGAAGGCGGGGCGGCAGGCGGTGCGCGCGTCGTACGTGATCGACGCGACGGGGGACGGCGATGTGTTCGCGATGGGCGGCGAGGCGTTCGCAAACGAGCAGGTGCATCCGTGGCTCTGGTTCCGGATGTCGAACGTGCGCGATGTCGACGCGGCGCAGTCGGCGCGCGGCGGTTTCTTCTTCCGGACGCCGAAGCCGGGGCAGGTGCTGATGCCGTGGGGCGCCGCCGAGCGCATCGAGCGCCGCATCGACGCGACGAACCCGGACGACCTGACGTTCGCCGAAGTCGAGTGCCGGCGCATGGTGATGGATGAGGTCGACCGCCTGCGCGCGCAGGCGCCGGGGTTCGAGGACGCGTACCTCAGCGATGTGGCGCTGACGCTCGGCATCACGGAGTCGCGCCGGCTCGATGGCGCGTACACGCTGGCGCGCGACGACGCCGGCACGATCTTCGACGACACGATCGCGACGACTGGCCATTGGACGAAGTACGGCGCCGTGTACCACGTGCCGTACCGCAGCCTGCTGCCGAAGCGATCGTCGAATCTGCTGGTGGCGGGACGCTGCATCAGCGTCGATCATCGCGTGCATCACGCGACGAAAGAGATCCCGCCGGCGTTCGCGACGGGCGAGGCGGCCGGCATCGCCGCTGTGCATGCGCTGCGGGCGTCGTCGGCGGTGCAGGATGTGGATGTGGCGGCGTTGCAGGGGGCGCTGCGAGGGGTTGGGGCGTGGTTGCCGCTGTCTGAGGCGGATGGAGGTGGGACGTGAGAGGTGAGGGCGGGAGGGGACGGCGGCAAGCTAGTCTTCGCTAGTGGTTGGCAGCATGCAGCCTGCGCGGCGCGCTGCGGGCGCCGGTCCACCTTGTCACGACGGAAGTTCGTAGGTTGCACACTCCTCGTTTAGGAGCGGGCCAATCTGGGCTAGGCGCTCACGTTGCGCCGTCGCCTTGAACCGGCACCTCCCAGACAACCTTCGCTTTAACAGTGAGGCCGTCGCAAATGAGGGAGGTCTCATAGCTAGGCTGCGCGGCGGTTCCATGTCGCGTCCATCCGACTGTCGCTGCGGGAGGACGGTCTGTAGATACAGGAGTAGTGTCCTGCGACGCTACGTGATTCTGCAGCCGCGGATCATCCGGCAGCCGCACGACGCCGCGGTCCGCCGCCACCTCTACGATCTCAAGTCCGAGGTAGGTGTTCAGCGGTACCGTCTTCGCGAGGCCCGCGCGTATTGGTTCGTAGTCCATGTTCGTCTCCCCATTTACGATCGTGCTTCGCTGAGAACGTGGGCGGAGCTAAAGCTCCGCGGCTACATCCAGTTTTCGCTCACGTCAAACAAACCTCTGTGCCTCTGTGGTGAACCCGAAAACCCTTCGCGCCCTTTGCGTCTTTGCGGTGAATCCGATCTGCCGCTCAGTACCGAAACCACACGCGGCCGACGATGTGGCGCCGCGTCACGGCGCCGAAGTGACGCGAGTCGCGGCTTTCCGCAGCGTTGTCGCCGATCAGGAAGTAGCGGCGCTGGCCGGGGCGGTTGTCCAGCACTGCATCAATGCGCTTGACAAGGTGCCGCGATGGCAGTTCCGGATCGCGCACGACGACGACGTCACCGGCCTTCGGCGCGCGAAAAATGTGCGCGAGCCGGCTGACGATCAGCCGGTCGCCGGCATGATAGGCCGGTTCCATGCTCGGACCTTCGACGGCATAGCGGATGAACGGCGCGCCGCGCAGGCCGAGCGCGATGCCCGAGACGAACGCGCCAACGCCCGCGATCCTCCACAGTGTGCGAAGGATCGCGGGCGCTCGCGCGTCGCTCGTGGCGATGTGCGCGCTAGTTGGCGGGGACGACGAGTTCGCCGCCCACGGCCTGGTTCGACGGCTGGCGCTTCGTCTTGACGCCCTTCGTCTCCCAGAAGATCTCGGCGAAGCGCTGTACCTGCTTCAGCAGTTCCTCCGCGTCGGCGACAGCGACGCTGGCGCGCGTCTTGCCGGCGGCCTTCATCAGCTTGTTCGCGAGATCGTGCAGGTCCGGGAACTTCTCGATGTGTTCCGGCTTGACGTAGTCACCCCAGATTACGCGTACCTCGCGCTTCACCAGTTCAGCGTGCTCTTCTTTCACGCCCACGTAGCGCGCCATCTGGTTGGCGTACATCGCCCGCGCGGCCTTGTCGTCCGCCGCGGGCACCTCGAGCGCCTCGATGAGCTGGTCCATGCGCAGGACGCTGAGCGCACCGATCTGTGCCAGGTGCGGATCGTAGATGCCGCAGGGAATATCGCAGTGCGCGTGGGCAGTGTTGGGCGCAGCGACGTTATCAATGGTCCGCAGTCCGCGGGACACGAGCGAGGTGAACGTAGTCCGGAACATGGTGGCTCCTTGCCTATCGGTTACTCGGGACGATGAGGATTGGACGTGTGCGTACAGTCTAACCCCGCGTCGGCAACGTTCAAGGCAAAGGGAGTAGGCGCTGGGTAACTGGGACCGGCGCTGAATCGAGGGTATCGCGGAACTCAGACCGTGCCAGAGTTCAACGTCCGCCGACCAGCACTACGCTTCCGCGTAGTGGCCGCTGTGTGACATCAGCGCGCTGCTCTCGCCGACGAACCGGCCGAACGTCGCCCAGAGCATGAGGCCGAAGAGGAAGAATTGCGCGTCCTGGAACCAGATCACGACCCGCAGCGTCTGCCAGTCGACGTAGTGCGTGTTCGCCGCGAAGCCGACGTCGGACATCGTCGCCAGCATGATTGGCACGACGATTCGCGCCAGACCGAGCAGGGTCGCCCAGAACGCTGCCCAGCGCGTGCTGCCGTCGGCGTTGAACAGCCAGATCGCAGCAAACAGGTTGGCGCCGTAAAACACCAGCGACTCGAGGAACTCGTCGCGTACAACCCACGAGTCGCCGTACGCCAGCCCAAGCTCGGTGCCCGTCTGCAGCTCCATCCCGAGCTGATGGTGGATCGCCAGCGGCACCGTCACCAGCGACGACAGCGTGATCCAGATGAACGGCATGTACCAGCGGTGGACAAAGTCCCATGTCATAGCGCGACTACTGTAGTGCGGCGATAGACGCGCTTGTATCAGGGTTTACCCGCGGTTTTGCGATCTTCGCTCGGTTCGAGCGAAGGCCTGCACGACTGAGGCTGCCAACCTACTTAGTGGTGAGCTCTAGTGTGTATGCGATGAATCCGAACTCAAAGAGTCCGTCAGCGAGAGCATCAAGGAAACGCTCGTCGCCCGGCTGCCCGTACATGCGATACACGAGCCCGTCGGAGGTCACCTGGCGGTGATCGTGGCGGTGAATGAGGCCGATGCTACGACCTCGCTCGATCAACGTTGCGATCGCCGACCGAGCACCAGCATCAGAGGAGAGAGTACTCAGATCATCTAGGACTGTCGCAACTTGGCGCCCGCCACTGTCTTCGACGATCACGGCCCGCCGTGAATTTATGCTAGTTACCACCGTGGTACTCCCGCCCGTCGAACACTTCCTGCTTAAGGAACCCATAGAACGGCTCAAACCGCCGCACCATGGGGATCGGATTGAGAACGTATGCGGGGTAGAGGTGCGCGAAGTGTTCAACCGGATCTCGGCTTTGTTCGTTGAATAGGATCATCGACCCGCCGGAAAGTGCGAACCAGTTGGAGCGGGTTTGTGCACTGAGCAGACGCAGGAACACTCCGTGTGCAACCTCATGCAAAGTCGTGTGCTTGAATGCAAACACGTTGGGATTTCCCTCATCAGGATGCTGCCTATAGATGACAGCGTGCGCTTCACCCGTGTCATCGTTCAACTGCCACTCACCAAAACTTGATAGGCCGAAATCCGCCTCGCCTTCGGATTCACGTCTTCCTTGATCCGATCCTCGTACCGGATTGAACTCAGCGTTCGGATTGCAGTGTGCGGCGCGGGAAGGCGACAGAATACATCCCTGACCTGTTCATCGTTCAGCACCCCAGATGCGTTAAACCCGGATATGCGACACATCTGGGTCTCGGCATCAACCATATGATGATCCTAGTTTCGCAGGCCGTCAAGGCGCTCAAGCTTAGCAGTCTAGCATGGCTGATTGCAGCAATATGTCAAGTTGGCGCGGCCCCAGCGCGGCCCGTACGATCGTCGTATGCCCGACGAATCAGGCGCGCTCAAACCTGTCGGCGGCGGCGGCCGCACGTTTCTGGGCGTGCGGCGGATAGAGCCGCAAGACGACGGCGTGCATCTCTACGACGACGATGGTACCGACATCGCGACGGTGCGCTACGGCGAGCGCGTCTACATCAACGGCCGCGTCATGTCATTCGGCTCGCCAGCGCCCGATCCGCGCTGACGCCAGCGATCACGATCGCCGATTCGTAGGGACAGGTCTGAAGACCTGTCCCTCTCGCGCAACCACGCAGACTGTTCCGCCGGCGCGTCCGGACGAAAAGATGGAAGAGAGACCCCGCGTATGCGGCGCCCCTCCAACTGCCAACTTCAGAAGAACCTTTGCGCTCCTCCGCGTCCTTTGCGCCTTTGCGGTGAACTCGAACTCCTACGCCGAGACGGCCGACTCCTCGGCGAACTTCGTCTCGATCTTTGCCGAGGCGTTGAAGAAGTCCTGGATCGACTGGTTGAAGCGGTAGAACGCGTCGCGCCGGTAGCCGTCGTGCGAGCGCGCTAACCCTTCGGGCATGCTCAGGTCGATCGTGTTCAGCGTGTGCGACAGATCCGCGGCGCCGTGGACCTTGATGTTGTTGAGCATCTCCTGCCACTTGTCGTACGGCTGCTCAAGCCAGAAGTCCATGTCGCGCAGGTCGCTCTCCGCCACCTCACGCACGCCCGTACACTCGAACGCCTCGAACGTCAGCTCGAAGATCTTGTCGACGACTTTCACGCCGATCACCGAATCGACGGTGCCGAGCTGGCGAAACGCGGGGTCGTTGTTCACCAGTTCGCAGATCGCGTTGAACCATTCCGTCGATGGAAACGTCGTTGCCATGCTGTACTCCTTCGTCGTGCCGTCTCGTTCCGACTGGGGCGCCGGGCTAGTTCTCGTCTTCGATGTACGCCTTCAGACCAGGGTTGATGGTGTCTTTACGCTCCAGCGTAGCCCACCGGAGCCGCGCAAGGTACTGCGTCACGAACTGGCGCCGCATGTGGTTGTAGATCCGCAACCCGTCGGCGATGTTCTCCTTGCCGCCGGCGAAGTAGATCGCCCACGCCGGCCGTGCCGCTGTGTCCTTCTTGTCGTCCATCAGCAGCATTCCCTCGCCCTTGTCCAGGTAGCGTTCGATCTCCCCGCGGCGGTCGGCGCGGTGCAGCAGCACGTACTTCAGGTGCGAGATGCCATAGGCAACGTGCCGCGCCTTGTCCTCGATGGCGTGCGCGAAGATGTACTTCTCGGCCGCGTTCTTCGCGTACTTCTCGCCGAACTGATATTCCGCCAGCGCGAGGCTGTCCTGCAGGACGAACTGCAGCGCCACCATCTCCGTGAAATTGCGCGAGTCGACGACGGAGCGAAACGCCCATCCTGGAGACTGCAGCCCCAGCCCGCCACCGTTCGAGAGCGCGCGCTTGCGGAACACTTCGACAGCGCGTGCGTCTTCGAAGATGACCGTCGCAAGGTAGAGCTTCACCTCGTGGTAGCCGTAGCTGATCTCCGGCTCCCAGCGGCCAATCACGTCGGCCTCCATCTGCGCCTTCTCGCTCAGATACGTGCAGACCTGGCCGATGGCGCGCTCGAGATCATCGGGCAGCGGCTCGATGCTATCCCACGGCACGTCCGTTGCGGGGCGCCAGCGGCGTTGGATCGCCTCTTCGTACATAGGGGCGCAGAGATCGCTCCACACCTCCTGCTTCTGGAAGATCGAGTAGCCCATCGCCTCGACGCCGGAGATCGGCACGGCGCCGCGCGGCATCTCCGTCATGTGCTCCCAGACGTCGGGGATCTCGCCGTAGCGGCCGATGTTGATCGCTTCGAGCGTGAGGCCGTGCTTCGTCGGCTTGGCGCGCGTGCCCCACTCCGTCGGCGTATCCATCCAGCTCAGGTCGAGCTGCGGTCCGCCGCCGCCCTGCGCGAGGAACTCGCGCGCCTGATCCGCCGTGACGCCCATGTCCATGTAGCTAATGAGCTGTTCGGCGGGCGCGCCGGCCGTCAGCGCCTGCTCGATGAGGTCGAGCGGCCAGCCTTTTTCCTGCGCTTTCGCTGCGAGATCGTCGGGTATTGCGATGGTCTCGTTTGCCATGCCGCCCCTCCCGGGTGCCGTAACTTAGTGTTCGCTTAGTTTGCAGATTGTGCGCCCGCGCCGCGTTTCCGTCAAGTGGCGTTACGGACTGTGGCGGCACAGCTTGCTGTGCCGAAGTAAGCATCGACTATGCAACATTTGATTGTGGCGCTCGGGCTGAGGTCAGATCAATGAAGCGCGCGCTGCGGAATCGGCAGCGCTCAGGCGACTTCGGGCGTGGGGCGGATGGCGACGAGGTGGTTGACGACGCCGGAGACGCCGGTCTGCTCGTCGTACTCGATAACGTCGAACTCGGGGCGGAGGAAGCAGTCGAACGACTGGCCGAGCAGGGGGATGACGCGCCGCAGCTTCTGGATCAGCGCGAACGTCTTCAGCCGGTCGTAGCCGGTGCCCAGAATGACGACGATGCGGCTCTCGCCGTACGTGAACGCGTCGGCTCCTTCGCTCGCGCTGACGACGGCCGTGATCGCCGATTCGAGGAACGTGTTGAGGCTCTCGATGCCGTGGGTACGCTTGATGTAGTCCGTGCCGTCGAGGTCGCACACGAGGAACACCGGCTCGATTCCAGCCGCCACCATCTCTTCGATTACGCCGCGCAACTGCGTCCGAAAGTCATCCATCACCCTAAGTATCGGCCTCGCAGCGCGTCCGCGAGAGATGTGGAAGCTTCGATTCAGGGCCGCCGCGGGCGTCGATTCCGCCGTACGCGGCGCCCGATAGCTCGGATGCGGTACGAGCGCGCCGTCATACAATGGTACGGCGACAACCCCCGCCGGACGTGGTTCCGGCTCAGATGGAGGTTCCGACCCCAGCTTGATCCGGCTTCCCAGCGCGCTCCAGAAGCACCCCCTCGCCACTCTAATCGTCGTGGCGCTGGTCGTCCGCCTCGCGCTGACGCCGCTCTACGCCCACCTGCCGAACGGGCTGCTCGATGAGGGCTTCTGGAAGCACTGGATGGAGATCATCGAGCGCGAGGGCGTGCTCAATATCTTCCGCGAAAGCGACACGGACTACGTCGGCTATCAATGGGTGCTGTGCTTGCTGTCACTCGCGTACGGCGTCATCGGCGGGCCGTACACGCAGACGACGCCGTCGCTCCACATTCTCGTGAAGGTGCCATCGATCGTCTTCGACGTAGCGCTGACTGACGCTTCGATGGATGGGCTGGCCCTCCATGCGGGCTGATCGAACGCCGCGCGGGGGCCGGCGCTTCCCTGAGCGCGTCTACGTCTGGTTTCTCTTGGCCGCACCCGTGCTTCTGCTGGCGTTGCTGCGCCTGCCCACGCTGTTCGAGCCAATGTGGTACGGCGATGAAGCGATCTTTGGCGGCATCGCGCAGGATGTTCGCGCCGGACAGACGCTCTATGCCGATGCATGGGACAACAAGCCACCGCTCATCTTCCTGACCTATGCCGGCATTCAGGCAACCACGAACACGAGCATCTTCGCCCTGCACCTCGTTACGTCACTGTGGGTGATCGCGGCGCAGATCGTCATCATCGCGATCGCGTGGCGGCTCTATGGCGGACTGCGCGCGGCTGTGGGCGGCTTCGTCTTCGCGCTGCTGCTCGGCTCGCCGATCATCGAAGGGAACCTCGCGCTCACCGAGGCATACATGATCTTGCCGGCGTCGCTGGCCGTACTGACATGCGTGCTGGCGTACGAGCGGCCCGAGCCGGATCGCCTTCCGTGGTATCTCGCCGCTGGCGTGCTGCTCGGCATCGCTGCGAATTACAAGCAGGTCGCCATCTTCGATGCAGCTGCCATCGGCGGCATGGTGTTGCTCATCGAGCGGCGACCGCTGCCCGCTGTGGCGGCGCTCGGCGCCGGCTTCGTCGCGCCGCATCTTGTGGCCATAGCGTGGTTTGCGGCGCAGGGCGCGATAAACGATTACTTCTACGCCGTAGTCGAAGCATTGGGTGCGTACCGCGACTTGGCGGATGCGCCGTCGCCTGGGCAACGCGTTGGCGGCTTCGCGCCGCTTGTCGCCGGCATCGTCTGGATGCTTCATTGGCGACGCGCGCAAGCGCTCGGATGGCGGCACTTCGCGCTCGTCTGGTTTGGGTTCGGGTTCGCGGGGGCGACCGTCAGTTCCTTTAGCTGGCCGCACTATCTTCTGCAGGCGACGGCGCCCGCTGCGCTGTTGGCGGCGTCGATCCGGACGCCGTCATTCGATGTCAAAGCGCCTGCCACCGCATGGGCGATGTGGCTGCCGGTCGTGGCGGTCATGAGCGCGCTCTGGGTCGTGAACGTCCGGTTCGCGGACGTTATCCGTGCGCACGATCGGTTCGAGCCGGGCGAGTATTACGCGCGATTCTTCGATCGCCTTACAGGCGACATCACCCAGAGCGAGTACGAATACAGGTTCGACTACCGGATACGGGTCGTTGATGAAGTGCAGCGCGCGATCGACGATGATTGCTGCCGCGGCACCACGCTGTTCCAGTGGTCCGAGTTCGCCTGGCTCTACGTGGCCACCGGCATGACGAATCCAACGCCATGTTTCACGTCATTCATGGGCTCGCAGGTGCCAGACGGCAAAACAGGCATTATGGCCGATCTTCGGGATGCACCGCCGGCGTACGTGTTCATCGCGGACGACGCGTACTCTGAGTTTCCCCAGCTCGATCGCTTCGTCGATGAGCGGTATGAGATTGTGAAGCGCTCGGACGATTGGCGGCTGTACGGCATCCGGGAATGAGCCGCATGAGATTGTGCGGGCTGCTCACGCGGGAAGGACGCGACGGATGATCGCTGTGTGCGGGTGCGTCGTGCCCGTTAGGGCGCAGCCGTTGGCTCCGCCGGCGCGTGCTCGCGATCTTCGCCCTGGCGCAGGCGCGCGGCTTCGTCGCGGAAGAGCTTCGTGATGCCCATGCGCCGCACGAGCGTTCGTTTCAGGCCGGGCGCCATCTCGCCGACGGCGAGCAGCGGCCGCATCGGCCCGCGCGAC
>CAZRHH010000060.1:0-19234 GCA_964599885.1 uncultured Dehalococcoidia bacterium | reverse complement strand
CCACCGCCGGCCGCCGCACCAGCGCCGGAACCACCGGCGCCCAAGGACATCGCAGTCAAGCCCGAACCGGCACCGCCCGCGCCAGAACCCGCACGCGAGCCCTCGCGCGAGCCGATCGCGCTGCGGCCCAACGCGCCGCAGCCCATGGCGCCGCAGGAATCGCGGCAGCCCCAGTGGAGCCTGCTGACGATTGCCGGGCTCTCGGCGTGGGCCGAGGACGCGATGCGCCGGCTGGGGCCGTTGCGGCTCGAAATACTGCTGGACCTTTGCGAAGCGGCCGGCCACCTGACGCCGGAAGCACGCATCGCCATGGCGCGCATCACCGAACTGGATGTCGCCGAACCGGAGCACGCTCCTTCGACGAACGACACCGTCATGATCCTGCGCCAGCTCGATGCGCTGGTGAACGACGAAGAGGATCACACGACCGCATCGATCCGGCGCGTGATCTAGGACACGGCAGGACCGCCCGGCGCACGCTGCGCACACGCTGAAGGAGTGGCGTCATCGACAAGGCAATTACGACCATCATGCTCACCATCGCCGCGATCGTATCGATCGTCGCGGTGGTGAACGCCGTCCTGCCGTCCGTCAGCCGGACGAGCGGCGCGCTGATCTCGGCGTCGAACGTGGTGGAAGACCGCATCGCCAGCCAGATCGAGGTCGTGCATGCCACCGGCCAGGACGCCGACCCCGACGCCGATGTGTGGGTGAAGAACACCGGCGCCGCGACCGTGTCGGCCGTCGACCGTGTCGACGTGTTCTTCGGACCCGACGGCAACTTCCAGCGCATCGCGCAAGGGATCGCCGGCTGCACCGCGCCCTGCTGGGAGTACGAGATCGAGAACTCCACAAAATGGGAGCCGACGGCGACGCTGCACATCATCATCCACGCAGATACGAACCTCGCGACCGGCACCACGTACTATGTGAAGGTCGTGACGCCAAACGGGATCGCCGATTCCAAGTTCTTCACGGTCTAGGGGCGGACAATGGAAAACGGCCTTCCCGCGCTGATGATCGCAGCGATCCTGATGCTTGCCACCGTGATGATGGCGCGCGGCGGCTTCCTCGGCGCCGATGCTGTGGGGCTGTCGCTGCGCGAGTCGGAGGCCCGCTACGGGCAGCAGAACCGCACCGGGCTGACCGTCACCAACGACGCGATCGACGGTTCCGGCGCGAACGTCACGCTGACGGTCGCCAACGACGGCCAGACGCCGCTTGCCGACTTCGCGGGTATGGACCTCGTCGTGCAGTACTTCGATGAGAATGGCACGCGGTTCGACAAGTGGATCCCTCACACGGACGGCGCACTGGCATCCGATACGTGGCGCGCTGAGAACTTCGTCGGGGATGTGTTCGAGCCGGGCATCCTCAACGCCGGGGAGACGATGGACATCACGATCCGCATCAATCCGGTGGCCGGGGCAGGCACGAACAACTGGGCCGTGATCGGTACCGAGAAGGGCGTCACCGTGCAGACGTACTTCAACGGCCCACCGTAAGGAGCGCGCACAAGATGGCGATCTTTACGCGGTTCATGCCCGGCGCTGCCGGCAAGGCCCCCGCCCGAAGCGCGGCGGTCGAGAACGCCGCCAATTGGCAGCGTTCCTCGTCGCTGTTTCGGCCAGCGTCGACCGACTACGACCTGGTGACCCAACTCACGTATATGTCGGCGCTTGCCACAGCCAACGTCGGGCGCGAGCAACTCTTCGCGAAGACGGCTGAGCTTGGCTACTCGACATCGGGCTATTTTCACCGCGTCCACCTGGTAGCGCAGCGGCTGAACTACGACTACGCGCGCGCCTGCCAGCTTGTCGCCGACTCGACGCAAAGCGAGGTCGTGCGAAGCCTGCTTCTGCGCTTCTCAAGCTCGCTCGCTTCAGGCGAACCAGAAACGGTCTTCCTCGCGCGCGAGACGGAGATCCAGATCGAGCAGTACTCGCGCAAGTACGAGCGCGACCTGGAATCGCTGAAGAAGTGGGCCGATGCGTACGTCGCGCTGATGGTATCGGTGACGCTGGTCGTCGTCGTGTCGCTCGTATCGATGATGATCTACAGCGTCGGCACGGTGTTCATTCTCGGTCTGGCGGCGCTGATGATCGGTGTCGCGGCGCTCGGTGACTGGATCATCTATCGGACGGCACCCGTCGAACCAAAGACGCACAGGCGCGCCGAACGTTCGCGTACGCAGGCGCAGATGTTCAGCGCCGCGCGCGTGCTGCTGCCGGCCGGCGCCGTGCTGGGCGCCGTCGTCGCCCTCGTATTTAGCATCGGCGCCGGGCTGATCGCCTGCGGCATCGCCGTTGCGCCGGTCGGCATCATGGCGTTTCTGGACGACCGCAAGGTGGACCAGCACGACCGCGACATTTCGACGTTCTTGCGCTCACTCGGGTCTATCGTCGGTGCGATTGGCACGACGATTACCGAAGGCATGGAGCGCATGAACCAGCGCGCGTTGGCGTCGCTGGAGCAGGGTGTGCGGCGGCTGCACGTGCGGTTGCGCAGCGGCATCAAGCCGGATCTCTGCTGGGACCGCTTTGTCGCCGAGACCGGCAGCGAGCTTGTCGACCGTTCCGTCGGCACGTTCTGGGACACGATCAAGCTGGGCGGCGACCCCGACCAGATCGGCTACCTGTCGTCGCTGTTCTCGCTGAAGATCTCGCTGATGCGTGAGAACCGCAAGCTCGTCTCGCAGACGTTCATGTACCTGATGGTGCCGCTGCACGCGGTGCTGATCGGCATCTTGCTCTTCGTCACCGAAGTCATGGTGATCTTCGCGATCCAGCTCAACCAGATCCAGACGCAAGCGCTGGCGAACACCGATCCCAGCACGACCGGCGGCATCGATGTCACCAACGTGCTGGCTTTCGCGGCGCCGAACATCGGCTTCATCCGGGGCTTCGCTCTGGTCGTCACGCTGTTCCTGACCGTCGTCGATACGTGGGCGCCGCACTCGACGGCCGGCGGGCATCACCACAAAGTCTGGGCGTACGGCGCGCTGATGATGGTGATCTCCGGCGTCATGCTGATGGGCGTGCCGCACGTCGTCAGCGGCCTGTTTTCGAGTGTTTCCGGCGGGCTCAGCGAGACCACCACCACCCCCACTCAGTAATCCGAAGGAGACCGCCATGCCCCGACTGTTTGACCGCAAGAAGAAGGACCCTTCAATCGACGACCTGCTCTCGGGCGGATCCGTCGGCGCGCCGTTGACGACCGCGCCGGCACACATGCCCGAGCCGTACGCGCCATATGTGCCGGCGTCCGTCCGCACGCCTGAGAAGCAGCGCATGAGCGCCTGGGTACCGAGTCTCGATCCGGAACGGAGCGATGAGCCGGACGAGGACATTGCGTTTCTGACCGCGCTCGTCAAGGGCGAGACGCCCGCGCGAACACAGCCGAGCGCCGCCGCCCGCGACATCCACACGGGGTCGGCGCCCGACGCGCAGATGGACGCGCTCGAAGTTTTTCGCGCTATCGATGCGGAGTACGTCGTCCCCGCATCAAGGATGCTGAAGGTGCCGCAAGTGGAACTCGGCGATCTGCTCGAGGATCTTTCGACCGTCGCCGCCGCATTGCGCAACCGGAAGGCTGCCTGACGCATGTCCGGTTGGGCGAAGGGCATCCTGGTCGCCACAATGGCGCTCTGGAGCGTGATGACGATCGGGGCCGGCTGGTACGCGTTCCGCGGCGACCGCTCGCCCGACGCAGAAGCCGCGCCCGTCGCCGTACTCGATGTTGCGGCGAGCGACGGCGAACGCGTCGTGCGCGACCTGGACGCGCCCGAAGCAGCCGAACTGCGCGCGGAACTGCCAAACCACGTCGAAGCGACGCCGACACGTGCGCTTGGCGCGCCGCAAGCGGTGCCGCGTCTCGCGGGTGAAGCCGGCGTCGACCGGCGCGCGCGGGCGGCCGATGTCGACCGCAGCGGCCTCAAGCCGTCGCCGCAGCGATCGTCGAAGGGCGTCGTTGTGCTCGATCCGGGCCACGGCCGCGGCGACCCAGGCGCGGTGCACTATCTGCCGGACGGATCTGGCCGCTATGACATCACCGAGGCCGACTCGAACCTTCGCAACGCCGAATTGATCCGCGACAACTTGCAGGTGATGGGCTACGACGTCTACCTGACGCGTGAAGGCGATGGCCACGGCCCCGGCGCGCCGCTGCCGCTGCAGTTCATCGCATCGGACCTGTACGCGCGTGTGGCGCTCGCCCGCGCGGTCGATGCCGACGTGTACTTGGCGATCCACGGCAACGGCGCCAGCGTGAAGTCGATCAGCGGGCCGGAGACGTGGTACTGCGGCAAGCACGAAGAGGGCGCCGCGAACGAAGACCTGGCCCGCCGCGTGCAGCAGGCGATGATGGACGCGTTGCACGAATACGGCTACGCTCCGCCCGATCGGGGCATCAAGGAAGACGCCGAGTCGCACCATTCCGGCGACTTCTGCCAGTTCGTCGTGACGCGCGAGACCGCGGTGCCGGCGGCGTTACTGGAGTTCTTGTTTCTGTCGAACGACGACGACGCCCGCGTGCTCGTCGACGACCGCTCGCATGTGCTGATGGCGCACCGTGTCGCCGAAGCGATCGACGCCTTCATGGTCGAGCGGTCCTACCCACAGTGAGGGTGTAGCGGCCAGAGCCTACAGCCCGGGAAAACCCTGAGCCCGTCCGGCGTGGACTGCGTTCTTGGTTCTCAGCTTTGAGGTTTTACGCCTCGTTGATGCCCGTGCCGCTTCGTCCCGCCGATACTTACCTTGAGGGATAACGAGGAGCCGACCGTTGGACTATGACCGCGACCACGAACGCCACATCCTGCTCGGCCGCGAGGTCATCCGCAACGAGGCGCGCGCGCTCGAAGAGGCGGCAGCCGCGCTCGGCCACGACTTCGTCGAAGCGGTTGAACTGATTGCGACGCACCCGGGCGTCCTCGTGACGACGGGCATCGGCAAGTCGGGACAGGTGGCGCGAAAAATCGCCGCCACGTTCGCCGCCACCGGCACGCCCTCGTCGTTCCTGCACTCCAGCGAAGTGGTACACGGCGACATGGGCGCGCTCCGCAAGCACGATCTCGTGCTGGCCCTCTCTCACAGCGGCGAGACGCCCGAAATTGTCGCCATGCTGCCGATGCTCAAGCGGCTCGACGTGCAAATCATCGCCATCACCGACAACCCGCGCTCGACGCTCTCGCTCGTCGCCAACGTCTCGATCCACCCCGGCAACGTCTCGCGCGCCGACCCGATCGGTCTGGCGCCGACGGCCAGCTCCGCCGCCGCGCTCGCGATCGGCGATGCGATGGCGCTCGCGGTCGCGCAGCATCACGGCTACACGACGGTCGACTTTGCGCATCACCCCGGCGGCGCACTCGGCAAGCTCATGGAATCCGTCTACGGCGACGCCCGCCGGGACGCAGCGGCTGGTTGATCGCGCCCACGCTTCCGCTGTCACGGTAGGGGCCCCGCTTGCCGGGCCCCGGTGGATGCGCACAGGCCTCCGCCCTCTACAGACCTATCTCTCTGAAAAAGCCGAGTACCGCGTCATTAAACGCCGCCGGCTGGTAGAGATTCACCGCGTGCCCCGCGTCTTCGATCACAACTTTGCGCGCGTTCGGGATCTTCGACGCCATGTACTCGCCGCCTGCCTTGTACCGCTCGTCGTCAGCCCCCAGCACGATCAGCGTCGGCACGTCGATCTCCTCAAGATGCTCCATCACGCTCGCGTCGCGCTGCGTCAGGATGCCGCGCGCTGCGAACGCCATGCCCTGCGCCGACCGCTGGTACTGCCGCGTCGCGTCGATCTCGATGCCGCGTCCGAGGCCGTCGATGCCGCGCTCTTCAAAGCGTTTCGCGTAGTTGAGCGAGAAGTCGTTCCAGCCGGCGCGCGCGTCGTCCTTGCGATAGCCCGGACCCGTGTTCGCCAGCACCATCGCCCGCACCATCTCCGGATGCGCGAGCTGAAATTCGAGCGACAGGTAGCCGCCCAGGGATAGCCCGCCGATCACCGCGCGTTCGATGTCGAGATGCCGGAGCAACGCCGCCATGTCGGCGACCGTCAGCTTCTCGCTGTAGTCGTCCTGCAACGGCGGGCTGTCCGTGCCGCCGTGCCCGCGCATGTCCCAGCCGATGACGCGATAGTCACGCAGCGCCTCGAACTGCGGGTTCCACATCTGCAGCGTCGCCGCGAACGCGTGCGTCAGCAGGATGGCCTCACCGCCCGGGCTGCCATGCTCTTCGTAATTGATCCTGATCCCGTCAAGCTCGACGACCGGCATGCGACGCTCCCATCATTCGCGTCGCGCGCGGCACTAGGAGCGGCGACGGCGCATCTTCGCGCACCGAGGGGTGCGGCACAACCGCGGCCAGCATTGAGGCGAAAGGTGGTACAACGTCCATGAAGTCAACGCGTTCGCGAATGGTGGCCGGTGGCTTTGTGGCGTTCTCCGCGATTGCTATCGGAGCCGCGGTCGTGTTGACGCTCGCGTGTGATAACGGCAACGCCGCCAGAACAGCCACCAGGGAAAGTCGGGCGATCGGTGCGCTCTTCATAACCGATGATACGCGGGAGGGCCGTCTGCGCCTGACCCGCACCGACTGCAGCGGCGATGGCACGCTCATCGGGTCGTTCGAATGGTCACGCGTCCCCGGTTTGGAGGATCAGCCGCACCGGATCGAGATCAGCCCATGGGAGAACGCGCCGTACCTCGCATTTCGCGTAACAACCGGTGGCCAGCAGCGTCTGGGTGGATTCGCCCCCGGCCGGGAATACACGATCACCGTCTACAGGCCACAGTCACCCGACGTCTGGGCGGCAGGCACGCTCATCGCCGACACCTGCGATGCATACGCCGCGCCGTGCCCGCCGGATGCTCCTGCCTTCGCGCAGGGGCCCGTCACAGGCGCGGTCACCCACAACCAGGCGATGATCTGGCTGCGTACCTGCGCTTCTAATCCCGTCAGCATCGAGTACAAGAAGCGCTCCGAAGACTGGGACGACGGCGTGCGGACATCTCCCGTTACGGCGGATGAATCGCGCGACCACACGGCCGTCGTCACGCTGCCAGACCTCGACGCATCTACCCCATACGACTACCGGTTGCTGCTCGGCGGCGAATTGGCAGATCACCCCGCTGCGGGCTTCACGACTGGACCATCGCCCGGCGCACCCGCGCAGTTCCGGTTCGTCTCTACAGGCGACATGCACCAGATCAGCGTCCAGCATCGTCCGCTCGAGGCGACGGCACTCTTCGCTAACATGCTCGCGCAAGACCCGCATCTTACGCTCCTCCTCGGCGACAACATCGATGTTGACGGCTACGGCTCGTTTACGCCGATGAGCGCCGAGGCCTACTACCGCCACTACCGCGACAATTGGTCGTTCGCTCCACTCCGCGCGCTGATGGCCGCAGCGCCTACCTATGCGATGTGGGACGACCACGATATCCTCAACGACTGGGATCGCCGGGAGGCCGCACCATATCCCTTCGCCCGAACCGCCTTCGATGACTTCATCGGACAGCACAACCCGCCTCCTGCCCGCGCCGGAACAACGTACTTCAGCTTCGACGTCGGCGACGTGTCGTTCTTTATGCTCGATACACGCTCGTATCGCGACCCCAATCGCGATCCGGACGGATCGGAGAAGTCGATGCTGGGCCCAGCACAGAAGGATGAACTCAAGGCGTGGCTCCTTCGACCGGGTGTGAAGTTCAGATTTATCACGTCCGGCGTGCCGTGGGACGACCACCAAGTCGTGCCGCTCAAGCAGTTCGACGGTTGGGACGGCTTTCAGGTCGAGCGTCAGGAACTGTTCGACTTCATCGGCGGCAATGCCGTCGCCGGCGTCGTGCTGCTCTCAGCCGACAACCACTGGCCCATGGTGACACGCCATCCTCACGGCATCGTCGAGTTCAAGACGACGCCCGCCGTCATCGACTCCTCAGGCTTACCCGAAGCCGCGAAGACGGATCCGAACGTGTTGTACTACGGATTGACGAACGCGTTCGGCCGTTTCGATGTCGACACGACGACATCACCGCCACGCGTTAGCTTCGCGATGTTCGACGCAAATGGGCTCCAGCTCTACGACCTGACGTTGACGAATGCGGGCGTCGAGGAGTGAGTCCGTTTATTGCGGATTCGCTCGTGTCGCCGCCACCTTCGTGGAGCCGATTCGCCGGAAGAAGTTGAAGTATATCCCGCTCCGCAACTCCACCCACACTGCTTCGTACTGTCTCCAAAAGTCCGGCTGGTTCAGCAGATCGATATCGAGCGCGAGGAGCTCGCCGCTGTCGCGCCGTCGCCGCCAGTCTTCGCCGTTCTGCGCAACGATGTCGACTCGTGCCGCGACGATGATGATGTCCGGCTCCCTCGAAATTACGTACGCACCGTCGCCTTTACGATGTCCCTGTGCATTGGTCGTGTCCGACAACCGTGGGCCATGCGCGATGTGCTCGTCCGTGAGCCCGAGCGTGTCGAGCGAGCGTAGTTCAGTTTCGTACGGGATGTAGCCCGCCGCGCCGAGCGCGATATACGTCGACTCATCTTGCTGATTCAAGTATTCCGATATCTCCAAGGCGCTTGCGCGCGTACTTTGACGAAACAGGAGCGCGCGCTCTTCACGTTCGGGCACAATTGCTAACGAGGCGACGATCAGCACGCTCACACCGACGGCGGCGGCCTGTTCCAGTTTCGGCCTGTGCTGGCCTCGGAGCCGCACACCAAGAAACATCAACGCATCGGCAGACAAGAGAAGGGCGGTCGGCGTCACGGGCAGCATGAACCGATGAAGGGACATGAAGTCGCCGCCGACATACGCGACGTACGCGGCCCACAACAACGTGAATGTTATCAGCGGCAAGGCCACGCGCCGGCGCTCGGGCCTCATCAGCGCCAGCAGGGGTAACGGGAAGATCAAGACGGCGCCGGTCTCGACCCAGAACTCGCGCACATACGCCAGTCCGTCGCGATACCGCTCGAAATCGAGCATTGGCCCACCGGATACCTTTTGATAGTAGGTGTTAGGCAGGGCGTAGCCGTAATACGACCATCGCCATCCGAAATAGATCGCGAAGGGCAGCGCGAACACCACCAACCACAGCGCGGCATGCATCGCCCCTTGACCATCTCGCGATCGCATCACCGCTGCGACCTTGAATGCAAGAATCACGGCGGCGACGAGCACACCCTCTGGACGCATCAGCGCCGCCGCGAGGGCCGCGACGGCGGACAGCGGTAACGCCTGCCGATCCGCTTCTTCCGCCACATGCCGGTACAGAGCAAGGAGCGCCAGAAACGTGAAGGACGGTTCTTCGAGTCCCGCCGTCGCCCAGTATCCCGTCGCCGGCAGGGCTCCGAAGACGATCGCCGCCCCAGCGAACACGAGGTCGCCGTTGCGAGGCGATTCGGGCGCCAGGCGGCGCGCCATCAGCCACATCACAAGCAGCGTCCCGAACGTCGATGCCAGGCCGATCCACCGTGACGGCGTCACGATGCCGATGCCGGCACGCTCCGTAGCTGCCAGGATCAGCACCCAGAGGAAGTTCGTGTAACCTTCGACCCGCTCGCCGGCGTTCCAGACGATCCCATCGCCGTCGGCGAAATGCTGGCTGTAGCGGAACGAGATGTATGCATCGTCGACGACGAGATCCCAGAAGTGAAATCCCTGCACGTACAGAAGCGCGCCAGCCGTCGCGAACACCACGGGCGCGGTGAAGCGCGGCCGCAGCGCGCTCAAAATCGCTACAACGGCGACGCCGACGGTCAGCCAGTAGAGTTCGGCGAACGACACAACGTCTAGTCCCTGTCCGTTCGTTCGCACGCGAACCGAGGTGGGCTTCAAAGGGGAGCTCGAACCTTAGGAACTCCCCGGGTACGAGCGCCACCTGGACGTCCAACCGCCGGCGACCACCTCCACCCGACCACCGCTACGGCACGTACGACGCCAGAATCTTGCTCGCCGCCGTCAGCGACAAAATGTCGTTCGAGCCGTCTTCGATCATCGACGCGCGCGCGTCGCGGAACAGCATCTCGACGAGCATCTCCTTCGTCAGGCCGTAGCCGCCGTGGAGCTGGATCGCGTCGCTCGCGACTTCGAACGCCGCCGTCGTGCAGTACACCTTCGACGAGATCGAGTACAGCGTGCCGGGCGGGAACGTGCCGCTGTTGTAACAGACCGTCGCGCGCGAGAGCTGGCGGGCGGTTTCGACCTTCACAAACATGTCGAACAGCTTCTTCTGTACGAGCTGATGCTCGCAAATCGGCACGCCGCCCTGCACCCTGCCCTTCGTGTACGTCAGCGCTTCCTCGAACGCCGCCCGCGCGACGCCTGTGAACACCGACCCCATGTACGCGTTCGCGCCCGCCAGCACCGCGTCGATCGCCATCACGTAGTTGTCGGGCGGCACGAGCATGTACGCCTTCGGAATGCGCACGTTGTCGAAGTAGATCTCGCCCTGGTTCAGCGCGCGCTGGCCGATCTTGTTGAGCGGCGGCCCTTTCGTCACACCGGGCAGGTTCAGCGGCACCAGCGCGACGCCGCCGCCCGCCATGCCGCGGCTACGGTCGACGCCGAGAAACGTCAGCGCGTGGCTGGCGATCGTGCCGTTCGACACCCACGCCGACTTCTGGCCGTTTAGCACCCAGTCGTCGCCGTCGGCGGCTGCGGTGAGGCCGTAATGAACCTCCGGATCGGAGAAGTACTTCGTGCCGGGCATCAGCGTGTCGGAGCCGTGCCCAGGCTCCGTGATCGCCCAGCAGCCGATGTAACGGCCCTCGCGGTCGGCCAGGAACGGCTTGACCACTTCCTCGACGATCTGCTCATCCTTCCGGCTCGCCGCGAACGCGAACGGAAACGACGTGACGGCCAGCGCGATCGATAGCCCCGCGCTGCCCCAACCCATCTCTTCGTTGACGATGTGCGACTCCAGCGGCCCCAGCCCCGCGCCGCCAAGCGCCTCCGGAAAGTTGCGCAGGTGATATTCCTGCTGATACGCCTCGCGGAACACACGCCACATCGGCGAGCCCTCGGCGATCGTCTCCTCCGGCGTCATCTTGTCCAGCTCGATGCTCGCCGGCCGCATGAACTTCGCGGCGAACTCGTGCACACGCTGCTTCACCGCCTTCTGCTCGTCCGTCAGTTCCTTGTTGAGATCCGTGTACATGCTCGCCGCTCCTGTGTTAATCGCGTGAGCCACAGGATCGGCTACCGCGCGCGGGCAAGCAAGCACAAACGGAGATCGGAGGTGCGAAGTCGGAGGTCGGAGCCGCGCCCCCGACTGCTACTCGGGGTACCGGCGCAGATCCTGCAGCACTGCGAGGAGCAAGTCGAGATCCGACAACGGATCGGCCGGCGGACCGCCCGGTTCTATGGACGCGTCAGAACCACCAGACGCCTGAACGACCGTGTATCCATAGTCGATGGTCAGGATGTAGGCCACCAACCGGCCGGTGGATCCATGACCGATCGACAACCCACCACCTTCTATGTGTCCGATGCCACCCGGCTCGTTCGTGTGCGGGCCCTCAAAATCAAAACCGCCCGCGCGAAATCCGGATCCAAGCCAATAGATATCGTAATTGCGATCCGACTCCACCGCCGCCTTGAAGTTCTCGCGGTACTCGCGCTCCAACCACTTCCTCCAACGCAGCGTCTAGACCCGATAGGCGCTCTTCGTCAACCGACGAACGATCGTCGCGAGGCGGCTTGTCAGAAGCACACGCCGTCCCGAATGGCACCACGAGCGCCAACATCAACAGCAACAGCCACGAGCGATGCGTGCGCGCAGTGTAGGCTACTCCGAGTACCGGCGACGGCCATACACCGCCCATCCACGCACAACCCGCGCCTACAATCACGCACAAACATGAGCGAACCCCGAACCCCGCACCCCTACGTCAGCGGCAGATTCCCGCAGCAGCTCGAGATGGTGCGCCCGTCGCGCGACCCAGCGCCCGTGCCGCCGCTGCCACCCGGCTACACGCTGCGCCCCTTCCGCGAGGGCGACGAACCCGCGTACGAGGAGCTATTCGCGCTCGCCTGGCACCAGACCGATACGCTCGCCTACACGAAGGCGCACGCGCTGCCGGACGGCATTCTCGTCATCGAACACGACGCGACCGCGCAGCTCGTCGCATCATGCGTGGCCTTCGCACCCGAATCAGCGGGCCACGAGAACGATGGCTCCCTCGGCTGGCTCGTCGTCGATCCCGCGCACGGTGGCCGCCGCCTCGGCGCGATCATCGCGGCAACGGTAACGAACCGGCTCGTCGATGAGCGTTACACGCTCCCCTGGCTCGGCACAGAGGACGATCGCCTGGCGGCGATCAACATCTACCTCGCACTCGGCTGGCAACCCCACCTCTACGCCGACGGCATGGAGCAGCGCTGGCAAGACATCTTCACCCGCCTCGGCCGCGAGTCCTCGCCAGACACCGTTCATCCTCGCGCCAACTGATGGGCGGCGACTCGGACCTCCGACTTCCGATCTCCGACCTCCTCCTCCCGCTTCCCGCCTCCCGCTTCCAATCGCCCCATCGCAACCCGTACAGTGTCGCCATGCCCACACCGTCGATGACGCTCGATGTCGCCGGGCGCGAGGTGAAGATCACCAACCCCGATAAGGTGTTCTTCCCCGAAACCGGCTACACAAAGCTCGACCTCATCAACTACTACGTCGCCGTCGCCGATGGCGCGCTCCGCGGCGTCATGCGCCGCCCCTGCGTCCTCAAGCGCTTCGTCGATGGTGCGGCCGGCGAGCCGTTTTTCCAGAAGCGCGCGCCCGCCAACCGGCCCGAGTGGATCGACACCGCGCGCATCACGTTCCCGAGCGGCCGCCACGCCGATCTGATGGTCTGCGACGAACCGGCGGACATCATCTGGGCGATCAATCTCGGCTGCATCGACCTCAACCCGTGGCCGGTGCGCGCCAGCGACGTCGATCATCCCGACGAGTTGCGCGTCGATCTCGACCCGACGCCCGAAGCCGGCTTCGAGCAGGTACGCGATGTCGCCATGACGGCCCGCGACGTGCTCGCCGATCTCGGCATGCGCGGCTATCCAAAGACCTCTGGGTCACGCGGCATCCACGTCAACGTCCGCATTGCGCCGAAGTGGGAGTTCGGCGACGTGCGCCGGGCCGCGCTCGCGCTCGGCCGCGAAGTCGAGCGCCGCGTGCCGGAGATCGCGACGACGAAGTGGTGGAAGGAAGAGCGTCACGGCGTCTTCATCGACTACAACCAGAACGCCCGCGACCGCACCGTCGCGTCGGCGTACTCCGTCCGCCCGACACCCGACGCCCGCGTCTCCTGCCCGCTCGACTGGGACGACGTGCCGACCGCCGAACTCGGCGCCTACACCATCGAAACGGTTCCGGCGCGCTTCGCCGAGCGCGGCGACCCGTCGGCCAGCATCGACGATGTCGAACACTCGCTCGAACCGCTGCTCGAACTCGTCGCCAAGCAGGAACGCGAAGGCCAGGGCGACGCGCCATGGCCGCCGCACTTCGCCAAAGGCGAAGCCGAACCCCCACGCGTCCAACCCAGCAAGCGCCGCAAACCGAAGGCGTAGCAAACGTCGCGCCTTCGCCAAAGACGGTTCGTGTCCCGCTCCGGTTCGTCTGTTCTCTGCTCTCTGTTCTGCCCGGCCCTTATTGTCTAGCGCCGCTGACATGCGTACTGTGTGTGTGATAGGATCGCTCCCGACCGGCACGGCACGCAGTAGGAGTGGACGAT
The DNA here is from genome assembly GCA_964599885.1 of uncultured Dehalococcoidia bacterium. Classification (GTDB taxonomy): domain Bacteria; phylum Chloroflexota; class Dehalococcoidia; order DSTF01; family JACRBR01; genus CAZRHH01. The sequence goes on along the minus strand of CAZRHH010000060.1, from coordinate 5,510 downwards.
GACGACGGAAGTGCAACCCGCAAGCTTCAAGCGCACGTACCCTCGCGAAGTCAAGCTCGCCAGCGGCAAGCCGCTCGAACTGCGCCTGATGGACGCCTCGCACAAGGATGAACTGATCGCCTTCGCGCGCACGCTCCCGCGCCAGGACGTGCTCTTCCTCCGCATGGACATCACCGACCCGCGCAACGTCGCCGAGTGGATCAAGAACATCGAGGCCGGCCGCACGGTCACGGTGCTGGCGTACGACAACGGCGCGCTCGCTGGCTGGGCCAGCCTGCATCACAACGAGGTCCTCTGGACGCGTCACGTCGGCGAGATCCGCACCATCGTCGGCCCCGACCACCGCAGCATCCGACTCGGCGCCTGCCTCGTCGGCGAGATCTTCGAGATTGCGAAGGACATGGGCCTCAAGAAGATCGTCGCCAACATGACGTCCGACCAGCGCGGCGCCCGCGCCACGTTCGAGCGCATCGGCTTCCGCCCGGAAGCCCTGCTCGCCGACTACGTCGTCGACACCGAAGGCCGCACCCACGACATGCTGATCATGTCCTACGACATCGACGGCTTTAACGATTAGCGCCGGACCCGAACAGACCCAAAGAGCTGTCGAGGGCACGCCGGCATGACGACCGAAGCATTCATAAACCCCGCGCTTCTTCGATGGGCACGAGAGCGCGATCGGAAATCGCTAGCGGCCGCCGCCGAAGGCTTCAACGTCTCACCTGATCGCCTTGAGTCTTGGGAATCCGGGGACACGCGCCCAACGTTCCGGCAGGCACAGAACCTTGCTAAGAAGTTTGGCATCCCATTCGGCTATCTCTATCTCCAAGCTCCTCCCGAAGAAAGTTTGCCACTTCCCGACCTCCGAACACTCGCGGATCAGCCGCCGCTTCCTCCGACGCCGGAGTTCTCAGCTCTCCTAAACGACGTGCTCGCCCAGCATGAGTGGTATCGCGCCGAGCTGGTGGCCGAGGAGGCGGACCCATTGCCGTTCGTAGGTAGCTTCACGACATCAGATCAGGCGTTAGTTATCGCGAACGCTATCAAGTCAACGTTCTCTATCGACAATGATCTGCGTGCGACCGCCACCGGCTGGGATGACTTTTTGCGAACGTTGGTACGCCAGGTGGAGGAGCAAGGCGTACTAGTCATGCGGAGCGGCGTTGTGGGCAACAACAACAACCGCAAGCTCAGCGTCGACGAGTTTCGGGGTTTCGCGATCAGCGATGATCTTGCGCCACTGGTGTTCATCAATGGCCAAGACGCGAAGTCGGCGCAGATCTTCACGCTGGCCCACGAAGTCGCTCACCTTTTCATCGGGCAAAGCGGAGTGTCCAAGCCGAATTACCGTGAGAAATCCTCGGAGCAAGGGAATCAAGTCGAGCGGCTGAGTAATCGCATTGCGGCGGAGGTCCTATGTCCGCGCGATGACTTCTTGCAGCACTGGCGCGACGACGTCGCTCTGGATGCTAATCTGGGGTCACTGGCGTCGCGATACCGGGTTAGTCGCTTCGTTGTGCTTCGACAGGCTTATGATCTCGACCTAGTAGGGGCTGAGACTTACCGAGCTCGATACGACGCATTACTGTCTCAAGTCGCACATGGATCTGAGTCCTCTGGTGGCAACTTCTACGCCACGCTGATGGTTCGGAACAGCGCAACGTTGACCACTCGGGTCGTCACTGCCGTGGCGAACGGTCGCTTAGCCTATCGCGAAGCGGCGCGCCTCCTGAACGTGAAGACCGGAACACTGGCCAACGTAGCCAACCATGTGATCGGGGGCGCCCCGAGTGGCTGATTGGCTAGATGCGAACGCACTCATTGAGTCAAGCAAGCGGTGGTATGACTTTCGAATGGCTCCCCGCTTCTGGTCATTCATTGACGAGAAGGCCGCCGAGGGCCTGCTGCTCTCTTCCAGCCTCGTTTACGGCGAAGTAGCGGGGGGCAACGACGAGTTGGCGAATTGGGCACGCGAACGGAGAGATTCTGGGCTCTTTCGCGAGCCCGACGAGTCCGTTCAGGAATGTTTCAGAGTGGTAACCGCGTACGTAACAGAGCGACATGAGCAGCGCCACGCAGCCCGGTTCCTTGAAGGCGCTGATCCGTGGATCATTGCGCATGCCATGAGGGACGGCGGCCGCGTTCTGACGCTTGAAAAGTGGGACGACACTCGGGCCAAAGTGAAAATTCCAAATGTCTGTAGCGACATGGATGTCCAATGTCCTCGTAATCCGTTCGAGGTATTCCGGGATCTTGGCTTATTCTTGGGCTGACCTTCGAGTTCCGCCGTACCTTCCAAAACGCAAAGGGCGGAACCAGCTCGGTTCCACCCCCTTCGATATTCCGCGTCAGCACACTGAGCTACGCCGTCCCGACGTTCACCTTCGCCGCCGTCGCGGCAGCCTTCGGCGCCTTCGCCGGCGTTTCGTCGTGGTGCGCGCCGCTGTGGCCGTTCGTGCGGTGCGGCGCCATCGTGAAGTCCGGCAGGTCGCTGACCTCGACGCCTGCGAGCGTGCGCAATAGCTTGAACTCTTCGTCGGCGTAGCGCTTGATCTCTTCCACGTCCTCGACGATCTCGGGGTCGGACATGATGCCGAGGAACAGCCCCTTGTCGAAGCTCGTGATGCCGGCGCCGATGCCGAGGTCCGATGTCAGCGGCACCATCGGATAGTGCGCCACCATGCGGTGCCCGACGGCGTACAACGGGATCAGGGGGCCCGGCACGTTCGTGCAGACGAGGTTCACGGTGCCGCCCGGCACGCCGCCCATGCCGGCGAGCGCGTGGAACGCCGCCGGAACGTTCTTCGCCATGCGCGAGAACGACTCGAACGCGTTCGCCTGGTCCTGCGACTTCAGCCGCTCCATCTCCTCACGAACAGCGGTGAGACGTTCGGCCGGGTTCGCGATGCCGACCGAAATCTCCGGAAGCATCATCGAGACGCGGTTACCGAGCGCGCCCTGCTCCGCTTCCGACCGCACGTTTACGGGAATCATCAGGCGCACCTTCACGCCGTCGGTTTTGGCGCCCTGCGCCTTGAGGTAGCGGCCGAGCGCGCCACCAAGGACGGTCAGCACGACGTCGTTTACGGTACCGCCGAGACGGCTCCGGATGCCGCGCACTTCCTGAAAGTTCATCTCGGTCCACGCCGCGCGGCGCTGGCCACCGATGCGCTTGTTCCAGATCGCCGGCGCGGGGCGGCGGAACGCCGTCGGCAGCGCGACTTCGAGCGCGTGCGTGAACTCGGTGATGGCGCGGAACTGGCCGCGCGGGTCGAGCAGGCTCTGCTGCCATTCGTTGATCGCGCGGAGGTTTCCGTCCCACTGCTCGAACACGGCATCCGCCCATGATTCGAGCGGTCCGGGCGGCTCGTTCGGCTGCCACGCTTCGGCGGGCTGCGGCGTCGGCTCCGGATCGGGCACGAGGTCCAGTACGGCGAGCAGCAGCTCGATGCCGGACACGCCATCGACGAGGCAGTGATGGACGCGGCTGAGCATCGCCGTCTGGCCACCTTCCAGCCCGTGAATCAGCACGATGTCCCAGAGCGGGCGGTCGCGCGGCAGCGTGGCGGCGAACATATTGCTCGTCAATTCGACGAGTTGCTGGCGCGTGCCGGGCGACGGCATCACGATGTGTGTCAAGTGCCGGTCAAGCGAGAAGCGGGGGTCGTCCTCCCAGGTCGGGTGGCCGGCATAGAAGGGCGGGATGATCGCCCGCTGGCGATATCGCGGAATCAGGTGCATCCGGGCATCGAGGCTGGCATACATCTTCTCGAACGGGATATCCCCCTCGTAGATAGCCACGGAGCCGATATGAAGCGGCGCGTCGGGCTTCTCGAAGTACAGGAACCACGCGTCTTCAGCGCTCATGCGCCGGGATAAACGCGTTGCAGACATAGGGCTGGTTGCCTCCGGGGTGCCACATCCGCGTGGCCCGTGCGGGAATTCTGGCTTCGCTGGACGATTATACTCCCGTCAATTTCCGGGAGACATTAAGAACAGATCAAATCTGTGGGTATTTTGGGAGATCGGGAACTGCAATGACAAGAGGCGTTGAATGATTATAAGCTATATGCGGCGGGATGATAGCCGCACGGTACCCCCGAACGATTAACGACCTCGGGATCCGTACGGAGGGGGATGCCATGGTGACGAAGACCGTATCGTCCGAGCCCGACCTCGCCGGGTATGAGCCGACGTCCCGGCCGATCTGGCTCGAGGCATTGTTTCCGCTCGACTGGATCGCGCTGCACGCCTCGCCGGTGTACTACGGCTTCGGTGTCCCGCGTGGCAACGGGGAGGCCGTCATCCTCGTGCCGGGGTTTCTCGGCTCCGACCGCTACCTCACCGAGATGCACCTTTGGCTGCGACGCATCGGCTACACGCCGTACTTCTCGGGCATCGGCCGCAACGTCGATTGCCCCGAGCTTCTGACGCAGCGCCTCCTCATGACGATCCAGCAAGCGTACGAGGATACCGGCAAACCGGTAACGATCGTCGGCCATAGCCTCGGCGGCATGATCGCGCGGGCGTCCGCGCACCGCGCGCAGGGCATGGTGTCGCAAGTGATCACGATGGGTTCGCCGTTCAAGGCCGTGCGCGCCCACCCGCTGATCCTCAGCGCCGCAAACTTCGTCCGATCGAACATCGTGCGCGAACGGCGAGGGCGCCGGGAAGTGACGCAGAGCTGCTTCACGCCGCAGTGTACGTGCGGCTTTGTCGCCACGCTCAAGGACGGCGCCTTCGACGTCAGGGGCAAGGCGAAGCCGACGTTCACGCGTACGGCGATCTACTCGAGGTGCGACGGTGTCGTCGACTGGCGCGCCTGCATGGAAGACGACGCCGCACTCAACCACGAAGTCACGGCGACGCACATCGGCATGGCGTTCAACCCGGACGTCTACCGCACCGTCGCCAACCTGCTCGCCGGCGTCTGACGCCAAGCTTCGCCCAGGACAACCGCACGAAAGGCATGTCGTGGCCAACCGATTCAACGTCGGCGATCTGGAAGTGCTCGCCGTCGATGACGGCTCCGTGGCGTTCCCGCCCGGCGCGTATTTCGCCGGCACCACCGCCGAGCAGTGGGAACCGCACAAGCGCTGGCTCGACCACGCCGGCAATCTCGTCTTTCCTTTTGGCTGCTTCGTCGTGCGATCCGGCGACCGGCGCGTGCTGATCGATACGGGCGTGGGGCCGGTCGAAGTGGGTCCTTTCAAGGGCGGCACGCTCCTCGCGAACCTCGCGGCGGAAGGCGTGCAGCCCGGCGACATCGATGCCGTTTTCCTGACGCATCTGCATCTCGACCACTGCGGCACGGCCACATCTGAGATCGATGGCGTCATGCAGCCGACCTTCCCGAACGCCTCCTACCACTGGACGTCCGACGAGCAAGCGCACTGGGCGCCCCAGGAACAGAACCCGTTCGTCCGCAAGGACATCTTCGCGGCCGTAGCGTCGCGCTGGGCCGCTGCGGACGGCGGCGCGTCGCTGGCGCCCGGCGTCGACGTGGTGGC
>CAZRHH010000059.1:18451-19951 GCA_964599885.1 uncultured Dehalococcoidia bacterium | reverse complement strand
CCCCGGCGCGCACGGCCCGCCCGGCCGGCCGGCGGCTACACGCCGGGAAAGCTCGCCTCCGGCAACCCGTAACTGGTCGCTGAGTCGCTGGTGGCTGGTCGCTGGTGCGAACGGCACTGGTGGGCTGTGTTTCACTAGCTGATGAGGCCGCACGATTGGTGCGGCCTTTTCGTTGTCTGTCCGTATCCATGCGGGCGGATCCGCGGCGAACGATCAACGGCACAGCAAGCTGTGCCGCCACGAAGGGACGACTCGCCGTCACGGGGCGGTAACAACTTTCGCGGCCGCGCCGCGCTACGCTCGTACACATACATTGCTCTGAGAAGGAGTCGCATATGAAGAGCGTAGTTGCTGGAGTAGCCGCGGGCGCCGTCGCCGCGATCGTTGCGGCGCTGGTCTCGTTGCCGCTGGAGTCGCCGGACGATCTGTTGTTCAACACCACGTCGGTGACGATCGGCGCGCTGATCGTCGGCGCGCTCGCCGGCGTCGCCTGGTGGATGCTGCGCGATCACAGCGCACAGCTTGGCGTGTTTCTCGGCATCGTTGCGGCGGCGTTCGCTGTCGTCGCCATCGCCGCGTTTGCCAGCGAGGGATTGCTCGATGGCATGGCGATGTTCGTGATCCCGCTTGCGGCGATTGTCCTCGGCATCGTTGCTGTGCTGACGCCGGTGCTCGCCAGCGTCACGCTGCCCGAGAATGTCTCATACGGAGGCGCGGGCGCGGCCGCCGTCGCGGCGCTCGTGCTGGGCATCGCGTTCGCCGGCCAGGGCGACGAGGAGAGCGGCCGCCTCTCCCTGCCCGAGCGCGCAGAGGCGACGGCCGCCGCAAACGGCACACCCGGAACCGGCGACGCCGATCCCGTCGCGCCATCGGGCGTCGTCGAACAGGCCGATGTCGCCGGCGTCACGTTCAGCGTCGTTCCGGAGGAGTCCGAGGCCACGTACACGGTGCGTGAAAAGCTGGCGAGCCTTCCGGCGTCCAGCGACGCCGTCGGCCGCACGCGAGCGCTCAGCGGGAGCATCGTGCTCGACGGCACGTCCGAGCTGGAAGTTGATCTCTCGACTCTCGCCAGCGATCAGGAACGCCGCGACAACTACATCCGCGAGAACATCTTCCAGACCGATCCGATCGCCACCTTCGTCGTCGACGGCCTCGCCGATCTCCCGGACGAGTATCAGGACGGCGAGATCGTCACGCGCGACGTTACCGGCACGATGACAATCCGCGGCGTCGCGCGTCCGCTGACGTTTGCTGTCGAAGCGCGCATGGAGGCCGGCACATTGCAATTGCTCGGCCGCACCGACTTCACCTGGGCCGACTTCGAGATCCCGCCGCCGAACGTTGGCCCGATCGTGCAGGTCGAAGACAACGTCCACCTGGAGGTGCTGCTGATCGCGCGGCCGGCGGGGTGATCGGGGCCTTCGGGTTCACCACAGAGGCACAGGGGCACAGAGGTTTTTCTGGAGAGAGATGTCACCCGGATGACCCACCGGCGGGGTG
>CAZRHH010000059.1:0-18351 GCA_964599885.1 uncultured Dehalococcoidia bacterium | reverse complement strand
CGGGGCCTTCGGGTTCACCACAGAGGCACAGAGGCACAGAGGTTTTTCTGGAGAGAGATGTCACCCGGATGACCCACCGGCGGGGTGATCGGGGCCTTCGGGTTCACCACAGAGGCACAGAGGCACAGAGGTTTTTCTGGAGAGCGATGACACTCGGATGACCCAAATAAGAAATGGCGCGAGCCGTGGAAACGTGTTCTAGGCAGGATCGCGGGCGAGGTTGAGGGCGAGGAGGCGGGCGGTGATATCGGCATCCGGGAGATCGCCGGGGGCTTCGCGCCAGCCGTATGCGGCGAACACGGCTTCGTCGAGCGTGCGGTGGGCGTTGGCGAGCCATGTCGGGCGCTCGTTGTAGAGGTTGGTGAGCGTGCGCTTCGCCAGTTCCTTCGCGCCGATCATGCCTTCGGGGTTGAGCCAGCGTTCGCGCAGGTCGTTGAGGTCTTTGGCGGCGATGGAGATCGCCCATTGTTGTTCCTGCGTTGCGTGCGGGAACGGAAACGTCTCGAAGCATGACGTGGGCGTGTAGCGGAATCCGCTCTCCGCCTCGCGCAGCTGGGTGCCTGTGGCGCGCGCCCACGCTTCATGTACACGTGAGTGCAGAACGCCGAAGAAGTAGTCGTCGCTGCGCGCGAAGACAACTAATTGTGAATCCGAAAGATCTCGTGCGTCTAGCCAGGCGAACAAGCGATATTTCGTTAGTCGTGGCGTACCGAGGTAGCGCTTACGTCCGGCGAGCGCATCGCGCATTCCGGGCCTTGGCTCAGCATGAATCCACCACAGTTTGGCGGTTCTTGCTCGCCGGTTCCTGATTCGTTCGGGCCTCACGTGTTTCTTTGCAAACTCAAAAGGCGTTTCGTACAAGGCGGCATCACGCTCGCTCATGCCCGGTGGGAAATCGACAATCCACATCCCTCGGTTGCGGCGGGTGATATCCAACCCGTTAACCCATGGCCGTACGACATCGCTATTCGGTTTTCCGTGCGGGTTCGGTGCTTCGAGCATACGTCTCGCCACGCGCTCCGCGATGTCGAACGGCCCCGTCTTTTGATCGCCGATGAACGAAGTATCCGCGTTTTCCCGTAGACGTTGCGCGGTCGTCGTGTCAGCTTGGTACGTGAGGTTTGCGTTTATGCCTTCGACGGCGCGGGAGCGGAGCAGGGCGTTCCGCGCATCGCCCCCCGTTTCTTCGTTGAGGCGGCGGCGCGTCTCGGCGCCGTTGTCGAAGCCGACCATCGAAACGCGTACGGCGACGCCATCCTGCACCCAGGGGCGGTCTGCCTGCGCGTAGAAGATGTCGCCGCTCTCCTTGATCCGTTCCAGCACCTTGCGGTTCGCGCCGCCGCGGATCGCCTGCGTCGCCAGCAGCCCCGCCCGTTTCGCGCGCTTCCCTTCGATCGCCTCGCGCGCTTTCTCGAACCAATAGCAGCACAGATCGCTCTCGCGCGCGACGCGCCCGTCGTACACGGCGAACAGCTTTTCGACATAGTCATCGCCGAGCCGCGTCTTCAGCAGCTTGCCGCCGACGAACGGCGGGTTGCCGACGATCACATCGGCTTCCGGCCACGCCATCTCTTTCGGCCGCCTGGCGTTCGAGAGATGGAGGAGCGCGTCCTTGCCGGCGATGTTGTCGAGCGGCTGCAAGATCGGGTCTTCGTCGAGCAGCGGCATCGCGTTCTGGCTCTTCCACTGCAGGTAGCCAATCCAGATGACGATCGATGCCAGTTGGTGCGCCAGCGCGTTCGTTTCGATCCCGTATAGCTGTTTCGGGTGTACGCGCGGCTTGATCGCGATCTCGTACGCCGCACCGAAGGCGATGATCTCCTTCTCGAGCGCCTTCAGCAGCCCGAGCGAAACATACAGGAAGTTGCCTGACCCGCACGCCGGGTCGAGCACGCGGATCGACGCGATGCGATCCTGCATCTTCTTGAGCGACGCTCGCGCGCCGACGCGCCAGGTCTCCGGTTTCGCGCGGCTCGCTTGCGCTTTCTCGATGACGTTGGCGATCGAGGCTTGCGCCAGCCTCCACTCGTGCCGCAGCGGCTCCATCAGCACCGGCTCGACGATTAGTTCGATGTCGTCGCGCGACGTGTAGTGGGCGCCGAGCATTTTCCGCTGCTTCGGATCGATCACCCACTCGAACAGCGTGCCAAATATCGAAGGCTCAACATCTGCCCAATTCATCGCGTCGAGATCGGCGAGGATGTGTATCTCCTGCGCGGTGATCGCCTCGGGCACGTCGTTGTCCTCGAACAGGCGGCCGTTGAAGTGCGGGATGCGGTGCATGAGGATGTCGCCGCCGGTGTTCATCGCCGCGAACAGATCGGATAAATGCTTGCGGAAGTTCGGCGCGTCGCCGCTCTTTTTGTGGACGCGGATGATCTCGGAAAAGGTCTCGCGTGGGAGCAGCCCGACATCGGTGGCGAACATGCAGAACACGAGCCGCATGATGAACCCGGCCATCCGTTCGTCCGGCACGCCCCACTTACGGAGCGCATCGCTGATCTTGCCGAACTCCTTCGCCGCTTCCCTTGTGATCTCGTCTCGCGTCCGCTGCGGCTTGAGCAACTCCGGTTCGCGGAACAGCGCCTTGAGCACCTGCAACGCCGTCAGTTCCGGCGCATCGCGCGCGGGCGCGCCGACAATCGTCTCGACCGCGACGTGCTCGCCGCTCGCGATGCCGGCGCTGTTGAACTTGTAGACCCAGCTCTCATTGCTCGTCCAGTTCGTGTGCACCTCGAAGCGTTCGAGGTCGCAGACGACGAGCAGCGGCGGGTTATCGAGCGCCTCGCGATACTTCTGGATCTGCGCGTAGGCGGCGACGAGGTCCTTGTGCTTCCCCTTGTACTCCCACGCGAAGTGCAGGTTCTGCCAGACGTCGGCCCAGCCGTCGCCATCGGGCGTCTTCGTCCCCTTCTCAAACGCGTAGTAATCGCCCGAGGGATCACTGTTGGGCGTATCTTCGCCCAGCAATTCGCAGAGATTGATGAAGTGTTCCTGCGACGCCGCGCGTTCGCTGCGCGTCGAGGCGGCCCACTTGCGGACGAATTGGCTCGTATCCATCGCCGTGATTATGCGGTACCGCCGTCACGCGGCGCCACGCCGGACGCCGTGGCCCGCGTACGTTATGGATAGTGTGGACGGGCCGGCTTATCCCTCGTCCGCGCGCTGGTCGCGGAGGAAGCTCTCGAGATCGGCGATGATGGCGCCCGTGGGCGGAAACTCCGGTGGTGTCGCCGGTTCATCGGCCGGGCGATCGTCGTAGCGCTGTTCAAGCATGTGGATCTGCTCTTGCACCTCGGCGTTGTCGCGCACGGCCAGCGACACCTGCCGCACGAACTCGTCGGCGACCGAGTTCAGCTCACCGAGATTCAGGTGCAGCGCCAGCGCGTCGTCGACGGTTTCGAGCAGGCCAAGCGCTGTCTTGGGATTCGGCGTCGAACCGAGGTAGTACGGCGCGGCGGCCCACAGGCTCGCCGTCGGCATCTCCGCCGCGATGCAGAAGCTATGCAGCACGCCGACGATGCCGGTCGGCCCCTCGTAGTTCGACCGCGTGATGTTGCGGCCGGTCAGCTTCTCCTGCATCGCCGGATCGGTGGCGAAGCCGGTGATCGGCACGGGGCGCGTGTGGACAGCGTCGGTGACCAGCGATCCGAGCGTCACGAGGCGACTCGTCCCGAGTGACGCGGCGAGGTCGAGCACTTCGGTGCAAAACGAGCGCCACTTGAGGTTCGGCTCCGGCCCGACGACGAGCACCGCCGGCGGCGTCTGCTCGCTGCCTTCGGCGAAGAAGAACTCCATCGCGGGCCAAGTCAATTCGCGCTGTGAGCCGGCGACGATCTTGATCGTCGGGCGCGTGTCGCTGAACGAGTAGTACTGCTCCGCATCGATCTTCGCGAACGGCTGCGCCTTCCACGCTTCGATCAGGTAGCGCACGGCGGTCGTCGCCGACTGACCGGCGTCGTTCCACCCCTGAAACGCGGCGATGATGTTCGGCACGGTCACGTTCGGACGGTTCGTAATCTCCATCCCTCAGCCTAGACCCCGTTGCCGCGGATGTCCAACGGGGGGCGTCTCCCCCGGCGGGCACGACAGATATGCACCGATGGGGTTGTGTGGACGGCCCGGGCCCTTCGCGGAACGCGATCGGTAGGGGCGAACCTACGTGTTCGCCCCCGTAATGCAACACCGGCGCCACCATCCGACGCCATCTGTCGCCACGGACGTTCAGGGCATGTGTCGCGGAGGCGCGGATGGCGCGGATGGCGCGCGATACCGGGGCGGACACATTGGTCCGCCCCTACCGTGGTTCATGAGCGTGAGACGGAGAATGCTGAGACCGCGCTGAAGCTAAAACGTCCAGCGGGTGGCGGTCGTACCGAACTTGTCGGCCGTCTCGATGAACGCGAACGCCACCCGAGGACGGAGGACGAGAATGCCCTCCGTCCCCATGTCCCACGCGTACTTCGGGTCGTACGCCTGCTTGAACTCCGCAAGCCTGGCGGCGTCCGTCGCAGGCTCGACGACGCCCTCGACAATCACCGCCTCGTCCGCGCGTTCGGTAGTGATGACGCAGTTGGGATTCGCGGCGAGGTTGCGCGCTTTGCGGGCGCCCGGCGCACAGCTGAAGTACAGCCCGTCATCGAGCCAGACGCCCCACACGGCGCTCGCGTGCGGGCGCCCATCCGGCCGCGTCGTGGACACCCAGTAGTTGTGCGAAGCAACGAGCCGCTCCCGCGCCCAGCTCCACGGCAGCAGCCCCTCGTCCCCGCGCGCGATGCCGTAGTCCGGCATGTGCGGCCGGTCAGCCCTCGGCTCGTTAGCGGCATCACTCGGCATCAGCGCTCCCTGGGAAACCCTCTCCTCTGTAGCAGTCCCGAAAACCCTTCGCGCGCTCCGCGTTCTCCGCGTCTCTGCGTTGAAGCGCGCTCCCGCTTCCCGCGTCCCGCCTCCCGCTTCCTCTAACGGTAGTTCCCGAACTGTAGCTCGACGTCGTAGTCCTGCTCCTTGAGCAGCGTCTGCACGCCCTGCAGTTCGTCGCGCGACGGCGACGTGATGCGCACTGCATCGCCCTGGATCTGCGACTGCACCTTTTTCAGTTTCTGTTCCTTCAGCAGCTTGACGATCGCGCGCGCGGTGTCGTTCGACAATCCCTGCTGCAGTTTCACTTCCTGCCGCACCGTGCCGCCGCTCGCCGGCTCGACGGTGCCGCGATGCAGATTCTTCACCGGCACCTTGCGGCTGACAAAGCGCTCCTGCAGCACCTGCCACAGCGAGTTCAGGTAGAACTCGTCCGACGCCGCCAGTTCGAGTTTCGCCGTCTTGCGGTCGTACTCGATCTCAGCCTTCTGGCCCTTGAAGTCGTACCGCTGAGCGATCTCTTTGCGCGCCTGGTTGACGGCGTTGTCGACCTCCTGCAGATCGACCCCTGTCGTGATGTCGAACGATTCTGACTTGGCCATGGGCGTGCCCCTCCCTGCTGCGTCGCAGATTATCACGACTGGTGTGTGGTGTCTGTGGCGTGCGACGCGTGTCTTCACGGCGGTGGCGCGCGCGTGGGTAGCTCCGGGCCGGCGGCCTCCGTTGCCGCGACGCTCATCCGGCGTTTCGGAATCCGGCGGAGCTGAAGCTCCGCAGCTACGTCCGCCGTACTGACGGTCCGCTACCGGTCTGCGCGTGGTTGCCGGCCGGCGGAGCTGACGCTTCGCGGCGGTGCGTGTAGTGGTGCGCTTTCGGCGGTTCGGAATCCGGCGGAGCTGAAGCTCCGCAGCTACGTCCCGCTGGCGACGCCAGGGCTATTGGCGGTGGTTCGCCTGGCGTGATTCCGTATTCCGGCTAACGCATCGGGCTGAACCCGCGTTACCCTGCGCCCATGAACGCGCGTCACGACGTAGATATCGCCATCATCGGCGCCGGCGTCGTCGGCCTCGCCTGTGCCGCCGCGCTCGCGCCAACACGCCGCGTCGCCGTCATCGAACGTCACGCCGCCGTCGGGCTCGAAACCAGCTCGCACAACAGCGGCGTCATCCACGCCGGCATCTACTACCCCACCGGCTCCCTCAAGCACGAACTCTGCATCGAAGGCAACGCGCTCCTCTACGACTGGGCCGAAGCGCACGGCGTCCGCGCACACCGCACCGGCAAGCTCGTGATCGCCATCGACGACAACGAGCTCGCGGCGCTCGAACACGTCCGCGAGCGCGCGACCACAAACGGCGTCGCCGGCATCACCATCGTCAGCGCGAAGCAAATCGCCGATCGCGAACCGGAAGTCCGCGCCGTCGCCGCCATACACATCCCGTCGACAGGCGTCGTCGACATCTCCGCGCTCATGGCATCGTTCGCCGCGGCGATCGCTCCGCACGACGGCGCCGTCGCGCTCAAGCACGAAGTCACCGCCATCGAGCGCGTCGCGGACGGATTTCGCCTGCGTATGCGCGATCCGGACGGCGGCGAAGCGACGATCACCGCCGCCGCGATCGTCAACAGCGCCGGCCTCGGCGCGCCGGCTGTCGCGTCGATGCTCGGCTATCCGCTCGATGGCGCAGACGGCGTGCCGACGCTGCGCCAGACCGTGAACAAGGGCCGCTACTACGACATCGTCACGCCGGCGAAGGCGCGCGCGCTGCGCCATCTCGTCTATCCCGTGCCCGATCACGGCAGCGGCGGCCTCGGCGTCCACGTCACGCTCGACGTCGATGGCGGCGCCCATCTCGGCCCCGACACGGAATGGCTCGACGAGGGCGTCCCGCTCGATTACCGCGCCGACGACGTGCGCCGCGCCGACTTCCTCGCCGCCGCGCAGCGTTACCTGCCGTTCCTTGAACCCGATGATCTGGCGCCCGGCCAGGTGGGATACCGGCCGAAGTTACAGGCGCCGGCCGGGCCGCTGGCAGACTTTCTGATCTGGCACGATGACGGCTACGTCCACTTAGGCGGCATCGAATCGCCCGGCCTCACATCCAGCATGGCGATCGCCCGCCGCGTTGCCGCGCTGATCTGACATCCTGCACGCGAAGGAGCAGCAACCATGAGCGAGCGACGCACCGCAGTGATCACAGGCGCCAGCAGCGGCATCGGCGCCGCAACCGCACACCGCCTCCACGCCGACGGCTTCGACATCATCGTCGGCGCGCGGCGCATCGATCGGCTCGAAGCCGTCGCCACGCCGATCGGCGCGCGGGCGATCGCGCTCGACGTGCGCGACGCTGTCAGCGTCGACGCGTTCGCCGCGCAGATCGAGCGCTGCGATGTGCTGGTCAACAACGCGGGCGGCGCCTTCGGCCTGGGACCGGTGGCGGATGCGTCGGAAGACGACTGGCGCCGCATGTGGGAGACGAACGTGCTGGGCCTGATGCTCGTCACCCGCGCATTGCTGCCGAAGCTCGAAGCGTCCGGAAACGGCCACATCGTGAACATCGGATCGATCGCCGGTTTCGAGACGTATCCGGGCGGCGCCGGATACACGAGCGTGAAGCACGGCGTGCGCGCGATCTCGCGCACGCTCCGCATCGAACTGCTCGGCAAGCCGGTGCGCGTCACCGAGATCGATCCCGGTCTCGTCGAGACAGAGTTCAGCATCGTCCGCCTCGGCGACGAAGCGCGCGCCGCGAAGGTGTACGAGGGCATGACGCCGCTCACCGGCGACGACATCGCGGACTGCATCGCCTGGGCGGTGACGCGCCCGCCGCACGTCAACATCGATGAGATGGTCGTCCGTCCGGTCGCGCAGGCAACAGCGCGCGATGTCGCCCGCGGCGCCGGGCTCTAGCCGCCACGCCGCAAACAACATCAGCGGCCCCACACCGACACGACCGTGCTGCCGGTGCCGCTGTACGGCCGCCGGCTCCAGTCGTCCCAGCGTTCTTTCAGGCGCAGGCCGGCGATGCGCGCCATCAGGTCCAGCTCGGCGGGCCACGCGTAGCGCTGGACGACGGGGTTCAGGCGGATACCCGCCGCCGAGATGGTCACATGGCTCTCATCGAGCATCTGCCTGGCGGGATCGTGCCGCAGCACGTCCAGCCGCACGGAGCCGACTTCGACCGCTTCCGCATCCACGTACTGGTGGTCGCGCAGCCGATACATCACATCGGGCGAGCCAGCCTCGACGACGAACGAACCGTCGTCCGCCAGATGCGCCGCCACGTTCTCGAAACAGCGCACCTGATCATCCTGCGTCAGCACGTTGAACAGCGAGTTCCACACCACGTAGATCAAGCTGTACGTACCCGCGACCGGCACGTCCACGAAGTCGCCGAGCGTGACGTCGATCTGATCGCCACCGGACTTCGCGCGCATCTGCCCAACCATCGCCGGCGCGATGTCGATGCCGTCGACGCGGATCCCGCGCGCGGCGAGCGGCAGCGCGATCCGCCCTGCGCCGATGGCCAGCTCCAGCGCTGGGCCATCACCCGCGAGATCCGCGAGGAATGCGACGGCGGCGGCCTCGTCGCCGCGCTGCACGTCGCGGTACGCACCGGCGACGTCCTCGCCGAAACTCATCACTGGCTTGTAGTCCTTCATGCAACCTCCATTGCGTTTTTCCCGCCGCACAATGTGCGGTGAGCGTTTGTTGTAGTCGAGCCGATTGTTGTGCGGCGTTCGTCGTTCGTCATGCGCCGCGCTCGTGGTCGGCGAGCACTTGCTCGACCTGGTGCCGCGCCCTCGCGACCTGCGGCGGGTTCGTATGCCGGTAATACGGCAACGCGCCGAGCCCCATCAGCGCCCATCCTCGCGCACGCGCCCACGTCGCGTCATCGACGCCGAGCCCGGCGCGAAACACGTTCCGGCTTTCGCCCGAAAACAGGTTCCACGCGATCGCCAGGTCGGCCGCGGGATCACCAACGCCCAAACATCCGAAATCGATGACGGCGCTCAGCCGGCCTCGTGACGCCAGTAGATTTCCGGGCAGCAAGTCGCCGTGGATCCAGACGGGCGGCCCGTCATAGACCGGCGCCGCGAGAGCCGCATCCCACGCGGCTGTGATGGCGCGGGTATCGAGTACACCGCCCCACTCCGGGATCGCCTTGCGTATCTGATCGTCGCGCACGGATAGGGGCACGCCGCGGAAGAAGTTGTGCCGCCCGGGCCGCGGCCCGCCGGTGGTATCGATCCGCTGCATTGCTCGGAGGAACGCCGCCAGATCCACCGCTGCTTCCTTCAGGTCGCGGACGTGTTCGGGCGTGGCATCCTCGCCTTCGAGCCACGGCGAAACGCACCACCGCCACGGGTAGCCCTCAGCGGGTTCGCCGATCGCGAGCGGAGCGGGAATGGCGAGCGGCAGGTGCGGGGCTAGCATCGGCAACCACCGTTGCTCCTTCTCGACCTGACCGGTGGCCCAGTGGACTTTGGGGAGCCTCACCGACATATCGTTGCTCAGCCGGTAGATCGCGTGATCCGTCCCCGACGAAGACGCCCATTTGAGCGGCAGATCCGCCCATTGCGGGAACTGCGCGGCGAGCAGGCGGCGCACGAGTGATGCGTCCGTCTGTACTTCGTCGGCGTGCATTTTTTGAGTGTTCATGCGTTCTCCTACACCCGCCGCAGTACGTGCTGCAGATATTCGCTTCGGTTCAGCGGATTGTTGTCCGTGCGCGGCCGCTCGGGCGGCGTGCCATCGACGGGCTGATAGCCGTCGAACGCGCTTTCCAGCACGCCCTCGCCGCGGCTGAGCCCCGGCACGAGTTGCTGCAACTCGTGTACGCGAGCCGCCGGGATCGCACCTTCGATCACGTATGACGAACCGCGCATCTCCTGCGTCTGCGGCGTCGCGCGCAGCCGCGCCAGTACGGGCGCGCCCGCGCCGAACGCGTCCGCCGGAATCTCGAGATGGAAGCGATGCATCGGCTCGCAGACGACCGTGCCGGCCTGCTCGAGCGCGCTCATCAGCACGAGCGGTGCCAGCTTGCGGAAGTCGGCGGCGGTGCTCCCCGGCGATGAGTAGCCGGAGTGCGTCATCGTTACTCTGTAGTCGGTGACTTGCCACCCGCAGAGCCCCTGGCGCAGGGTGTCCCGCACGGCGTCCTCGATCGAATCGTGAAACTCCTCGACCGACTTGTAGACGTAGAACGGTATCGTCCGCACGTCGACATCCAGCCGGAACTCCACGCCCGAGTCGATTGCACGAGGCTCGATGCGCAGCCCGACGGTGGCGAGGAACGGATTCGGCCGCTTGCCGATCAGCTCGACGGCGTCACCGACGCCGGCCGGCCGCTCGATGCAGATCACGGTCGTCTCGCGAAACACGACCGCGATGCCGAAGTCGTCGACCAGCGTCGCCTCGATCACTTCTTTCTGCACCTCGCCGTAGAGCGAGAGCGACAGTTCCTGCCGGACGTCGTCCTGCCGCAGATTGATCAGCGGGTCCTGCTCGGCAAGCTGCGCCAGCGCGACGTGCAGCGCGCCTTTGTCGGCGGGGCGGCACGGCGCGATCACCGATTCCAGCGTCGGCGGCGCGAAGTGCCCGCGCTCCGCCATCGTGCGCGGCTCGCCGATCGCGTCGCCGATCTGCACATCGCGGAGCCCCCACAGCTTGCCGATCTGCCCGGCGACTACGGATGCGCTCTGGACGGCCGCGCCCAGCTCGAACACAGCGATCGCGGTCACCTTCGAATCGTCGTCGCCGCCTACGTGCAGCCGATCGCGCGTTCGTATCGCGCCCGCGAACATGCGCACGTAGGCGATCTTCTCGCCGCCCGGCCCGCGCTCGACCTTGAAGATGCTGCCTGACATCGGGGCTTCGGCATCACCCTCCGCCGCAGGCAGCAGCTCGGCGATTCCCGCCATCAGTGCACCGGCACCCGCACCCGTGATCGCCGAGCCGAAGAACACCGGATGCACCAGCGCCCGCCCGGTCTGCGCCGCAAGCTCGCTGCGAAGTTGCCCGTACGACACGGCCGTCGCGTCGTCGACGTACGCCGTCAGAAACGCGTCATCGTGCTCGGCAAGCAGATCGGCGAGGGCGGCCGTAAACGCAACGTCGTCCGCGCCGTACGGCGTCAACGTCGCAGTCCTCGTGCCGAGGCCGCCCGCCGAACCCATCGCGATCACCGCCGGCGTCAGTTTCTCCGCGATGTCCCGCAACACGCGCTCGTCCTGCGCGCCGGCGCGGTCGATCTTGTTCACGAAAAGCACCGTCGGAATCTGCAGCCGCCGCAGCGTCCGCATCAGCACGCGTGTCTGCGCCTGCACGCCTTCGACGGCGGAGACCACCAGCACGGCGCCATCGAGCACGCTCAGCACCCGCTCCACCTCGGCGATGAAATCCGGGTGGCCGGGCGTGTCGATCAGATTGACAGTGACGTCATCGATGACGAACGACACCACGGCGGACTTGATCGTGATTCCGCGCTGGCGTTCGAGTGCGAGGGAGTCGGTCTGTGTGTTGCCGTCATCGACGCTGCCGATCGCGTCGATGACACCGGCTGCGTAGAGCAGCCGTTCCGTCAGGCTTGTTTTACCGGCGTCGACATGCGCCAAAATCCCCAGGTTCAAGGTTCGCGTCAAGCGTCATTTCCTCCAGATAGGTGGCCATTACCTTCTGAGTGGACATGAACGTCTGCCGCATTGGACTCTCCTTGGTGGATCTGGCTGCTGCCGCGATTGTAGCAGATGTAGCGCCGCGCGAGGTGCCGCCTTCACCAGGCAACCGGTGGCCGACCTGGACGATCAGTCGCCTGCTCGGGCACGTGCTCGCGACGTCGCCCGCCTACTCGATCCGGAACACCGGATGATCGGGCGCGATGCGCGTGATCTCCGCCTCGGGCGATTCGTGCGTGACACCGCCGAAGAATTTGCCCGTCTCCATGCTCCACAGTTTGAGGTACGCGCGCAGCAGGTCGGGCTTCTCGCCGTCCGCCAGCTCGGTAACGCGGATCTGCTCGCGCTTGCGGCCGAGCCGCAGTTCGCCCTCACCGCTTTCGCGGATATTGCGCACCCACTGCGTGTTGCCGCGCGGCGCCACCAGGTAGCGCCCTCCTTCATACGGCAGCGGGTTCACGGGAGTCGTACGCATCTCGCCGGACGTGCGCCCGCGCACCGCGAGCAGGCGCGACCCACGCATGCTGAGCCCGAGCTTCGTCGCCAGTGCGATCGCGGGGTTGAAGACGTTTTTCGTCGCCCAGTCGGGCTTGATGTACTTCGGCATGAGTGCTCCTTCGTTCGGCGATTAGCGCGACAGTGATTGTCGCATGGCGCGGGTATACTTGCGCCACTATGCCCCCTGCCGAAATCGTAACCGGCTCTCTTGCACAGCTCGAGGACGCGCTCGCCGACGCTGTCTCTCACGCGCGGGAGGCCAGCGGGCTGGCGCCCATCACGGTGCTTGTCGGACATGTGCTGCTGCGGCCGTACCTGCGCCGCGCGTTGGCGCAGCGCGGCGTCGCGCAGCTCAACGTGCGCTTCGTGCGCCCAAACGAGCTTGCGCGATCGATGGCGTCGAACGCTACGTCCGATCTCGCTACGCGGCCAAAGCTGACGCCGGGCGCCGAGCGGCTGCTCGTGCGCGAGATCGCCGACGGCGCCGGCGGCTACTTCGGCGGCATCGCCGGTCGCGAGGGGTTCGCCGACGCACTCGGGCGCCTGTTTCGCGAGATCGAGCTTGGCGGCTTCACCCCGGCGACCTTCGCCGATGCGCTGGGCGGAGCGGACGACGCTGGCTCGAAGGAATCGGAGCTTGCCGCGCTGTATGCCGCCTACGCCGCCCGTCGCGCCGGGTTCGATGGCGTCGCCGAAGCCTACGCAGCGGCAGCGTCCGCGACGATCGAGGGGCCGTTGTTCGTCTACGGCCTCTGGCAGCCGTCACGCGTGCAATACGCGCTGATCGAGCAGATCGCGCGCACGAACGCAGTCACCGTGTTCTTGCCCGCATCGAATCTGGCGGCCGACGAGGCGCACGAGGCGTTTCGGACGCGCCTCACCGACGCCGGCTTCACGACCCGCGCGCTCGAATCCAGGGCCGCGGGCGCACCCGTCGCGTTGGCGCGCGTGAACGATCGTCTGTTCCATGCGTACACGCCGGCCCCCGGACCCGTCGCCGGCGCGGAGCAGAACGTCACGCTGATCAGCGCGCCCGACACGGTGCGCGAGGTGTGGGAGGCGGCGCGCGCCTGCCTCCGCTGGGCCGGCGAAGGCATCCGCTTTCACGAGATGGCCGTCGTCTACCGGAACCGCACGCCGTACCGCGATCTCGTCGACGAAATCTTCAAGGAAGCGCAGATCGACACGTACCTGCACGACGGGCATCTGCTCGCGTCCCACCCGCTCGGGCGCCGTCTGCTGCTGCTGCTCGAACTGGCCTCCGATCACGAGACGTTCGCGCGTTCACGCGTGATGGAGTTTCTCACCGAGACGAAACTGGCGCCGAGCGTGCATTCAGCATACGGCGGCGATGTGCGGCCTTCGGCGTGGGAGACATACACGCGCGAGGCGGGTGTCGTCGAGGGTGCGGGGCAGTGGCAGCAGCGGCTCGGCCGCCTCGCCAAGGAGAAGCGCGACGGCGCGCTGGCCGATGGTTACGACTGGCTCGAGGGCGTCGCGGCGCGGATTGAGACGCTGATGCGTTTCGTCGCCGAGTTTCACGCGGCGCTTGCGGCGCGGCCGGAGGAAGCGACGTGGGACGAACATCTTGCGTACTTGAAGGGGCTCGCCGCGCCGTACGCTGACGGCACCGAGCAACTGATCGAAGCGCTCGAAGATTTGCGCACGCTCGCTGCTGTGCGCGAGCGCGTGCCGTTCGACGTGTTCTGCCGCGCCGTGCGTGACGACCTCGAGTCGCGCGACACGTCGCTTGTCTTGCACGAGCCGGTGCGCATGTTCGGGCGCCAGGGCGTCGCCGTCATCGATGCGTCGTCGCTGCGGCACCTGCGGTTCCGCGCCGTATGCATGCTCGGCGTCGCCGAGCGCGCGTGGCCGCCGCCGATGCGGCCCGATCCGCTGCTCCTCGAACACGAACGGCGCCGCATTAACGACGCTGCGGTCGGCGAACTGCCGCTGCGCACCGAACCCGACGACGAAGCGCTCGGCTTCTGGCTCGGCGTACAGGCGCCGCGCGAACGGCTGTCGGTCTCGTACGCGCGCGCGGCGGCGGGCCGCAGCGGCAAGCATCTGCCGTCGTACTTCTTCCGCGCGACGGCGGAAGCGCTCGAAGGACGCCGCCTGACGCTCGACGAACTCGACCGCAGCGCGTGGGTGCGGCGCTTCGAGGCCGGGCGTCTCGCCAGCGACGGGCTCGCCGATTCGCTTTCGGAAGCCGAGTACGACCGCGGCCTGATCAAGATGTACAACGCCGGCGAGCTGCCGTCAGCCATCGAAGCGCTCGCGGAGATCGCACCGTCGTTCGGGCGCGCCGTACACGCCCGCACGCAACGCCGCGGCGCCACGCTCACCGAGTACGACGGCGTGATGATCGGCGACGAAGCGCGCGCGGCGGCGCTGGCGCGATCGTCGTTTGCCGGCGAGAAGGCCGTGTCGGCGAGCCGGCTGGAGACGTACGCGACGTGCCCGTATCGCTACTTCCTCAAGTACGCGCTCGGCATCGAACCCGTCGAAGAGCCGGAAGCGATCGAGCGGATGGATCATCTGCAAAAGGGCAGCCTGATCCACGAGATCCTGCAGAAGTTTTTGGTGGCGGTCGGGCGCAACGATCCGCCGCGTGCCGAGCGCCGCGCCGAACATCTCGCGCTGCTCGATGCCATCGCGCAGGGAGCCGGCGACGATCGTGCGCGGCGCGGCGTCACCGGCCGCCCGCTGATCTGGAAGATGGACAAGCGCGACATCGATGAAGATCTGCATCGCTGGTACGACAAGGAAGTCGAGTACGCGCAGGGCACGAGCGTCCGTCCCGGCGCGTTCGAGGCGCGCTTCGGTCCGATGGGCCGCGGTTACGGCGAAGAAGACGCAGCGCTTTCCACCGACGATCCGCTCGTGCTGCGTATCGGCGGGCGCGAGTTGCGGCTGCAGGGCCGGATCGACCGCATCGACTGGGACGACGACAAGACGCGCTTTCGCGTCATCGACTACAAGACCGGCAAGACGAAGCTGTCCGGCACGTTCGCGCGCGGCACGGCGCTGCAACTTCCGATCTATCTCCACGCCGCCGCGCAACTGCTGGAGATGCCGGTCGCGCAGGGCGAGTCGCAGTACTTCTACGCGAGTACCGGCGGCGGGTTCGACCGTCGCACGATGCTGGGCGCCGATGTGGCGGCGACGTTGCAGCCGCAGTTCGAGCAGATCCTCGAAACGATCGCCGACGGCGTGGACGGCGGGAACTTCGCCGCGAACCCCGGCGTGAAACGCGACACCTGCAAGTGGTGCGACTACAAGGACGTTTGCGACGCGCGGATCGACAAGATCATGGACGGCAAAGGTGGCGACGAACGCAACGCCGCCTACCGCGCGATGGGTGAGATCAAATGACGATCGCCCGCGCATTCACACCGGTCGACCAGGCGGCGCGCGACTACATTCGCACGAACGTCGCCGCCAACATGTGCGTCGAAGCGGGCGCCGGCACCGGTAAGACGACCGTACTCGTCGATCGCATCGTCGAGATCCTCGCGACCGGACACGCCGACGTACGCTCCGTCGCCGTGATCACGTTTACCGAGAAGGCGGCGGCGGAACTCGCATCGCGCGTGCGCCAGGGCCTTGAGAGCGCGCTCGCCGATGCTGTTGACGAGATCCAGCGCGCCCGTCTCGAAGCGGCATTGCGCGGCCTGAACCACGCCCACATCGAGACGATCCACGCCTTCGCTTCGGGGCTGCTGCGCGAGCGTCCCGTCGAAGCGGGCCTCGATCCCGGATTCGAAGTGCTCGATGACCTGGCGGTGCAGCTCGCGTTCGAACAGGCGTACAGCGAGTGGATCGGCGCGGAGATGGCGGCCGATGAGCCGCCGGACGCGCTGATCGACGCGCTGAACCTCGGCCTGCCGTTCGACAAAGTGCGCGAGGCGGCCGAAGAGCTGCACCGCCACCGTGAGCTGCTGCCGCTCGCCACGGACGACATTCCCGTAATCGACCCGCGCATCGTGCTTGCGGCGATGGCGCCGCGCATCGAAACCCTGCGCGCGCTCGAACAGTACGCGGATGATCCAACAGATGGCGCGCTCGCCGAATTGCGGAAGTCCATCGCGCTCTACGCCGACCTGCGCTCGGTGGACAACGATGCGACCTTGCGGCGCACGATCGCTTCCTGTGGGCGACCTTCGAACCGCTGGGGCAGGCAGGAAAACTGGCGCACAAAGAATCACTGCGTGCAGGTGAAGGCTGAGATCAAGGAGATTGCGGATCTGCTGGAAGAAGCGACCTACAGCATGCGCGAACGCGCGACGTCACGGCTCCTTTTCTGGCTGCAGGGCTTCGTCACGCAGTACCGCGAGCGGCGCCAGGCCGACGGCAAGGCCGACTTCGACGATCTGTTGCTGTGGGCGCGCGATCTCGTGCGCGACAACGCGGAAGTGCGCGCCTACTTTCAGTCCAAGTTTCGCTGCATTCTCGTCGACGAGTTCCAGGATACGAACCCGCTGCAGGCGGAGATGATCGTCAGCCTCTGCGCGCAGGGTGCGATCGCCGACGACTGGCGGCAGACGGCGCTACGCCCGGGCAGCCTGTTCGTCGTCGGCGATCCGAAGCAGTCGATCTACCGCTTCCGGCGCGCGGACATCGGTATGTACGACGCGGTGAAGCAGCACGTCTTCGGCGGCGAGCCGACGCGCATCGTGCAGAATTTCCGCTCGTCGGAACAGGTGATCGGCTGGGTAAACGGCGCCTTCTCGCAGCTCTTCGTGCAGGAGATGGGCATGCAGCCGGAGTACATCGCGCTGCAGCATCATCCCGGCTACGCCGCCGGCGCCGTCACGACGATCCGCGGCATTGCCGAGCAGACGGGGAAGCCCACACGCAGCGGCGATGCGTCCGCCGCCGACGCGCGCCGCTACGAGGGCGCTCGGCTCGCGTCGATCATCCGTCAGAACGTCGACGACGGCTCGTGGCTCGTGCGCGGCGAGCCGGACGATTCGATGCGCCCCGCGACGTACCGCGACGTCGTCGTGATCATTCCGTCCCGCAGCGAACTGGAACTGTACGAAGAGGCGTTCGCGCGCGCCGACGTTCCGTACCGGCACGAGGGCGGCCGCACGTTCTTCCTGCGGCAGGAAGTGCGCGAGATGGTGGCCGTCCTCCGCGCGATCGATGACCCGACGGACGGCGTCGCTGCGGTCGGCGCGCTTCGCTCGGCGGCGTTCGGGCTCTCCGACGAGGATCTGCTGCTGCACCGCCACGCCGGCTGGAAGTTCGACTACATCACGCTGTCATCCAGCGCGACCGGCGCCGTCGCCGATGCGATGCGAACGCTGCGGAAGCTTGCCGAGCTTCGCCACACGGCCCCACTGCCGGAGTTGATCCGCGCCGTGCTGGACGAGACGCGGCTGGTCGAGTTTGCGATGCTGCAACCGCAGGGCGACCAGGTCGCGGCGAATCTGCTGAAGATCATCGACCAGGCGCGTGCGTTCGCCGAGGCGAGCGGCGGCGGGCTGCGCGGGTTCGTCCACTGGCTCAAGGAGAACATGGCGCGCACCGCCGACGAGACCGACGCCGTGATCAGCGAGGAGACGGACGACGTCGTGCGCATCATGACGATCCACGCGTCGAAGGGGCTGGAGTTCCCCGTCGTCGTGCTGGCGAACATGAACACCGAACGCGTCGACCGCACACGCGTCATTGCCGACCTGCCCGAACACACGTTGCACCTGAAGCTCGGCAAGAAAGAGCTGCACTTTCGCACGCCGGGGTACGACGCTGCTGAGCTTGTCGAGCAGCGGCACGGTCTCGCCGAGGAACTGCGCCTGCTCTACGTGGCGTCGACGCGCGCGAAGGACCGGCTTGTCGTGCCGTTCATCTCCAAAAGCAGCGCGGCGTTCAGGGGCGAGACGAAGTGCATCGGCGATCACCTGCGCATAGCGCGCGCGGACGAAGGCGAGTACGAAGACGCCGCGACCATGCACGTACACGGCGCCGAGCTGCCCGTATGGAGACGCGCGCGCAACGGCGCGTCCGATGACGCGCACGCCGCGGCCATCGTCGCCGAACGCGCGGCGTGGAGCGGCGAGCATGCGCGGTTGATCGAGCGCGGCGGCCGCCCACTGACGATCCGCACGGCAAGCGCGCTCAAACCCGAATGGGAGCGGCCCGGCGCAGGCGACGATACGGTGCGGCGCGGCCGTGCGGCGGAGTTCGGCAGCGCCGTGCATCTCGTGCTCGAGCGCAGCGGATTGCGACGCGACGCCGATCTCGCGGCGATCGCGCGCGCCGTGGGCGACGAACTCGGGCTGCCGGAGCGCGCGGACGAGATGGCACGGC
>CAZRHH010000058.1:0-19971 GCA_964599885.1 uncultured Dehalococcoidia bacterium | reverse complement strand
ATCGGGCGGCTGTTTCTCGTGCGCATGATGGGGCCTCCTCTGCGCGGTTGGGCGTTAGTATACTCCCCCCCCCCCAAGCAAGGCGTCAAGCAGAAACTCCGAGGGATTCGGGATCATTTGAAGGCGCGACGATCGGGCGTCTTACCGGATCGTTACACGCGTTCGGCGGCCCAGAGGGTGTGGTAGCGGTCGCTGCGGATCGCTTTGCCGTTGGCTTCTTGCTCGCGGGCGATAAGGTCGCGGAGGGCGTCGTCGCGTGAGTTCGCGTTCGTTGTAGATCACGGTTCGGTCGGTCGCCGTCACATGGCGTCCTTGTGGGTGCGGCCGTTTTGCATGATGAGTGCGAGGCGATCTTTCTGCTGGAGGACGGTGATGTCGGCCAGCGGGTCGCCGTCGATGATGAGGAGGTCGGCGAACTTGCCTTCGGCGATCGTGCCGACGGCGTCCTGCATGTGGACGCACTCGCTCGCAGTCTGCGTTGAAGCGACGATCGCCTGCATCGGCGTCATGCCGCATTCGACCATGCGCTCGAGCTCCTCTGCGTTGTGGCCGTGGAGGCCGACGCCGCTGTCGGTGCCCATGGCGATGCGAACGCCGGCAGCAATGGCGCGGCTGATGGATGTCTTGTGCGTCTCCATCACCTCTTTGGTCTTGCGGACGGATTGGGGAAGCACGCTGCCGGGGGCACGCTCGGCGTGGCGCAGCACCCATAGGGGCGCGACGAGCGTGGGCACAAGGAACGTGCGGCGTTCGATCATCTCGGCCATCACTTCGTCATCGAGATAGATGCCGTGCTCGATCGATTCGACGCCGGCGCGGACGGCGTTCTTGATGCCGTCGGTGCCCTGTGCGTGGGCCATGCACGTTTTGCCGGCGGCGGCCGCCTCCTGCACCATGATCGTGATCTCTTCGGGGCTGAACTGCGTGTGACCGGGCTCGTCGCTGGGTGACATGACGCCGCCGGTGGCGTGGAGCTTGATGAAGTCGGCGCCGGCGCGCAGCAGTTCGCGGACGGCGCGGCGCACTTCGTCCGGGCCATCGACGACGGTGTGCGGATGTTCGGTGCTGCGGTTGGCGCCACCCGGGTTGACGCCGGAGGGCATCGTGCCGTCGCCGTGGCCGCCGGTCTGCGAGAGCGCGCTGATCGAGAGGCGCATGCGCGGACCGGGGATGAGGCCCTTTTCGATCGCCATCTTGAAGCCGACGGGCGAGCCGGACGCGTCGCGGACGGTGGTGACGCCGGCGTCGAGCGTCCACTTTGCGTTGCGGGCGCTGTAGAAGAGTTGGAGGCTCGGCGGTGTCAGCATGCGTTCCTGCAGCGGCGCGATGCGGCCGTAGAGGTGTACGTGGCTATCGATAAGGCCGGGCATGACGGTGCGGCCGCCGGCGTCGATCACGTCGGCATCGCGCGGCGGGGCGCCGCCGGCGCGGGCGCTCGTGATGCGGTCGTTTTCGATGATGATGGTGGCGTTGCGGACGGGGTCGGCGCCGGTGCCGTCGATGAGGGTGGCGTTGGTGATGGCTGTTGGCATGTACCTTCTCGACTTTCGCTTGCTTTGTGTAGCCGGTTCACCGCAAAGGCGCAAAGATCGCGAAGGAGCGCAAAGGGTTGAAGTGGTTGGAGTGCCCGTGTATGGCGCGACTTTCACTGCGTCAGCGCTGAAAGGGATGAGTTGAAGCAGGACGCCGCACTTCTGCGGCGGTTACGTGCCAGCGCGTTCGATGAGGGCTACGGCGTGGGCAGGGCAATCTTCGCCCTGGTAGGTACCGACGATGTTGCCGGCCTTGTCGATGACGGCGACGGCGATCGTTTTGGTGACGTCTTCGATGCCGAGTGGGGCGAGCATGTCGCCGTCCCAGTCGGGCACGATGAGCACGTACTCTTCGGGCGTACGGCCCGGCAGCAGGTTCTTGACGGCGTCGTTGTAGGACGACTTCATGATCTGCTCGGCGACCTTGCGGATGAGCTTCGGAAACGGGCGAGCGTCGGCCAGATTGATGATGACGACCTGCGACACGCCGAACCAGCGCTTGCGGACGGCGGTGACCACTTCGGGCCCCTTGCCGGATGTTTCGCGCGCGAGGCAGATGAGCAGCGTCGTTGTGCCGATGCTGTTGAACGTGATCTGACGGCCGTGGCCAATCGCTTTGAGGGTGACGGCGGGAGCGGGGCGGCCGGGCTGTGCTTGCATGGAACACTCCGTGGGTTGGAAGCGGGAGACGGGAAGCGGGACTGGTCGGTGGAGATTGGACGTAAGAGGTTGGTCACACCTTGCTGACGAGCGATTGCACGAGCGCGCGCGTGCGTTTGAGTGACGCCGCAGCGTCATCGCCGTGGGGGAAGATGGCGGCGAAGAAGTCGGTGGCGCCGGCGCTGGCGAGATCGCGGACCCGGCGTTCGACGGAGGCTTCATTGCCGACGATGGCGACTTCGCCCGGGTTGGCGGCGCCTTCTTTTTCGAGCATGCGCTGGTAGTTGGGGAGCTGGCCGTAGATCTGGAAGGCCTGCGCCGCCTTCGCGCGCGCGCCGGCTTCGTCGTCGGTGACGACGACGGGGAGGCCCACGGCGACGCGCGGCTGCGGACGACCGGCTGCTTTGGCGGCTTCGTTGATCTTCGGGGCGACGTGACTGGCGATGGTCTTCGCGCCGGTCATCCACGTGGCGGTGCCATCGGCGAGTTCGCCGGCGATCTTGAGCATCATCGGCGCGAGCGCGGCGATGAGGATCGGGAACGGCTTGGCGCCGGGCACCTGGATTCCGCCTGTCGTGCGGAAGACTTCGCCGTTGAACGAGACACGGCCGTCGTTGACGAGCGGTTTGAGCACCGAGAGGTACTCGCGCATGTGACGCGCGGGATGCTCGTACGACATGCCCCACATATTTTCGATAACGGGCTGGTGCGAGAGGCCGATGCCGAGGACAAGGCGGCCGTTGGTGGCGGACTGCACCGTCATGGCCTGCTGCGCCATGACGAAGGGATGGCGCGGGTACGTCGGCACGACGGCGGTGCCAATTTCGATGCGCGACGTCTTCTCCCCTGCGAGCGCAATGATGGTGAGGACGTCGGAACCGAACACCTGGCCGAACCAGACGTTGTCAAAGCCGTCGCGCTCGGCATCGACGATCTGCTGGACGGTGTCGGAGAGCGTTCCGCCGGGTGCGTCGCCGAACATGAGACCGATACGCATGATTAGAGGCCTTTCAGAAACTTGATCAGTGCGACGTTCGTTTCGGCGGGCGCTTCTTGCTGCGTCCAGTGGCCAACGTTCGGGATGAGCACGGCGTCTCGCAGATCGACGCAGTTTTGGCGCATCGTCTCGATGCCGGCGGGCTGCATCTTGATCACGCCGTCGCGGTCGCCGCAGACGAACAAAGCGGGTTGCTGAAGCTTCGCGCCGGCGAACTCGGGGATCTCTTCCCAGTCGCGGTCCATGTTGCGGTAACGGTTGAGGGGGCCGCGGAAGCCGCTCTTGGTGAACTCGCCGGTGAAGTAGTCGAGGTCTGCTTGCGTCAGCCACGCGGGGAGCTTTTCGGGTTCCGGCATGCCGGAGAGGAACGTCGAGTCGGCGGGCTTGGTCATGAACGATGCGTCGTTCTGGGGTGCGTCGCCGGACGCCATGTAGAGGAAGAGGCGCATGGATCGCGCGACATCGGCTTCGAGTTCGGCTTCGGCGACGCCGGGTTTCTGGAAGTAGGTGATGTAGAAGAACGTGTTTGGGAAGGCCATCTTGAAGAGTTCGGTCGGCTTCATGGGGGCGCGGCCGGTATACGGGACGCTCATGCCGACGACGGCGCGGAAGCGTTCGGGGTACAGCATCGCGCTGGCGTAGGCGATCGGAGCGCCCCAGTCGTGACCGGCGACGGCGGCGGTTTCTTCGCCGAGCGCTACGACGAGTCCGGCGATGTCGGCGGCGATGTTCTTCATGCTGTAGGCGTCAATCGGCTCGGGCTTGTCGCTGCCGCCATAGCCGCGGACATCGGGCGCGACGGCGTGAAAGCCGGCATCGGCGAGGGCTGGCAGTTGGTGGCGCCACGAGTACCACGATTCGGGGAAGCCGTGGACGAGGACGACGAGCGGGCCGCTGCCGGCTTCGCCGATGCGGAGCTT
Organism: uncultured Dehalococcoidia bacterium; assembly: GCA_964599885.1. GTDB lineage: Bacteria > Chloroflexota > Dehalococcoidia > DSTF01 > JACRBR01 > CAZRHH01. Next base: position 15,862 of record CAZRHH010000058.1, on the reverse strand, counting down.
GATGCCGTTGGTGTCGATGGTGCGGTGGGTGATTTCGGGCATTGGGCCTCGCTTTGTGTTTGTGTCGATGTGCGTCTGAGTGTCGGGGATGCGGTCGCTACGTTCAACGTAGTGAGGGGGTGGGGATGCCTTGCTCGCCATCGAGCCGTATGACAGGATCGCGCGATGGCAACTTTTATCGATCGCGCCACGCTGCACCCGAAGGGCTGGAACGAAGGTGTGGACCTTCCGTATGACCTCCGCGTATCGGAAGTCAAAGCCGCGATCGACGACATCTACGACTTTCTCTACAACGTCAACAAGTTCTTAATCGAGCGAGGATGGGATCGGCTGGAGGAGACGCTTTCGGCGGCGACGTTCAGCGGTGTCATGAGCGAACTGGTGGTGGAAGGCGTGTCGAAGCGCAGCACGACGATCATCAAGAACCAGTACCACAACGGACGGCCGGATCTCGTCCCTCGCGGGATGTACGAAAGCGACGGATGCCATCGCGGCGACGATGGTATCGAAGTGAAGGCATCGCGTTGGTCGAACGGCTGGCAGGGTCACAACATCGAGGATGGCTGGATCATGATCTTCCAGTACTACATCGACCGTGACGTTCAACCGCTGGAGAACCGAAGCCCGACGCGAATCGACCGGCTGATGTGCGCGACGTTGAGAGCGACTGGAGCTTTTCGGGACGAAAGGAAGGTAGCCGCAGAACGCCAACGGCTTCGATCAAACGGTCGGGCGTCGAAAAGCTCGCGGCGAACGCGCTGTACTGCGACCCGACGTACGTGGCGCGACCGACGCCGAAGCGGAAGGCGATTCAGGTAGTTGTAAGCGAGATAGAAGAGGAATCGCCTCCTGCGCCATCGTGACGTACGCGGGATCGACTTCGACGCCGACGCCCTGGTAGCCAACCGCCTCGCAGGCGGCGAGCGTCGAACCGCTTCCGGCGAACGGATCCAGTACGACGCCTTCACCGAGCGGTAACACGGCACGCACGATCTGGCGAAGAAATGCCTGCGGTTTCAGACTTGGGTGGGGCGCTAACGCGCGCTCGTCGGGGCGGGTTGGGCGACTCTGGATGACGTCGACGAACGGCCCGGTTTCGGGGCGCCGGAGCCCGCCGGTGTTCCATTTGCGCAGGTTCTCCGCGACGGTCCCCTCACATGGCTTCCGGAACATGAGCCAAGGTTCCCACGCCGATCGAGCCATTGCGCTTACATCCGGAAACTCGCGTTCGGCGTTCTTCGGGCGATCCCCGCCGCGGAGCGTCCGCGTGAGCCGAACGATTTCGCCGCGCTTCTCGTATCCGGCGTCGACGAGCGCCTGCGAGACGGCGTACGACAGCAAGGGGCTCGTCGCAAGCAGGACGTGCGCGCCTGGCACGAGTTTGGGACGGAGGGCCGTCCCCCATGTGCTGAAGAACTGGTAGAGGACGGAGATGTCCTTGTTGTCGAGCACCGTGAATCTCGGAACCGGCGCACGCTTGTGGCCACCAATCGACGGGGGAATCCTCCAAACGCCACCTCGGCCCGACCGGAGTTTTGCGATCTGCCCGGGCGTGTATTCAAGAATTCCGTACGGCGGGTCGGTGACGACGGCGTGGAAGGATCGATCTGGCTGCTGCGCGAGCCAGTCGATGCAGTCGCCTTCGTGGAGTTCGACGAGACGCGATGGCGAGATAAAGACTCGCGAGACGGGCGAGTGCTCGTGCGACGGGAGAAGCACACGTAACTCCTGATCCGAAGATTTGTTCGATTTTACCGCGAACGCGCGCATCGGTCTATGGATCGTTCCGTTAAGCTGCTCCCGACTTCCAGCTACCGCCGGGCTGCGAGAGCTATCCCAGCCTGATACCCCGAGTCCAGCAGTTTACTTCTGGAGCGAACTACTGGACTTTGGGTGTCATCGCGGCGCGCGCGGCGATCAAGTTAGCACCAGCTTCAGCCCACTTATACTCGGCGGATGAATGAAGAGCCGCCGACGCCTTCTTCGCGCCGCCGGGCGATGGCCGGGGGGCGGCAGATTTTCGATGGCGCGTATGCGCGGGCGGACGGGCTGCTGGACCGCGGGCAGCACCGGGTATTCCGGCTGTTCTGGGTGTTTCTGCCGGAAACCTCGGTGGCGCGGCAGCCGCGGTTTCAGCAGATCCTGGCTTCTCGATTCTTGTCGGATGCGGGGCAGCAGTCGCTTTCGTACGGGGCGCTGATCGCGGTGGTGCGCGGTGGCGGTTCAGCGTTCGAGGCGGCGCTTGTGGGTGTGGCTGCGCTGGTGCCGGCGGCGCTGCTCGGGCTGTACGGCGGCGCTGTGGCGGACGCGCTGCCGAAGCGGGTGGCGCTGGCGGCGATCTACAACTTGCAGGCTGTGCTGTGCTTTATCGTGCCGATTGTCGCGGGGACGGATCTGTTGGCTGTGCTGTTTCTTGTGTTCGCGGTGAACACGCTGGGGCAGGTGTCGGGGCCGACGGAATCATCGGTGATCCCGCACGTGGCTTCGCAGGAGGAGCTGGCGAGCGCGGCGTCGCTCGTCGGACTGGCGTCGAACCTTGGCACGGCGTTCGGGACGGCGTTGCTGGCGCCAGTGCTGGTGCGGGCGTTCGGCACCGACGTCGTGTTCTACGTCGCGGGGGCGCTGCTGCTGCTGGCGGCGAGCCGCGTCTTCGACCTGACGACGGTACACGCGAAACGCCGGATGAACTGGCGCCGGCCGAACGTCAACATGCGTTCGACGGTCGACTGGCTGATCCACGAGCGGGCGATCGCGACGATGATCGTCGTCGCAGTGCTGGCCGGCACGGCGAACATCGTGCTGACGACGCTGGGGCCGCGCTACGTGCAGGCGGCGCTCGGCGTGGATCCGGCGGATGCGGTGTACGTGTTCGGGCCCTCGGCGATTGGGCTTGCGCTGGCGCTGCTGGCGGCGCCGGCGCTGATCCGACGGCGCGGTGAGCGGCCGGTGGCGCTGGCGGGGTTCGCAATCACGTCGCTGACGCTGTGTCTGCTGGGGTTCGTCGGCGAGGTGACGGACGTTGTTGATGCGATCAATCCGTTACGGCTGCTGGGGCTGGCCGGAATCGACCTGAGCGCGAAGCTGCGGACGGCGGGGTTCCTGGCGCTGTTCGTCGGGTTCGGGTTGTCGCTGACGACGACATCGGTACAGACGTATATCAACCGGCGTGTGCCGCTGGCGTACCAGGGACGGGCGTTCGCGCTGCAGAGCACGCTGAAAAACGGGACGGCGATCGTGCCGCTGCTTACACTTGGGGCGGCAGCGGCGTATTTCAGCGTCGAGGCGATCCTGATCGTGTCGCCGCTGGTGCTGCTGGCGCTGGCGGTGATGCTGGTGCAGCTCAGCATATCGCTGGGCGGAGGAGCACCGACGTCGCGGCTGGACGTGCTGGCGTCGTTCTGGAGCGAGAGCGACGAGCCGGTGACGACGCCTGACGAAGGGGCGGGATCGAGCGATGGGGGCGCGGGCGCATTGTCAGACGACGCCGCGATTGGCTCACCATCAGGCGATGGGACGCCGCGCGCGAAAGGCGACGACCATGATGAGCATGAGGGCGCATAGGACGGCGGTGACCATGACGCCTTCGGCGGGACCGGCGCCCACCAAAACCTTGCCCTGCAGGAACGGGATGGCGAGACCGCCGGCGTTGCCCATCGTGACGGTGGTTGCGGTCGCGTTGGCTGATGTGCCTTCGGATGCGATGGCGAGGGTGGCGGGCCAGACGGGTCCGAGGAAGAGGCCGGCGCCGAACGCCGACGCGGCGCCGAAGTAGATGTTACCGGTGGTCAGCGCGAGCACGAGGCTCGAGATGCCGGCGCCGCCGACGGCGATGAGCAGCAGCCAGCTTGCATCGCTACGGCGGGCGAAGTACATGCCGCTGACGACGCGGCCGCACATCAGCGCGCCCCAGTAGCCAGCAGTGATGACGGCAGCGGCGAAGACGCCCGCATCCGCACTTTCGCGCGCGTAGGACGAGACCCAGGACCCGAGACCGAATTCGGCGCCGACGTACAGGAAGAGGATGGCGCCCATGATCCATGCCGTCGGGTTGCCGGGAAGGCGGAACTGCTCGTCGGGCGCCGGCGCCAGCACGGTAGCCGGGGCGCGCGCTGCGAGCATGAGTGCGAAGACGACGGCGCCGAGTACGGCGATGCCGCTGTAGACGATCCAGCGCTCCTCGGTGGTGGCGAATATGGCGCCGGCCCAGAGCGGTCCGGCGACGGCGCCGAACGCGAAGTAGAGGTTGAGGCGGTTCATGGCGCTGGGCACGTCGCGGGAGGTGCGCCACATGAGGATGTGGAGCGCGGCGACGATCAACCCGTCGCCGAGGCCGAGCAGGACGCCGCCGACGAGCGCAAGCGGCCATGTCGGCGCGAGGCCAAGCATGGCGATGCCGGGCACGGTGCCGCAGAGGCCCCACAGCGTGAGCAAGCGCGCATCGCGGCCGTGCAACGCAACGGCGACGCTCGCGGATGCGACGATCGAGCCGACGAAGAGCGACGTGAGGAGGAGGCCGGCGGTATCGAGCGAGACGCCGAGGTCGTCGGCGATGAAGGGGAGGGCGGGACCGAATGAGCCGGCGTACATGCCGACGCAGAAGAACGCGAGCAGCGCGGCGGCGTGGAGGAGACGGTAGTCGGCGTCGTCAATGGGGGATTGGGCTGGTGTGGTCACGGGTTAGGGTAGCGATGGTAGAAGCGGGAGGCGAGAAAGCGGGAGGCGCGCTGCGGTCGTCGCCGCTGTCGCCTTCGGTGCGAAACTGGAGGCTGGATGGTGGAAGCTGGAAGGAAGGGCACCTGCGCGAGACGACGCATTCGGGTGATCGTGCCGGGCGGCGGTGGTAGGGTGTTCGGATGAACGTTGTGCAACTTGGGAAGACGGATCTTTGGGTATCGGACCTGTGTTTGGGGACGATGCAGTTTGGCTGGACGGCGGACGAGGCGGCATCGTTCGAGGTGATGGATGCGTTCGTCGAGGCGGGCGGCAACTTCATCGATACGGCGGACGTGTATAGCCGGTGGGCGGCCGGGAACCCGGGCGGCGTATCGGAGGAGATCATCGGACGCTGGATGCGGGCGCGTAACAACCGCACCGGCATCGTGCTGGCGACGAAGGTGCGTGGCGAGATGTGGGATGGCGCCGATGGCCAGGGATTGAGCCGGGCACACATCACGCGGGCGGTTGACGACAGCTTGCGACGGCTGCAGATGGAGACGATCGACCTGTACCAGTGCCATTGGCCGGATGATGAGACGCCGATCGAGGAAACGCTGACGGTATTCGGCGAACTGATCGCCGCCGGGAAGGTGCGGTACATCGGCGCATCGAACTACGGCGCGGGGCAGCTTGCGGACGCACTGAAGGCTGCTGACGCCAGCGCGTCGCCGCGGTTCGCGACGCTACAGCCGCACCACAACCTGGTGCATCGGACGGAGTATGAGGACGCGCTGGCGGCGCTGTGCGAGCGCGAGGGCATCGGCATGATCCCGTACAGTCCGCTGGCGGGCGGCTTTCTGACGGGCAAGTATCGCCGCGGCGAGAAGCTGCCTGACAGCCAGCGCGCCGGGAACGCGAAGAAGTACATGAACGAGCAGGGATTCGCGGTTGTCGACGCGCTGGATACGATCGCGCAGTCACGGGGCGTCTCGATCGCCGCGGTCGCGCTGGCGTGGGAGCTGACGCGGCCGGCGGTGACGGCGCCGATCATCGGCGCGAACACGCGCGCCCAGCTCGCCGATTTGCTGGCGGCGCCGGATGTGGCGCTCACAGCGGCTGAGGTCGCGACACTGGACGCGGTGAGCGACCGGAAGTAGCGACCAATAAGCCTTCTAGCCGAGACGAAAGAAGGGGCGCACCGATTGGTGCGCCTCCTTCGTTGGTGTCGCGGCTTTTGGCTACGTCTGCGGCTGAATGCGGGGGCGCGGCGCGGTAGTGGTCGTCGTGCCGGCGGATGTGGCTGCCGGCTGCGGCTCCCGTTGCGACCGGGTCGCCCAGAGCGGCGGGGCCGTCGCGGGCGCCATGTCCGGATTCATGCGCGGCGACATCGCTGCAGGAGCAGGCACCGGCACGGCGCGCGGTGCAACGCGCGATGGCGTCCGAGATGCGGCAACACTGGCAGGCGCGGCTGCGGGGCGCTGGGGCTCTACGCCACAGAAAGCGCAGGCCACCCACTTGCGGTCGACCGCCTCGCCGCACGCTTCACAGGCGGTGCTGAGGCTGGCGCGGCAGAACGGGCAGACGACGAACGCGGCTTCGACGGGCCGTGCGCAATCGGGGCAGGACGGGTGCTTATCGAGTTCGCGCATGAAGGCCTCTGTCTCGAGGCGGCGGGCGTACTCATCGGCGACGGTCTCGCGAGGGCGGAGCGCGAGGTACAGCAGCAAACCTGGCACCGAGAAGACGGCGACGACGGCGACGGAGATGAACCGCAGCCCATCGTCGCTGGTCCGTGATTGAATGTCACGCAGCGTCCAGGTCAAGAGAACGACCCAGAGTATGGCCAGGTAGGCCAGCAATGCGATGCCGATGACCTGGGCGGCGCTGAGCCAAGCTTCGGGGCTGGTGATGTCCAGCGTCGGCGTGAAGTGAGACATGTTGTTCCTCCAACTGGGGCTGCCCGAGTATCTCGCAGCGGTGATTGCTACGCCGTAAAGCGGCGCAATGCCTCGCTCGCAGGCACGTCCCAACGGCACGGGGTCGCCCAAATGGCGTCAAATCAGGAATGCCCGTCGTACAGACGCGGCTAGGTTGCAGTGCTGGCTTGGGCACGGAGGTATCCGGGCGCCGCTGCTCGGGAGGGCGGCGGGGAGGATGCGGGCTGCAAGGGGATGCACGCATCAACGCCGCGTCGGGAACAAGCATCAACCGAGCGATCAGCGGGCGGTCAGATGAGTTCGCGGACCTCTGAGACGAGGGCTTCCGGATCGAACGGTTTGTTGAGATACGCGTTCGCGCCCAGTTCGCGCTGGGCGCCCCGGGCGCCGTACGCGGACAAGACGAGGACGGGCACATCGATGCCGCGTTCGCGGAGGGCGCGGTAGAACGAACGGCCATCCATTACGGGCATCTCAAGGTCGAGCACGATCGCATCGGGGAGATGCTCGTCATCGATCTGGTCGAGGGCGAGGGCGCCGTTCGCCGCAGTGCTGACTTCGAAGCCGCCATCGCGGAGGGTGAGGCGGAGCATGCGCGTGAGTGCGGCGTCGTCATCGATGACGAGAACGGTGGGGATCGTGGCAACTTCTCTTGTGCTCGATCGCCTTGTAGCAGCGTGCGGCATGGTGGAATCCCCTCAATGCTTCCCGCCACCTGTGTTATATCGGCAAGCCGACGGCGAATCCGAGAGATCGTCCGCAGGAATGCTTGCAGCAGCGTTTCGTTTACGTAGCAATCACCCACACAGAGCGGTGGTCGCTAATCAGTGAAGCGCCTACTCGATTATACCATCTGCCGGTACAGGATCGCATAAAAACGGGCGCGCAAGGATTACAAAACCGTCGGTTTATAGGTGTTACAGAACCGTCACAAGGGCGAATATCTCGTAACAAATCCATTGATTCCTTGATGGGCGACGAGTACCATCGGCGCGTCACCACCTCCATACCCGCCGCAGCTCTTCGATTCATCAACGACAGCCTGGAGCGAACATGAGGTTCACCAGCCGCCGCGCCGTGCTTTCTTGCGCCCTGTTTACCGCCGTCCTAACGCCTGCTCTCGCGTTGGGTCTGGCTGTGATGCTGGCGGACGGTCCGGATCCCGAAACCGCCGAGGCATCCTCGCTGCAGCTCGCGATGCGAACGGTCGTGGCGGAGCGACGGGCACCCTCGACAGCGGTGCCGCCGGACGGCGCCACGGCCGAACGGACGATGCAAGCTGCCGAAACGGCGCCCCCCGGGACGGCGCCGGCCGCGGCGGAACAGGCGGCGGTTCCGGTCGCATCCGCGCCAGCGGTATCGCCGCCGGCGCCTCCGTTTACGGCCGTAGCGCGACCCTCGTTACTGGACGCGAACCAGATGGTCGTCTTCTACGGCACGCCGCTCGCATCGGGCCTGGGGATTCTGGGCATGTTCGAGCCGGACGACGCGGCGCGACGAGTGAAGGCGCAGGCGACGATCTACGACAAACTGAACGGCGAACGGGGCGCGGTGGGCGCGATCGATGTCATTTACGGACTCGTGCAGGCGGAACCGACGGGGAACGGGCTCTATGTCCGGTACCTGGATGATCATCACGTCGAGAATTATCTGCGGCTCGCCGAAGAACACGACCTGCAATTGATCCTGGATTTGCAGATTGGCCGCGGGCACATTCCCGAGGAAGTGCGAAAGATCGAACGCTTCCTGATACATCCCCGCGTACACGTAGCGATCGACCCGGAGTACGCGGTGGGGCCGAACGGCCAGCCGATCTACACGCAGGGCAGCATGACTGGCCACGAACTGAACGAAGTGCAGGACTACGTGTCCGGCCTGATCGCGGCGCACAACCTGCCGCCGAAGATGATCGTCGTCCACCAGTACATGGACCACACGATCGTTGAAGGCGAAGCGACGCGCAGTGTCGAGAACATCGACCTGGTGCTGAATATGGATGCTTTTGGCCCGATCCGGGAGAAGGCGAAAAAGTACCGGACCTACTCGTCGCTGCCGTACGCCCAGCGGGACTCCTACAACATCTTCCTGAAACAGGATGAGCGGGTGCTGAGCGAGTCAGAAGTGCTGGAACTGAATCCGTTGCCGGACATCGTCTTCTACCAGTAGGCGGAGCGCTCATCAAACGTGCGCGCATGAGTGGGAGCCCGTTCGCGGGCAAGGATGCGGGGGACGAACCAGTGCGGACTCTGAACGCAGCGCTACGCCGATGGATGTCTTTTCGCGGCGGGATGCGCTATGCCGCTGCGGGAATCCTCGCGATGCTGGCACTCGCAGTGGCGGGCATGACGCCGGTCCACACCGAAGCGCAGTCGCCGATGGTGATCCCGGGCTGTGGCGGTTCGAACGGCTCTGCCGGCGTGCTGCCGGCCGAGCTGCCCGTGCGCAACGGCGCGGCAGCGGCGCCACCGCCGATCACCGCGCAGGCGGCCGTCGTGGTCGACGGAGCGACGGGGCGTGTGTTATTCGAGCACAACGCGAACGAACGCCGCGCGCCGGCGAGCGTCACGAAGATCATGACGGCGATCCTGGCGCTGGAGACGGTGAGCGAAGAGAACTGGACGGTCTCCAGCACGGACGCGACCAAGATGCGCGGCAGTTCGGTGATGGGGCTGCGGACGGGCATGTACATCAAGATGCGGGAACTGCTGTACGGGCTGATGCTGCCCTCCGGGAACGACGCGGCGGTGGAGATCGCCAAGAACGTCGATGGCTACGAATCCGAGTTCGTTGAGCGGATGAACCGCAAGGTGGACGAACTCGGTCTTTCGAACACGCACTTCATGAACCCGCACGGGCTGGATCACCGGCGCCACTACTCGTCGGCGTACGACATGGCGATGATTGGCCGGTATGCGATGCAGAACGATCGCTTCCGGGAGATCGCCGGCACGCGCTCGTACCGCCTGGCGCCGCCGATTGACTACGACCTGTTCAACGGCAATTCGCTGCTGGATACGTACCCGGACGCCGACGGCATCAAGATCGGCTGGACGAACCGTGCCGGCTGGACGCTCGTGGCTTCGGCGGTGCGTGACGGACGGCGGGTGTTCGTAACAGTGCTAAATGCCGACGACCGCGACGGCGATGCGGCCGCGTTGTTCGACTGGACGTTCGCGACGTACACATGGAACCAGATCGATCCGCTGGTCACGCAGACGCTGGCGCTGGCACGCCGGCTGGGACTCGGCGAGCCGCTCGCCCGATCGCTTGCGGTCTGCGGTTAGTCGCTGCCCAGCGTGACGGCCGCGAATGCCGCATCTACGCACGGCAAGGGCTGCAGATAGGCGACGGCGGGCCGCCGCACCTTAGCGATCAGGTCGTCGACGGCGAACGGCTTGAGCAGCACGTCGCAGTTGTGTTGCTGCAGAAACGCGAACCGCTTCCCCACTTCGCGCTGCGCGCCGCTTGTGACGAGGATCGGCAACTGCGCGGTTGCTGACGTTTCGCGCAGCATTTCTATGAGCTGAAAGCCGGCGGCGTGGTCGTACATGAAGATATCGACCAATGCCATTTCGCACGTGCTCTGCGCGATGACACGGACGGCTTCGCTGAGGTCTACGGTGGTGATGGGCTGGATGCCGATGTCTTCGCCATCGAGCACGCGTTCGACCATGCGGATGAAGCGGATGTCGTCATCGAGGACGGCGATGCAGCGTGAGTGAGTGGTAACCACGGTGTCCTCTCAGTGCGTCAGATACGGCCGCCCCATCTGCCTCAGGATAGAAGGCGCGCCGGATCGAACCTGATACGGGGAGCTACTCTACCGATTACAGAGAGATATCGGAGTTGGAGCCGGCGGGTTCTGAACTTGACGGGTCGGGGCAGGCGAGCCGGAGGGCGCCGGCTGCAGGACGTAGCGAAAGCGAGACCGTAGGACCGACGCCAGGAGTGTTACCGGCCGTTCCCGTTCCCATTCCCGTTGCCGTTGTTGCCGCCCTCATCCGGCGGGGGCGGCGGGGGCGGCGGTGCTTGGGGGACGACGGGTGCGGGCGCTGTCGGCGCCGGCTGTTGCGGAACGACCGGGGCGGGGGCAACGGGCGCCGGCTGCGACGCTGGCGATGTGCGCCTCCCCGAACCGCCGCGGTACGAGCGCAGATACTCTTCGGCGAGCGTGCGCTTGAAGCCGGTGATTTCGGCCGGGATCGAGCGCGCGTTGACGTCGGCGGGCGACGAGAGCGGCTGGCCGCCCCACCATGCGTCGTCGTTCCGGGTGAGGGCCTGCTCGGCGAACAGGCCCGTCACCGTCGCGCACGACTGGCCCTGCACCGGACGCAAGCCGCTGGGAACGCAGACGGTCGCTTCGACGATGCCCGCGGGCTTGACCCAGTCGCGCGGTTCCTTCCCTTCGAGGGCGAAGGTGATCGTGTCGTGCCACGTGCTGCCGGCGATCGTTGTGCTGAGAATGTTGGTCATCGGCTCGTTGTTGCTGTTACCAACCCAGACGCCGACGGCGATGCCAGGCGTATAACCGAGCATCCACGTATCGCCGATAAGCTTGCTCTTCTCGTACGGCTCGCTGGTACCGGTCTTGACGGCGACGCGGTGGCCGGGAATGTTGAGATTGCTGCCACGGCCGTAGGTGATCTGGCGGTTTGCGTCGGTCGAGAGGATGTCCGTAATCATGTACGCGTACTCAGGATCGAGCGCGTAGGCGACGGGCGGATCGGTGTTGTCGACGACCGTATCGCCTTTGCGGTTGCGGATCGACAGCACCGAGATGGGGTCGAGCGCGCGGTTGCCTTCGGGTAGCGCGGCCGTGGCCGGAGTGCCCACCATGACGCCGTTGTTGGCGAAGGTGCTGTACGCGTAGACCATGTCCAGCAGCTTGACATCGACGCCGCCGAGCGTCGTGGCCGGGCCGAGGTCGCGGTCAAGCGTCGTGAGGCCCATCGCCTTGGCGGTGGCGATCATATTGTCGACGCCCGTCCAGAGGATCGTCTTGAAGGCGGGGATGTTGTACGAGTTTCCGAGCGCCTGCTTCAGGGGGACGACGCCGCGGTTGCGCCCGTCCGGGTTGCGCGGAGAGAACGTGGATCCATCGAGTTCCTTGTAGTTGATCGGCGTATCGACGATCGGCCACTCGGGACCCCAGCCCTGCTTGAAGGCGGTGGCGTAGGTGAACGGCTTGAGCGTCGAGCCGGGCGAGTTGAGGGCGATGGCGTTGTTGACGCGGCCATCGACATCGTCGCGGAAATAATCGCGGCTGCCGACCATCGCGAGGATCTGGCCGGTGGGCGGTTCGATGATCACCACGGATCCGTTATGTCCGTTTGTGGAGTTCTCGTAGGTCTGAAGATTCTTTTCAAGAATCGCGTTCGCCTTCTCCTGCAATGTGAGATCGAGCGTCGTCGTCACTTCCAGGCCGCCGTGGTAGAGCGCCTCATCGCCCATGGTGGCCTTGATGTGGTCAGCGACGTACAGCACGAAGTGAGGCGCGAGAAACGGCTGCGGCTTCGGGTTCAGCGTGATGGATTCGAGACGTGCCCATGTGGCGGTTTCCGGGTCGAGGCGGCCGTGCTTGACCATGAGGGCAAGCACTTCGTGCTGGCGCGTAATCGCAGAGGCGTAGTGAGTGAACGGGTCGTGGTCGCCGGGGGACTGCGGCAGTCCGGCGAGGAACGCCGCCTGAGCGACCGTGACGTCTTTGGCGGGAATACCGAAGTATCCCTGCGACGCGGCTTCGATGCCGGTGAGGATGCCGCCGTACGGGATCTCGTTCAGGTACCACTCGAGGATCTGGTCCTTCGAATAGTCGCGCGTGATCTCGATGGCGATGGCCGCTTCGCGCACCTTGCGGGTGATCGAACGCTCGCGGCGCTCTTCCGGTGTGAAGTAGATCTGTTTGACGAGCTGCTGCGTGATGGAACTGCCGCCCGTGCCCTCGAGAAACTCATCGCCGGGTTTGAGGTTCTCGGTGGCGGCGCGCGTGAGGCCGCGGATGTTGAGGCCGGGGTTCGTGTAGAAGCTATCGTCTTCGGCAGAGATCGTAGCGGCGATGATCCATGGCGAGACCGCATCGAGCGACACGCGTTCCTGGTGGCCGTAGTCCTCATCGAGGAACTCGTAGAGGAGTACTCCGTTGCGGTCGAGGACGCGAGCGCCACCACCGCGTTCGTTGATTGCCTCTACGGGCGACTTGACCTCACCGGTGATGCTGGCGACGTACGTGGTACCGGCGGCGATGCCGCCCACGCCGAGGGCGACGCTGAGGAGCACGAGCGGGACCAGCAAGAACAACATCATTGGTTTGGAAACGGCGACGTGCGGCTGCGTCCGCGCGCGCCGCAAGCGCCTGTACCGGCTGGCCGCCCGAGCGATGGACATCGTTATGCCTCCGTATCCGCGGCGCTGGACGGTCCCTGACTGTTGCCATCGGTCTGCTCGGCGTGATCGACGGCATCGGCGAGGTCGGCGACGGCCGTGGGCTCCTTCATTTCGCTGAGCTCGCGATCGTCTTTCTCACTCAGACCGAGCTTCTCGTGGATTTCGGCGACGAGGCACATGAGTTTGGTGACTTCCTGCTCGGCGATCATGTTGACCTGGAGGTCGATCTTGGCGCGCTTGTCGGCCAGCAGCGCCTGGCGGTTCTGGCTTATCAGGACGAACGACGACAGGAAGATTGCCTCGAGCGATACGACGACAGTCAGCAGACCGAAGGGAAACGGATCGAATCGCCAGGGAGAAACGGGGGAGTTCAGGACGAGCCACACCGTGAAGAACACCGCGTGGAGGCCGACCAGCAGCATGCTGCCGGCGAAGGCCGTGATGCGGTTAGCCAAGTGATCGGCGGTCCCCATGTTGATGCGATCGCGGTTCTCGAGTTCCACGATGCTCTCGACATTGCGGGCCAGGTGTCCGTTGACTTCGCCGCCCAGCGCATCAGCCGCGGCCGGGTTAGCGGTCATCGTCGTCATGCGAACTCCCCCCGCTTTGTGTTCAAGCGCGGATCCCCCCGCGTGCGGAGGACGCGATAATCAGCGCCGCTTCGGCGAGATCGAAGGCGATCACGTCGGGGCGGCGGTTGGTGTCGGTGCGCCACTCAATCTCGCGGCCGTTGTCGACGAGGACGGCGTGAGCGCCGGCGTTGTGCGCGGATTCGACGTCGTCGAGGAGGTCGCCGATGAGCCAGGAGGCGCCGAGATCGACTTTGTGGACGCCGGCCGCACGCTGGAGCAGCCCGGCAGCCGGCTTTCGGCAGAGGCAGGCGTACGCGTAGGCATCGACGAAGCCAGCGGGGTCGTGCGGGCAGTAGTAGAAGCCGGTGAGGGGGACGCCGGCGGTCAGCAGCAGTTCGCCCACCTGCGCCTGAAGCGGCGCGACGGCGTCTTCGGTGTAATCGCCGCGGGCAATGCCGGGAAGCTGGGCGACAACGATGAAGCGGAACCCGGACGCGTGCAGAAGCGGAAGCGCGGAGCTCGCCGCCGGTGCGAGCGACAGTTGGGCGGGCTCGCGATCGTCGTTTGCTGATTCAAACGCGGCGCCGTCCCTGGCGAGAAAGATGGCTTTCTTGAGGTTCATCCGAAGGCCTCGCTTCTGAAACTCGCTACAGCGACCGAAACGGTTGTGTGCCGCGTACCTATGCTGGCAGCTTGTTCGTCGCAACGCCGTTACAAGCGGTAGCGGCGATGTTGTGAAGGTAGTAAGGGAAGGGCGCCGTCGGCCTGGCGGTGACGGGATCGCGCGGACCGTCATCGAGGCGCATTGCCGTCGATTCAGCTTGGCGCGGCGGTTTGAAGCGCTCTGAACGGAGCACGCCAGCGCGATCGCAGGGTGGATCGTCTGATCTGCCTGCAAGGACGTTGAAACCCTCGATTCGGGCGCGTTCCTCTCGTGTTACGGGAGACACTACATAGTGGCCATACCGGCCCTCCCCGGCCGGCGGTGGAATGATGCAAGGGACACTGTGGCTGTGGGATCACCTGTACGAATGCTGGTTGCCGACGATGAGGACTTGTTTCGGGAAGGGCTGTCCGTGCTGTTCGCGCGAGACGCCGAGATTCGGATTGTAGGACAGGCACGCACGGGCGCCGAGGCGTGCGAGAAGGTACGGCGGCTGGAACCGGATCTCGTGCTGCTCGAGCTGCGGCTCCCGGATATGACCGGCGTGGAGGTTGCGCGGACGATCGCACGAGAGGTGCCGTCGACGCGCGTGGCGCTGATTTCGAAGAGCTTTTCGCGCGCAGACCTTCTTGACGCGATCAACGTCGGCGTCCGTGGCTATATCACGAAGGACGTGCAGCTTGCGACGCTGATCGAGGCGGTCAAGATCGTGGCGCGCGGCGAATTCTTCGTGCCGCCGGAATCATCCGGGTTGCTTCTCGCGGAACTCGTAGCGATTAGCGAGAACAGCCACCGCGAGCATCACGCCGCGGCGGCGGACCGGGCGAAGGTGACGGAGCGGGAGTGCGAGGTGCTGCAGTTGCTGGTGCAGGGCGCGACGAACCGCGACATCGCGCGGCGGCTGACGATCACCGAGAACACGGTCAAGGTGCATCTACGCAACATCCTCGACAAGCTGCAGTTGCGCAACCGGCAGCAGGCCGCGGCGTTCGCGATCAGTTCGGGGTTGGTCAAGCTCCAGCGTGAGGATTCGGCGCCGCGACGGCCATCGTCGAATGGATCGAACGGTTCGCAGGCGCGGCCGTATGCGGGAGCGCGGCGCGGGACGTAGGCGGGCGCCCGCGACGCCGCCGCTGACGGGCAAGACGGAGCTTTGGGGCGGACGCGTTGGTCCGCCCTGCTTTTTGCCATGTTGGGGATCGCTGACGACACAAGCGCGTCGCGCGGGAACTACGCGCGGGCGGAGCTAAAGCTCCGCGGCTACACTTTCGATTGACGCTGGCTGGGCGCGGGCCGCATCGTGCTGGAACGGCGCTCGGGGCGGAGCTGAAGCTCCGCGGCTACATTTCGAGTGGTGCTACTCATGCACTCGCGGACCAGAGTGATACGGGCTGATGCCCGTGCCACTTGGGCAGTGCGAGGTGCGACCGAAGTGCATGCGGAACAAGCAGAGAGGACGCCGCTGAGACGCGGCGTCCTCTTGTGTATGGCCGGCTCTCGCCGGGCATCTGCGTGGATTAGCGCTTGCTGCGGGTGGTGCGGCGCGTGCTGGTCGATGCCTTGCTCCGGGTCGCGGCGGGCTTGCGGGCGCCGGTAGCGCTCGCCTTGCGCGTTGTCGTTGATCGCGTGCTGCGGTTGGCGCTCGCCTG
>CAZRHH010000057.1:0-20640 GCA_964599885.1 uncultured Dehalococcoidia bacterium | reverse complement strand
CTGCGGGGCGCACGGGCGATCACTGCGCTCGCGGCGTGCGTCGCCGTGCGGCCGCCGGCCGATAGCGCCAGCGCCGCCTGCGATGTGGCGTGCTCGAACATCCGCCGCGGTTCGATGTCTTGGTGACGCCAAAACGCCCGTATGGGCACACGCCGTCCGGCGAACGGCAGGCGGGCCACGATCGCCGCCTGGTCCGGATGACGATACGAGTTGAGCAGACGAGTGATGCGGCTGGCCGGGAGCAAGATCGCGTGCATGCATGCGCCTCCTCGTTATGGGCTCTTCTGCGATCCTACACCTGTCGCGCGCGGGTTTCCAGAGCCGAAGGTCACAAAGATCGCGGCCGAAAAGTGTTTATGCTCGCTCGCTCCTCGATGGCCGTTGGACTACGGCTCCCAGTTGAGCAATCGCAACTGCTTGAGTCCCTGGAAGAGGCCACTGTCGATCAGCACACGCCGCTCGCCGAACGTCAGCAGGTGGCGCGATCCGGTGACCGTGCCGGCACCGCCATAGAAGCCGATCGTGAAAGGGTTGACGTTGTCGAAGTTCACCGTCGCGCTGGCGTCCCGATTCATCTTCCAGTCGATCCTGTGCTCCTCTGTGTGCCCTGACAAGATGCCTCCTAACCAAGCGTCGCGACGAGAATCGCCTTAATCGTGTGCAGGCGGTTTTCCGCCTGATCGAAGGCGATGTTCGCCGGTGAGTTGAATACAGCGTCGGTGACCTCCAGACCTTCGCTTAGGCCCGTGTGCTCCATGATGTCTTTCCCGACCGCCGTCTTCTTGTCATGGAACGCCGGCAGAGGGTGCATGAACTTGACCTTCCGATTCCCCGCCTGGCTCATCGCCTCTGCGTTAACCTGATACGGCGCCAATTGGCGTACGCGGTCCGTCCACACATCCTTCGGCTCTCCCATCGATACCCATACATCCGTATGAACGAAGTCAACGCCCTTTAGGGCCTCTGCTGGGTCGTCCGTAATCTTCACGTCGGCGCCGCTTTCCTTCGCAAGGCCTCTCGCCACGACTTGTACGTCATCGGGTGGCCACAGTTCCTTCGGCCCGCAGAGACGTACATCGCTTCCAAGAAGCGCCCCGGTTACAAGGAGCGAGCGGGCCATGTTGAACCTGCAGTCTCCCAAGTAACAGTAGGAGATCGCGTCGTACGGCTTGCCACTCGCCTCTCCCATCGTTAGGAAATCGGCCAGCATCTGAGTCGGGTGCCACTCGTCCGTCAGTCCGTTGTAGACCGGAACTCCGGCGTACCTGGCAAGCTCTTCGACATCGTCCTGCCGGCTGCCGCGGAATTCGATGGCGTCATACATGCGGCCAAGCACGCGCGCGGTGTCGGCAATGGACTCCTTGTGGCCGATCTGCGAACCGGACGGATCGAGGTACGTGACGTGCGCGCCCTGGTCGAACGCTGATACCTCGAACGACGACCTCGTGCGGGTCGAGGTCTTCTCGAAAATCAGAGCGATCTCTTTCCCATCGAGCCGGCGCATCTCGGTCCCGGCATACTTCGCAATCTTCAGCGCGGAGGCGAGCCGTAGGAGAAATCTGAATTCTCCCGCCGTGAAATCGATCTCCTTCAAGAAGCTGCGGTTGCGAAGGTTGTTGGCCATGACAAAGACTCCCGTCCCAACGCGAGTGTTAGATTGCGTCGCGCTCGATCGGGCAGGTCATGCAGTGCGACCCACCCCGGCCCCGGCCCAGCTCAAAGCCCTCGATGGTGATGACCTCTATGCCCGCCTTACGAAGCTTCGTGTTCGTCCAGGTGTTTCGCTCGTAGGCGACGACGACACCGGGCTGAAGCGCAACCAGGTTGTTACCGTCATCCCATTGCTCGCGCTCTGCCTCGAACTCGTCTCCGCCGGTGGTGATGACGCGAATATCCGAGAGGCCGAGCGCCTTCTTCATCGCGCTGACCATGCCGCCCGCGTCTTCCTCGATGACCAGAGCGGCCGGCGTGTCGCCCGGGCGAATGTTCCACACCCGAGCCATATCCACTACTCCTGGGAACGCGAGGATCATGTCCCGGTCTACCATCGTCATTACCGTGTCGAGATGCATGTACGACCGTGACTTTGGCAAGTGCACAGCGATCACGAGGTTCGCCGCGGCTGCTTCGAACAGCGCGCGGGCGATCAGCAAAACGGCCTGCGGCGTCGTTCGCTCGCCCATGCCGATCATGACCGCCCCGTTGCCGATGGTTTCAACGTCACCGCCTTCGACACCCGCCCGTCCCCAATCTTCGTCGACGCCACCGAACCACACTCTCACGCCCCCTTCGGCGGTGAACATCGGGTGAAAGCTATAGATCGCTTCGAGGTACATCGTCTCGGGCCGGCGCGCCGGTTTCGCCATGGGATTGAGTGTCACACCGCCGTAGATCCAGCAAGACGGATCGCGTTGAAAGATGAAGTTCGGGAGAGGAGGAACAAGCATGTCCGTCGGCTCGAATGCGCCGAACAGCTGCCGACCCCCTTCCACATCCTTGGGGGTGATGCCGCCGATGAGAAAGTCGGCGACCTCCATTGGAGAAGCCTGCGCTATCCATTCACGCGCCCGCACGGCGCCGAGCACGCCGACCATTCGCTCGTTGAGCGCATGGGCCGTGATCCACTCGCGTCCGGCTGGAATCCCCAACACATCTGCCAGCAAGGCTTCAACCTCGAACACCTCCACCCCGCGCTCCCGCATCACCTCGCAGAACGCGTCATGTTCGTTCTTGGCTTGCTTGACCCAGAGTACGTCGTCGAACAGCAGCTCTTCAGCGTTGCTGGGTGTCAGACGCGTATGCTCCAAGCCCGGACGATGCACCAGGACCTTGCGGAGTGTTCCGACTTCCGAGTTAACGCTGAATCCCATTCCGTGCCCTCCTCTCAAGCGCTCCGCGCCTGGCGAAATTCGACAGCGCGGGCTTGATTAGTCACGATGGTGCCCCGCTCATCGGCAAGCATCTCACCGATGTCCGACAGTCCGCCGATCGCCGCAGTCTTCCCCGTCGCCTTCACGAACTCGCACGCAGCGTTTACCTTCGGACCCATCGATCCGGGAGGAAACTCCGTGGCGAGTTCCAGCAGCGCATCGGGGTGCGCGCGGGCGATCGCCCGCTGCGTAGGCTTTCCCCAGTCCACGTAGACCGCGTCCACGTCAGTCGCCATGACAAACCAGTCCGCTTTGATGTCCTGGGCGAGGAGGCCGCTGGCATGGTCTTTGTCGATTACCGCCTCAACACCGACGAGCTGCCGCCCCGGCAGGTACATCGTGGGAATTCCGCCACCGCCGCCGCAGATGACGACGCATCCCTTCTCGAGCAGCCATTCGATTTGGCGCAACTCGAAAATCCGCAACGGGCGGGGAGAAGGCACGACTCGCCGATACGCATCAGAGTCACGCTTGAAGATCCATCCCTTCTCGCTTGCGAGTGCGTCGGCTTCGTCCTTCGCATAGAGAGGTCCAATGAACTTGGCCGGGTCCCTGAAGGCGGGATCTTCAGGATCGACCTCGATCATGGTGAGGACGGTGGCGAGCGGCCGGTCGAAGGGCAGCCGGTTGCCGAGCTCGAGCTCCAACAGATACCCGATCATCCCCTGTGTCTGGGCGCCGAGCACGTCGAGCGGGTAACTCGGAAGGTGCGCTTCCCTCTCGTACGCGGCCGATTGGAGTGCGAGAAGCCCCACCTGAGGCCCATTCCCGTGACACACTACGAGCTCGTTGCCGCCGGCGACTGGCGCGAGTTCCGCGCAGGCCATGCGAACGTTCTCACGCTGCTTCTCGGCCGTCATTTGATCACCGCGTCTCAGCAGCGCGTTCCCGCCAATTGCGACAACCACACGCACTTTCGTTACCCCAGTGCTACGCCGATTGCCATGAAGATGCTGATGATGATGAAGACAATCACCATGAATGGCAGGACGAAACGCAAATACTGGCCGTAGCCAACCTTGGCGAGAGTCAGGCCACCCATGACCACGGCTGACGTCGGCGTGATGTAATTGACGAATCCCGACGCGCACTGGTACGCCGTAACGCTCAATGACTGATCCACTTCCGCGAAGAGACTGAGCGGCGCGAGAATCGGCATCACCAGCGCCGCGTGGCCCGACGAGGACGGAATGAGGAACGCCAGCGGTAAATTCACAATCCAGGCCAGTTCCGCAAACACCACGTTCGACGTGCCAGAAACGGCGTCTTCCATCCAGTGCAGGATTGTGTCGGTGACGTACGTATTCTTCATGACCACGGTCGTCGCGCGGGCGAGAACGATGACCAACGCGGCGCCGAGGAACTCGGAGGCACCCGTTACCATCGTCGTTACGGTTCCTTCCTCTCCCAATCCTCCGACAACCCCGATGATGACCGCAGCGACAATGAACAATACGGATGCTTCTGCGAAGTAGAAGCTGTCGAACGTCTTTAGAGGAAAGCTCGCGTTGAATACCGTGTCCCAGACGTCGTTCCAGGGCACGAATCCGTAGATCATCACCACAAAAGCCCCAAAGAAGATCCCCAGCACGAGTTGCTGCCGGAGTGACAGGGCCGGGACGTCAACGACGTTTGCTGCAGCTGTCTCCGACTCGGAAGACGGCATCAAGGACTTGGATGGGTCTTTGCGCACGCGCGATCCGTACCAGAGGACGTATCCAATGGCGACAGGCACCAACACAAGCCACATCGCGATCCGGAGGCCGATCCCTTCGGTGATACCGATCCCTGCCGCATCAGACGCGACGCCCGTCGCGAACGGATTTACCGTGGACGCGAGCACCCCGGTGCCTGCGCCGAGGAGAATGATGGAAACGGCCACCAAACGGTCGTACTTGAGCGCTAGCGCCAGAGGTACGAGCAGCGCAAAGAACCCCAGCGTCTCTTCCCACATCCCGTAGGTCGTGCCGCCAAGGGCGAATACGGTCATCAACACAGCGACAAGGATTGATGGGCTGTGACGAAATCGCGTCGCCAAGCGACCGATGCCTGTTTCAATGGCGCCGGTCTTCATCGTGACGGTCACGAACGCGCCAATGGCCAGAACGAACAGGAAGATGTTGGCCGATCCATAGAGGAAGCCGGATTCATCGCCTCCGACGAAGCCATTCTCGTTCTCGATCCCGTACAGTCCGCTCGGAGGCGCGTCCCAGAGTTTCTTGAACTGATTCACGAGCGACTTGTTCACACACAGCGCGTCAGGCGCGGCGTCGTCGCAGGAGGGAAGCTCGCTGTAGGTACCCGGGATTGGACCGCCCGTTTCCGGGTCGACCTCATACACGCCCGAGGGGATTAGGAACGACGCGACCCAAACCGCCAGGAGCACGATGGCGAGCACGGTCAATGCGGTTGGGAATTTGAGTCGTCGTGCGGCGACTTGCCCGTTCGCAGTTCTGGTGTCGCTCATGGATCAACGCTCCAATCGATTGGCCACCGCCCGGCGGGATCTCGCTAACTCACATGCCCGGTCCGCTCGGTCTTAATCAGCGCGAAAGCCACATCCCGGGCGAGCTTCGTATCGTGCGCGAGATAGACGCGCTTCTTGGCGCCCTCGCCCAGGAATGACTGCACGGTATAGCGGCCGGAGGCGAAGGATGGCGGGAGGGGTACCGGCTGAGACGCCGGCGGTATGACGTCGGAGGATGTTCCGGCTCGCGCGTCGCCGGGGGCATTCTCCAACCGACGCGCCGCCATCGACGCGAACCCGAGAGCGTCAGAATTCGTCGGGTCGGCCGAAAGGACATCCTGCGCAAGCTCGCGCACCCGCGCCCAGTCGTTGGCGGCAACTGCGGCTTCAGCCTCGTCAAGGAGGCGGTCGATCTGGCGCTGGACACGTTCGCTCGGCATCGCTTGATCCACTGCAGTCCTCTTAGAAGGTGAGTGTAGGCCATGTGGCTATGGTGAGGCGAGACGGGACCGTTGTTAGCACAGGTTCCGCTTTGCGATCCCCTTCGCCGACCCCGGTGAGGCAGCCCTCCGACCATCGCCTACGAGCGAACACTAAGACTTCATCGTGTCAACCGACCAACGTCGCTCTCGGCAGCATTCTTCGGGCTATTGTCAGACTAAGCGCCGGAATCAATCTGCTTTCACGTCAGACACAACCTCCGCGTGAGAACTCCTCGAGCTCAGTTATCCGGGCAACCTCGCCTACCATTTACGATCTTTACTGTCTTGTGTGCGCGGCTCAATGGCGGGCGTCGTGCGATCAGCACAGCCGTACGCGCTCCTATTTAGACTTTCGGCGACGTGCCCGAACGGGCAAGTCTTTCAGAGCACCCACTGTGATGTGCCTGCAGCCGATCCTCTTGTCCAAGAGTTCCCGAATAGCTGACGATTCCAGCCGAGTCTTCAACGCGCGCAGTTCCTCCAGTGGGCGACCACTGATGACGAGCACGTGATTTTCGACTGCGAACTGCTTCGCGAATGGCGCGATGTTCGCAACTATTCGTGTCGAGTCGTTAGGCGATGATGTTCTCGCGACGGCCAAGAACGGGCCTGTTGCTGTTTGTGACGGACTACATCTCATTGTTTGTAGTCTTGAGGGATGAACGGTTGCGTGCAGGTCAGAGGCTCTCACGAATGGATAGACAACATCCTTCTTGGCCGGGACGTGCCGGTGAGGGACGATGGCCCCAACCGAAACACTGAACAGTTCGCCTAACGTGACGCCCGATATAGCCCTATTCAGCCGACGCCGCTCGACCGGGTCACCGAAGAATGGAACGTCTCCCCACCATCCCACTTGCTGTCGCCCATTCGCCGCGAGTCGCATCATGAACACATCAATGTCGGCATCGGTCCAAATGCGGCCGAGGTGCGCGCCCCACGTAATCCGCAAATCTCGACGGATGCGTTGGCGCAACTCGGCGTGCTGCGTTCCACTTCGGATAACGTCCGGCAATAGGACGATCGCCTCGCGTTGTCCGTGAAGGGCATCGCAGATTCGCTCTAGGAATACGGCTGCGTGTGAAGTAAGCCGCCCGTCCACCACAGAGCGAGAAAAAGGCGGGTTTGCCACGACGACGTCCCAGTCTGGCCAAGACTCCGCAAGCGCATCACCGACCTTTATGAGAGGCAGCGGTTCTTCCACGGGCATCTTGGATGGCGCACCAACTTTAGCGGTGAGGAGTGACAATATGCGCAGTTTGGCTAGCGTAACCAGATGTTGGTTCAGCTCGAAGCCAGCAAGGCGTTCGTTCCAGAGATGCAAAGTGTCCGCGAATGTCCTGCGAACAGGCAATCTCGCTGCGCACGCGAGCAGTAACGAACCGATTCCAGCCGTCGGGTCGAAGTAGATTTCCAACCCGGATCGAGGTGCCATTCGCGCCATGCGGAGCGCGGTGCGCTCTGGCGTGAAGAAGATGCCCTCGACGCGGCGATGGTTACGGTTCATTGATGATGCGACAGCGGTTGGCATCGCTCCATTCGTCATTGCGGGCAGCGTCCACCGTCGGGGTTCCGCGATGGACACGGGTACCTTGAAGGCCGACTCGCCACTTGCGGGTTCGATCCAGTGCTTCAGTAAGGCACCATCCACTCCCCATGTTTGCGCGAGCGAAGCCGCAGCGTCCGACACGACCGCGTTGAGAGCACTGAGCGAATCCGCTTCTGGTGCGGTCACGTGCGGCAGAGCGCACTCTCTGCCGCGACACTAATGAACGCGTCGTGCTCATCGAGGCGTGGGTACACCTCGATCCCGTCGTCGTCTATCGTCCACATCATCGAGCCTGCGCAACAAGTGCCGGCTACGCGGCCCATTGCTGGAATGTTTACAAGATGCGTCGGAGCAGCCTTCAGTAGTTTGTTAGCACACCTCTTGGACAGCTGCGTGCACGCGATGTGAGCGTGGGGAGCAGCCTTGCGCACGCCCCGGATGATGTCTGGTTGGGGCGTGCCGTAGCTCCCCCTGCCGGTTGAGAACACGACCCAGCACGGGTCAACCAACCGTGCAACGAGTTCCCCGAAGGCTTGCATGTTTGTCCTCCCGGGACGCCCGCCGTGATGCGGAAACGCCAGTACTTCGGCATGAATTGACTTTCCGTCTTGGAGCAGCGTGTCAAACGCGAGTCTTCCAGCATCACCGCCCGCTAGGAGAAGGTCGTGGTCGCGGTACAACACCCGAACTACCGCCGAAAGCGAATTGCTGTCCATTGCCTTCCCGCCGAGAGACTTGCCACCGGGAGCGCCCAACCACTCTTCGGGCGCAGGAGCCAGGACCTCAATTCTCATCTGCGGTGTGGCTACTGGTATGTCGGTGTCGGATTTGATGCTGTGGATTTTCGGCTGAGAACCAACACGTTTCCGTTTCCCAAATGACCGCCTGAACTCATCCCACGAATCCGTGTCCTTCGTAGCGTCAGCGTTGACGAACACTTCACGTATCTCGAATGTGTTATCTAGCATCAGTTGGGTTAGACCATCAAGGTGGTCTGCATCGGCGTGGGACACAAACACGCGGTCGATTCTGCGGACACCACATTGCGTCAAGTATTCGAGCAACGTTGTACGCCTGCCCGCATCGATTACCACGACCTCTTCCACCGATTGCAAGACCATGGACGTGCCGTGTCCTACATCGAGGATGGTCAGGCTAAGCAAGGTCGTCGTCCTCGGCGGGTTCGGGGGAGGTGGCAAAGTCTGTCAGGAAGACATCTTTCCGGTCGGCCGCCCCTGTGTTGACTTCGGCCAACAGCTTATCTCCCTGGGTGACACTTTTGCGTATCTCAAGCGGTATGAGGTCGAACGGGAATTTGATGCCAACCTCGCCACTCCATTGAGGAATGAACGCATAGACCACTTCTCGACCAGCTTCATTCACGATGTTGTCTATCCTCACGAATGACTGGTGGGTTCGCCTGTCTTCGGGGACTCGTTTAGCTACCACTTCGTCCACAGCCGCTGCGACTGCAACGGTGAGTAACTCGGAATCGCTAATCTCGTCACCGACCAGCAATCGAGGGATGTACTGCCGGTATGAACTAATGGAGAGGTCGTCATCTTGGAAGGCAGTAATGAGGATTGCGGGTACACCGCTGGAGTACAGGGCAGCCACCAGTTCTGCACCGGAAAACGTGGCGTAGCCATTCTTGGAAAGTCGATGGTCGCACACGGCCGCGTCGGCGGAGTCGTGAATGATGCGAACAGCCTCATCAAGGTCGAGACTGGTCGTCCCCTCAATAGGAACTGGGGTCAGGCCAGCATCTTCAAGCGTAAAGGACAGCGTGTCTCTTCGCCCCTTGTTGTCATCAACTATCGCGACACGAAGCGGAGTATTGTTGGCCTTCATCTGCTCGTAGTCCTCGGGAGACTCGACCAAACTTCAGCACCGCCCAGTTCCCCTTTCGGGAGTGCACCCACGTCCCCACCCAGTTCCATCGAGATGTCTCTGACGATGGTCAGACCAATGCCGCTCCCGAGTTCGGTTGTGGTGCGGCCCGGAAGCCAGATGTCGGACAGTCTCATTGCAATACCCGGTCCGGTATCGAGGACGCGGATGACCGCGCGTTCTCCCGCTTCTTCTGTGCGCACAACGACAGCGCGATCTCTTGTCTTCGCGCCCTTCAACGTAAGCGCCGTGAGCGCGTTCGTCACGAAGTTTACGATGATTGATTCAATTGCCGCTTCGGACGCGCGGACGTAGACAGGAGACTCGGCGACCTCGGCTTTGAACTTAGCGTCGTAGTCCGATTCGAGGTAGCCAAATAGCGAAATGATTCGCTCAGCCACGACGCTTACATCTACGTCGCGGATACGCCGCTTCTCTTTTTCCAAGAGACGAACAGGGAGCGCGGCGAATCCTTCGATAGTGGTTGTGGCGTCCGAGGCGGTCGCAAACAGCCGTTCAAAACGCTGAGCGTATACCGACTCCTTCACATCTTCCCTGATGCGCTTCTGGAGTGACCTCTGTCGCTGCTAGCGGCGCGCCGGTACCGGCTCCTGCCCGTCGCACCGTGCTAGCGCCACAACGCAGGCCTGGTACCGCAGATTGATGCCGTTTCGCCGCGTGGATACCGCTAAACGGCCCTCACCCCGGTACGTCGTTCGGGATACGATGCGACAAATGAACAGGAGTGTCCTCATGGAGAGGGCGATCAGGCCAGGGGACATACGCGCACGCATCAGCCGCGACGGCATCGAACTGGCCGCCCATCTGCTGCTTCCCGCGACCGCCACGCCGGCGGCGGTGATCTTCGTCCACGGGCTGGGCAGCGGCAAGGATTCGCCGCGCAACGTCGTCATCGCCGAGCGGTTGCGCGATGCTGGAATCGCGGCGCTCCTGTTCGACCTGAGTGGTCACGGCGAATCGTCGAGCGATCCACGCGGCGACGACACGGCGGCGTACTGCGACGATCTCGTAGCGGCCTTCGAATGGCTCCAGAGCCGTGAGGAGATCGACGGCGCGCGCATCGGCATCGCGGGATCGAGCCTCGGCGGCGTGGTCGCCCTCGAGGCGTTACGGCGTCAGCGGGTGTCGCCCGTCTCACTCGTCCTGCGCGCCCCACCGGTCGGCACGCGCGACCTCGAGGCGGTAGCTGCGCCGACGCTGGTGCTGGTGGGCTCGCTCGATCCGCTGTCCTCGACGCTCGAGCTGGTCCAGCGTTCGCCGCACGTGCGGGTTGTTACGGTTGCTGGCGCGAGCCACCTGTTCGAAGAGCCGGGCACACTCGAACGCGCTCTCGGCGAGACGGTCGAGTGGTTTCGGCGTACGCTCGCGGTAACCACGATGACGAAGGAGGCCCGGCGATGAATGACCGGTACGACGTTCCCGGAGGACTGTTTTACGACCGGTACGATGCGGGACATGCTTTGGCCGCGCTCCTCCGTCGCTTCGAGCCAGAACACCCCGTCGTGCTCGGCATACCGCGGGGCGGCGTGCCTCTCGCCGTTGCGATCGCGCAGGACCTGGACGCCGAGCTCGACGTGATCGTCGCACGCAAGCTTGGCGCGCCGGAGTCCGCGGAGCTGGCGATCGGCGCCGTCACCGCGAACGGCGGCCGATACCTCAACGAGCCCATGATCCGCCAGCTGGGCGTAAGCCAGGAATATCTCGAACAGGAGATCACACACCAGATGGAAGAGGCGCAGCGCCGCGAGCAACTCTTTCGCGGATCGAACCATCACATCAGTCTGGAGGGACGGACGGTCATCGTCGCAGACGATGGGCTGGCGACAGGCGCCACCATGCGGGCGGCGGTGCGCTCGGTCCGCCAGCGCGCGCCGAAGCAGCTCATCGTTGCAGTGCCGGTCGGGTCTATCCAGGCGTGCGAGGCACTGCGAGATGAAGCCGACGACGTCGTGTGCCCGCACCAGCCCGACTCATTCTCGGCGGTCGGCTTCTACTACCGTCACTTCGAACCCGTGCCGGATGAAGAGGTCGCGAGCATCCTCGCGTCGTACCGGAAGAAACAGGCGATTATGGGAGCAGGTGCATGAGCCTGAAGATCATCGATGGCGGGGCGAACACGCCGCTGGCCGGACTCGTCGCTGGCACGCTCCGCGTCGGGCTCAGCCGGCGCGTCATCGGCCGGTTCCCGGACGAGGAAGCGCAGGTGCAGCTAATCGATCCCGTCGCGGGTGACGACGTGTTCATCATCCAGCCAACGAGCCCACCGCCTGACGCGCACCTGATGGAGTTGTTGCTGCTCGCGGATTCGGCGATTCGGGGTGGAGCCGCGCGCGTCACGGCGGTCGTCCCGTATTTCGGTTATGCGCGGCAGGACCACAACGGCGGCAGGCCGATCGCCGCCAGCGTCGTCGCGCGGATGATCGAATCGGCAGGCATCAGCCAGCTCATCGCCGTCGACCTGCACAGCCGGGCTGTCGAGACCTCGTTTGGCGTTCCCGTACGCCATATATCCGCGGTTCCCCTCCTCGCGGGACGTCTGGGTGACCTGCTCCCCCGTGAGTCGGTGATCGTCGCACCTGATCTCGGAGCCGTGAAGCTAGCCGATCGCTACGCGAGGATGCTGAGGTTACCGCTCGCGTTCGTGCGCAAGGAGCGAATCAGCGTCGCCGATGTCGAAGTCCATGGCCTGATCGGAGAGGTAGCCGGGCGGACGCCCGTGATCGTCGACGACATGATCAGCACCGGCGGCACGATCGTCGCGGCGGCGGGCGCATGTATCGAAGCCGGTGCCAATGGAAGCATGTTCATCGCGGCGACACACGTCCTCCTGGTTGGCACGGCAAACGAACGACTACAGCATCTGTCCCTTCGATCTCTAATGGGTACCGACTCGGTAGCGATGCCGGCGATCACGCCGGCCTGCATGGAGCGCGTGAGCCTCGCAGAGTTGCTGGCGAACGAGATCGCGGATCTGCACAAGGGCCGGGGCGCCAAGGAGAATCACCGCACGCACACCGTTGAAGTGGAGGAGGAAACTCGTGTCTCTCGCTAGCCGCAGCGCGAACGCAGAACATCTCACACGGCAACTTAAGACGGCGGTCGCGGGCCTATCGCCCGACGACGGCGAAGCCTTCGCTCGCTCTCTCGCGAACGTGCTGGCTGACCTGGATCACAGGCTCCGCGTAGAGGTCGATGAGGCGCTCGGTCGCATGGAAGCGCGGGTGGAGGAGGAACTCCGCGAACTAGCGGAAGCTGAGCAGTAACAGCCGCCGACTTACGGAAATGCGCGGCAGGCACGCGTACCGCGGTTTCGTCTTGGGCACTACGCCGAATCAGACCGCCACGTACGGCTACGACTTCCAAAAGCGCGTAGTGTCGATGCAGGTTGGATCTGTCCAGAACACGACGCTCACCTACCCCGGCGGCGTCGAGACCGTCACGTACGGTTACGACAACGCGAACCGGCTCACGTCGGTGACGGACTGGCTGAGCAAGGTGACGTCGTACACGTACGACAACGCTGATCGCCTGACTAGCACGACGCTTGGCAATGGACTGATAGCCGACCGCACCTACGACAATGCCGATCGCCTGCTGACCGTGCTCAATCGGAATGGCGGCACCACGATCTCCTCGTATACATACACCCTCGATGCAGTGGGGAATCGCGACCAGATGGTCGATACTACCGGTACGAGCACGTACACGTACGACGACCTCTACCGGCTGACGGGCGTGACGTATCCGAACGCCGACGTGCAGAGCTACACGTTCGACGCGCAGGGGAACCGGCTGACCAAGGTGCACAACGCCGCCACCACGAACTACAGCTACGACGACGCCGACCAGATGACGGCCGCGGGCGGCGTGACATACACCTACGACGACAACGGCAACCAGACGGCCACTGGCGCCGACACCTACACCTGGGATGCGGAGAACCGCATGACCGGAACGACGATAGGGGCTACGACCGGCACGTACGCCTTTAACGGAGATGGTCTCCGCACCAGTCGCACGATTGGTGGCGTCACGTCGAGCTTCGTGTGGGACCAGAACGCGGGTCTGCCGCAGATTCTCAAAGACGGTGCGGGCAACCGCTTCGTCTACGGTCTCGACCTGATCTCGCGCACGGACAGCGGCGGCACGCAGGAGTACTACTTGACCGACGGCCTCGGCTCGACAACGGGCCTCGCGACCGGAACTGGCACGGTCACTGACACGTATACGTACGATGTATATGGCGCCGTACGCTCGCGCACGGGGACGAGCGGGAACGAATTCACGTTCACGGGGGAACAGGTCGATTCGAGCGGGCTACAGTACTTACGTGCGCGCTCCTACGATCCGGCGACAGGCCGGTTCGTGGGGTTCGATCCGTTGCCGCTGGTGCAACGTTACGCGTATGTAGGCGGGAACCCAGTGATAGCTGGCGATCCCACCGGTCTCTGTTGTGGCGTTAGTCTGCCTAAGGTACCTGACCCGCGCGATGCGTTTGATGATGTTGTGAATGTGGTGGCAGACGGTGCGCAAACAGCTGGCGGCATTGTCGGCACAGCCGCCCAAGATTTAGCTCAAGCAGGCCAAGCCACTGTTGCGGCATTCTCCCCCCTGACTCATGGAGTGATTTCGCCACCGTCGTTCAGGTCCTGGATATCGTCCCTTGGGCTCCGACATGTTTGGTAGGTGGTGCGATCATCGGTGCGTATGTCGTCGGCCCCGCAGGTGCGTACTATGGCGGGACCATAGGCTATAGCGTCTGTGGTTATCTGGATCTGGCACTTAATGTCGGTTCACTAGTATCGACGCAATGGCAAATAGTTCAGAGTGGCTGCAGCTGGCAGAGAATGACGATCGCCAGCGGCGCGAATCTTGCCAACGCCGCCCTGGCAAGGAACGTCGGAGCAGAGGCAGCGGCATACCTAACCGCTACCTCGGCCCTCCAGTGCTATGAGTAAGTTCCTCGATCGCGTTATAGACATACTCTCGAAGCCGCAAACTCCTCGGCTGAGGAACGGAGAGGTATTGTTACTGCAAGAGGCTGGTGCGTTTGGATCGCTCAACCGTTCAAGGATGGGAATACTCACTCTTACAGACCAACGCCTCTGTTTCACGAGGGGAGTATCGCCCACTATCGTCCCGATGCCTTGGACCCATTGGAGGGAAGCGATCGAAACTACCGAGATCGTGCAGGTGTCACCGCCCAGCGCGAGCACTGACCGGCTTCAACCGTTCGGCACCATTCGGCTCATGCTCGGTGAGCGAGGCGCCTACGTGGTATCGGTCGCGCGGTCAAGCCTGTGGTACGAGGAGCTGCAAAAAGTGGTTTCGAGGATCGACAATGCGGGTTCAACGCGCTCACCGTAGCGTGCACGTGGCTGGACATAGAATCGTTGTTCCCGCGTGGGCGCTGGCCACACAAACGGGAACGATGATTCGGTTGCAGGGGCCTTTCTCAAGGAAGTCTGCCACCGTCATGGAGTATCGTTCGCGTCGCACAATCTACGTTATGCGACCCGCGTTGTTAGCCTCGGCTAGGCACGCCGTCAACGATTCGTTGTAGGACGAACTAACTCATAGGCGCACACCTCCAGCCTCGCGCTATCGGCTCGAAAACTGCCGTCTTGACGGATGGTGTTTTCGGTGTGAGATAATCCGTCCACGATGACAGGCGATCTGTTGCAACGACCGGAGTCAGGTCCCTTGAAGGCATTCCTCTCCGGCGAACTCGACTGGCAGGCGGCCAAACTCGAGAGTTCCTTTCAACTTCCCGCCGGAAGCCACCGCAATTGTCTTCGCGCCCAGCCTCCCCGGGCATATGACAGCAACGCTGACAGCAACCCGCACGGATAAGCGCGCACATTCGCGGACGGTGGTGGAATAGCGACTCGCGATTCCTCGCGTGGGCGCACGCTCGTGGATAACTGCGGACGAACGGACACGACCTGTAAAACCGTGTATCGCAGGTTCGAATCCCGCCCCTAGGACCATTCTGTAGAATCGAAATCGGCGCTTTCGGGCGCCGATTCTGCGTTTTAGGGAGCCGCTGACAGCAACGCTGACAGCAACCGCTGCGGACGGTTATGGACGACCACCCGCAGTGAGGATCGCATCAAAGGCCCGTACCGCCTCACGTTGCATGGTCGGCGTGACGTGGCTGTACAGGTCGAGTGTCGTCGTGATCTTCGAATGCCCGAGCATCTCGGAGACGATCTTCGGGTGGACGCCCTGCCCAAGCAAGAGCGTTGCGGACGTGTGCCGGAGGTCGTGGAAGCGGATGCGTGGCAATCCCGCGCTCTTCAGCAGCGGCTCGAACGATCTCCGCAGCAGATTTCCGGCGGCGATAGGTCGGCCCACCTCGTTGGCAAAGACCAGGTCGTTATCCTCCCAACCTGCGCCAGCGCGGAGTCGTTCCGCGGCCTGCGCGACGCGGTGACGGCGCAACGCCTCGATGGGCCTCTGCGATAGCATCACATGGCGTCTCGATCCCGCCGTCTTCGGCTCGGCGATGTGAAGTCCAACGCCCTTGAGAGCCTGCATGGAGCCGCGGACCTGCACCATCCCTTGATCGACATCTACGTCACGCCAGCGCAGTCCCAGAATTTCACCCTGCCGCATCCCGGTCGTCACGGCCAAGACGTACAGAGCTTCGAGCCGCGAGCGACGGCGCGTCATCGGGAATCTCTCCCACGAACCGGAGCGCATTCGCAAACACTTCCGGGCTCACGAGCCTCATATCGCCGTAGGTATCGAGTAGGTGATCGCATAGTCGACGGACGAGATCTGTCATTTCAGGCCCAACAGTCTCGCGCCCGTGACGCTCTCGTAGACGCCGATGATGTAACGCTTCGCCTCCATGCTCAGCCCCTCCTTCACCCTAGTGCCCGCTTGAAACCGGGCGTCCGCCATGACGAACTCAAATGCCCGGTTGATTTGCGCTTCCTCACTCTCATGCAGTTCTGGCTCGTCCAGATAGCCCGCACGTTCGAACAGATCCCGGACCGGTACCTCGTAGAGGATTGCCAATCGCCGAAGGTGCTTGGCAGCGGGGATACCTCGCTGGCCGGTCTCGATCTGAGACAGGTATGCGTTGCTTAGTCCGGCCTGCTCGGCGGCTTCGCGCAAGGAGAAGCGCTTGCTCGTGCGGAGTTCCTTGAGGTAGATCCCGATTTCGCTCATGCGGGCATGGTACGCCTACTGATTGTGTTTTGCAAGCACCACGATCGCTTAAAGTGGTGAAAGTGGTTGCGATCCATCTCGGCCGGCGTACATACTCACCGTGAGACGCGTTCGACAGGATGACGCTGGGCACGAAAGATGCATCACCGCGTTCGAGTCTACGTCCGACGGGATCGACTATCCACTGTGATGGCGCGAGGAAACATCTCCCTAAATGGACTCGCCAGGGCGGTGAAGGTGTCGTCCGGATACATGTCGCAACTGCATCGGGGATTGAGGTGTCCCTCGCCTGAACTCCGGGTCCGTCTACAGCAATTCCTGGGCGTCGAATTCGACGCCCTTTTTGTTATTGAGCGTGGGGACGGCAGCACCGATGTGTGAAACGCTCCTCATCGATGTCGGTGAGGCGGCTCGCCGGCTCCGGCTCGGCCGCTCGATCACGTATGAACTCCTCCGGACAGGCCAATTACGATCGGTGAAAATTGGCGGCGCCCGCCGCATCCTCGTGTCTGATCTCGCCGACTTCGTGAGCCGACTCGAGTCCGATACCGAGGGGACGGGCGTCGAGTTTGAATGAGCTGTTGGAAGCTGCCTTGAAGCGCGCGCTCGCGGGCGCGTGCGTTCTTCCCTTGTGGTGGACGGACGCGACTGGGACGTGCGCATGCCCGAAGAAGTCCAACTGCCCGTCTCCGGGAAAGCATCCGCGCACGAAACACGGCCTCAATGATGCGTCGCGCGATCCCAACACGATTCAGCAATGGTGGCGGCGCTGGCCCGACGCGAACATCGGCGAACGCACCGACGACCTTCCGCGCATCGACATCGACCTGGTCGAGGCCGCGGAAGCCCTGCTTGCCGAACCCCAGCTGCCACTCCTGACGGAGGTCGTCCGCACGCAGCGTGGCGGTCTGCACATCGCGCTCACCGCGCCCGGACATCGAACGTCGAAGCTCAAGCTCGCTGACGGCCGCGGCCTCGGTGACCTCAAGGCCATGGGTGGATATGTGGTTGTCCCGCCGAGCCGGGTCGGTCCGCGGTCATACAAGCGGCTGAGTCCCGACCACGTCGGACCACTGGCTGTGACAGACCCGATCGAGTGGCTCCGTGCTCGGTTGTTCGCGTGCGGCTACGCGCTGGCCGTTGAGCGCGAGGAGCCGGCGTACCGCGACGGAGCCGCCAACGTCGGCGTCGGGGACCGGCATCAAACGCTCACCAGTTACGCAGGATTGTTCTGGGTCGAGGGCGTCGCGCCCGAGGCGTTCGCCGCGGCCGTGCACGCCGTCAACGCCGCTATCTGTACACCGCCGTTGTCGCGAACCGAAGTCGATGACATCGTGCGTTACTTCATCGCGCACGCAGTGCCACGTCGCAATACCGCGAACACCGAAGCCGTGCCGTTGCAACGCAGTACGCCGATTCAGAGCCTCGACGACTGGCTCGACGGCGAGGACCCGCCGCTCGATGTCGTGCTGGGAGATGGCAAGGACGGAGCGATCCTTCCGATCGACGGGAAGGGATTCATCGCCGGTAGCACGGGCATTGGCAAGACGAACCTCCTGTTGCGGCTCGGTCGATCACTATGCGAAGGCACGCCCTTCCTGGGACGCTTTGCCGTGCCGGAGCCGCGCACCGTGTTGCACGTGGCGTTGGAAGGGTCGCGCCGTGGCCTGCGGCGCCGGCTGAGGAAGGTCTGGACGGACGCAGCACCAGAAGCGCGCGGCCGGTACTTCCTGGTCTTCATGCAACTGAACCTCGCGACTCCTGATGACATTGCCGAACTGGAGCGCATGATCTTGAGGACCCGCGCGGCGGTGGTGATCCTTGACCCGCTGCGCAACGCCCACACATGGGACGAGAACGACTCACGGGAGACGGCGCTCTTAAGTTCAACGCTCGATGTGATCATCGCACGCCACAACTGCGCGCTGATCGCCGCGCATCACGATCGCAAGAAGCCGCCGCTGACCAAGCGCGACAGCGGTACGGACCGCATCCGCGGCTCAACTGCCCTCGCTGGTTGGCTGAGCTTCTGTCTCAGCGTCGAGAAGGACAAGACCCCCGACACGCTCATCGCGGAATGGACGAAGGTGCGGGACGCCGAGGAAGGGCTCGCCGAACTGACGCTCACGTTCGATCGCGAGACGCTCGACTTCGACGCGAGCGAGCGAACCGCCGCAAGCAAGGTCAGCGACGACGATGTGCTGACGCCGGTGTTTCACGCCGGGGCAGCGGGCATGCGCGGATCGGTGCTTGTCGAGCGCGTACGGCTGGCAACGAGCGCCGGCGAACGCACGGTGAAAGACCGCGTCCGTGACCTGTCAAGGCGGGACAATTGATCGAGTTCATCGCCGACGAGGATCGTTCGACGCGGGCCAAGTCGTACCGGCTACCCAAGGAGGAAGAGTGATGTCGGTTGGCAACGTGAAGGTTGCCTACCAGTTGCCAAGCGACGTTTCAAAGCTCGCTTGGCGGTTGGCAACAGGTCCCCTAAAGGGTAGCGGCTGCCAAGCGCGCCGCCCCCAACCCACTTGGCGGCGCGCCGGTTGCCTAGCGGTTGCCAAGCGACCGCACACCATGACCGAATCGTGATGGAGAGACGCTGATGACCAAGGCAACGACCGTCGCCCCGCTGCAGATCGAACACGTCGCGATCGACGAGCTGAAGCCTGATCCCGCCAACCCGCGGCGCATCTCGGACGCGGAACTGGAATCGCTCACCCGCAGCCTGCGCGAGTACGGGTTCGTCCAGCCGGTACTCGCGCGGCGCGAGGACAGGATCGTCATCGGCGGCCACCAGCGGTTGCTGGCAGCGCGGCGCCTCGGCATGAAAACGGTGCCGGTGACGTTCCTCGACGTGACGATCGAGCAGGCGCGTGTCCTCAACCTCGCCCTCAACAAGATCAGTGGCTCGTGGGATCAGGAACTGCTCGCGCGCCTGGTCGCGGACCTGTCGACCGTTGCCGATCTCGACGTGACGCTCTCGGGCTTCGATGAGGACGAACTGGACCAGCTGTTGAAGTCACTCGACGTGCGCGAGAAACGGGAGAAGGTCGAAGCGTTCGACGTGGACGCCGCGCTGGAATCGGCACGTGCCGCCACACGCGCCCAACCGGGCGACCTGTGGGCGATGGGCGCCCACCGGTTGCTGATAGGCGATGCCGGCGACAGGGCGGCGGTGGCGCGGCTACTCGATAGCAAGCGGGCAGCGATGTGCTTCACCGACCCGCCCTACAACGTCGCCTACGGCGATCACGGAGGACAGCAGCAGGGACAGCGCAAGCGGCGCATCCAGAACGACGCGATGCCGCGCGAGCAGTTCGAGACGTTCTGCCGCGGTTGGGTGAGCAATCTGCTGCAGCACGTCGACGGCGCGATCTACTGCTGCATGTCGAGCAAGGAACTGCCGCTCGTATCGCGCGTGTTCGAAGAGGAAGGCGGGCATTGGAGCGACACGATCATCTGGCGAAAGGATCGCTTCACGCTCGGCCGGGCGGACTACCAGCGGCAGTACGAGCCGATCTGGTTCGGCTGGCGCGAGGGCGCGAAGCACCAGTGGCACGGCGCCCGCAACCAGGGCGACGTGTGGGACGTGGACCGTCCGTCCGACAACGAGGCGCATCCGACGATGAAGCCGCTCGCGCTCGTCGAGAAGGCAATCGAGAACTCGTCCTCCGCCGGCGACGTTGTGCTCGACTTGTTCCTCGGTTCCGGCTCGACGCTGATCGCGGCCGAGCGCACTGGGCGCGTCTGCTACGGCACCGAACTCGACCCGCACTATGGCAGCGTCGTGTTGGCGCGCTGGGAATCGTTCACCGGAAAGGTGGCGGAGTGCCTCAGCCGTTCGTGATCAGCAAGGACGCACGCGGCGCGCAGATGCATGTCCGCCGGCGCGACGACGGCACCTGCGTCGGCTGCATCGAGGTCGGGCTGTTCGCGATCGTGCGGGCGGTGATCGAGGAGAGTTGGCGGCCTCGGTTGGCGGGAGCGTGCCAGTCGAGGCCGCCAGGGAGGCGATCGTGTCACGATGAAGATGGTCTACGCGCTCGCTCCGTCGTCAAGTACGAGACATGTGATTGTTAACCAAACGACACACCCGTTGACTTCGTTCGGCACCGGAGTGAT
>CAZRHH010000056.1:0-20671 GCA_964599885.1 uncultured Dehalococcoidia bacterium | reverse complement strand
CGGCGTGATGGCGCTGCTCAACGGCGGCATCGCGCTGCAGGCCGTCGCCGCGCAGACGCTGTACAGCGCCCATCGCTTCGGCTTCGACACGCGCGCGCTGTTCGAGCCCGGCGTCTGGCTGTCGATGCGGCTGCCGCTCCTCGCCGGCACGCTGCTGCTCTCGCTGTTGATCCTGCGGAGGAGCGCGCGATGAAACGTCGCCAGAGCAGCGGACCGATCGCAGCGGACGAAGCGCGAAACGCGAACAACCCTCTCGCGATAGCCATACAGCGCGGCGAATGGGAACGCGCAGCGCTGCTGCTGCTCCTCGCGACGGCGGCGGTCGCCCGCGCGGCGCCTCCGGGCACGGTCGATGATCTGCTGGCGCTGCTTGCGGACGAGCCCGATTGCGACGTGACGCGATGAGTACTGCCACCGAGTCACAAGCGGCCGATGACGCCAGGCCTGCTTTCGAGTTCTTCTACGCGAAGATCATCGCGAACGCCGAACTCGGCAGGGCAATGGCGGTCGAGGGCATTGACCAGGAGATCGGCCTGCTGCGCGCGCAGCTCAGCGAGCATGGCAGCAATCATCCCGAGGACGTGAGCCTGATGCTCAAGAGCGTGCAACTGATCGTGCGCGCCGTCGCGACGCGCTACCGGATCAGCGGGCAGAGCAAGGAAGACTTCGCGAACGCGGTCAACACGACCATGAAGAGTCTCGTGAAGCAACTGATGTCGAAGGAGGCGGACGATGTCTGATCAACGCACCGCTACAACGCCCCCGTCCGGCGGCGGCGACGAACTGAAGCGCGTGATCTCGCTCTTCCGGCGCCGGCTCGACCGCACGGACTCGGCGCCGCAGCTCGAAACGATGTCGGCGCCGGCGTTTCGCGGCGTCGTCGCCGAACGCCTGCGCGCACTCGAGCGTGACGTCGGCGAAGTGCGGACGCGCGTCAACAACCTGCTGTTCGTCGTCGCCGGCGCCGTCGTCACGCAGGTGGTGCTGCGTCTGGTCGAGTAGGCGCGCGGAGGCGGGAAGCGGCACGGACGGCAGGAACGAGAGGCGGCAAGGGAAGGGGACGTACGGACCGATGAGTTCACAGGCACGCAGCCGCGTCCCGACGCTCTATCCATATCAGCGCGAAGCGGGCTACGCCGTGCTCGATTCCGCGTATCACAAGCGCGGCCGCACGATCACGATCGAGATGGCGCGGCAGGGCGGCAAGAACGAACTGTCGGCGCAGATCGAACTGCTGCTGCTTGGCCTGAACGCGGAGAGCGGCGGCGACATCATCAAGTGCGCGCCCACGTTCGCGCCGCAGTTGCTGCTCAGCTCGCGGCGGCTGTGGCAGCGGATCAGACAGGGGGCGCTGCTGCACGCTGCTCAGCGCGAACTGACCTCGATCACGTTCGGGCAGGCGCGCGTGCTGTTTCTCTCGGCGGCGCCCGGCGCCAGCGTCGTCGGGCACACGGCGAGCCTGCTCCTCGAAGTCGATGAGGCGCAGGACGTCGAACCGGACAAGTTCGACCGCGACTTCCGTCCGATGGCCGCCACCACCAACGCGACGACCGTCCTCTACGGCACCGCCTGGGACGATACGACGCTGCTCGAACGCGCGAAGCAGGCGAACCTCGAAGCCGAACGCCGCGACGGCGTGCGTCGCCACTTCGAGGCCGACTGGCAGATGGTGGCGCGCTACAACCCCTCGTACGCCGCGTACGTCGAGTCGGAGCGCGTGCGCCTGGGCGAGACGCACCCGATGTTTCTCACGCAGTACTGCCTGAAGCCGATCGCGGGCGGCGGCCGCTTCCTCTCGCCGTCGCAGCGCGCGCAGCTTGCCGGCACGCACGAGCGAATAGCCGCTCCCGTTGCGGGCGAATCGTACGTCGCGGGACTCGATCTGGCGGGCGGCGACCCTTCGGATGCAAGTGACGAGCAGGCGCATCAGGCATCGCCGCATCGCGATGCGACCGTGCTGACGATCGGCCGCGTCGTCTACGCCGAGTCAGCCGCGCTGATCAGCGAGCCCCGCGTCGAGATCGTCGAGCATCTCGCGTGGACGGGCGAACGGCACGACGTGCTGCTGGCCCGCCTCGTCGACCTGCTGAAGAACGTCTGGCGCGTCCAGCGGGTGGCCGTCGACGCGACCGGTCTCGGCGAGACGATCGCACGGCTGCTGACCACGGCGCTCGCCCACGCCAGCGTGATCGCGCTGAAGTTCACTTCGGCGAGCAAGTCGGAACTGGGGTTCGATCTGCTAGCGGCGATCAACGGCGGCCGGCTGAAGACGTACCGCGGCGATGGTTCGGCCGAGCATCGCCAGTTCTGGCGTGAAGCGGAGGCGGCGCGCGTCGCCTATCGCGCCAACCGGACGATGAACTTCTACGTCGATCCCGCCGAAGGCCACGACGACTACATCACGAGCGCGGCGCTGCTCATCCATGCGTCGCGCGGTTCGCAGCGGCGCGTCGCCTCGGGGCGCGTGCGTGTGTAACGGGTGCTGAAAACACCTCCCATTGATCTGTGGAGCGGGCTTTCAGCCCGCGTTCATAGGTTGAGCACAAGACTCCGACGCACCGAGATTCGGGGGGTGACGATGTTTCAGCACCCTGCTAACGGGAGGTCCCTGCCATGGTCGCCGAACGCAAGCACGAGGAGCACGCCGATCGACCCGAACGCGAGCGCGCGCCCGCGCCGCGCCTGCGCATCGTCGAACCACCGCTCGAACGTGCGCGCACGCCGCGCCGCGTCGTACACATCGGCGAGCCGCTGCCGCTGCTCGAACGCGTGCGCGTCGACGCGTTGCCCGAACACACGGCGTACGCCGACAGCGGCTGCGAGCTTGCGCCGAGCTGCCTGCGCTGCCCCCTCGTCCGCTGCAAGTACGACGAACCAGGCGGCGCCCGCGTCATCAAAGCCGGCGCCCGTGCCCGCGAGGTCGCCCGCACTCACCGCAGCGACGGCGCGTCCATCACACAGCTCGCCGAGCAGTTCGGGATATCGCGCCGTCAGGTGTTCCGGGCACTGCGCGCCGCGCGCGAGCGGGAAGCGCGAAACGGGAGAAGGGCAGCGAGAACGTGAAGCCAGTTCTGCCGATGGCCAACGAGAACCTTCGTAGCGGCGGAGCTTCAGCTCCGCTCGACCGCCGTGCGCAACGGCGGTAGGGGCGCACCCGCGTGTGCGCCCCGGTAACACGCGCCAACGCCACCAATGTCAACGAACGGACTCATCACCATGCATTACCACCCGCCGCACACCCCACCCGCCGCAAACAAACACCACACCAACGATCGCCAACCCGACGACCGCCGCGCCGAACGGCGCGCCCCTCCCGCGCGCGCCACCATCGCCCGTTTCCGGCAGCGCGCCAAACGTGACGAGCATCCGGTCGTCGATGCACGCCTGCGCGTACGTGTTGCCGGGCAGCGACGTGGCGCCATCGGCGGCGACGGCGAACACGAGTATCCACGCCCGGTAGCACCCGGGTGCCGGCTGCGGGAACGTCGTGACGCGGCTCGGGAGTTCGATCATCGTGCTGTTCGCCCGCTGCGGCGGCAGCTCGATGCCGCCGCCAGAGTTGCCGTTCGCGTCCGAAAGCAGCACGCCCGGATCGAACAAATCCTCGTCGTCCGAGATGTCGCGCCATTCGATCTGCCAGCCGTCGCCGTGGCGGACGACGCGCACGTCGGCGGGTGGCGCGGGTGGCGGGCCGAAGCCGGTCTGAGTCACCGTGGGGAAGCCACTGATGTTGCCGTCGTTCCCGATGCACACTTGGTGCGTTCGCTCGCCGAAGCCGTCGTCGCGCCCCTCGTTGATGCGCGTCACACGGAACGTCGCGTTGTAGCACATCGACGGCTCGGCACCGGGCAGGCGCGGCTGGATATCGAGCCACGTCTCGTCGCCGGCCAGGTCGCCGAGTTCGACGTATCCGGCATCGAAGCCATTGACGTGCTGCAACCGCATGTCGACGCGATACCGCTCAGGGCGCTCCACCTGCTCGTCCTCCCACCGAACCTCGTACCCCTGCGTGGCGCTGGAACGCACGACGAACACGCCGAGCGGCTCCGGCGGCTCCTGCGCAACGGTGGGGAAGCTGCTGATGCTGGAACCAGCGTTCGTGCAGGCCGGCAGCGCGAGCGATGTGACTGTTCCGCTCGCGCTGCCGTCCATCGGGATCACGCGGAACTCCAGGTCGTAGCACTCCAACGGCGCCAGCCCGGGAATGCTCCGCTGGATGTCCAGATACCGCTCATGACCGGGGATGCCGCTGGCCAGCTCGAACGGGTGCGAGACAGCGCCACTGGCCGCACGCACGACCAGCTCGACGCGATATTCCCGCGCCGGATGCGGGTCATCCCAGCGCAATGCGTATCCGGTGGCTTGCGTGGCAACCACGCGCAGGTCGTACGGCCGTGGCACAAGGGGCTCCTGCGCAAAAGTGGCGCCCGCCGCCACAACCAGCACCAACGCACCGACGACAGCGGCAATCCATCGAATCATGCCGCCAGTATCGCCGCCGCGGTGCCCCCGCGCCCGACGCCCCGCCTACGCTCGACCGGCGGCTCCGCGACGACAGCGCGAACATGAAAATTACGAAACGAACTCCGCGCAACATGAAAATTACGAAACGAACTCCCTGAGCCCGCCCAATCACTAATCCCCAATCACCATCGCGCCAATTCGAACAGGAGGCCCCAATGACCACAACAGTCCCCCAGCAACTCCAGCAGCTCGACGCCGCCCGCCTACGCCGCTACGCCGAACATCTCGCGTTCTATGGCGGCGACCAGTGGCCGGCGGCGCCACGGACGAAGAACCGGCGGCTCGTCTTCAACTACGCGAAGGCGATCGTCGACAAGACGGCGTCGTATCTGATGTCGAGCCTGAACTTCGCCGTCGACCCGGCGGACGACACGCCCGAAGCGGTCGAACGCGCCCGCGCCACCGAACGC
This sequence comes from uncultured Dehalococcoidia bacterium, assembly GCA_964599885.1. GTDB lineage: Bacteria > Chloroflexota > Dehalococcoidia > DSTF01 > JACRBR01 > CAZRHH01. Next base: position 15,737 of record CAZRHH010000056.1, on the reverse strand, counting down.
GCCCTCGCCGCCGTCTACGACGCGAACGCCCTCGACCAGCTCGACTTCGATACGGAGATCGACGCGTCGATTCTCGGCGACGGCGCGTACAAGGTGACGTGGGACGCGGCCGAGCGTCGCGTGCGGGTGACGGCGCCGGATGTGCAGGGGCTGTTCGCCTGGTGGGCCGGCGACGACGTGTCGCGCGTGTGGCGCGTGGCCAGCCGCTACAGCATCGATGCGGAGTCGGCGCGCGCGCTCTACGGCGTCACCCAGCCGCGCGCCGCCCGCACGCGCGTCACTGTTGGAAGCGGGGGAACCGGCAGCAACGCCCCGTCCGTCGAGATCGTCGAAGTGTGGACGGCGGAGCGCTTGGAGCTGTGGGCGGCCGGCGCGCGCGTCGATGAACGCGAGAATCCGTACGGCTTCATCCCGTTCGTCATCTACCCGAATCTGCGCGAGCCGAAGCAATTCTGGGGCGTCAGCGATCTGCCGGCGATCAAGGAGCCGGTGCGCGAACTCAACCGCGCGCTGACCCAGCTTTCGATGATCCTCGAACTCAGCGGCAACCCGATCGCCGTGCTGGAGAACGTCACGGACTCGCAAGACATCGCCGTCATGCCGGGCGCGGTGTGGGAGTTGCCGGAGCGCGCGCGGGCGTACCTGCTCGATCTGCTACAGGGCGGCGGCGTCAAGCTGCACGCTGACTACGTCGATCTGATCTATCGCGCGCTGCACGATCTCGGCGAGTCGCCGCGGACCGCGTTCGGCGAGAACCGCACGGGGCTGTCGGGCGTCGCGCTCAACGTCGAGCTCGATCCGCTGTTGAAGAAGGTGCATCGCAAGCGGCTGATCCGCGGCGCCGCGTTTCGCCGCCGCAACGAGATGATCCTCCGCATCCTCGAACAGTACGCCGAGCCGCCCTCCGGACCGAACCTCAGCTACGCGCCGTACCGCTCGCGCATCGTCTGGGGCAGCGTGCTCCCGCTCGACCGCAGCCGTCTCGTCGAAGACGAACGCGCGCTCGTCGCCTCCGGCATCCACAGCCGGCGGCGTGCGGCGGATGAGTTGGGCGTCGAAGACCCCGAAACAGAGTTCCGCCGCTGGCTGGAGGAGGATGCGGCGGTTCGGGGTGGGTGAACTCGCGTCGGAGATGCAGCCTGAGGCGCGTTGCGTATATCAACGCAGTAGGGGCGGACCCACGTGTCCGCCCCGGTATCGCAAGCCCACCGCGTCGATCCGGGGCGCTTCATCGCAATCAGCGCAGCTCCCGGCGAAACCAGATCGATCGGCCAGCTCCCGCAACCGCGTTAGCAGGGCATTGAAAAAACACTCGACTGATCTGTGGAGCGGGCTTTCAGCCCGCGTTCGTCGGTTCATGACAGAACTTCTCGTGCAACCACATCGTGGTGCCGACGACTTTTCAACACCCTGTTAGACTGTCATTCGCAGGGCAATGCGGGAGGTGCCATGCTCACTCGCCTCTTCGCCGCTGTCTGCGCAGCGGCACTAATGGCCTGCTCCAATAGCGACGCCGAGCCACCAGCACCCACACCGCCACCTGAACCCGTAGACCAACTCACGTTCGCGATCGATGGCACGTTCTGGCAAGTACGTCCCGACGGAACCGAACTCGGGCAATCGGCCAGACCGCACGACGCCGATAACTTGCTCACATCGCCGACGTTCTCACCCGATGGAACGCGCATCGCGTATCTCGAGGGGAGGCGCAGGCTGCTGGTTGCGGACGCCGACGATCCGCGGAATCCGTATGTGACGGTCGATCTGTACGTTGATCTCGCGATGCCGCCCGCCGCATCGGACTGGTCGCTGGAGCCGCGCGCCGTGCATTGGTCGCCGGATGGCGAGTGGCTGCTCGTGACGCGCCAGCGCTGTTGCGGTAGTGGCAGCGCCGATGTTCTTGTGATCCGCCCGGACGGATCGGATCAGCGCGTGATCCTGGAACCGTCAGAGCTACCCTCTTTTCCTGAAGCCACTTGGTCGGCAAGCCGCTCACCCGAGCCGCGCGTCGCGTCGATTGTCGTTGTGGGCGGATCCGATGGCCTCACAGGCGTCGCTTACAACCTGCTCGGCCAGGAAACAGGCGCCGCACTCCCGTTCACGGCGCTCCGGCATGGCGTAGCGAGTCATCAGAACCCCGCAGACGAAGGCGCACTCGTCACGTCCGCGCTCGGGAGTCCCGAGCCGTTCGGCCCGATCAGCGTGATCGACATCACCGGTGAGCAGCGCATCATCGGCGGCGGATGCGGCGCGGCGTGGTCGCCCGACGGGCGCGCGATCGCCTACTACGACGGTCGCGGCATCGTCGTCCAGGCGCTCGATGCGATGCCTGATCAAGCAGTGCGCATCGTCGCCAATGCCGATCTATTGCTGCCGGTTCCAGTCGATGAGGATCAGGTTCCGTGCGATGGGTTTTCGATTGTGTGGCGCGACGGCGCCGTTGATGGATCCGAACGTCCTTCAACGCAGTAGGGGCGGACCCACATGTCCGCCCCGGCATCGCAAGCCGACGCGCCGGCGACGATCGCGCGCCAGGTTCTAGGTTTCTGGGTTCTCAGGTTCCGCGTCCCCGGACGCCGCCGGCCGCACGTTCCCCTCGCCGCTGGGGAGCGACGATTTGTGGCCGCCCGACTTCTCGATCTTGCGGCCCTGCTTTTCTTCGAGGCGGCCGAGCGCGCGGCCCTTGTCGGGCTGCTCGTCCTTGATGACGCCGTAGATTTCGCGTCCTTCGTGCCCCTCTGGCAAGTGCTCGGTGATCGGAAGACCTTCCGAATTACAGAAGAGCAGTCAATGGCAGTACTTGTACTTCTGCATCTCCTCGCAGGCGCAGATCCACGTACTGCTCTTCGCTTCTTCCGCCTTGTCCTCGTAGAAGTTGCACGGACACAGCGGCCGGCCGACCTCGTCGATGTGCTTGGCCAGGCCGATGACGAGGAACTCCGTGATCTCGCGCTGGGGATGAAGATACGTCCCGCTCTTGTCGGCGAACTTCTCGACGAACTTCCACATCTTCTCGACGTTCTTCGGCGAGGCCTGCGCGCGATCTTCGTCGCTGACGGCGTCGACCGCCGGCTGCTGCTCGGGCCGCTGCGGTGGCGGCTCGCCGCTGCTCTGCGCGTCGGACGTGCCGTCGTCGGTGCGTTCGTCGTCCATCGTGCTCACTGGCCGGCGACGGAGCGCTTGGCGTTCGCCGGCACTTCGTTCTTCAAGTAAAACGTCATCGATTGCAGCGACAGCACCGGGTCGATGTCCTTGATGTGTACGTCGCGCGGCACCTGTGCGGCGATCGGCGCGTAATTGAGGATCGCCTTCACGCCACAGTCTACCAGCGCATCGATCACGCTTTGCGCCGACGCGGCGGGTGTGGCGACGATGCCGACGTCGACGTGCGTGTTGGCCAGCACGTCTTCGAGATCCGACACGGGCCGCACGTCGAGCTGCTCGATCGTCTGTCCGACCATGTGAGGGTCGGCATCGAAGGCGGCGATGATGCGGAAGCCTTGCGGCCCAAAGCCCGCGTACTGCAGGATCGCGCGCCCAAGCTGGCCGACGCCGACGAGCACCATCGTCCAGTCGCGGTCGAGGCCGAGGATCTGGTGCAGCTCTTCGAGCAGGCGCTTGACGTTGTAGCCGCGCCCCTGCTTGCCGAAGCGGCCGAAGTAACTGAGGTCCTTGCGAATCTGCGCCGGCGTGATGCCCAGCTGCGAGCCCAGCTCCTGCGAGCTGACGACTTCGCGCCCGTTACGATCGAGCGACGAGAGCGCGCGCGCATACATAGGGAGCCGGTCGATCACTACGTCGGGAATCTCGATGGGCATGTGGCTCCTGCGCGAATCTGGAAGCGGGGCAGGTGCGCCCATTTGCGCATTTTGGCGCAATGTAACATCGGCCCGGGGGAGGTGCAACGAGAGGGGGCGGGGTTGGGGCGGTGGAGGTCGGAAGTCGGGTTTTGACAAGAATCTGACGGAGGCGTACGTTAGGGGCTCTGCCGACTGTCCGGCAAAAGGAAGGCCATGAACATTCGACCCAAACTTGCACTAAGGGGTCTCGCGGCCGTGAGTGCGGCGTTGATCGTCGGGACGGTCGTCGCCACCTCCATCGTCATCGCGCAAGAGGGTGCTGATCCGGAGAGGCCGCCGGACTCCCTTGCTGAAGATCCAACAGCGATCCCTGTCGCCACTAACCCCGGCCCTGTGCCGCGACCACACGATCAGATCGAGCCACTTCCAACCAGAGACGGCCCAGTTACGCAGCAGAAGAAGCTACCGGCGGCAGCCGACATCTTCACTACCGAAGATGGAAAATATCAGTCGGTCGAGACGGATGGGTGCGTTTGGACGGAGGAGCGGAGGGCGGTTCTCCCTCGCCGCGACAAGGAGTCCGTCGTGCTCAGGAGTCCGTGTGAAGACCATATCGCTCTCATCTACGACCCGGACTCCAAGAATGTGGAAATCCTGGTTGGAGAACGCTTGCCGTGAGCCTACTATTCGCGGGCAACGAGAGGAGGCGCGGGATGAATCTGCTGGTCTGCTTTCGAGGATTTGTTTCTGGTGTCTGGTGTCTGGTACGGGCCTGAGGGGAATCGGGACTGAACTCTCGTGTCGTGCCCCCAGACACCAAACACCAGACACCAGTCTCCGAAGCTCACGGCGTCACCTGAATCCGCTCCCCTACAGCTCCAGCGCCAATATCTCCCGCACGATATCGCCGTTGCCCTTGATGTGGATGCGGACGTCGATGACGCGGACCTTCGTGCGTTCGGGCATATCGTCGAAGAACATCTCGTCGCCCTTCTGAAAGCGATACTCGGAGGCGATGCTGCCGAGCAGCCGCCCCTTCTTCGGCGTGAACGGGTCGGATTCGTAGATGTCAGTTTTCATCCTAGGCTCCTGTATGGATCCGGGGAACTGGTGTCTAGTGTCTAGTGTCTGGTACTCGCAACCACCAAACACCAGACACCACACACACCAGTCGTACATTCGCGCGAACCTATTCGTATCTGAGCGCTTCCGCAATCGGCAGGCTCGACGCTTGCCGCGACGGGATGATCGTCGTCAATACGGACGCCAGGAACACGAGGCCGGCCATCGCGCCGATCTGCAGCCACGGCACCTCGAACGTCGTAAAGCCTGCCGCGCTGAACTGCTCGCTCTGCAGGATGCGGTTGGCCAGCAAGAGCGCCAGCACGGTGCCGTTGGCGATCCCCAGCACGGCGATGAACGCTGATTCGAGAATGAAGCTGAGTTGCACGTTCGCGCGGCTGAAGCCGATGGCGCGCATCAGCCCGATCTGCTGCCGCCGTTCGACGACGGTGCGGAAGGCGATGACGCCGAGCGCCGCCAGCCCAACGACGAGTCCGAGCGCCATGAAGCCCTGCACGAGATAGAAGAACGCCGCGCTCAACTGCTGATCGTCTTCGACGCGCTCCTGGATTGACGCCGCACGGACACCCTCCGAGGCGAGCGCCGCCTCGATAGCGCGCGCCTGCTCCGACGCATCGACGCCGGGAACGGTGCGCACGTAATAGCGCGAGAACAGCGGCGTGATGCCGAAGTCGAAGGATAGTTCGCTGATGTACATGCCGCGGTACGTCTCACTCGGCGCCCGGTTCATGATGCCGATGATCCGGATCGGCCGCGAGCCGCCGCCCGTATCGCGCACGCGCATGGTGAAGGCTTCGAACTCGCGCTCGCCGCTTGTGTAGTCGCTGAGCGTGAACCGCCCCTCCGTCACGTTCGCGTAGTTGATCCCTGGCACGACGGTGCCGTCGATGATCGCGTTTGCCGGGTCATCGAGCAGCGCCTGCCACACTTCGCGGTCGGTTGGGCCGTAGCCCTTCGCGTGCGCCTGCAGCCCGATTTCGTTCTCGGTGATGAATGTGTCGTCGACCGCGACGACCGGGAACGTGTGCTCTTCGAGAAACTCGCCCTCGGGGCCGATCTCGGCGAGCAGCGTGGTGCGCGGGTTGCCGACCTGCACGCGGGCGATCGATTCGATCTGGCGCGTGTTGTAGAGTGCGCGGTCGAGCGCCTCGCCGAGCACGCCGAGTTCGTTGCCGGCGGCGTCCGTGAACGGATTGCGCGGGTTCTCCGTCACCTCGATCTCCCAGCCGCCGTCGGAGTCGTCTCCCAGAAACAGGTTGCGGAAGTTGAGGCTCAGCGTGGAAATGAGCACGAGCGCAAACACGACGAGCGACAGCATCGCGATCGTCATGCCGGTGCGGAAGCGATTCGCCAGCGGATAGGCGATCGACGTCCGCACGGCGGGCACAGCGCGGCCGAAGACGAATCCGACGCCGCGCAGCGTGCCGAGCAGCAACTCCGCGTTGTAGACGATCAGGAACGTCGCCGCCGCCACCATCAGCACGCCGGCGACGAAGAACGTCTCGATGCCGGAGTCGAGCGGACCCGTGATGTCGCGCAGCGTTTCGCCGGCGATCAGCGCCCACAATACCAGCACCACGATGCTCGTCGCCGTGAACACGAGGCGTTCCGGCCGCCCAAGGGCGCGCGCCACGAAGGCGATGCCGATCGCGATGAGCGAGCAGCCGGCGCCAAACGCCCAGGCCGTGTCGCGCGTCAGCGCGTAGAGCGTGAGAGCAGCGCCGGCGATCACCATCGTGCCGCCGAGCGCGCCCGAGAACCAGCTCGTGGCGCGCGCCGGAGCCTCGTTCGTATCCCGGATCGCGGCGACGACGCTGAGACGGCTGACCCGCCATGCCGATACCGTGACCGTAGCGAACGTCAGCACGACGCCCAGGCAGTAGGCGATGACGATGCTTCGCCACGTGACGTGGAACACGATGCCGACGTCGAATGCGTCGAAGATGTGTGCCATGACGCGCGTCATCGCGAGCGATACGATCACGCCGAGCAGCGCGCCGATCGCCGCGGCCGTCACGCTGTACGCCATGCCTTCGGCCATGAACGTCTCGATGAGCTGCAGCCGCTTCGTGCCGATGGCGCGCGACATGCCCATCTCGGTCCGGCGCTCGGCCGCGAGCATCGCCATGATCAGGAACACGAGCAGCATGCCGGCGGCGATCGAAAACAGTCCGAGGACGATGAAGATCGCCGTCATGTCGGCGCCGACATCCTCGGCGCGTTCGACGCGGTCTTGCTTGATGCGGTTGATCTCGTACGGTGTCGCCGCGTACTCCGTCTCGAGCGGACCGGCGACGCTGTCCGTCAGCCCGACCGAATCACGCACGCCGCCGCGGTTCGAGATCGCGACGAAACCGACGCCATTGGCGTTCGCGAGAAACTGCGCGGCTTCCAGCCGGACGACGGCGCCGTTGGGCTGCCCTTGCGTCCAGCCGGTGAGAAATTTGTCCTTTGCCACGGCCACGACGTTGAACGTGCGGGGCACGCGGCCGGCGTACAGGTCGACGCGGAATCCTGGGGCGAGCTGGAGCGCGGCGGCCGCAGACTCGTTCAGCACGATGTCGCTGCGGCCGAGCGTGTTCATGTCGATCGGCGCGCCGCTGATCGCCACGATGTCGTTCTCGAACCCGGCGATCGCGCTCTCCTGCACGCCGACGACGACGAGTTGCGGGACGGAGACTTCCGAACCACGACTCTCCGCCGGCAACGCGAAGCGCAACACGGGCAGCACACCGTCCACCTCCTCGACGCCGTTTAGCCGGGCGAACAGGTCCGCGACGATCGGGCCCCGCACGAGGCCCGATGGTGCGATCTGCTCCTCATCGAGACTGCTTTCGTCACGGTTGTCGCGAACCTGGACAAGCACGTCGACGTGACCGAGCTTGTCGTACGTTTCGTTGGTGATGCTGTAATTCACGGTGTCGCCGGTCGAGAGCGCGGCCGAGACGATCACCGTGGACAACATCAGACCGACGATGATCAGCGTCGACTGCGCGCGGCGCCGCGGAATGTTGCGCAGCCCGATCTCGAAGAGGATGCGGTTGCGCAGCGCCACGAGCGCCACCGCGACGAGCGCGACGGCGAGCAGCGCGAGCAGCCCGAACATCACCGCCGTCATGGAAACGCCGAAGATCTCGGTCACGAGACGGATCCCGAGCGCGCGCTGCTGGACGGGGTCTGGGCGATCAATGTGGCCATAGGTGGGAGAATCTTATGTGATGCGGGCGGGACGGTTCAACTCGCAGTGCGATCCGTCATGCCGTTGCGTGTCCCCGATTGGCGGAATCTTGGCGGCGGCGTACCTCACTCGTACCGCAGCGCCTCCGCGATCGGAATGCTCGAAGCCTGCCGCGACGGGATGATCGTCATCACCAGTGAGGCGAGGAATGAGAACAGCGCGATGGCGATGACCTGCACCCACGGCACGTAGAAACCTGTAATCCCGCTTGCCGCGAAGTCCTCGGATTTCAGCAGCTGGTTGGCAAGCAGCAACGCCAGCACGACGCCGCTCAATATGCCCAACAGCGCCGTGAACGAAGACTCCATCACGAAGCTGAGCGCGATCGCTCGCCGCGTGTAGCCGATCGCGCGCAGCATGCCGATCTGCTGGCGGCGCTCGACGACGGTGCGGAAGGCGATGACGCCGATCGCGGCGATGCCGACGAACAGGCCGATGCCCATGAACCCCTGGAGCAGATACGTAAAGCCGCGGCTCGTGGCGGTGTAATCGTCCAGCACCTGTTGCAGCGAATCAGCCTGCACGCCCTGAGACAGCAGCGCCGCTTCGATGCCCTTCGCCTCATTGTTGGCGTTGGCGCCTTCGTTCAGACGGACGTAGTGCAGCGTCGAATCCGCCTCCGTGAATACGTCGCTGAACGTCTCCTCCGGCACAAACAGCCCGCCGAAGAGCCCGCTCGGCGGCGGCGCGAACACGCCGATAATCTGGACCGTAGTCGCGTCACCCGTCGCCGAGTTCGAGATCTCGACGGGAATGGGCTCGAACACCTTGTCCTGCGCCGTCAGATCCTCGAGCGTGAACTCCTCTCCGAATCCGGCGTCCTCGATCTTGAACGCATCGACAACCGCGTAGTCCGGATTTTCGGCGAGCGCCGCCCACACATCCGCGTCCGTCTCGAGTCCCTCCGCGCGCTGCGAGAACTTGATGTCGTTGTTCGCGATGAAATCCGGGGTCAGGCCGTACAGCGAGACATCCTGGGTCTCAGGATCCTCGTCGAGCTGCGTCGCCTTGGATGCCTGGCCGTTCGCGACGAGCATCCGGTCAATGCCGGCGACGCCGCCGGTCGGGTAACCCCCTTCATCGAGCGCAGCGCCGAGATCGTCGATCGGATTCGACGGGTTCTCGCTGACGAGGATGTCGTAGCCGCCGAGCGCATCATCGCTCAGGAAGATCTGATCGAAATTCGCGTTGATCGTTGAGAACATGACGAGCGAGAACATGACCAGCGAGATCATTGCGATCGTCATGCCGGTGCGAAACTTGTTGGCGAGCGGATACGCGACGGCCGTGCGGATCGAGGGCAGCAGCGTTGAAAACGAGCCGCCGGCGAACGTCAGCACGGCGAGCATCAGATCCGCGTTGTAGACGAGCACGAACGTGCCGGCGATCACCATCGTCACGCCGCTCAGGAAGAACATTTCGAAGTCGCCGTTGAGCGCCTTCAGACCGGGCACGTTATCGCCGGCAAACAGGAGCCAGAACACGAGCATCACGATGCCCATCGTCGTGAACACGGGGCGGGCCGGCGCGCCGAGGAAGCGGATCAGCAGCGCGGCGCCGATGATGGCAAGCGACACGCCCGCGCCGAACATGAATGCACTGTTTGCGTCGTATCCGAATATGAGCAACGGCGGCGCCGCAAGCAGGAACAACGGACCGAACTGGAAGATCGAGCTGAGGCCCACGAGGATCATCGCGCCGCCGCCGAAGATCACGAAGCCGCCGATGATGCCGAGGAAAATGCCGAACGCGCTGCCAACCGACGACGTGTCATACACAGCCGCGGCCGCGATGAACGCACCGAACCCGAGCCCAGCCGCGGACGCGCCGCCCACGATGAGCGCAAGAGCGACCAGAACCTGCCTCCAGTTCTCTGGCTTGAACAGCACCCAGGCGAGAAAGCGCAGCAGGCCCCCGATGCCGTGGAATGCCGGCCGCTCCCGGTGCGGTTGCGGATCGGGCAGGTCCCGGATCGCGCTGACGATGTTGAGGTTGCCGACGCGCCACGACGAGAACGTGACCGTAAGGAACGTCAGCACGACGCCGATCGAGTATGCGATGATCAGGCTGCGCAGGCTGATGTGGAACGTGATCTGCAGTCCGAAATCGGCGACGAGCCGCGCCAGCAGCCCAACGAGCACGACGGCCACGCCAACGCCCAGCGCGCAGCCGATCGCCGCCGACGAGACGTTGTAGACCATGCCTTCGGACATGAACATCTGCACGAGATGCCGGCGTTTCGTGCCGACGGCGCGCACCATGCCCATCTCCACTTTCCGTTCCGCCGCGAGCATCACGAAGATCAGGAAGATCAGCAGCATGCCGGCGGCGATTGAGAACAAGCCGAGAACGACGAAGATCGTCGTCAGGCTGCTACCGACGAGGGCCGCCTCCTCGACGAAGCTCTGCTTGGTCGTCGTCGCTGACCACGCCGTGTCACGGAGCTCCGCGTTGACGCTGTCCGCCACATCGTCAGAGGCATCGATGCTGTCGCGCACGCCGCCGTCGTTGGAGATCGCGATGAAGTCGATCTCCTCCTCGCGGCTGAAGAGATCCTGCGCGCGGTCGAGCCCGAGCACGAAGCCGAAGAAATTCCCCGAAACGACGCCCGTCAGCACGCGATCCTTGACGATCGCCTTCGTCGTGAAGTGTTGCGGTTCGCCGCCGACGAAGAACGTCAGGCGATCGCCGGGTTCGATCGCAAGCTCATCGGATGCGGACTCGCTCGCGAAGATCTCGTCGCGCGACAGGTTGTCGGGCGTGACGCGATCGCCGGCGAGCGTCTCGAAGTCGCTCTCGAAGCCGGCGATTTGATCGGCGGGCACGCCGACGATCAGCGCGAACGGTTCGGTCTGGCCTTTCGCTTCGTTGCTGACTGGCACGGGCGCGCGCATCACTTTCATCGCGCCGTCGACGCCGTCGATCTCGCGGAACGTGCTGACGAAGCTGTCCGCCTGCCGCTCCGGGATCGGGAGCGGCGAGATGATTGACCCGATGCCCTCGAAGGGATCGCCTTCGTCGCTGTCCGTATCCTCTTCGCCTTCGGGGTCTTCAGCGCCCGGCGGCGCTTCGTCCGGGAGGTCCTCAGAGCGGGTGGAGACGATCTCGTCGATGCTGTGAAGGTTGTTGTACGCGGTGCTCGTGACGCTGTACTCGACCGTATCGCCGATGCTCAGGGCGGTCGAGATGATCAACGTGCTTAACATCAGCCCGATGATGATCAGCGTCGTCTGCGCGCGGCGGCGCGGGATGTTGCGCACGCCGACCATGAAGATGATTCGGTTGCGCAGGAACACCCAGCCGACGCTGCCGAGCGCGATCGCGAGCACGCTTAACAGCGCGATCATGATGTACGTCATCGACAGGCCGAAGAATTCGTTCATGCGCGCGCGCCCGCCCCTCCGGCGGGGATCTCCTCGCGCACGATCTTGCCGTCCCGCATATGGATGATCCGGTGGCACCTCGCCGCGATGTCAGGTGCGTGCGTGACGATGACGAACGTCTGCTGATGCTTCTGATTCAGCCCGATGATCAGCTCCATGATCGCGTCGGCGTTCTCGGTATCCAGGTCGCCCGTCGGCTCGTCGCCCCAGACGATTGCCGGATCGTTGACGAGCGCGCGGGCGATCGTCACACGCTGGCGCTGCCCGCCAGAAAGCTGCGCGGGCTTGTGCTTCGCCCAGTCGCGCAAGTTAACGAGATCGAGCGCCGACTCCGCCTTGCTTCGCGCGTCACGCGACTTCGTGCCGGAGACCAGCAGCGGCAGTTCGACGTTCTCGACCGAGTTCAGCACCGGCAGCAGGTTGTAGAACTGAAAGACGAAGCCCATCTGCTTCGCGCGGAATTCGGTGCGCTTGTTGTCCGAGAGGCTGTTGATGTCTTCGCCGTTGATCAGGATCATGCCGCCGTCGATCGTGTCGAGGCCGCTCATGCAGTTCAGCAGCGTCGTCTTGCCGCAGCCGGATGGCCCCATGATCGCCACCATCTCGCCGCGCTTGACGCTGAGCGAGACGCCGCGAAGCGCCTGCACGACGATATCCTCGGTCCGGTACGTCTTGACGACATCTCGGGCGTCGATAATCAGGTCGGTAGCCGCTGCGGCGTTGGCCGGAGCTCGCTGCTCCTGATGTTCTGCCGGCTCTGTGGTCATGGACTCACTGCCTCCTCGTCGCCCGGGGACGCATCGCGCAGATTGAAGCACAAGATGCTGATGGGCAGATCTAACGGTACCGTACGCCTGCGTGTGGCTGAACCTTGCCCCCAACGCCGACGATAAACCTTAACAAGTCCGGATGGCAGTGCCGCACCGAATCGGTTACGAATCCCGCAATTGCGACGCGTCGCACCCGGGAACCGGCACGAACTCCGCCGTCGGTATCCGGCGCGGGCCGCATCGCGTATCCCATGCCCGCTTCGCAGCCGCGTCTTGCCTGCTGCGACGAGCATTTTACACCCGCACAACACTTGTGGACGGAGATGTTAACGGCCCCCGCCGATAGCTTCTGTGACGGACATAGCGCAGCAAGGACAGGGACCGCGATGCCGACATACATCTCCATCATCAACTGGCTCGGAACGCCGCAAGCTACCATCGACGACGTGCGCGTCGCGATCGAACACCGATCGGGCGTCTTGCGCCACAACGGCCTGCACTCCGTCGCATTCGTTCCCGACGAAGGCGAATGCGCCGCGATCATGGTCGCCACCTGTGCAAACCGCACCGCCGTCTCGCGTCTCGTCGAGTCGATTCTCCCCGGCGCCGAGACGCGTGCTGACACCATGCTGTTCGATGACGATCACGAGACGCCGGTGCGCGTCGCGAGGCAGGCGTCCCCCCCGCCGCACCGCGACTATCGCCGCGCGCTGCTCCACGCCGTCATCGCCGACAGATAGGCGCACCCGCGCCTCCCGCGCCAGCGCCGACGGCGAACGGCTGGCGTTTGGTGTCGAAGAGTCCTGGCTGCCATGCAGTCACAACAGCGGCGGGCCGTGCGCCCGCCTGTTTCGTTTTCGTGAACCCCAACCGAGCGCCTCCGCGTCAGCCAGGCGCTACGAGGTTAGCAAGTTGGTGTTCTCTCGTGTGAGCGCATGTAGTTCGTCGCAATCACTACACCGCGAACTCCCGCCAGGGCCCTTGCGAGTCCACTCCGCGGTTGAGAGGTAACGGTTCGTCGTGACGTAACCAGTCTCCGGACTGTTTGGGCATCGTAACTGCACTGGATAGACGAGACGGAACCATTCGCCTGCTTCAGAACCAACAGTCACTTCCAAGTAGCGCTCGTTGGTGCCTGGATGTCGAAAAAGGTCACCGCGAGCGCTTGCATCCACATCGAGGTTGTGGATGTCTTCGACGAGTTGCCTACGATCTTGCTTCGTCGTGGGCACCCACATGCTAGCCTCCCGCGGATCCGTTTTCCTGCCCTAAAAGTTCGACTAGAGTTCGTTCAGCGATCTCCCATTTCCGGATCGATTCGGTGAACCCTTCGAGCAGCTCGCCCATCATGCCCCGCGCCCTGAAATCGGATACGGTGACCTCCTTAAACTCCTTAAGAGAACTGCGCTGATGAGTGAGTTCTGCTCTCACGTGGTTCAAAGCCAACTCAAGTTGGCTCGTTTGTTCGTTGAGTTCATTCGTCAATTGGATCCTCCTTTAGAGCGGCGTGTCCAACATACGCGTTGGCATCGGTTGAAGTATGAACATCAGGCATGAGGGATTTCACTACTAATGAACAGCTCTCGCGGAGGCCAATCCTAATTTGGTCTGCATCACTCATAGCTTGCATTCAGCTACGCCCGCAACCGCAGCGCCGCCGCATGCGCCCGCAACTCCGCACGATCGTCAATTGCCGGCAGAACGATTGCCTGGTGCCGCCGCCCTAGCGCCAACGCGATGACGTGATCGGCCAGCGCCGGATTCTTCGGCAGCAGCGACCCGTGTATGTACGTCCCGATCGCGTTGCGGTAGATAGCGCCTTCGGTGCGGTCGTCGCCGTTGTTGCCGTAACCGCTGCGGACCCGCGCGAGCGGCCGCACGCCCGCGCCGAGGTGCGTGCGCCCACCATGATTCTCGAACCCAACGATCGTGTCGTCGCCCGCGCCGGCGGCCCATTCCGCCACGATATTCCCGATACACCGCCGCGCGCCTTCCCCCGGATGCTCGGTGTGCAGATCGAAGATGCCCGCGCCGGGCAATTCGGCGCCGGACGCCTCGCGATAGAACTTGCCGAAAAGCTGGTACGCACCGCACACCGCGAGCACGGCGACGTCGTTCTCGACCGCCTCACGCAGCGCCCCCGCCTTCGTCGCCAGCAGGTCGTCGACGACGACGCGTTGTTCGCGGTCCTGCGCGCCGCCGGCGAAGATCAGATCGTACGCCGCCGGGTCGAGCGCATCCCGCAGTCCCAACTCCGTCAGCTCGAAGCCGATGCCGCGGGTCTCGCAGCGATGGCGCAGGCACATGATGTTGCCGCGGTCGCCATAAATGTTCATCAGCCGTGGGTACAGATGCGCGACGCGGAGTGTCACGTCAGACCTCATTTGCCCTCCGCGATCGCCTCATCAGCACCACTTCTGGGCGCATCCCGGTTTTGAGACCATCAGCGTGCAAACGAAACCGTAGGGACGCACCTTTAGGTCCGTCCCGGTCGGGCCAGCGTGACAGTCCGTGGCAACGCACGCGCGGCGTGCCGACCCATGTCCAATGTCCAATGTCCAACCTCCGACTTCCGACCTCCCATCACGACTCCTCCCAAAAGCGCTTCCCGCCGCCGCGCTTCGCCAACAGCTCGCGCACTTCGAGCATCGCCGTGTACGTCGGCAGCACGTACAGCGTGCCGCCAGCGGGTGTTACGGCGAGCGCGCGGTCAAGCGCAGCGCGCGTCTCGCGCTCAACCGGCACGTCGTCGCCAAAGCCGGCGTACTTCAGCCGCAGCGCGAGATCTTCGGCGCGCGTGCCCGCTGCGAGCACGGATGCCGCACCAGGCTGCACCAGCTCATAGTCGGCGTCCCAGATCCACGAGATGTCCCGCCCGTCCGCCAGACCGTCGTTGAGAAAGAACAGCAGATGCTTCGCGCCGTCGCGCGCGGCCACGGTACGCAGCACCTGATTCAGCCCCGTCGGATTCTTGCCGAGCAGCACGCGCACGTCCCGCCCATCGATCTCGAAGCGCTCTTGCCGCCCGAACGCCGCGCTGAACGCACCGAGCGCGCTGACGATCGCATCGCGCGGCAGCCCGAGCGCGTGCGCGCCCGCCGCGGCGGCGACGGCGTTGTACGCGTTGTACAGCCCGCTCATCGGCAGATCGATCGTCAGCGCGCCGTCCGCCAGTGTCATGTCGATGCGCGTCGCTTCATCCGATGCCGTCACGCGCTCGACGCGCACATCGGGCGCCAGCCGCGCGTTCCCGCACGACGGGCAGCGCCAGTGTCCGACGTGGCCGTAGAACGTCGCCGTGTACGCCAGTTCGCCGCTGCACTCCAGACACGTCCGGAAGTCCGACGCGTGCTGCTCCGCCTCGCCGCCCGCGCTTGCGTCGTCGATGCCGTAGTACAGCACGCGGCCCGGCGCCGAACGTCCGAGATGCGCGACGGCCGGATCGTCGGCGTTCAGCACGAGC
>CAZRHH010000055.1:0-21277 GCA_964599885.1 uncultured Dehalococcoidia bacterium | reverse complement strand
CCGCCCGATCCCGCGCGACGCGCCGGTGATCAGCGCCGCTTTTCCGCTAAGTTCAAGGTCCATGGCGTCATGCTAACGGGCGCGTCCCGTTCGCCACAGAGTTCCATGTGAGGCGGGGGCCCCTTCGCAGATGAGCATCCGTGACAGCGGTAGGGGCGAACCCACGTGTTCGCCCCGGTATCGCGCGGATGCACCACCAGCCCAAAGCGGGCCGCTCGAATCCATTTGCAGGTCCGGCACCGCGGCCATCCACACAAGCCGTAGACGACACAACGGTTGTTGCATGTTGGTGCTGATGGTATGAACCTTCCATGCCCCCACCTCTCCCCAGAAGGCATCGCCGAACTCGAGGAGATCGTTCGCGCGGTGTACAATCGGCAGGGGACGTGACCAGCGCATCTATCGACAACAAGGCGCTCGTGCTGGATCTGCTGGAGTGGATCGGCGCGTCGTCGCGTCCGTACGCCGACGTGATGGACGCCTGGCGGACGTCGTGTCCGAGGCTGCCGATCTGGGAAGACGCCGTCGATCTGAGATTCGTCGCGTGTCAGCGCCGCGACGGTGCGGGGATGGTCGTATCGGTCACTCGCACAGGCCGGCGATTCTTGGCCGCCGAACGTCCCGGAGTGACGCCGGCAGTCTGACACTCACACACGTACGTGCCCATGCGTCACCTCGCCATGAACTCCACGATCTCAGCGTTCACGATGTCCGGCTTCTCGCGCATCATGAAGTGGCCCGCGCCCTCGATCTTCTTCACCTCGGCGCTCGGGAAGAACTCGGGAATCTTGTCGGACCAGGCGAACGGCAGGATCGAGTCGCTGTCACCCCAGAGCACGCGCGTCGGCGTGTGGATCGTCAGATCGCCGCCGGCCGCGTTCGCGCCGCGGTAGACGGCGCGATAGCAGTTGAAGCCGCCACGCAGCGCGCCCGGCTGCGAGTACGCGTCGACGTACTTCTCGATCTCGTCTTCGGTCCAGAGATTCTTGTCGCATGACCACGCCGACAGGAAGTGCCGCACGTAGATCTTCGTCGCCTCGCGGCTCGAGCCGACGAGGTCTTCTGCCCACGGTTGCTGATGAAAGAACTGATACCAGACGTTGAAGACGGCTGGCAGCTCAAACCAGCGAGTACCGATGCCCGGGTACGGCGGGTCGAACAGCATCAGCTTGTTCAAACGATCCGGATACATGCGGGCGAAGCGCTGCACCCACACCGCGCCGAAATCGTGCGAGACGATGTTCACCTTCTCAAACCCGAGCGCGTCGATGAGGGCGCGGATGTCTTCCGCGAACGCTGTGTCCGTGTACCCGACTTCGGGCGCGAGATCCGGCTTGTCGGAGTACGCAAAGCCGCGCATGTCGGGCACGATCACGTCAAACCGCTCGGCGAGCGGCCGGATGTTGAGGTGCCACTCGTACCAGAAGCCCGGCCAGCCGTGGATCAGCAGCAGCGGTTCGCCCGCGCCCTCGCGCACGTAATGCAGGTTGATCCCGTTCACGGTGATGTTGTTGTGGGTGAAGGTGTCTTCGTGCAATGCCCGCCTCCTCAACTGCGTTCCGCAGCGTACCGATGGCAGCACTCACCGCATAGGTGAAGCACGACACGACGGGGTTGCGAAGCAGAAGTCGGATGTGATGGCCGGGCCGGATGACGAATGCCGGGCATGGAACGCGCGACGGCCACGAACTGCCGCGCGTGAAATCTACCCCAACGCCGCATCCTCGTGCAGCGACCCGTCCTCCTCCGTAAAGAACAGCCGCTCGAATCGCAGACCGCGCTCGCGGAACCGCGCCCCGCCGCCCTCGTGCCGCTCGATCACGCACATGACGAGTACCACGTCGCAACCTTCCGCTTGCGCCACCTCGACGGCCCGCATCGCCGCCCCGCCCTGCGTCACCGTGTCTTCGACGATCGCCACGCGCCGGCCCGGCCGCACGAGCGGCTCGCCGTCTTCGCTGACGCCTGCCGAAATCTTCGCCTTCGACGACGGCCCGTGATCCTTCGCCTCCGCCCGCCCGAAGAACGTCGGCAGCACCAGCCCCGTATCCAGCGCCGCTGCCGCGATCGCATCGGCGATCGGAATGCAGCCCGTCGCCAGCCCGCCGACCGCCTCCGCGCCCGCCGCCGCGACCACCGGCGCCATCAACGCGCCGATGATCCGCGCATAGCGCGGGTGCAGCGATACGCCCTTCAGGTCGCAGTAGTAGTTGCTCCAGCCGCCGGAATTGAGCCGCACCGGCTCCGGCTGAATGGCGATGCAATGCTGCTCAATCGCCAGTTTGAGTGCGCGGACGTCGTCAGGTGTGGGGGTCATCGAACGCAAATGTAACGCATCGCGCCGCCAACGTCACGTTTGATGCGCCGACGAAACGCTGCTGCGCCCCGTGCAACCATCGCGCCACACGCGACCCGCGATCATAGGGTGCGACAGCAACAGCAATCACCGGGAGGTGCGGCGATGGCGAACATGGACACGAACCGCCTGCGGACGAAAAATGAACCGGTCTCGCCAGATCCGGCGCAAGCCAACGATGACATGGAAATGCGTGAAGCGATGGGTGACCGCAGCCCCAGCGTCGTCCGCGAGACCGACGCCGTATCGACGAACCGCCTCGCCCTCCCGACGGTCGGCGGCGTCATCGCCGGCGGTGTCATCGGCGCCATCGTCGGCCTGATCGTCTCGACGATCCCCGCCATCGGCCTCGACTGGTGGCTCGGCCTCGTCATCGGCGCTTTCGTCGGCATCACGCTCGGCGGGTTCGTCGCCGGCCGCCTCGCGCTGAACACCGCCGACGGCGGCGCATCAGGCACCTACCGCTTCCCCGGCGGCGGCAACCAACCCCGCTAACAGACCGGTCCAACTGCGGTGGAGGATCGCCGCACCCAATATGGTGTGGCACAGGCTTTCAGCCCGTGTCAGACCGGCGCGCCCGCACGTCCGTCCGCCTCCAACCCACCGCGCCGTGGGGGCACGGTTCGCTGTGCCGTTCATCGCACACCCTCCGATTCTCCGGCAACCCGATCTAACGTCTACCCCTGAACAACGGTAAGGGCCCGCTTGCCGGTGCCCAGCCGAACCGCAGCCCCTCTGTTCCAACGATGTCTCGACCCTCCGTGGCGGCATTGCTTGCTATGCTGGTCGTCGCTTCAACACCGTGTCGCCAACACGCCGCAACGCTCAAGGAGGCGAGATGGCATCGATCAAAGTGGCCACACTCAATCTCTTCAACCGCATGGGCCAATGGGGACACCGCGCGCCGCTGGTGATCGATCAGCTCGAAGCGCTGAAGCCGGACGTGATCGGCCTGCAGGAAGTCGACCTCGTACTCGACCAGGGCATGTGGGTGAGCCGCCAGATCAACAAGCGGCTCGCGCTGCAGCCGCACTACCGCATCAAGCACGCCACCAACCCGGGACAGCGCGCCAGCTACCACTCCATCGCGACGCTTGCTTCACGTGAGTTCATCGAGCACGAGATCCTCGACCTGATGACGTTCGAGCGCGTCGCGCAGCGCATGCTCTTCATGTGCGGTGACAGGCCGTTCATCTTCATCAACGTGCATCTGCATCACCCGGTTGAAGCGCAGCAGGAGCGCGTGGAGCAGATCAACACGCTGTTCACGTGGCTCGACCGCGACACGCGCGGTCTGCCGACGGTGATCGCCGGCGATTTCAACGCGTACGCCGATCCGCCGGAACCAGCCGTCGGGCTGATGAAGTCGCGCTTCCGCTCGGCGTACGAGACGGTACACGGCAGCGAGCCGGAGAAGACGTGGACGACGCCCGTCAACATCTACGACGACTCGCCGCACGGCACGCTCGACTACATCTTCGTCTCGCCGGAGTTCACGATCGACGACGCCGGCCTCGCGTTCGATCAGCCGGACCCTCACGACCCGAACATGTTTCCGTCGGATCACATCGGGTTGTTCGCAACGCTCTCACTGTAGTCGCGGCGTCCGGTCTCACCACAGAGGCACAGAGGCACAGAGGTTTTTGGGGGCGCCTACGAACCGCCGACGACCGACGGCGCGCGACTCCATCCTCCACCTTCAATCCTCCAGTTCTGGCTACGGCGAAATGCGCTATTGCTGCCTGAGCCACGCCAGCACGCCCTCCACGATGCGCCCCTGCACGGCCGGGGCGTCATCGAGCGTTTTGTGGCTGACGATGGCAGGGGCGCCGCCACCGTCGCTCGGGGCGATCGGCGCGCGTTCGAGCGATTCGTCAAAGTTCTGCACGTTCGGCGCGTCGATTGCAATGCCGTGCCAGCCTTCGTTGAGCTGATAGAAGTTGAGCAGCAGCGTCCGCGCCGGCATTTCGGTAGCGTGGCGGTCGTACAGCGCCACCGTGCGATCGATCAGCACGCCAAGCATGCGGTCGCCGAACAACCCATCAAGCGCGGCAGTCACCGATGTCACCGTGGCGCCGCCGTGGCTGTGGCCGATGAGCACGGCGCGCAGGCAGGGTTGCGCCGCGAGCCGCCCGCCCGTCTGAGCGGTGAGCCAGCGTTCCATGTTCGTCTGCGGCTGTTCGGCGCCGAAGATCGCCGGCGACGAGATGATCAGCGTCGTCGACGCGCCCACGTCTCGCAATCGCGCTTCCAGTTCGTTGATGATGCGCACCATACCCATGCTTTCGCCCTCGCGCGGCATCAGCAGATCGCTGCCGGCGCTGGCGATGGCGACGATCAGCACCGGCGCGGCCGCTGCGTCGCAGTTGTCGGCGGCGCGGTCTGAAGGTACGCCGGAGTAGAAGTCGGCGTGTAGTGCTTGATCCACGCATTGCTCGCCGGGAACCAGCGGGATGTCGATGGTCGTGTACACGTCATCACCTAAATTGAGGCGACCGTCTCGGTTCACGTCGTAGCACGAGATGAGCACGGGACGCGCATCGCGTTCCAGGCCTTCAACGCCATCGAGCCACGTCGCCGGAAACGGCGTGGCCGACGGCGATGCCACGGGCGTTGGCGTCATGACGCGCGCTGGCTGCTGCGCGTCGGTGCCCACGGTTGTCTCGTCGCGATTCGCGACGGCGGGGTTGCTGTCGTCGTCGCGGAACACGTAAATGATGACGGCGATAGCGAAGGCGGTGCTGACGATCGTCGCGGCGATGCCGGCAAGCTTCATCCGGCGGCACGGCGGGGGGTGCGCTCGAACGCATCAGCCGGGCGTGCGGCCGGCCTGAGCGCGGCGATCGCTTCGAGCCACGGGCGCGCGCGCAACCCGGCGATACCCGTCGCGCTGAGCGCGGGTCCGTCGATCTCGAACCTTGCACCAGACGATGCGGTCGTCACGGCGAAGCGGTTATGACCGGCAGCAGCGTGGCGCGCGATCTCGGCGAGCCAGAACGCCGTCGCGCCTTCGAGCGGATGGCGGACATCCTGCAGGAAGAACAGCCGGTCCGTCGTGAGGAAGAGCGTACCCTCCCACCAGTACGGCGGCGAATCGATGCGCAGGCGCGCGCCGCCCTGGCGAACCAGCCGCTCCCCCGGGAGCAGCTTCGATTCGTTGAACCATGTGTGCGGGCGTGTTGCCATCGGGCAAGTATATGGCGATCGGAGGCGGGTGTCAGCGACAAAGCGTCACGACGCGCTCTCGGATCGTTGCAACGGCGACAACAGTGAGTATGTTTGACGCTTCCGCGCCACGAACGACGACGCCTCGTCGTAACCGGCGCGCTGTGCCCATTCGGCCAGATCGTCAAAGTTCGCGCCTACGCGTTCGGGCGTGTGGGCGTCGGACGCGAGCGTGATCGGCAGCCCAAGCGCGTGCGCGCGCTCCAACATCGGCAGCGCGGGATAGATTTCGTTGCAGCGGCGAAGGCCGTTGCTATTCAGTTCGACCGCCGTGCCATGGACCGCGGCGCCGGCGAGAATTGCGTCGTGCGCAGGCGTCTCGTTGATCGGACGGTGCCCGAACACCTTCGGCAGATCGGGATGCGACAGCGCGTCGGCGAGTCCGCTGGCGGCGAGATCGGCGACGAGCGCCGCGTACTCGTCCCACGTTTGCGCGACATCGCGCCGCGCCCACTCGTCCATGCAGCGGGGATCGTCGATGCCAAACGCGCCGATGTAATGCACCGAGCCGAGCACGATGTCCCAGTCGTACGGCGCCAGAAACTCTCGCAGCGTCTCCTCGCGCCCAGCGATCCAGTCCATCTCGAGCCCCAACAGCACCGGCAGCCCGTCGCGCTTCGCATCTTCGATCAACCGCACGTAGTCGGCGACGCTGCCGGAGACGTGATCCTTCCAGTATTCCTGCACCATGTTCGCGAGCGCCGGATCGTCGTCGTCGTCCCACCAGCCGAAGAGCAGCTTGTACGCCTCGTCGAAGCGAAACAGATGCTCCGTGAACGCCACCGTCGTCACGCCCCGCTCGCGTCCTGCCGCTACATACTGTTCGATGCGCTCGCGCGTCATCGGCGGCTGTTCGCCGTGCGGCTGCAAATGCGTGTGGCAGTCGATCACGGCCGCAGCTCCATTTGGTCGAGGATCGGCTCCATGCCGCGGATCAGCGCTACCGCGCGCCCCGCCGCGTCGGCGGCGAGTTCCGGCGTCAGCGCTGGCGCGTCGTACGAGCGATGCAGTCGCGTCCACTGCTTCGTCCACTCTTCGAGTTCGTACTCCGGTCCGACCGCCGCGGCAATATCGTCCGAGCGGATGGCGAGCATCTCGGCTGCGGCGTAGTTCGCGTCGCGCTCGCCTTCAAAGTGCAGTCCGATCTCCAGGCGCGCGGTCCTGCGCTGCACCCAGACTTCATAGTGCACCGCCGGCGCGCCGCGATAGTACTGGAGCGTGCCGAAGCGCTGCCGCCACTGCAGCCCGTTGAGATCAGCCCCCAGCCGCGCGCCAACCCCCTCATGCACCAGCGCCAAAAAGTCGGCGATGCGCATCGACGGTGTCGCAGAGCGGCGCGGCTTGGCCATGCGCCAGCGTAACGCGAGTGCCAGACTCACCACAGTGACCGCCCCGGTAAAGCCAGCCCGAAATCGCGCTCCATCAGAATGTAGCCGCGGAGCTTTAGCTCCGCCCGGGCGCAGCCTTGACACCCAACGGGCGCGAGCCACCCCCGCGTTATACTTCGCTCGCCGCGCAGCGTTTCGCGCGGCAGAGGGGGCGCGTTGCTGCTGACACTCGATGTGGGCAATACAAACGTCACGATTGGCATCTTCGAGGGCGCCGAGATCCGCGCGACCTGGCGCATCGCCACGGACGTCGAGCGCCTGCCAGACGAGTACGCGGTCACCGTGCTGGGGCTCCTGCACACAGAAGACATCCCGCGGTCGGCGGTCACTCACGCCGTCATGGCCAGCGTCGTTCCGGACTTGACAACGGTGTTCGAGCAGCTCTGTCAGCGCTATTTCAGCGTCGAGCCGCTCGTTATCGGTACCGGCACGAAGACGGGTGTCCGCATCGTCTACGACAACCCGCGCGAAGTCGGCGCCGACCGCATCGTCGACGTCGTCGCCGCGATGCAGCTCTACGGCCCGCCGCCGCTGATCATCGTCGACTTCGGCACGGCGACGGTCTTCGACGCCGTCTCGGCCGAAGGCGACTACCTCGGCGGCGCCATCGCCCCCGGAATCGGCATTTCTTCCGAAGCCCTCTTCGAACGCGCCGCCAAGCTCTACCGGGTCGAGCTCGAGCGGCCGAAAACTGCCATAGGAAAGAACACCGTCGCCGCAATCCAGTCCGGCACCCTGTTTGGCTACGTCGGGCTGATCGAGGGCATGGTGGCGCGCTTTCAGAAGGAACTCGGCGGCAACGCCCGCGTCATCGCGACCGGCGGCTGGGCGGAGCTGCTGGCGAAGGAGACACAGGTGTTCGACGCCGTCGATCAGAATCTGACGCTGACGGGGCTGCGCATCCTGCACGAACAGCACGCCGGCGCGAGGCGCGACTGATGCTGCAAGGCAAGCGGATCGTACTGGGCGTGACGGGCAGCATCGCCAGCTACAAAGCGGCGGACATCGCCAGCAAGCTGACGCAGGCGGGCGCGCTCGTCGACGTCGTGCTGACAGAAGCAGCGCAGAAGTTCATCGCGCCGCTGACCTTCCGCAGCCTGACGGCGCGCCCCGTCTTCACCGACATGTACGACCCGCAGTCGTCGCTCGCCGAGGAGCACGTCGAACTGGCGCGTGCCGCCGATGCGATGCTGATCGCGCCCGCCAGCGCGTCGACGCTCGCCCGCCTCGCGCACGGCATGGCCGACAACATGGTCGCCCTCACCGCGCTCGCGACGACGGCGCCCGTCATCGTCGCCCCGGCGATGGACGCGCAGATGTGGGAACACGCGGCGACGCGCGCCAATGTGGCGCTGCTGCGCGAGCGCGGCGTCGTCTTCGCCGGTCCGGTAGAAGGGCGCCTCGCCAGCGGCCGCGTCGGCGCCGGGCGCATGGCCGAGACGGAACAGATCATCGGCGCGGTGCGGAAGGCGCTGGGCGCGTCAGGCGATCTCGCCGGACGGCACGTCGTCGTCAGCGCCGGCGGCACGCACGAAGCGCTCGACCCCGTGCGCTACGTCGGCAACCGCTCCTCAGGCAAGATGGGGTTTGCGATCGCCGAAGCGGCGCGCGACCGCGGTGCGTCTGTGACGTTGGTCTGCGGGCCGGTGGCGCTGGCGACACCGTATGGCGTCGAGCGCGTGGATGTGACGACGACCGCGCAGATGGCTGAAGCGATCGTCTGCGCGACGCAGCGCTGTGACGCGCTGATCATGGCGGCGGCGCCGGCGGACTTCCGTCCGGCGGCCAGCGCCGATCAGAAGATCAAGCGCACGGGCGCCAACGTCAGCCTCGAGCTGGTGCCGAACGATGACATCCTGGCGATGCTGCGCGGCGACTTCGTGAAGGTGGGATTCGCCGCCGAAACGCAGGACCTGCTCGACAACGCCCGGGCCAAGATCGCGAGCAAGCGCCTCGACCTGATCGCCGCCAACGACGTGACCGCGCCGCAAGCCGGCTTCTCGCACGACACGAACCTCGTGACGCTCATCGATGCGTCGGGCGCCGCCGAGACGCTGCCGCTGCTGTCAAAGTACGACGTGGGGCAGCGGATCCTCGATCGCGTAGTGGCGCTGCTGGCTACGCGTTAGGGGTTATCCGCAGATGTCGCAGATGTCGCAGATGGGTAGGGGTAAGGGCGAAAGGCCCAGACGGGTGGGGGCCGAACGTCGCTCATGTCAATGCAACGTACGACACGCGGTGCTGCGGATGGCATACTCGCCCTATGGCAGACGTTTCCGCGCACTCACCGACGGCCGCCGATGTCCGCGATGCGCAGACGTACCGAATCATCGGTGCGGCGATGGAAGTGCACGGCCAGTTGGGGCACGGCTTCCTGGAGTCGGTGTATCAGGAGGCGCTCGCCATCGAATTCATCGAACGGGGCATCAGCTTCACCCGCGAAGTCGAGCTCCCGGTGTTCTATAAGGGGCAATCGCTTCCGTGCGGCTACCGTGCGGACTTCGTGTGTTTCGACGAGGTGATCGTGGAATTGAAGGCGCTTGCGGCACTGACATCCGTGGAGCATGCACAGGTGATCAACTACCTGAAGGCGACCGGCCTCAAGCGCGGACTCATCCTGAACTTCGGCGTTCCTCGTCTCGACTACAAACGCTTCGTACGCAACCTCTAAACATCTGCGACATCTGCGAAATCTGCGGATAAACCGAACTGACCACACGCCGGAACGCGGCAGTGCATACGAGGTCGCGCACGTGATCCCGGCTTGATACCGTAGCGCTCGCGGAAGGCAGCGATTTCCTTGACCGCGGCTTCCTGATCGATCTTTGACAGCGCCTCTTCCATCATGCGATCGACGTCGGCTGTGGTGTGCTTCCCGCGTGCAACCTTGCGGACGCGGATCCACTCGTCGCTGTCCGCCTTGGTTTTCCCCGCCGGGTTTTTGCTTGATGCCGCCGGCTTGCGTGCTGCCATCGTCGAGTCTCCCGTGGACCGCGCCACTCGGGCGGAGCGCTCCCGCCAGCATAGCAATTGCACTTGAGTCCCCGCCCGACGCCGAGGCAGGGAGTGAGAAGGCGTCGGATCGTGCCCGTGCGCCGGTAGGGGCACGCGCAAAAACACCTCGGCTCCGCCGATCGCAGTACAGGAGCGCCGGCCGGCGCCTCCGGGCGCGTGGCAGGCGGCCGATAGCAGGGCAGCATATCGGACCGCCTGGCGCCGGCCGGGCACTCAATCCCCTCGACCGGCGCGCGTTGCCCGAACTACGGGTCCGCGCTCAACGTGCCGGCGATTGCCGCAATAGTGCGGCCAGCAGCGCGCCGTAACCCGACGCTACGCCGTCATCTAGACGACGCATCGCCGCCGATTGTTCCGGGTTGGGTTCGCGTGTGGATGCCCGGACCCCACGTTGACGGCCGGAAAGGCTAATCCCTGGGAGGCGCGCAGCCACATGGAACGCGTTCTAGCCAGAACGTAACGGGAGGCTCGCGCTGTGGAGACCGGCATGAAACGATCGACCCGCGTCGCGACGATCATGCTTGCCGCGCTTGGACTCGTGACGTTTGTTCTCACTGGGCGCCCGCTGCATCGAGAACACGAGCCTCCGCCGCGGCGCAGGCGGCGACTGGCACCTGTACGCTGAGATTCACAACGAAACCGACGTACAGGCGACCGAGTTCATCGTGTTGGGAACGTTGCTCGATGCCGAAGGCAACCCGGGTCAGGCACCGATTTGCCCGCACGAGTTGTCGCCGTCGTCGTTTTCGGCGTACGACATCCGTTTTCCAGGGACGGAGGGGTTACCGGAACCGGCCAGTTACAAGGTGAATGTGCTGAGCGGGAAGACGCTTGAATCGATCTAGATATCGGGATCGGACGGTGGCACTATCCCCGCGTACCCGCTGACAGCGCCGCCGGCGTGCGCTCGGCTGGCGCTACGCCGGTGGTGCTCCAATCGAGCAGCATGGCGCCCCAGGCCAGGCCGCCGCCGAACGCACACAACGCCATGCGATCGCCCTCGTTGAGCTTGCCGTCGCGGGCGGCTTCGCTGAGCGCGATCGGGATCGATGCACTCGACGTGTTGCCGTACTTGTCGACCGTGATCAGCGCGCGCTCTGGCGGGATGCCGAGCGCCTTCGCCGTGCCCTGGATGATGCGCAGGTTCGCCTGGTGCGGCACCAGCACGTCGATGTCATCGACAGTGAGCTGCGACTTCACCAGCGCCTCGCGGACGGAGTTCGTCATCGCGTGGACGGCGAACTTGAAGATGGCGGGACCATCCATATTGATCATGCAGAGGTGCGCGGGCGCGCCGTTGCCATCAGTGTCGCGCGGACCGCAGGGGCCTTCAGCGAAGAGCGCGCTTTTCTTCGAGCCGTCGCTGCGGAGGACGAAGCCGAGCGGGCCGCCGAACTCGGACGCTTCGAGTACGAGCGCGCCGGCGCCATCGCCGAAGAGCACGCACGTGTTGCGGTCCTCCCAGTTGACGATGCGCGACAGCACTTCAGTGCCGACGACCAGCACGCGCTGACACGCGCCCGTCGCGACGAACTGCGTCGCCGCCGAGAACGCAGAGAGAAAGCCGACGCAGGCAGCGTTGACGTCGAAGGCGCCGGCGTTGACGGCGCCGACGTTGTTCTGGACGAGCGACGCAACGGACGGGAACATGCCGTCGGGCGTGGTCGTGGCGGCGATGACGAGATCGATGTCTTCGGGGTTGATGCGGGCCCGTTCGAGCGCCATGCGCGCCGCTTCGGTGCCGAGCGAGCTGCTCGTTTCGTGCGGCGCGGCGATGTGCCGTTCCTTGATGCCGGTGCGATCCTGGATCCACTGATCCGAGGTCTCGACCATCTTTTCAAGGTCAAGATTCGTGACGACGCGCTCGGGCAGGTAGTGGCCAAGGCCGGCGATGCGGGTACCGATCATGTGGTGAGTATATCTGTTGGGTAGTCGGCGGCGGGAGACGGAGGCCCTACCTGCGCGAGACTGCCTTCTTTGCGACGGGGATGAAGGTGGAGACGCGGTAGGTCATCTCGCGCACGGTGGCGCGGAATGCGGCGAGTTTGTCGTCATCGGAACCCTGTACGGCCGCCGGGTCGGGGAAACTCCAATGGATGCGCTCGGGCTTGCCGGGGAACGTTGGGCACTGCTCGGCGGCCTGATCGCAGACGGTGATCACGTAGTGGAACGTGTCGCCGAGAAACTCGTCCATGCTTTTCGAGCGAGCGTCCGCGAAGTCGATGTCCTCTTCGGCAAGCGCGAGGTTCGTGAACGGGTTGATGCCCTTCGGTTCGGTGCCGGCGCTGTACGCCTCGAACGCGTTGCCGCCGAGCTTTCGCAAGAGCGCTTCGGCGATGATGCTGCGCGCGGAGTTGCCGGTGCAGAGGAAGAGGACGCGGATCTTCGCGGTCATCGCTTTACCTCGCGGAAATGATACGACGGTGATTACTGATGCGGCTCGTCGTCGTCCTGTAGCGCCGTCTCAGCGATGACGCAGACGGTGTGACCTTCAGGGGCGCGCGCGAGAAAACCGGCGCCGGTAGCCCACGGTAGCTCGCGCACCTGGCAGCCGCGCTGGAGAAAGTGCTCGGCGGCGGCTGTGACGTCAGGCGAACTGAAGAGCAGGTACGGTGGTTCGCCCGCCATGCCACCGGTCGCATCGACGGCGAGCGTGAGGCCGCCGGCGAGCGTGTAGAACCGCAGCCCGCCGTCTTCGCCGCCAAGCTCGAGGCCGAGGGTGTGTTCGAAGAAGTGCTGCGCTTCTTCCGGTTCCTGCACGCCGTACCCGACGACGCCCTCGAACGTCAGGGCCGGTGGTTGCTCGTTCACGTTGCGGCTCCTCCGTCGCGAGAGAAGGCAGAAAACAGGGAACAGAGGTCGAACGGCACTCTGTTCCCTGTTCTCCGCGTATCCTAACGCACCGGGCGCAATTGGGCTGAACCGTTTGTGCTAGTTTTAGCCCCCCGCGGCGTTCGCCGGGGCGCGGCAGCGGCGTCCTGCCGCTGCGCCAGGGAGATGAAGATGGCCGACGCGCCCCCGGGATCCACACCTCTTGACGTGGCGCCGGCCGAATCTGCGGGTGGGCGTCTCGTCACGATCGACGTGCTGCGCGGGCTGGCGATTCTGTGGGTGATGGTGTTCCACCTGTGGCTCGACATGACATTCGGGCTGGCGGGTGTGAGTCCGCTCTACAAGGCGTTCTTCGACCGCGTCGGTGAGGCGGCGCCGCTGGCATCGCTTCAGGCTGCCGGAGAGCTGGTGCTCGGATCCGGGTATCAGGGCGTGGCGGTGTTTTTCATGCTGAGCGGCGTCTCGCTGACGCTGAATCACTACCGGAACGCGGGGGGTTCGAGCGGACTGAGCCATGGTGCGAGTCCGTGGCGCGGGTTCGTCACGCGCGTGCGCCGGATCGTCGTGGCGTACTGGGCCGGCATCCTGATCATCGTCGGCGGGTACACGCTCGTCGTGCTGCTGCAGGCGTGGCGGCTCGACAGCAGCGTGCGCGAGCAATGGTCGAACGTGTACATCGCGACGGTCGTGCCGGTCCGCTTCGATCTCGGCGAGATCTCGTGGGCGCTGTCGATCTTCGGTCCGTCGCTGCGGGACCGTCTCGAGACACCGCCGGTGGGCGCGCTCTGGTTCGTGCCGCTGCTGCTGCAGTACTACGTGCTGTTCGGGTTGACGATGCCTTTGCTGCGACGCGTCGGGCCGTGGAAGTTCGCGCTGCTCGGCATCGCCGCGACGATCATCGCGCGCGCGTTGTTCAGCGAGTTTGGCACGGCGTGGATGGACGCCGCGCATCATCAACGGACGATGGACCGCATCGTGTTGTTCCGCTGCTCGGAGTTCTTCCTCGGCATGTCCATCGGGTACCTGCTCGTGCACAGTCGTGAACAGGTCCGCGAATGGGTGACGTCCCCGTTCGACATCGCCGGATTGCTGGTACTGGGGTTGGTGTTGCAGTGGGCGTCCGTGTCGATCGACCCGGGCAGTCAGGTGGGGCTGGCGCCGTTTGCGGTGATGGGACACCTGGCGCTGGCGCTCTTCATGGCGCCGCTTCTGTTCAAGCTGCCCGGCAGGCTCGAACGCAGCGTGCTGGTGAAGCCGCTCGTCTTTCTTGGCGTGATCTCGCTCGCGGCGCTGATCGTCAACGAGGCGATGCGCTACTTCGCCAGCTTCCTGCGCGCGGAGGAGCTGCCCGGCGTCGTCTGGGCGTTCTTCCTCGTTGTGGTCTACATCCCCGTCGCGTCGCTGGCCGCCTATCCCCTCGCGCGCGTGCTTGGTCTTGTCCGCAACGCACCCAGACCGGGCGCGGCTGAACCCGCGCTGGAGCCGCCCGCGGACTTCGAGCTGCGCGCGGTGGGCGGCGGATGAGGGGTGCTCTGCGCTCGGCGTTGCCGCAATGTTATGCGTGAACGGCGCCCGGCGGTAAGGGCACCGACACATTCATCGTGAGCACGGTGCGGCGCGCGTGCGAACCCTCGTCCTCAAGGTGCACCTCGATGCAGCCCTGAATGGCATCAATGATGTTGGCCAGCAACTCGTCCATCGTTTGACCCTGCGAGGCGCAGCCGGGGAGTTCGGGAACCTCGCCCCAGTATCCGCCGTCCTCTTCGTGAACGACTACCGTGAAGGTTTCACGTCGACGCGGACCCAGCGTCACTTGCTCGCCTTGAGCGCTAGAGCTACCCATCGAACTCAGGCTACTTCCCCTTCCACGCGGGCTTGCGCTTTTGGGCGAACGCGAGCGGCCCTTCGCGGGCGTCTTCGGTGACCATCACTTTCTTCGACTGCTCGATCTCGAAGCGCAGTCCTTCCTCGATTGGCATGTTCAGGCCCTTGTACGCGGCTTCCTTCACGAGACGCAGCGCCATCGGCGCGTTCTCGCACAGCCGGTTCGCGAGTTCGAGCGCTTTCGGCATTACCTGGTCCGCCGGATAGACGTAGTTGACGAGGCCGTTGCGATGCGCCCACTGCGCGTCGAACTTGCCGCCGGTGAGCAGCAGCTCAAGCGCCGGGCCGAACGGCACGATACGTGGCAATCGTTGCGTCCCGCCCGCGCCGGGGATGATGCCGCGTGTCACTTCGGCGAGCCCGAATTGCGCGTGCTCGGCGGCGATGCGGATGTCACACGAGAGCGCCATCTCAAGACCGCCCGCGAGGCAGTAGCCGTTGATGGCGGCGATCATCGGCTTCCAGCACTCGAAATTGCGGGTGATGCCGCCGAACGGCGAACCGCCGAACGCCTTGCTCATCGCTTGCGGCCCGGCCATCTGCGCAGCGGACATCGCGACAAGGTCGTTGCCAGCGGAGAACGCCTTCTCCCCGGCGCCGGTGAGGATCGCCACCCACAGCCCGTCGTCGTCACGGAAGTTGCACCAGGCGTCGTACAGCTCCGACGATGTCTGCGGGTCGATCGCGTTCATGCTTGCCGGGCGGTTGATGGTGATGATTGCGATCCGGTCGCGCTTCTCGTAGAGGATCTTGTCGTAGTTCATCGGCGCCTCGCTAGAGCATTCGCAGCTTGTTCTGATGTGCCAGTGTAGTGGCTCTCGCGCTCTCGCAGAACGAGGCGTTCGGCGGAATCGGGGGCGGTTCATCGCGCCGGTGCGCGCAGCTTCGTGCCGTCTCGCGACCGTCGATTCGTTTCGCGAACAACGAACCATCATCTGTCGATCGCGAATCACCAGTCACCAATCGCGCGCGGTGGAGGGGGCTCCGACTGTTCTTTTCGCAAGCGAACCGGCTACGAGTTGTTAAGTAAGTCCGATACTTCTCGGTATGAGTCTTGTAACCGCAGATACTGATTGCTCACGTGGATGTCGGGTTGTAGACTCGGCAAAGGCAACGAGGGCAAGTGGCGTTGCGCCGGAAAAGGCAGGCTTCTCTCATGGCTACGGTAACGAAGGCTTCAAGCCGCTCCGACTCGGGCGTGCCCCTGCATCATCGCATGATGCCGTGGGTGTTGATCACCGAGATCTACTGGATGTCGTACAAGCTGCTCGAACGACGGTTCTACCATCTCGGCGTATCCGCATCACAGGCGCGTGTGCTGGCGGTGCTGCATTTCACGAACGAGCCAATCAAGCCGAGCCTCGTGGCGACGCTGCTGTTCCAGGAAACGCAGAGCATCACCGGCATCTTGCACCGCATCGAATCGCGCGGCTGGGTGCGGCGCCTGCCCGACCCGAACGATCGCCGCGCGGTCGGCCTCGAACTCACCGATAGCGGCCGCGAGATCTCCGAAGAGATCGTCCGTATCTCCGAAGAGCTGTACGACGACATGTTCGGTTCCGTCATGTCCGCCAGCGAAAAGAAGTCGCTCGAAACGATCCTCAAGAAAGTCCGTGCGCTCGGTTTCAAGATGCCCGAGACGGACTTCAAACTGCGGCGCGCGCAGCAGTACGGCATCTGGAAAGACTGATCAGGCGTCTCAGACGAACGAGTACAACCCCGTCAACTCGGCGGGGTTGTTTTATTTCGAGCGGGGCTTCGGCGTGCTGGCCGCGCTACGCCGACTCGGCCGAGCTGGCTTGCCGGCTGATGCTGCGGCGATGAGGGCACGCGCTCGTGCAGCGATCGGCGCATCGACCATGCGGCCGTCGAAGCTGATTGCGCCGGCGCCGTTGGTTGCGGCGCGGTCGAATGCGGCGACGATGCGGCGAGCGTCGGCGACTTCCGCGGCGGTTGGCGTGAACGCCTTGTTGACGGCGGCGACCTGATCCGGGTGAATGACGTACTTGCCGTTCATCCCGAGCGCGCGCGCAATCTTCGCATCCTTCAGCAGCCCCGCCGCGTCGCGATAGTCCGCGTACGGCGTGTCGATCGCCAACAGCCCGTATGCGGCGGCGACGTTGACGACGACGCTGCGGATGTGGTGCAGCGCCGCACCCGATGCATCGCGCCGCGCTCCGATATCGCGTGTGTAGTCTTCACCGCCAACGGAGAGCGCGACGATGCGGTCGCTGGCCAGCGCGATCGCTTCGCAACGCAGCACTGCTCGCGCACTTTCGACGATCGGAATCGTCGCAACATCACCGGGGCGAACGCCGTTCGCCATCTCGGCCTCGCGCAACAGGACGTCGAGATCGCGCAGATCCTGGGCGTCGTCGCATTTCGGCAGCACGACGCCGGCGAGTCCCGGACCGACGATAGCCATCGCGTCGTCGCGCGTCATGCCGCTGGCAATGGCGTTGACGCGCACGAACACCGGTCGCTCGGCGGCGCCGAGTGGCGCGATGGCGGCGCGGGCCCTGTCACGCGCATCCTGCTTTGCTCCGGCCGCGACGGCGTCTTCGAGGTCGATGACGATGACGTCTGCGGGCGAACGGACCGCAGCCTGCAGCATCCGTTCGCGATCACCAGGGACGAAGAGCAAGGTGCGGAAGAGGCTGAGCATGCTGCAAGGGTACGCGGCCAACGCACGATGCCGGAAGGCTGCGGCTGATCATCACCTCGGGGTTGAGATCGCCCATTCGTTCGCCGTATGCTGTCGCGCGATCCCTATTCGTGCAATTACCCAACGGAGGAATGCGATGGCCAACGACGGTGGCGGCGCCACACAGGAAAGCGGCGTCGAAACGCGGCTCGCAAAGCCGGGCGGCGTGACGTACATGCAGATTCCGGCGACCGATCCTCGCCGCTCCGGTGCGTTCTACGCCGCGGTGTTCGGGTGGAACGTGCATGGCAGCGAGGCACACCTGAGCTTCGATGCGGCGAATGACGTCGCGGGCGCATTCGTCACGAATCTCCAAGTCGCGCGCGAACCGGGCGTGTTGCCGTTCATCTATGTCGCGTCGGTGGATGAAACGCTGGGGAAGGTGACGGCGAACGGCGGCGCTATCGAACGGCCCCGCTACGACGAGGGCGGGCTGTGGGTAGCGGCGATCCGCGATCCCGCGGGCAACGTGATCGGCGTATGGCAGGACAGCGCGCGGTAGTGCGCGCGCCGTCCTGAACTGCTGCTACCGCCGGTTAGTTCGTGCGGCGATACGGCGCAGTGAACGCGTCAAGCGGCTAGAAGATGAGCGCGAGCCGCTCGATGAGGGCGCCTGTGCGTTCAAAGTCGGCTTCCGTGCCGTAGTTGGCGGCGATGGCGGCCATCTTTTCGGGATCGAGGTCGTCGCCGAGCGCGTGCATTTCGCGGAACGCCTTTTCGAAGCCACCCGGGGAAATGATCTCGAGCACGCGGGCGGGGGTGTCGCCGGCGTTCCAGAACGTATGCCATTGCGCGCGGGGCTTGAAAACGAGATCACCCACGTCGGCGACCACCTCCTCATCGCCGAGAAGCGCGCCGACGCGGCCTTCGAGAATGAAGCTATATTCGTCCTCGCGGCTGTGGCGGTGCAGCGGCGCGGCGAGCGTCTTTGCGGGCATCAGGTGCTGGAGCAGCGAGAACCCGCCGCCAGATTCGTCGCCGCCGATCATGAAGCGATCACGCACCGCTTCGAGCGCGCCCATGATCTCGCCATCTGCGGCACGCAGTATGCGCGGGCGGTTGGTGTGGTCTGCTGACATTCCGGACTCCCGTCCTCGTGAGACGCCTGGCGCGTGCAATTCGGATCGATTTTACATTCGGCCATCCGCGTACCGTTTCCGCGGCCGGCCGGTATCACGCTTCGTTACGCGAGCAGGCGTTCGCGCAGCGCATCCTCGAATGCGGTCGCCGGCAGCGCATCCGGGCCGAGCATGGTGGCAAGGAGCGGCAGCAGGAGCGATGGATCCTGGGACTGGCGCTGGTGGACGCGGCGGCGGCGGGCGCGTGCTTCTTCGCCAAACTCGTTTTCGATCGATGACTGTAGCGCGGCGACGAAGCGGAGGCGGCGCATGCGTTCGCAGCGCTCTTCGGCGTACGGCGCGAAGGCCGCTGGCGACCAGTCGCCGCTGGCGAGCAGAATGTCGCTGACGATGCGCACGTCGCGGTAGGTGATCGACAGTCCCTGCCCGATGATCGGGTCGTTCCAGCCGGCTGCATCGCCGATCAGCGCCATGCCTTCGGCGAACGGTTCGTCCGTCCAGGCGTCTTCGTTCGGGTAGGAGTTGCAGGGGCCGGCGGGCGTGGCGTTGTGCAGAACTTCACCGAGCGGCATGCAGGTGAGCTTGAACGCATCGAGGAACGCGCGCTGGCCGCCGTCGCCGGCGAGCCGCTGTTTCTGGTCCGTTGCGTAGCCGAGATAGAGGCGGATGCGGCCGTGGCCCTGCGGGAAGGCGAGGAAGTGCGCGTCGCCCTCGGCGCCGACGACCTGCAGATCGTCCGGAAAGCCGTGGGCGTCTTCGATCAGCATGCCGGAGAAGAAGTGATGTTGCGGGTCGCGGTGCAGTTCGATGCTGGCGGCACGACGGACGATCGAGCCGCGGCCGTCGGCGCCGATGATGATCTTCGCACGCACCGTGTGTTCGGCGCCCCCGCATGTGTACGTGACGGACGGGGCGACGCCGAGCGTGACGCTTGTGACGTTGACGTCGCGCAGGACGGTGGCGCCTGCCGCCATGGCGGCGTCATGCAGGGTGTCGCAGTGTTTCGGGTGTCCGAGCGTGAGCGGGCCGGGAATGCCGGGCACGAGTGCATCGATGGGCAGGGTCGCAGCTTCGGCTTCGGCGGGATCGAGCGCGTCG
Source organism: uncultured Dehalococcoidia bacterium (assembly GCA_964599885.1). GTDB lineage: Bacteria > Chloroflexota > Dehalococcoidia > DSTF01 > JACRBR01 > CAZRHH01. The sequence goes on along the minus strand of CAZRHH010000055.1, from coordinate 1,696 downwards.
CTGTAGCGGATGTTGCGCGACAGGTGATGGCCGCCGGATCCGACGAGCGTGTCGTAGAGGCCGAGGCGCTTCGATTCGGCGACGCCCCACTGCGCCATCCACTCACCGCGCACGCGGTCGCGGTACACGCTGGACTTTTCGAGCATCAGCACATCTTTGCCGGCGCGTGCGAGGACCGTAGCGAGCGCGCCGCCGCCGATTCCGCCGCCGATGATCACGATGTCGTGTGCTGCGTTGGGCACCGCTCGTACCTCCGTGTTGGGGATGTTAGGGGCGACGCGTGGTCGCGATCAAGGTGCAGCGGGCTGGGAACTGGGAACTGGGCAAGGCAGCGGCGCGCGTTGGTGGCCGGATTAGAGCTTGAGCGATGCCCATCCGGATTGGCCGGGTGCTTCTTCGACACCGACGGTGATGGATGTGAGGTTGGTGGCGCCTCGTGTTTGGAGATCGGCTTGGAGCCGGCCGACGAACCACTCGGCGAGGCGCTCGGCAGTGGTGTTATCGATCGGAAGCGCGATGACGTCGGCTTTCGGGAAGACGTAGCCGCGTTCCTGGAAGCGCACCTTCCAGTTGCTCATGCCTTCATCGATCTGGAGTACGCGGCTGTCGCGTTGCAGCAGGAACTTGTGATCGAGTTCGTCGCAGAGCGCCTTGCCGAGCGACTTGAGTACGCCGAAATCGGCGACCCATGCATCGTCGGTCAGCGTGCCGGTGACTTCGATGGTGATGGCGTAGTTGTGACCGTGCAGCGGCTCGCACTTGCCGTTGAACGTGGCGAAGTGGGCGGCGGCGAACTTGAGTTTGTTGCGCTCGACGCGGACGGTGTAGTTCATGCGGGAATGATACGGGGCGGGTCGGTTGGTCGCTGGTTGGTGGTCGCTGGGGTTGGGTTCACCACAGAGACACAGAGGCGCAGAGGTTTGGATGGAGTAGGCCGTGTAGGTGGGCGCGGGCGGTCGACGGGTTGGTGGTGGGCGACGACGGCACGGCACGCTGTGCCGCTACAGTCGTGGATCGCGGCCGACGGTGCGTCGCCGAGTTCGACCGGGGCCCAGCAAGCGGGGCCCCTACCGTTGCGGAGGCGAGGTACTGGCGATCAGTCCTCGAAGCGGTAGTCGTATTGGCCGCCCTGGCCCGTCGGGGCAGGGACGGTGGCGCCGCAGATGCATGGAAAGTCGCCGATGCGGACGTACATCGGGAAGTTGCCTTCGTAGTGGCGGCCGCAAGTCGCGCAGTCGGACTGGTAGAGCTTGACGTGGGGCTCGTTGATCTTCTTCTTCGGGGGCATGATCAGGGGGGCGACACGTAGACGTAGTAGCGGTTGCCGCGTTCGGCGACGACGGCCTGCTTGCCGCTTTCGCGCAGTTCGCGGATGCGGCCGGGCAGCACGGCGCCGTGCCCGAGGATCACGATGCTGCTCTGAAAGCCGTACTCGCGGTCGGAGATCGTGAAGCGCGTCGGCACGAAGCTGTAGTCGTGCAGGTCGATGTACTGCACCCAGGCGCCATCGAGGTCGAGCGTGCCGAGTTCGCGGGCGTCGATTTCCAAGCGGAGCGTCTCCTTGCGGCGGCTGTGCGTGGTGGTGCGGGTTCATTGCAGCGCACTCGCTGTTGTATGTCAACGATGCGCCGGATGCGGGGATTGGTGTCTGGTGTCTGGTGTCTGGTGTCTGGTGTCTGGTGTCTGGTGTCTGGTG
>CAZRHH010000054.1:0-21358 GCA_964599885.1 uncultured Dehalococcoidia bacterium | reverse complement strand
AAACATCGCGCCCGCGACGCGCCCGCCGACCGAGAGCGCCATGCCCGTCGCAGGCGGCAGCGCCAGCGCCGCGCGTTCGAGCGGGTTGCCGGACTGTTCGGTCGCGTGTGCGTCGTTCACGTCCGCTCCAGCGGCGCGAACGCGAATTGGATGCTGAATGCGCGGCACCAGATCAGCGCGCTGCGATACTGCGAGACATCGGTGCCGGCCGGGATGTCGTAGTTGATATTGCCGTCGGTCGCGCGCAGTCCGCCGAGGTCGAGGCGTCCCGTCGCGGCGCCGTAGTCGCCATCGACGTTGTCGAGCAAGATGACGAAGAGATCGGGCCCGTTGGTGACGGAGAAGTCTTCAAACCGCAGCACAAGCGAACCGTCGGGCGCGCGGATGATCTTCGCGACGCCGGCGCCGTTGTGGCCGGGCGCGCCGTCACGGAATTCGCCCTGCGCCAGCACCCCCGGCGCCGGATCGAGGGGCGACGGGTCCCCGGTCTCGGGCGTGGGCGTGCCGTTCGGGAAGAACGCTGTCGGACTCGCGAGTCCAATCGGCGTGCTCATGTCGGAATGACTGATCACTGGGGCGCCCGGCTCGCCGTCACCCGTCCCTTCAATGCCGGCCAGCGGGCTCGTTTCGTCGAGAAACGCGCGCTCGAAATAGTCGCCCAGCGTGAGATTGGCGCCGATCGCGAGCGCCGCTGCCAGCGCGACGATCGCCGGCGCTGACACGAACCAGGGAAGCTTCAGGAGGAGCCGCGTCATACCGCCTCCGCGCACGGCAGCCGCCGGGCGGCGGCGCCTTGCGTGCTACTGATCATCATACGGCAGGCGGACAGGCGCGGATGCGCTCCGGGGGCTAGTCGTCGATCGTATCGGCGGCGATGGGAAGTGAAAACGCGAACTCGCTGCCGCCACCGTCGCGCGGGCGGTACGACATCTCCCCGGACTGCGCTTCGATGAGGCGCTTGCAGACCGCCAGTCCGATGCCGACGCCCTGCGCGTGAAAGGCGGTGCTCGCGGCGCGAAAGAACGGCGTGAAGATGCGCTCCGCATCGTCCTGCGAAATGCCGGCGCCGCGATCGAGTACGCGCGTCACGATGCGGTCGCCCTCGCGCGTGACCGCCACCTCAATCGTGCTGTCGCTACCGCCGTACTTCTGCGCGTTGCTGAGCAGGTTGCGCATCACCTGCTCCACGTACCCCGGCGACGCCAGCACTGGCGCCAGTTTCGTTTCCGGCGCAACGAGAATCGCGCGGTCCGGGTGCTGGCGGCGCTGCTCGGCCACGACGCGCTCGACGATCCGGTCGATGAGCACCGGCTCGCGATCGAGTTGCTGTCCGCGTTCGAGACGGGCGAGTACGAGCAGGTTATCGATGATCCGGTGCAGGCGATCGGCCTCGTTCCGGATGTCGGCAAGCGCGACCTGGCGGCTCGCCTCGTCGACGCGGTCGCCGTGCTTTTGGAGGATCTCCGCGTTACCGAAAATCGTCGTGATCGGCGTGCGGAGCTCGTGTGAAACGAGTCCCAGGAACTCATCCTTTGCGGCGTTCGCACGGCGCAGTTCTTCCGCCGCTTCCTGCAACTTGATGTCGGCGTGCTTGCGCTCGGTAATGTCGATCGCGATGCCCATCATGTATACGCGCCAGCCCGACGCATCGCGGAACTGACGGCCGCGGCAGTTGAGCCAACGCACGCTTCCGTCCGGGCGGACGATGCGGTGCTCAAGGTCTAGCTCCGTGCCCTGCGCCGCCGCCTCGGCGATCACCGATTGCACGCGCTCACGATCGTCCGGATGCACGCGGTCGAGAAACGCCGCCGTCGTGCCAGGGTAGCCGCCCGGCGCGAACCCATAGATCTCTTCGAGGCTTTCCGACCATTCCTGCGCGTCGGCGCCGTCCCATTCCCATGTGCCGAGGCGCGCGGCGACGGACGCCAGGCGGAAGCGTTCGTCGCTCGCGTCACGCTTCAACTCCTCGCGCTTGCGGTCTTCGATATCGACGTTGACGCCGATCCAGAAGGCGATCTCGCCATCGGAGCCGCGCACAGGTTGCCCGATGCAGAGATGTGTCCGGTACTCACCATCGACGCGGCGAAATCGCTGCTCGAACTGGACTGGTACGCCAAGCGCACGTGTCTGCTCCCAACGGTCGATACCCGGCTGAACGTCATCCGGATGCACGACGCCGAGCCAGCCGTCGCCTGCCAGGTCCTCGTGCGATACGCCTGTGTACTCCGTGAACCGCTGATTGAAGAAGCCGAGACCACCGTCCGTGCCGCCGATCGCGACGAGCGCCGGCATCGTGTCGGCGATCGTGCGCCATCGCTGCTCGCTCGCGCGCAACTCGTCCGCCGCCTGCTTCTGGTCGTCGATGTCGATGCACACGTCGATCCACAACTGCACCGAACCATCGGCGGCCGTCACAGGCGTCGTGGTCGAACGGTGCCAGAGCCACGTACCGTCGCGGCGGAGGATGCGGTACTCGTTCGTCATGGCTCGCCGGCTGACGATGGCGGTTTGCCAGTTGGCGGTGAGCGCCGGCAGGTCATCGGCGTGGACGATCGTGCTCCAGCGCTCGCGCAACGCGGCGGACGCCAGCCCCGTGAACTCCGTCCACCGTTCGTTGTGGAAATCGACGGCGCCCTCCGCATCCGTCGTCGCGATCAGCGCCGGCACCGACTGCATCAAGCCGCGCCACCGCTGCTCGCTTGTGGCCACCGCCTCTTCGGCGCGCTTGCGATCGTCGATATCGACGGCGGTGCTGATCCAGCGCGTCACCACGCCATCCGCGCCGCGCACCGGCACTACCTGCGAGAGGTGCCAGCGATACACGCCGTCGGCGCGCTTCAGGCGGTATTCCAGGTCGTAGGGCTCGCCCGTCGTCAGCGCGCGATGCCAGGCGGCGACCACGGCCTCGCGTTCGTCCGGGTGGAATACACCCGGCACGAGACTGTCGTGCATCTCAGCGGGCGAGAGTCCCGTGTACTCGAACCAGCGCTCGTTGAAGTGATCGGCCGTGCCGTCCGGCGCGGCGCCGCAAATGATCGCGGGCATCGCGTCGGTGAGGATGCGCCATCTCGCTTCACTCGCTGAAACCGCTTCCTGCGTCTGTCGTAGTTCATGGATGTCGATGATCGTCAACACCCACGCCACCGCGCCGTGCGATGCCCCCTGCGCCGGCGTCGCACGGACGAGTTGCCAGCGATACTGCCAATCGGCGCGTCGCAACCGGCACTCGCTCTCTATTGGCACGCCGTCGCGCACGGCCTGCCGCCATTCCGCGGCAGCGCGCGGGTAATCGTCGGGATGAATGGCGACGCTGAAGGGCAGCGGCGGCCGCGTCTCGGGCGTCATCCCGGTGTATTCGTAGAAGCGGTCGTTGAAGTAGTCCAGCACGCCATCGGCGCGCGACGCAGTGCAGACGATCGCGGCCATCGAGTTGGCAAGCGAACGCAGCCGCGTCTCGCTCGTTGCCAAAGCCGCGGCGATCTGCCAGCGCGCCCCGACCTCTTCCAGAATGCCGACGGTGCCGGACGGCAACCCATCCGGACCGAGCACCGGTGCGAGGGAAATGCTGACCTCGATCGGCGTGCCGTTGCGGTGGAGCCGGACGGTATCGATGTCCTGCAGCCGTTCACCCTGCTGCACGCGCCGGGCGAAGTCGCGCGATTCTTCCTCGCGATCCGCCGGCACGAACGGCAGCCGCTTTCCGATCACTTCCTCAGCGTTCCAGCCGAACAGCCGTTCCGCGGCTGCGTTCCAGAACACGACGTTCCGCTCGAAGTCGGTGCTGATCATGGCCAGCGGCGAGGCGGCCACGATGGCGCTCAGGTGTTCGTTCGCGAGCGATAGCGCCCGTCCTTGTGCGCCAGGCTGGTTCAGATCAAGCAAGAATGTCGCACTCCACAGCGTCGGGCTGTCACGAATTGCAGGCAATTCTAGCGGTGCGTATCTCGCTCATCGCTCGCCCTCAGCCCGCTTCAGATTGCAGAATCGTGACAGACGCCATCGTTTCCCTGTCAACCGCGCGCATCTGCCCGCCGCGTCGTTACCGACGAACGCTTCCGGCTTCGCGCCACCTGCGCGATACTGGCGACGATGGAGACCGCCGAAGAGCAGCAGCGTCCGCCGAACGGCCACGACTTCGGCGGGCACCGCATTCCCTGGGGCCCGAAGGATGTGCTGCTCGGCATAGGCGGCTTTCTTGCCTTCTTCATCATCGTGCCTATCATCATCATCATCCCGTTTACTGTCGCCTTTGGCCGCGAGTCAGATGGGGAACTCGCCGCCTTCCTCGTCATTGGAATGTTCTCGCAAACGGCGATCGCCGCAACGGCTGGTGCGCTCACATTTGGAAAATACGGTGGTGGTTGGGAGCGCCTGGGCGTCCACATGCCGACGTGGGCAACGTTCGGGTGGGCGGTGGCGGCGCTCGTTGGCGCTGTCGCACTCGGCGCCGCGTATATCGGCCTGGTTAGCGTTTTCGACCTGGATTTCCTCAAGAGCGAATGCGATGATCAGATCCCGCGACAGATTCTTGACAACGACCGCTTGCTGATCCTCGCTGGGTTTGCTGCGATCGCCTTTGCTCCGATCTGCGAGGAGTTGTTCTTTCGTGGCTTCATCGCTCCCGGATTGTCACGCTCCTGGGGGGCCGCAATCGGGATCGTCGGCAGCGGCGTGCTGTTCGCGTTGCCGCACGGAACCAGCAGCTACAAGCCACTGATTCCCATCTTTGCGATTGGGCTCGTCTTCGCCTACGCCTACTTCCGGTCGGGGAATATCCTGTCGACGATGCTCGCACACCTCGCGTTCAACATTCTCGCGGTCTCGAACCTCGCGACCTGTGATCCCGAATGAGCAGGCTGAGCGAGATGTTCGCGCGGGCTAAGGCGGACGGGCGCATCGCCTTCATGCCGTTTGCCACCGTCGGCTTCCCCGACTTCGAGAGCAGCATCGACGTCGTGAGGGCGATGGTCGATGGCGGCGCCGACGCGATCGAACTGGGCATCCCTTTCAGCGACCCACTGGCCGACGGGCCGACGATCCAGCGCGCCTCCACGGCGGCCCTCGCTGGCGGCACGAAGCCCGCAGACGCCCTCGAAGCGGTACGCCGCTTACGTAAAGCGGGGGTTGCCGTGCCGCTGATCCTTATGGGATACTGCAACACCTTCCTCGCCCAGGGCGAGGATCGTTTCATCTCGGACGCAGCGCACGCCGGCGCCGACGGGCTGATCATCGTCGATCTGCCGCCGGAGGAGTCGGACGCAACGCTGGCAACGTGCCGGGAACGCGGACTCGACCTCATTTACCTGCTCGCGCCCACATCGGACGAGAGCCGGGTAGCAGAGGTGACGCAGCGGGCCGGCGGGTTCATCTACTGCGTAGGCGTCGTCGGCACGACCGGCGCGCGGGCGCAGTTGTCGGATGAGTTGCCGGCGTTTCTGCAGCGGTTGCGCGGCAGCACCGATCTGCCGCTCGCCGTCGGGTTCGGGATATCGACGCGGGCGCACGTCGAAGCGCTCGCGGGGCTGGCGGACGCGGCGATTGTCGGCGCGGCGCTGGTCGAAGTAGTGGAGTCATCGTCTCGTGAAGAACGAGTGGAGCGAGTACGTGCGTATGTTGAGGTGCTCACCGGCCGTGCAGAGGCCAGCGCGTAGAGCCAGCGAAGGTTCCACCCGGACCTCTGCCGGCTGTGCGTATGTCCTCGCGGCCGGCGTCTTTGGACGCCCGTAACGCCCCCGGCGGGACGGATGTGGGAGCAGACGAGGCACGGAGCACGCACGAGGCGATGAAGCTGCGAGGGATCCGCGGTGCGACGACAGCGTCGGCCAACACCAAAGAAGCGATCCTCGAAGCGGCAAGCGAACTCCTCGACGCCATCCTCTCCGTCAACGATGTCCAGCGCGACGATATCGCAAGCGTCTTCTTCTCGACGACACACGATCTCAACGCGGAGTTTCCGGCCGTGGCCGCACGCCAGATGGGCTGGTCGCACATCGCGCTGGAATGTCTCCAGGAGATGGACGTGCCGGGCAGCCTGCCGATGTGCATCCGGGTAACGATGCACATCAACACGGCAATGCGGCCGGACGAACTGACGTTTGTGTACTTACGGGAAGCGCGCGCGCTACGGCCCGATCTGTTGGAGTAATTGCGGAACGAACACTGGAGGCTGGAGGTTGGAGGATGGAACGAAGCCATCGACGACCGGCCAGTCGCGACGAAGAATTAGCGATTCAGTGACGCCAAAGTTGACAAGCGCGCCCGCACACGTTGCGGGCAAAGGAGGACGGACCTCATGATGGTGATTATGAAACCGGGCCACACGCCCGAGCAGGTTGAGGACGTAATGGCACGCATCAAGGAAGTTGGCCTCGACGGCCATCCGATCGTCGGCGTAGAACGCACGGTGATCGGCGTCGTTGGGCTCGACCGGCTGCATACGGAGCTGGCGGACGACCTCGAGACGATGGAGGGCGTCGAGGCGACCGTCGCGATCAGCTCGCCGTACAAGCTTTCGAGCCGCGAGTTCAACCCCGACGACACGGTGATCGACGTGAACGGCGTGAAGATCGGTCAGGGCACGGTGACCGTGATGGCCGGTCCGTGCGCCATCGAAAGCGAAGACCAGCTGATGACGACGGCGCGCGCGGTCAAGCAGCGCGGCGCGTCGGTACTGCGGGGCGGCGCGTTCAAGCCGCGCACGTCTCCGTACGGCTTCCGCGGCATGGAGGAGGACGGCCTCAAGCTGCTCGCCCAGGCGCGGGAGGAGACGGGACTGCCGGTGATCACGGAAGTGATGTCGGAACGCCAGGTCGCCGTCGTCGCGAAATACGCAGACATTCTGCAGATCGGCACGCGCAACGCACAGAATTTCTTCCTGCTCGAGGAAGTGGCGAAGACCGGCAAGCCGGTGCTGCTCAAACGTGGCATGTCATCGACCGTGCAAGACTGGCTGCTGGCTGCGGAGTACATCCTCAACAAGGGCAATCGCAACATCATCCTCTGCGAGCGCGGCATTCGGACGTTCGAGACGGCGACGCGCAACACGATGGACATCAACGCCATCCCGCTCGTGAAGGAGCTGAGTCATCTGCCGATCGTCGCCGACCCGAGCCACGGCACCGGCAAGATGAAGCTCGTCGAGCCGGTCTGCCTCGGCATGGTGGCAGCCGGCGCGGACGGCCTGATCCTGGAAGTACACCCGCATCCTGAGCGCGCGCTCTCGGACGGCGCACAGTCGTTGACGTTCGATGCGTTCGAGAGCGTCATGGAGCACGTCGGCAACGTGGCGCACGCGGTTGGCAAGCGCATGGAGCGCGAAGCCGTCAGCGTCGCCTAGCGCCGCAGAACAGAGAACAGAGAGCAGAAGAGGCCGCGCAAGTTCGCGCGGCCTCTGTTCTTTGGTCTCTGTTCTCTGCTCGGCGCCGCGCGCTAGCGCACGCGGATCTCGCCTTGCATCCAGCCGTGGATGATGCAGACGTAGTACAGGTCGGAGCCCGACGGCGCGGAGACCGTCGTCGTGATCGATTCGTCTTCGAAGAACAGCAGCGAATCGCCGACGGCATCGAGGCCGGGCGCGGAGCCTGCGGCTTCGACGACGGCGACAGGCGGGCCGGCGTCCGGGAAATGCTGCCCGCCGGCGTCCGGACATGTTTCACACGAGAACGCTTCATCGACCGTATCGGGCAGATCTTCCTCGAGCAGGATTGTCACCGTGTGCGGGTCGGCTGTGTCATCGTCGTGGACGAACGTAAGCTGCGCGCCGCTCTCGATGCTGATGCGGCCGGGCGAGAAGCGCTGCGTCGATCGGACGAACACGTTCTCCTGGAAGCTCAGCTTTCCCTTCGTCTCGACCGTCTTCGACGAATCGGCGCTACCGGCGCCGCTGCTGACGACCAGCGCGAGACCGACGGCTCCCGCCAGGATCAACAACGCGCGAGCATGCCCGCGCGCGAACGACGATGCGATAGCAACGTGGCCTGCGATTTTCACGACGAACCTCCATGTCTGCGTGAACGGGGAAACAGGCGCACATGGTTGCACCACGTGCGGAGAGCGTCAATACACAATGAGGATTGGGATTGCGCGGCGCGAGCGTTCGCCGGAAGGAAAGGCCGCGACCACAGCGCCGCAGTCAGGCGCGGCGGATCGCACGTATTAGCAGGCGCGGTTGCCTTCGAAGATCATCGTGAAGTAGACCTTGCCATCGCGCGCCCTGACGGCGCCGGCGCCGAAGCGTTCGTAGTGGCAATTGAGGATGTTCTGCATGTGCGGCGGGCTGTTGTGCCACATATCCACGGCCACGTCGGCGGTCTGCGCCCAGTCCCACGTGTTCCAGGCGATGTTCTCGCCGGCGTAGGCGTGCGGGACCGCCTGTGTGTCCATGATGCAGACGTAGTTGCAGCCGCCGGGCGGGTTGTGGCCGAAGTAGCCGAGCGCAGCCATATCGGCACTGCGGGCGCGGGCGACGCTCGTCAGCCCGGCGTCGGGCGCCAGCGGCGGCAGGCCCGACTGCTGGCGGATGGCGTTGATGCCGGAGAGGGTCTTGACTTCGGCCTGCACCTCGACGGCACAGCCGGTCATCAGCAGGAGGGCGGCAAAGCCAAACAGCGCTGCCAGCACGGGCATCATGCGCGATCGTTGCCGTAGCTTCTCCGTGGTCAACACGCTCCTCCTCCAAGTCCAGAATCGGACGAAGCGAGCGAGTCTGTTGCGGCGATGCCACTGGAGTTAGTATTCGGGGCGCATTGCCCGTGAAAAACGACCCGGAGTGGGAAAGAAAGCAACCGCCATCCTTGTGTGGGCGCCCCCGCCCGGTGCGCGCCAATGGTTCGAGGCGCGAGGCCACGCGGGCGCGCGAATCGAGTCTTTCGGTAACGACGGGGTCACGGTCTGTAGACGTTGGCTGGGCCACCCAGCGACGCTACCCTACAACAGTGGGCCGTGGTTGCCAACCCCTTCAGGGCACTTCTCGCCGCCCGGCGGAGCTGCGTCGGGCCGATCCTCCGAAGCTCGCCTGAACCTAGTTCGAGCCCTCCAGGAAACCCCGGATCAGGATGTTACAGTTCTCGGCGCGTTCAAAGTACGCCGAGTGACCCGCCGCCGGAATCCGCGCGAGCTCTGCGCCCGAGACGAGCGCGGCCGCCTGCTCGATGACCGCCGGGGGGATGACGATGTCCTCGTCCGGGCTGATGAAGAGCGTCGGAGCGTTCAGCGCGCCAAGCGCGGACAGGTCGGTCGAGCCGATGGCCGACATAATGGCGCCCATCTGTTGCGCCGAACGCTCTGGATTCTGCGCCGCGATCTCCATATAGAGGAAGTGCAACGCCGGTTGCTCGCGCCACATGCGCTCGCCTGCCGCCGGATGCACGCCGGGGGGCAGCGCCGCGAGCGCGCGCGAGGCCGCCCACGCCGCCGTGATGGCGCCGGTCTTGATGCCGCCGTGCGTACCGCACATCACCAGGCGCCCGACCCGCTCCGGATACCGCAGCGCAAAGCCCAAACACGTCCAACCGCCCATCGACTGCGCGACGAGTTGCGTCCGTTCGATGCCGAGATGATCGAGCAGCGCGCGCAGATCGTCGGTGAACGTTGCGCCGACGGGATCGGGTCCATCATCAACCGATAGCCCGAATCCACGATGATCGAACAGGACGCATGTGTACGCGTCGCGAAAGTACGGGACCTGCTGCCACCACGACAGGTGGTTACCGCCGATGCCATGGGCGAAGACGATCGCGGGCGCCGCGCCCGGCTTGGGGCCATGCATCTCGTAATACAGGCTCGTGTCACCGATCGGGGCGTACGGCATTGGGCTAGTGTACTGGGTACTGGGGACTGGGGACTGGGGACTGGGGACTGGGGAGATAACGCTCCCAATCCCCGATTCCTGCTCCCCAGCCGCCCAGCCTAGAATTGGCGACGGCGGGGCAGCGAACGGAGCTGCGATGGCGAAGGCGAAGCGGACCGTGGGCGCTGGCGCCGTCGTGGGCGCGGCGCATACGGCGGACACGCTCCAGATCGACCGCTGGCTGCGCGAGCTTGGCTACGACACGCCGGCGGCGATCCGCCACGCCCGCACGTTGCTCGCGGCAGCCGGACTGACGAGCGGCGGCAAGCAAGGCATCGCCGCATCGAAACGGGAACGCGCCGAGGCGACGATTCTCGGCGGCCTGGCGCGCGTCTGCTCCGACGAGTGCGCGCTGCTGTCACGCAGGACGGCTGGCCCGAAACGCGAGCCCGTCGTCACGTCCGCGGCGCGTTGCGAGGTGTGCGGCGGCTCGAACAACCGGCGAGCGGCGATCGCCTGTGCGCGCACGCTGCGGTCGCATCGCATTTCGCGCTTGCTCGTCGTCGGCGGCACGGCGCCGCAACAGCAGGAGCTGGCGCAACTGCTGACGTTCGACGGTCTGTCGCTCGAGTTCGTCGATGGCATGCGCGCATCGCACTCGCAGAAGGACGCGATCGCCAACATGAACCGCGCGCAGCTCGTCGTCATCTGGGGCTCGACGCCGCTGCGACATGCGGTGAGCAATCTGTATACCGACGATCCGCCGGATCACGTGCGCATCATCACGACGTCCAAGCGGGGGATCGAGGCGTTGTGCCGCGAGATCATCCGGAGTTACGCCGGGTAGGGACTATCCGCAGATGTCGCAGATGTCGCAGATGATGAGGGGTGATCGGTGGAGACTGATGACTTGTGCTACGCCAAGCGCCTCAAGGGTTCGAATAGGTTCCTCGGGCGGGGCGAACCTACGTGTTCGCCCCGGTATTGCACACCTACGCCAACCGGCCGCGTACTTAACTCTCACTCACCCATACAGGCCGTGCGCGCTGATGTACTCCGCGACGCCCGCCGGCAGCAGATCGTCGACGCGCTCGCGTGCGGCGATCCGGGCACGAACATCACTCGACGAGATATCGATCGCGGGCATCACGAAGGTGACTACGCGGTCGCCGGCAATGCCCGCCGCCTCCAACGCACTGAGATCCAGTTCGTGGCCTTCGCGCGGGGCGACGGCGAGTGTGGCGTGTTTGACGATGCGCTGCGGCTCGTGCCAGTTCGGCAGGTCGGCCAGCGCATCGGCGCCGATGATGAACCAGAACGCGTCATCGAGCCGTTCCGCCGCGAGCGCCTCGAGCGTGTCGGCGGTGTACGTCGCGCCCTCGCGCCGCAGTTCGATGTCCGAGATGCCGAACGACGCGTTGCCGTCGACAGCAAGACGCAGCATCGCAAGGCGGTGTTCGGCGGGAGTGATCTGTCTGTCGCTCTTGCGCCACGGTTCGCCCGCCGGAATGAGGAGCACGGTATCGAGCGTTAGCTCGCGCTTCGCCGCCTCGCCGAGCGCCAAGTGGCCGTTGTGTACGGGATCAAACGTGCCGCCGAGGACGCCAACCCTCACTCTTCCCACCGGAGTTCGATATCGCCGAACCGCACGGGATCGCCCTCGCGCGCGCCGGCGCGACGGAGCGCGGCGACGACGCCCATGCGCCCGAGACGCCGCATAGCCTCGGCGCGCGATTCATCGGACTGCAGCGCCATCATCTCGACCAGCACGACGGGTTGTTCGCCGACGACGCGATATGCCTCGTTCTCCCGCTCTATCGTGAAGCGAGGGCCCTGTGGCTGCGGCCGCAACACCTCGATGCCCGGCTCCGTCGCCGGCGGCGGCAGATCTTCGCGCAGCCGCTGCAGGCGCTCGAACGCCAGCTTTGCCAGATCGTCGGTGCCGATGCGTCCCGCCGCGGAGATGAAGCGGTACGGCCGCCCGAGGCGCTTGGCCAGCTCTTCGAGTTCTCCGCGCCGTGCTTCGGCCTCGGGCACGTCCATCTTGTTGAACGCGAGGATCTGCGGCCGCTGCGCGAGTTCAGGCGAGTACGACGTCAGTTCGTTGTCGATGACGGCGATGTCGTGCGCCGGATCCGGCTGCGACGCATCGACGACGTGAATCAGCAACAACGTGCGTTCGACGTGGCGCAGGAATTCGAGCCCGAGGCCGGCGCCTTCGTGCGCGCCCTCGATCAGGCCCGGGATGTCGGCCATCACGTAGGAGTCGTAGCCCGCTTCGACGACGCCGAGGTGCGGTTCGAGCGTCGTGAACGGGTATGCGGCGATCTTTGGCGTCGCGCGAGAGACGGCGCTGAGCAGTGTTGACTTGCCGGCGTTCGGCAGGCCGGCGAGGCCGACATCGGAGAGCAGTTTTAGTTCGAGGTGGACGCTCCGTTCTTCGCCGCGCTGCCCGGTCTCGGAGATGCGCGGCGCCTGGTTGCTCGGCGACGCGAAGTGTTGGTTGCCACGCCCGCCACGGCCGCCTTGTGCCAACACCAGCCGGTCGCCCTCGTGTGTCAGATCGCCGATGATCTCGCCGTCGGAACGGATGATCGTCCCTGGGGGCACCGGCAGGAGCAATTCGCGTCCGTTCTTACCGTGCTTCTGCTTCGCCGCGCCGTTACCGCCGGGCGCGGCCGCATGATTGCGCTTGTAGCGATACTGGCCGAGACCGTTCACCGCGCGGTCCGCAACCAGCACAACACTGCCGCCCCGGCCGCCATCACCGCCGTCTGGACCGCCGCGGGTGACGAACTTCTCACGGTGGAAGCTGATCAGGCCGTGTCCACCATCACCCGCTTTGACGTGGATCTCTGCGTGGTCAATCAAATTGCTGGTATTCCGATCTTGTAGGGATCACGATCATTATAAGGGCGGTGGAACGGTGGGGATTGGGGAGAATGTATGTGACAAACGCGCGACAACCCCACCAGAAGCGCTGTTATCTGCACGATATGTAAAGCGGCAGGGTTGCATCAATCTTGACATCGTGGGGTACACTAGCCCGCGAGGCGACCAGGCGAGAGCTTGGCGGCCATAGCCCACGTGGCGTGGGTTTTGCGTTGGCATGGCGCGTGGGGAGTGCGCCGGCCGCTTAGCAGGAGGCACCGAGCATCAGGGGCACGCTCAGCCCGCGCTCATTCAAGGATCGACGAGCGCGATTCCACCCCGGCCACATAGACCTTCCCTTTGCGCACACGCGTAAGGCGCGTCCATCGCACAGACCAATCCTTCACGGTCTGCTGCTCGTGATCATCTCTCTCGCTGTAGGTTACGCAACGATCACTAACGGCGGCTTCCGCGGCCGCTCACGCGCCTTCGCCGCGCCGGTGACCGGCCTCTCCATGCCGGGCGCCGGATCGAGCATTCCGCCCGCGAGCGATTCGGTGTTGCGGCACGAACCGATCAACAAAACGCTGCGGGCGGATCAACCGGTCGGTGCGCGCCACCAGGAAGAGTCCGCGCAGTTCGCGGCGCTCAGCGTGTCTCCGACAGCGCCGCCCGCGAACGTGCAGGAGGACGCTGTCGTCCGAGCCGCGTCGGTCGCGCCTGAAGCGAACCTTCCGCCGTATCAGCCGTACCAGGTGCAGGACGGTGACACGGTAGGCTCGATTGCTGCACGCTTTGGCCTCGACGCGGAGTACATCACCGCCAACAATGTCGAGATCCAGGACTCCGACTTCCTGACGCTGGGGCAGTGGATCATCGTGCCGGCCGGAAACGGCATTCTCCACGAGGTCCGCCTCGGCGACACGCTCAGTGACATCGCCGCGCGCTACGACGTGGATACGGAAGTGATCACCGGCTTCGCCGCGAACGGCATCGAGTCGGCGGACGACATCACCGAGGCGCAGCTTGTGTACGTCGCCGGCGGGCGGCCACTGCCGGCCGAAGCCCCTGCCCCCGAGCCCGCGCCCGAAGCGGGATCCGACGACTCTGAGAACGATGGTGTGCTCGACGCGCCACCCGCCAGCAGCGACGACGATTCGTCGAGCGGCGGAGACGACGGCGGCGGCGGAATCGTCGCCGGCGGACCGTCGTCCGGTTCCGGTCTGATCTGGCCGCTGCCGGGACCGATCTCCAGCTATTACAGCTCCGGGCACCCGCTCGGTATCGACATCGACGGGTTCAATCTGGGCGGTGCGGCGATTGGCGCGGCGACATCCGGTACCGTCGTCTTCGCCGGCGGTAACGCCTGCTGTTCGTACGGTCTGTACGTCGTCATCGTCAGCCCGGAAGGCATCGAGACGCTGTACGCGCACTTGAGCTCGGTGTCCGTGTCGCAGGGAGCCAGCGTGTCGCAGGGTGAACAGATCGGCATCATCGGTGATACCGGCTACTCCACCGGCACGCATCTGCACTTCGAAGTGATCGATAACGGCGTGCGCGTGAACCCGCTCGGGTATCTGCCATAAGGCGGACGTAACAAGAATGTAAGGCCCGGACACGCGTGTCCGGGCCTTTCGCTATGCGGATCAGTTGTTAGCATGATGGAGACAGGGAGATGCCCTCGCGCATGACAAGCCGTATCGCACGACACCCGCTGATCGGACTGGGCGCAGAGTCGGCCGTCGTGATCGCCGCGTACCTGACGTACAGTGCGTTGCGCGTGGTCGTCGAAGGAACGCAGACACAGGCGATCGAGAACGCGTTCCATATCGTCTCCATCGAGCAGACGTTCGGCATGTTTCACGAAGCCGCGATCTTGCACGCCGTCGAGGGACAGCCCTGGCTCGCAGCGATCGTACAGTGGTTCTACCTGTGGGCATACTTGCCGATCCTCGGCATCGGCGCAGTGATCGTGTTTCTGCGCGATCGGCGACTGTACCGCAGCTACCGAAACACGATGTTCATCGCGGCGCTGATCGGGCTGATCATCTTCGCACTGCTGCCCGTGGCACCCCCGCGAATGCTGCCGGAGTACGGCTTCCTCGATCCGATGCACACGACGCTGACGCAGACATCCGCCGCGAAGAACGACTTCGCGGCGGTGCCGAGTTTCCACTTCGGGTTCACGCTGCTCGCCGCGCTCGGTATCGCGCACACATATCGTTTCCAGTGCTGGCTCTGCGTCGGGCTCACAGCCGTACCGGCGGCGATGCTGTTCGCGATCGTCGCGACGGCCAATCACTTCTTCCTCGACGCCGTGATCGGCACCGCTGTCGTGATGGGCGTGTGGTGGTTTGTCGTCTGGCGCGCGAATGACGAGGCCGAGGCAGAGTCGGTGGGACCGTTGCCCGCGACTGGCGTGGCGTAGGGGGCTTCGCAGAACAGAGAGCAGTGAGCAGAGAACAGCGGAGCCAACCACAGCACGCTCACTAGCATCGAACCATGACGAAAGCATCTGCACCCGTCGTCGAGACGCACCCGCTGACGCCGGATCGCTGGCGCGACTTTGCGGCGCTGATGAACAGCAGATATGACACGCGCCACTGCTGGTGCATGTGGCCTCGGCTGGCCACCAACTACGCGGCGCGCACCGGCGCTACAAACAAGCGCGCGATCAAGAAGGTCGTTGATACGGCGGACGCGCCGCCGGGTGTGCTGGCGTACGTCGATGGTGTGCCGGCGGGATGGTGCGCGGTCGCGCCGCGCGACGAGTACCCGAAGCTCACGCGATCTCGCGCCACCGCGCCGGTCGACGATCAGCCTGTGTGGTCGGTGGTGTGCTTCTACATCCTTCGCGGCGCTCGCGGGCGCGGGCTTAGCAAGACGCTGCTGGAAGCGGCGGTCGCGCTCGCCACGCAGCACGGCGCGAAAATCATCGAGGGCTACCCGGTCGAGGGCGGCAGCAACCCGTTTCGTGGCATCGCGTCGGTGTTCGAGGCTGCGGGGTTCGAGGAAGTCGCGCGGCGCGCACCGAACCGGCCGTTGGTGCGGTATCAGGTGAAGCCCGCGCGCAAGCGGGTGCGCGCAGGATCGTAGGGCTGGCAGGTCGCGGGGCGATGGACCGTTTGTTGGGCGCGTGCTGCGTTGTTGCTGCAAGGAGAACTGATGCGGTTCGGTATCGAAGTGGTGAACTTCGGACAGTACGCCGACGCGCGACCGTTGATGGAACTGGCGCGCGCGGCGGAGGCATCCGGGTGGGAGGGGTTCTTCGTCTGGGACCACGTGCTGGGTTACCCGCCTGGTAGTCCTGCCGGACACGCATGGACACAACTCACTGCGGTCGCCGCCGTCACCGAGCGCCTCCGCATAGGCAGCGCTGTGTCGCCTCTGCCGCGCTACCGGCCGCATCTGCTTGCGCACGCGGTCGCGACGCTCGACCTGTTGAGCGGCGGGCGCGTGATCCTCGGCGCGGGGTTGGGCCCGACGCACGACGTCCGCGAGGTGACTGGTTTTGGCGACGATCCCGATCCGAAGGTCCGGGCAGCGAAGGCCGACGAGGCGCTAGAAATCATCACGAAGCTTTGGTCCGGGGAGAGCGTCACGCACCACGGGCAGCACTACACGATCGAGGACGTCACGCTACGACCGGTACCGACGCAGCGTCCGCGTGTGCCGATCTGGATCGGCGGGTTCAGCGCACCGGCGTTCAGGCGCGCTGCGCGGTGGGACGGCTGGGTCATCGGTAACGTCAACGCCGACGCTTCGATGGATCGTGATCCGGGAGAGATCGCGCGAGCCGTACAGGCGATTCTGCAGCATCGCGCGTCGAATGAGCCGTTCGATGTGGCGATGACGGGCGCGACGATCGCCGGGGAACGATCGCTGCCTGCGGAGTTCGCGGCGGCGGGGGTCACGTGGTGGTTGGAGAGCCTCTTTGGTTGGCGCGGGACGCACGATGAGATGATGGCGCGCGTGAAGGCTGGCCCTCCCTCGTAGCGACCGACACCTGGCTTGAGGCTGTTCTCTGTTCCCTGCTGGCTGTTCTGCGTAAGCTGTGGGCATGGAAATAACCTGGCTTGGGCGGGCGTGCTTTCGCATCCGCGCAAAGGAAGCGACCGTCGTCACCGACCCCTACGACAACAAGACCACCGGCTACACGCTCGGCCGCCCCACCGCTGACATCGTTACCGTCAGCCACTCCGACCCGGCGCACAGCAACGTCGAGGGTGTCGGCGGCACGCCGCGTGCCATCGAAGGCCCCGGCGAGTTCGAGATCGCCGGCGCGTCGATCATCGGCGTGACGACGTACCGTGGCGCCGAGAAGACGATCGAAAGCGGCCGAAACGTCGCGTTCGTCATCGAACTCGAGGATCTCCGCGTCGGGCATCTTGGCGGCATCGGCCATGTGCCGACATCCGATCAGGTCGAGGAGATGGGCGCGCTCGATATCCTGCTCGTCCCCGTCGGCGGCGACGATTCGCTGGCTGCAACGGAGGCGGCTGAGACCGTCAGCCTGCTCGAGCCGAAGCTCGTCATCCCGATGAACTACAAGACGGACATCGAGCGCGCGAAGCTTGACCCGGTCGACCGGTTCCTCAAGGAGATGGGCGCGAAGTCGCCCGAGCACCACGCAAAGGTGACCGTCACGCGCAGCTCCCTGCCCGAGGAGATGCAGATCTTCGTGGTGGATTACAAGCGGTAGCGTCAAAACGAACCACCAGATGACGACACAGCACGACTTCCCTGAGGGTTTTCTGGTGGTGTCACGGATCCCGGATCCGCGCAATCCCGTACGTCACTACGACGAGCCCTACACGCCCGAATGGGTCTCGCACCGCTATCGAGGCGTAGAGGGCGAGCCGTGGCCGCTGGACAGCCGCGACGGGGTGAGTTTAGACGGCTACGACCTCGCTCACACGGCAACCGGCCTGCGCGAGGTGGTCGAGCGGCTGGGGCGCGCCGCCCCGCCGATTCGCGCCGACCTTATCGCGATTGCAGTGCCCTCGCCAATGCGGCCTTCGTGGGTTCCCGCCAACTTCCAATTTCGCGGGTACGACTACTGCCACGCCCTCGACATTGAGGTCAGTGTTCCCTTCTTTACAACGAGGTCATCTTCGGGCCGCTTCCGGACCTTGTGCGATTCCGGATGAGCCTCAACGAGAGTCTCCTGCTGCCGAGCGTGGAGATGGTTGTGAAACTGGATCGCGAACGCGGAGCACAGCACGAAATGGGCGCAAGTACGGAGACGTTGGACGACGACGAATACGCCTCGGCGGTAGCCGTCTACGCGCCCTAGCTGTGTTCGCGTCAACTCAACTCGTATCTACGCCGACGATCGGCTAGATTGGGCGGCAAACCCTGCCGATGCCCGGTTGATCGAGGTCAGACGATGAATACAGCCGAATTTTTGCAGATCACGGCCATGGTCGTGCCCGACCGCACCGCGCTCGTGTGCGGCGACCGGCGCGTGACGTTCATGGAGATGGCCGACCACGTCAACCGGCTGGCGAACTGGCTGCAGAGCGTCGGCGCCGGACCGGACAATCCGGTCGGCGCGATGTCGACGAACGGCATCGAGTTCATCGAGACCTACTACGCCGCGGCGAAGATCGGCGCGACGTTCGTGCCACTCAACTACCGCGCGAAGCACGACGAACTGACGTACATGATCAACACGTCGGATATCCACGTGCTGTTCACGGGCGAGCGCTACCTCGATCTGGTGGCGACGCTGCGTCCGACACTAACGACCGCCAAGCACTACGTCTGCTTCGACAAGCCTGCCGAGGGTATGGAGTCGTGGGCCGACGTGCTTGCCAATGCCAGCGACGAA
Source organism: uncultured Dehalococcoidia bacterium (assembly GCA_964599885.1). Taxonomy (GTDB): domain Bacteria; phylum Chloroflexota; class Dehalococcoidia; order DSTF01; family JACRBR01; genus CAZRHH01. The sequence goes on along the minus strand of CAZRHH010000054.1, from coordinate 2,867 downwards.
GAGCCGTTCGTAGAAGTGGACGAGAGCCGCCCGACCGTGCTGATCTACACGTCGGGCACGACATCACAGCCGAAAGGCGTCGCGCTGACGTACCTGAACCTGTCCGTATACGTCACCAACACGATGAGCCCCGCCGATCCGGGCGAAGAGCCCGACGTGACGCTGCTCTCCGTGCCGATCTTCCACGTCGCGGGCGTGACGCCGATCATGTCGTCGGTGTGGGGAGGCCGCACGCTGGCGATCCTGCCGCAGTTCGACCCGAAGCTCTGGCTGGAGACGGTGCAGAAGGAGCGAGTCACGCACAGCTTCGTCGTTCCGACGATGCTTAAGCGCATCATGGAATGCGAGGGCTTCGCGAAGTACGATCTGTCGTCGCTGAAACTGATCACGTACGGGGCGGCGCCGATGCCGTACGAAGTCGCCAGCAAGGCCGTCGACGTCTTCGGCTGTGGGCTGATGAACGCCTACGGCCAGACGGAGAGCACGTCCACCATGACGTTTCTCGGCCCGGACGATCACAACCTACCGAGCGAACCCGGACCGGAGCGCGACAAGAAGCTGCACCGCCTGCGCTCTGTCGGGCGTGCGATGGATGACATCACGATCGCCATCATGGACGAAGACGGCAAGGCGCTCGAACCAGGCAACGAAGGCGAGATCTGCGTCCAGGGCCCGCGCATCATGAGCGAGTATCACAAGCAGGCCGAAGCGACCGTCGCCGCGATCCACGATGGCTGGCTGCACACGGGCGACGTCGGTTACATCGATGACGGCGGTTACCTGTTCATCACCGGCCGCAAGAAGGACCTGATCATCCGTGGTGGCGAGAACATCTCGTCCGGCGAGATCGAAGCGACGCTCGATGAGCACCCGCAGATCGATGAGTCGGCCGTAATCGGCGTGCCGGACGCGGAGTGGGGCGAAGTGATCAAGGCGATCGTCGTGCCGAACAAGGGCGAGAAGCCCGACCCGGCGGAGCTGATCGCGTACACGAAGACGCGTCTCGCCAGCTACAAGGCGCCGACGTACTTCGCGTTCGTCGACGAACTCCCGCGCAACCCGATGGGCAAAGTGCTGAAGACAGAACTGCGCAAGAAGTACGGCAGCTCCGGCAACGGGTAACGGGCATAGCTCGGCGCAACGCCGATCGCATCCAATTCCCGGAAGCGTTTGCTGCGGCCCGTACCGCGTCCGGCCGACTGGCGCGAATGACTACGGTTGACCACGTATGACCACAAATGGTAACGTATGACTACGTGCGTAGCTTCGCGCATGCAGCCCTGGAGGCGCCGCATGGCCCAGAGCCATCAAGACTTCTACACCGTGCCGGAGGCAGCCGAAGCGCTTGGCGTGAGCGTATCGACGATCCGGCGCTGGATCGCCGATCGTCGGTTGCCGGCGTTCCGGCTCGGGCCGAAGGCGCTGCGCATCCGGAAGCAGGATGTTGAGACGGCCAGCCGGCCGGCGCCGCCGGCAGATTCCCGGCCAATGATGCGCGTGGTCACCAACCTTAGTGAGATCGGCCCGATGACCGATGAGACGCGCTTGCAATGGATGGCGGCAATCGATGCAATGGACGCGTTTCGAGAAGAGCTTCTTGCGAAACGTGGCGGAAAGCTCTTTTCCGACTCCACGGAGATCATCCGGTCGGAGCGCGAGAAGCGCACGCGTCATCTCGAGACGATATCGAGGGGTTCTGCCAAGTATCGTGCTTCACAACGCGCGAATAGAGACGCGGGACGTTGATCTGCCCGCGATGTCGCAGCGCTAGATGAGTGAGGCTGTCGTCATTGACGCCAGCGTTGCGGTGAAGTGGCTGTTCGCCGAGGAACACTCGGCCAATGCCCGGGCATTGCTCCGCAGCAGAGTCTTCGTGCATCAGGAAGCTGTTGCGCCACTGCTGTTGCGTAGCGAGATGACGAACGCGGTCTATCAAAAGGCACGGCGAAATGAGGCCACGCTTGAGGAAGCCGAGCAAGCACTCTCCTTCTTCCTTGGGCTTCCGATCGAGTTCGTTGCCCCCGAAAATCTATTCTCCTCCGCCCTCACCCTCGCCGCGCAGTACAACCTCGGCGCCACATACGATGCGCAGTACCTGGCGTTGTCGCGCGTCCTTGATACCGAGTTCTGGACGGCCGACATGAAGCTCGTCCGAGCCGTTTCCGCAAAGTGGATCCGCTGGATCGGCGATCATCCCGCCGCGGCGCCCGATGCAAGCAGCGAGTAACGCAGTCCCCAGTCCCGCCTATACTCCAGACATGCAGCCGACGACCCGCGACGCGACGCACACACTCGCCGACGGTCGCACGCTCTCGTACGCCGAGTACGGCGATCGCGACGGCAAACCGCTGTTCTATTTCCACGGCTGGCCGGGGTCGCGGTTCGAGGGCGAGATGCTTGATGACGCCGCGCGCGCAGCCGGGCTGCGGCTGATCGCCGTCGAGCGCCCGGGATACGGTGAGTCGAGCTTCCAGCGCGGGCGGCGAATCCTCGGCTGGTCCGCAGACATCGCATCGCTGGCGGATGCGCTCGGTATCGGGCGGTTCGCCGTACTCGGGTACTCCGGCGGCGGGCCGTATGCGGCGGCGTGCGCCCACGCACTGCCGGAGCGGCTGACCTCAGCGACGATCGTCAGCGGCGTTGCGCCACGGCTGACCGCGAAGACGCCACGCTGGCGTCGCGCGCTGATCGCGGCGGGACGCCCGCTGTTGCCCCTCGTCCGCGGCCCGCTCTTGTACATGAAGACGACGTTGCGCATCTTCGGATATCGGGCCGTGGCGTCGGGGCGGTGGACGTGGTCGCCGCCGGACCGGCGCATCCTCTCGCAACGCAAGGCGCAGGACGGCTACGCGCGCACCATGTGCGAG
>CAZRHH010000053.1:0-21411 GCA_964599885.1 uncultured Dehalococcoidia bacterium | reverse complement strand
CAACATGCGCCCGTACTACGCGGAGGGCAGCAAGACGCTCGGCTATGAAGTCGCCGAGCAGCTCGGCTGGCGCGCGCCGGAGCACGTCGTCGCGCCGATGGCGTCCGGCTCGCTCTATGTGAAGATCTGGAAGGGGCTGCAGGAACTGGCGCGGCTCTGGCTGATCGACAGCGTGCAGACGAAGATGTCGGGCGCGCAGGCCCGCGGCTGCTCGCCCATCGTCACCGCCTACGAAGCCGGCACGCTCGATGTTCGCCCCGTCCGCCCGAGGACGATCGCCAAATCGCTCGCCATCGGCAATCCGGCCGACGGCTACTACGCGCTGAAGGTGATGGAGGAGTCCGGCGGATACGGCGTCGCGTCCGACGACCCGGAGATTGTCGACGGCATCAAGCTGCTCGCCGAATCCGAGGGCATCTTCGCCGAGACGGCGGGCGGCGTCGTCGTCGCCGGACTGCAGAAGCTGGCCCGCGAAGGCAAGATCGCGCAGGACGAGCTGACGGTCGCCTACATCACCGGTTCCGGGCTGAAGACGCAAGAAGCAATTGAGGACGCGCTCGCGATCCCGCTGCACATCGAACCGACGATGGCGGCGTTCGAGCAGGCGCTCGGCGCGCGCGAGGCGGCGGCTGCGCACTAACCCGCGCTGGCTGGCGTAGCGTCGTACAATCAACAACCGGGCATGGCGCCCGTGACACAGGAAGCGCCCAAGTGGGCGACCGGAGGCCGCATGGCAAAGCAACGCGTGAAGTTCACGTTCATGCAGGAACTGATTACGCTGCCCATCATCTACGAACTCGGGAAGCAATTTCCGATCGTCACGAATGTTCGCCGCGCCGACGTCACCGAAGACCGCGGCTGGGTCGTCCTCGAAATGGACGGTCCGATCGAAGAGATAGAGCGCGCGCTCGAATGGGTAGCCGCCAAAGGCGTGAGGGTAGACCCCGTCCCAGGCGACATCGTCGAGGGCTGAAGCAGCGAACTGAAGAGAGGTGACGTGCGCTCGGTGCTAGGTTCCCAGGTTCTGGGTTCTCCGCTCGCGAGCCCAGCGACTACCGACCAGCGACTCACCAACCACGGAGGAACCCATGGCCCAAATCCGCATACCCATGCCGCTACGCAAGCTGACCAACGACATCGACATCGTCTCAGCCGACGCGCCGAATCTCGCCGAAGCGATCGACCGGCTCGACGGCGACTATCCCGGCATCAAGGAGCGCCTTGTCGACGAGACGGGCACGATCCGCCGGTTCGTCAACATCTACGTGAACGGCGAAGACGTGCGTTTCCTCGACAACATCAACACGCCGCTGAACGCGAGCGACGAAGTTAGTATCGTGCCGGCCGTAGCCGGTGGTGCGTAGACGCAGGCGAGCAAGGACGCACCGGCATGAAACGCCTGCTCAAACTCTCGTTCATCGGATGTGCGGGCCTCGCCGCCCTGCTGGCGCTCGCAGTCGTAGTGCTGATCCTGATGAACAGCCGCGACCCCTACGGCGGCCCGATTGAGCCGTCGGCCGATCACTGACCGACCGAAGCTCGCCTACGCCTCAACCGTCGTCCCCGCTTCATCGCCGGCAAGCACTGCCGCAAACGCGCCCGCCCGCGTGCCGTCGATGATGCGCGTCGCGCAGCCGGCGGATGCGGCGCGCACGGCCGCTTCGAGCTTCGGGATCATCCCGCCGGCCGCCACGCCCGACTCGATCAGCTCCTGTGCTTCTGCTGCGCTCAGGCGCGGCAGCACGTTGCGGTCTGAATCGAGCACTCCTTCGACATCGGTGAGGAAGATCAGCTGCGCGGCGCCCAGCGCTGCCGCGAGCGCACCCGCCGCGGTGTCGGCGTTCGTGTTGAGGAGCTGTGGCCCACCGTCCCGGGTATCGATGCCGATCGGCGCGATGACGGGGAGATAGCCGAAATGGAGCAGATCCTTGACCGGCTGCGGGTTCACATCATGGATCTGGCCGACGAAGCCGAGCGCCTCGTCGTACGCGTGGGCCTGCAAGATGAGCCCGTCGGCGCCGGTAAGCCCGATCGCCGGTACGCCGAGCGCGAAGAATTCGGCGACGAGCTGCGTGTTAACCAACCCCGCCAGCACGGCGACTACCACATCCAGCGTCGCCGCATCGGTCACTCGCAGACCGCGCTCGAACTTCGGTTCGATGCCCGCGCGTTCGAGCCAGGCGCTGACCGCCGCGCCGCCGCCGTGGACGACGACGATAGGCTGCCCGTCACCGCAGGCCGCGGCGATATCACGAAGCGACGTGTCGTGCGCGCCGAGCGTCGAACCGCCGAGTTTTACGACGATCGGGCGCGTCTCAGGTGGTGTAGTCACTGTTGATGTGTACGTACTCCGCCGTCAGGTCGCAGCCCCACGCTGTCGCCGACGCCTTGCCGCACCCCAGATTGATGCGCAGTACGACCTCCTCGCTGCGAAGGTACGCGCTCGCCGCCTCTGCGTCGAACGGCTGCATGACGCCGCGAAACACAGAAATCGCACCGAGCCACACGCGCGCGCGGTCAAGTTCGATGCGGGCGCCGCTGCGGCCGACGGCCATCAGGATGCGCCCCCAGTTCGGGTCGTTTCCGTGTACGGCAGACTTCACCAGCGGCGATGCCGTGACGGTGCGGGCGGCAGCACGGGCATCGGCTTCGCTCGCGGCGCCTTCGACGCGCACTTCGATTAGCTTCGTCGCGCCCTCACCGTCGCGGGCCAGCATGCGGGCGATGGCGATGCAGACGTGCCGCAGCGCTCGTTCGAACGCGGCTGCGGCGGGCGTGCCGGCGCGGATCTCGTCGCCGCCGCCCGCGCCGTTCGCGAGGATCGCCGTCGTGTCGCTGGTGCTCGTGTCGTTATCTACGCTGATCATGTTGAGCGAAACAGCAACCGCATCGCGCAAGGCCGTCCGCAGAAAGCGGCGCTCGACGGGCGCGTCCGTGGTGATCCAGCAAAACATGGTCGCCATATCCGGATGGATCATGCCCGAGCCCTTCGCGCAGGCGCCGATCACGTACGGGCGGCGGTTCGCCGTGAAGCGCACCGCGACCTCCTTCGCGCGCGTATCCGTCGTGATGATCGCGCGGGCGAAGGCGTTGCCTCCCTCGGGGCGCAGTTCGATTTTGGGGACGGCGGCGCGGATCTTGTCGATCGGCAACGGCTGCCCGATGACGCCGGTGCTGCCGGCGATCACGTCGTTCGCGCGTACCCCCGTGTGAGTGGCGGCGAGCTCCGCCATCTGCTCGGCGTTGCGGATGCCGGCTGCGCCCGTCGCTACGTTGGAGATGCCAGCGTTGACGATGATCGCCTGCGCGCGGCCGTTACGGACATGCGCCGACGAGATGTGGACAGCCGCCGCCTTCACCGTGCTTTGCGTGAACATCGCCGCCGCGTTGCAGAGGCGGTCCGACGCGACGATGCCGACGTCGAGCTTACCCGGGCCGGGTGTCTTGATGCCGGCGTAGACGGCGCCCGCGACGAAGCCTTGCGGGCTCGTCACGCCGCCGCCGGATATCTCTTCGGGCGCGCCGCGCTTCGCCACTAAGGAAAGAGCGCGAGCGACTGAAGCCCGGACGTCTCGTCCAGTCCGAGCACGAGGTTCATGCACTGCACCGCTGCACCGGCGGCACCCTTGCCGAGATTGTCGAGCGCGCTCGAAACGACCACCGTACCGGTGCGCAGATCGACCGACGGATGAACGACGCAGTAGTTCGTGCCGGCGACGTGCTTGGTGCCGGGCGCCGTGTCGCTGACGTGTACGAACGGAGCGTCGCGGTAGAAGTCGCGGTAGATGTCGCGCAGCGCCGTGCGCGCGGCTGACGCGTCGCCGGGGAGGGCGCCATCGCGGACGCGCGCGTAGCAGGTGCTGAGGATGCCGCGCGTCATCGGGACGTAGTGCGGCACGAAGGTGATCTGCGGCGCCGGCGCTTCCTGCAACAACCCTAGTTCCTGCGTCATCTCCGGCAAGTGGCGGTGGCCATCGAGCCCGTACGGCGCGACGTTCTCGTCCGCTTCGGAAAAGTGGACACTGAGTCCGAGCGTGCGGCCGGCGCCCGAGAGCCCTGTCTTCGTATCGGCGATCACCTGCGGCTCGATGATGCCGGCGGCGAACGCGGGCGCCAGCGCGAGGATGATGCCGCTCGAGTGGCATCCGGGCGCGGCAACGAGTTGCGCCGCGGCGATCTCGTCGCGGTGCAGCTCGGGCAGGCCGAAGACGGCGCGCGACAGCAGGTGCGGTGCGGGGTGCGTCGTGCTGTACGCGGATTCGTATTCGTCGACGCGCTTCAGCCGGAAGTCGGCGCTCATATCGACGACTGTGCGGCCGGCTTCAACGTACGGCGCGAGCTGTTCGGCCGCGGCGGCATGTGGCAGCGCCGAGATGATGACGTCGATGTCGTCGGGCAGCGCCTCGGTGATGGGGATATCGAGCGGCCAGAGATGCGGGAACACCTCGGGCAGGCGCTTGCCGGCGGCGCTGCGGCCGGTGACGGCGACGAGGCGCACGTCAGGGTGGCCGTGCAGCAGGCGCGCAGCTTCGGCGCCCACGTAGCTGGTGCCGTTCAGAATGCCGACGGTCTTCATAGCGCACAGGATATCGGGTGGCTACGAGCGGTGCGAGCGTTTCAGGGGGCGCTGGACGCTGAACGCTTGAGCGGTAGCATGTGACCACGCCTGGTTGCAGCGAGGAGCGGACAGCTATGACGACCACGAACGACCCGGTAAAAGCGGCACCTAAGGTGCCTACGGGCCTGGCGGCGACGGCGCTGGATGCGGGCTACCGCGCCGACCCCGAGCCGGTGCATGACACGATGCGCGAGTTCGACCCGGTGCATCACGACGTCGAGCTCAAGCGCTGGCTGCTGACGCGACACGATGACGTCGATGCCCTCTTGCGCGACCGCACGCTGTCGGCAGACATCCGCAACAGCGCGCCCGGCGAGTTTATGAACCTGTTCCTCACCGACCAGGGCGAAGATCGCCAGCCGAGCATTCTCTTCCTCGATCCGCCGGATCACACGCGGCTGCGCGGGCTCGTCAGCAAGGCGTTCACGCCGCGGGCGATCGAAGCGATCAAGCCGCGCATCCAGGAGATCATCGACGAATTGCTTGATGCGGTTGCCAACGACGGTGGCTTCGACCTGATTGGCGACTTCTCCGGCCCGCTGCCGACAATCGTCATCGCCGAGATGCTCGGCGTCGATCCCGCCGACCGCCGCGACTTCAAGCGCTGGTCGGATCTCGGTGTGATGGGCTTCGACCCCACGCTGTCCGACGAAGCAAAGCTGCTCGTCGGCGAAGCCGGGGCGGCGCTCGACGCCTACTTCCGGCGTGCCATCGCCGAGCGCCGTGCGGCGCCAACGGATGACTTGATCAGCGGCATGATCGCCGCCGAAGAAGCGGGCGCCATGCTCAACGATGACGAGATCGTCACGATGTGCGGGCTGCTGCTCGCCGCCGGCAACGTGACGACGACGGATCTGATCGGTAACGGCATGCTGGCGCTGCTGCAGCATCCGGACCAGCTGCAACTGCTGCGCGACGACCCGTCGCTGGTGAAGAACGCCGTCGAGGAGATGCTGCGCTTCGACAGCCCGGTGACGGAGACGGGGCGCATCCCGCTCGAGGACACGACGATAGGCGGCTGTCCGGTCGGCAAGGGCGCGAGCATTCTGCCGGTGCTATCGGCGGCGAACCACGACCCGGCCGTCTACCCGGATCCGCATCGTTTCGACATCACGCGCGCCGACACGCACCACCATTCGTTCGGCGGCGGCGTGCACTTCTGCCTCGGAGCCCCGCTCGCGCGTCTCGAAGCGCAGATGGCCGTATCGACGCTCGTCGAGCGCTTCCCGCATCTCCGGCTGGCGGATGAACCATTGGAGCGACGGACGATCCCGGGCTTCCGTGGGCTGGTGCGCCTGCCGGTGCTGATCTAACGCTTTCGGTTCAGCACAGCGCTACTGAGTCGCGCAGGCTTGTAACCCCCGGGCTGCCATGGCCCCCAAGCGCCATCGGCGTGTCCCTAGCTGCGGGGTTGGCTACGAGGATTCCGCGCTTGCCTGATTGGCGGTTCGCTGGGTACCGCGTTTTTCACGAAGAGCGACCCGTCGTCGCGTTCCGTGAACTCCACCTTGTCGCCGGGGCGAAGTCCAAGATGATCGCGGACAACTTTTGGCACCGTGACCCGACCATTCGTGGTCATCCTTGCTATGGCATTCCGTTCGGATTCTTGCATCACGCGACCTCCCGTGTGCGATTGTAACGAGCGGAACGTGGAACGCCCAAATTGAGCAAGGACAAGGGCCGCGCATCGAGCGCGGCCCCATTGTTCTCTGTTCTCTGCTCTCTGTTCCGCCGCCCGTTACGCGCCCATGCACTCCTTGAGCGTGCGCGCCAGCCCGAAGGGATCGCTCGAGACGACGCTCGCAGCGTAGAGCTCCATCGCACCGAAGTCCGCCGTGCGGCTGCTCGGGTCGCCGCGGTCGACGATGCGGACAACGACCGGGAAACCCTCCCAGTTCTCGGGCGTCTCCGACCACGGTGGCGTGTAGATCACGAGATTGAACGAACTGACGCCGATCCGGTCGCGGAAGCACTCCAGCACCTCGTAGATGCGGTCCTTCAGCGAGTCGGAGACGAACGGCGCGAAGAGCAGCACCTCGTTCTCCTTCTTCGGGGTCAGGTTCGCGATCACTTTCGTCCCTTCCTTCTCGAACGCACAGCCGAGTGACTGGTGCGCCAGAAACAGGTCCGAGAAGTAGTTGGTGCGGTTGTGCGCCTGGTACACTGCCGCCGCCCGCCGCAGCGACTCGACCGCGGCATAGTGGATGCCGCGGCCCATAATCACCTGCGCGTGTCCGTGCAGCAGCGACGCCCCCGCGCGCCACAGGCAGTTCCATAGGAACATGTAGTACTTCGCTTCGGGATCTGATGCGTGCGCGAGATCGCCCCAGTGCCCGCCGGTGTCGACGTAGTCGTGGATCATCTCGCGCGTGAACCGCAGCGGGTGGCGCTCGTTGAAGACGACGAGCCCGTGGAAGCCGTCGAACTTGGCGATGTTGCTGGCCGTGACGCAGTACTTGCCCTTGACGCGCCCGAACAGATCCTCTGGTGTGCCGTTGTATGGGTCGAACAGCGGATCCGTCGCCGTGTTCGTCAGCTCGTCATCCAGATTGATCTCCTGACGCCACATCGGCCGGCTTGAGCGCAGCCAGTTGAACAGCACGCCTTCGAGCGTGACGACGTTCGTGATCTTGATGATCTTCTGATCGATCGTCGGCTCCACGCTGCCGAACTGCTTCTCGATCCACGGGATCATCGCGTCCGGCGGTACGAGGCGGCCGTGTGTGCTGCTGACGTGGAACAGCCGATGGAACCGCTGGTGATCTTCGTGCTCGAGCGCGTCGATCGCGTCTTCGATCTGTACGATGCTGAGGCCTTGCTGCACAGTCATACCTGCCCCCATGATGCTGCTCCTCGCCGCGGTCGCCGCGGCGACCGCCCTAGTGCCTGAAGTGCCGAACGCCCGTCGTTACCATCGCCATACCGTGCGCGTCACACACGGCGACGGAATCTTCATCCCTGATCGACCCGCCCGTCTGCACGATCGCGGTCACGCCCGCTTCGGCGCACACTTCGACCGTATCCGGAAACGGGATCAGCGCATCCGACGCCGAGACCGCTCCCCGCGCCTGCTCCCCCGCCGACGACACGGCCAGCCGGGCGCTCATCACGCGGTTCGGCTGCCCGGCGCCCATGCCGACCAGGGCGCAATCCTTCACTACTACAACGGCGTTCGACTTCACATGCTTCACGCAGCGCCAGGCGTAGCGTAAATCTCGCATCTCGGCTTCCGTCGGCGCCCGCTTCGAAACCACGTTCATTGCGGGGGGATCGTCGGTCAGCCGGTCCATCTCCTGTATGAGCATCCCGCCGACGATTCCGTGGTGTTCGAAGGCGCGCTGGCCCATATCGACGGCCGGGGCCTCGAGGATCCGCAGGTCCTTCGACTTCGCCAGCAGCTCGATGGCAGCCTCCGTGAACGAGGGAGCGGCGATGATTTCGACGAACAGCCGCTGCCCCGTCGTCGGGTGCTTGGTGCCGCGAATCGCCTTCGCCAGCGCTTCGTCCACCGGTCTGTTCACGGCGACGATGCCGCCGAACGCCGATATCGGGTCGGCCGCGAACGCCAGCCCGAACGCCTCGCCAAGATCATCGCGACTGGCGATCCCGCACGGCGTCATGTGCTTGACGATGACGATCGTCGGCTCGTCGAAGTCGCACACCGCCACCCACGCCGCGTCCGCGTCGAGAATGTTGACGTACGACATCGCCTTGCCGTGCAGTTGCCGCGCATTGACGATGCCCTCCGCGCGACGTTGAAGCGGATCGATGTTCCGGTACAGCGCCGCGAGCTGATGCGGATTCTCGCCGTACCGCAGCTCGCTTCGCTTCGTGAACGCCAGCGTGATGTCGTCCGGGAACGGATCGCCGTCGCCGCGCAGATACGTCGCGATCGCCGTGTCGTAGCTTGCGACGTGCTGAAACGCCTTGACGGCAAGCTTCCGTCGCCATTCGTGCGTCGCGCCGTCGTTGCGCAGCGCGTCAAGCAGATCGTTGTAGTCCGCCGGGTCGACGATCGGCAGCACGTGCGGGAAGTTCTTCGCTGCCGCGCGCAGCATCGTCGGGCCGCCGATATCGATGTTCTCAAGCGCGTCTTCGAGCGTCACGTCGTCTCGCGCCACCGTCTCCTGAAACGGATACAGCCCGCCGACGATGATGTCGATCGTGCCGAGACCATGCTTCTCGAGTTCGGCGAGGTGCTCCGGCTTGTCACGCCGTGCGAGGATGCCGCCGTGCACGCCGGGGTGCAGCGTCTTCACGCGCCCATCGAGAATCTCCGGAAACCCAGTGAGATCGCTCACTGCGCGCACGTCGACGCCGTCCTCGCGCAGGATGCGAAACGTGTTCCCCGTCGCGAACAGCTCGACGCCGAGCTCAACCAGCCCGCGCGCGAGGTCTACCAAACCAGTCTTGTCGTAGGGTGCGAGGATCGCGCGCAGCGTCATGCGGGTGCGTGGCCGGCTTCCAGCAGCACGCGGCGATCGTCGCTCTGGCGCACGATCGTGCCGATGCGGCGCGCGTCCGGCACCTCCGCCGCGATCGCATCTGCCTCGCCGGGGGCAACCGCCAGCACCATGCCGATGCCCATGTTGAACGTGTGGAACATGTCCGCGTCCGGGATCCCGCCGCGCTGCTGGATCAGCTTGAAGAGCCCGGGCACCTGCCACGCATCCGTGTCGAAGCGCGCCGCCAGCCCGTCCGGCAAGATGCGCGGTACGTTGTCGATCAGCCCGCCGCCGGTGATGTGCGCCATCGCGTGCAGCCGCGTCAGCACCGGCTTCAGATCGTGGTAGTACGAGCGGTGAATCGCCAGCAGTGCATCGCCCAGCGGCTCTTCGAGCGGCGCATGGATGCCGCGGAGGATCGCGCGGTCCGCCTCAATGTCGCCGCCGACGCCGATCTCGAAGATGCGTCGGACGAGCGAGTACCCGTTCGTGTGCAGACCTGTCGATGGCAGCCCCAATAGCACGTCACCCTCGGCGATGCGCGAGCCGTCCATCATGTGCTCGTGCTCGACAGCGCCGACGATGAACCCGACAAGATCGAAGTCGCCAGACGCGTAGACATCGGGCATGTCGGCGGTCTCGCCGCCGATCAGCGCCGTGTCGTGCGCTTTGCAGGCGACCGTCATGCCGGCGATCAGTTCCAGCTTGCGGTCGTCCGGCACATCCGACGAACCGATGTAGTTGAGGAAGAACAGCGGTTCGGCGCCCGCCGTCAGAATGTCGTTCACGGAGTGGTTGACGAGATCCTGCCCGACCGTGTCGTAGCGCCCTTCGATAATCGCGATCCGCAGCTTCGTGCCGACGCCATCCGTACTCGATACCAGCACCGGCTCCCGAAACCCCTGCAGCTTGAACATCGCGCCGAACAGTCCGACGCCCGAAAGAACTTCCGGCCGCGTCGCGCCCTTCGCGACGCCCTTGATCCGCTCGACGAAGTTCGTGCGCGCCGTCAGATCGACACCAGCGCGCGCGTAGGCATCGCTTCCGGCGGGCTGATTCGGGTCGGAGTTCGTCAGGTATGAGGGCACTGTCACGCTACGGCCGCCGCAACGGCAGGCTGTACTCGGTCGCGTGACGGTCGAGCGCGCCGTCGGCGGGCTCCATGGCGAGCTTGTCCATTTGCAGCGGCACCGGCGTTGGGTACTTGCCGGTGAAGCACGCCATGCACAGTTTGTCCTCGGCCGTCGCGACGGCGTTCGTCAGCCCCTCGCGGCTCAGGTAGCCCAGCGAGTCGGCGCCGATTGAGTCGCGGATCTCGTCGACCGTCTTCTGCGCCGCGATCAACTCCCAGCGCGTGCCCATGTCGATGCCATAGAAGCACGGATGCGTGATCGGCGGCGACGTCACCCGCATGTGTACTTCGCGCGCGCCCGCCTTGCGCAGCATCTGGATCACGCGCGGCGTCGTCGTCCCGCGCACGATGCTGTCGTCGACGAGCACGATCTTGCGGTCCTGCAGCACCTCGCGCAGCGGGTTGAACTTGAGATGGACGCCGACCTCGCGCAGCCGCTGGTCGGGCTGAATGAACGTCCGCCCGACATAACGGTTCTTCACGAGCCCCTCGACGAACGGCAGGTTCGCTGCCTGGGCGTAGCCGATCGCCGCCGCCGTCGCCGAGTCCGGTACGCCGATGACAACGTCCGCGTCCGGCGCCGGGTGTTCCTTCGCCAGTTCGCGGCCGAGGTTCATGCGCACCGGATACACCAGCTTGCCGCCGAGCACGCTGTCCGGCCGCGCGAAGTAGATGTGCTCGAACACGCAGAACGCCGGCTGCGGCTTCGTGTCCTCGATGGGCTTGAAGCTTTGCAGCCCCTCCGCATCGATGTAGACAACCTCGCCCGGTTCGATCTCGCGGATGTACGTCGCGCCCAGGTGGTCGAACGCGCAACTTTCGGACGCGGCCACCCAGCCGCTGTCCAGCTTGCCCAGGCAGAGCGGGCGGTTGCCCATCGGGTCGCGCGCCATCATGATCGCGTCCGGCGTGATGACGGCGAGCGAATACGCGCCGTTGAGCTTCCGCATCACGTGGCCCCAGCGCTCGCTCCAGCCTTCGCCGGGTGCGTTCGCCAGCATCTGCGCGATCACTTCCGAGTCGCTGCCCGTCGTGCAGGCGACGCCATCGCGCGCCAGCTCGTCGCGCAGCACACCGGCGTTGACGATGTTGCCGTTGTGGCCGAGCGCCAGTTCGCCGTTCGGGCCGCTGACCCGGAACGGCTGCGCGTTATCGAGCCTGCTCGCGCCCGTCGTGGAGTAGCGTGTGTGGCCGATGGCGAAGTTACCGGGGAGATAGCTCAAGTCATCTTCGTCGAAGACTTGCGAGACGAGACCCATGCCGGTTTTGAGATAGAGGGTGCGGGAGTTGGATGTGGCGATTCCGGCGCTCTCTTGCCCGCGATGCTGCAGGGCGTAGAGGCCAAAGAACGTGATTCTTGCGACATCTTCGCCCGGTGCATACACACCGAAGACGCCGCAAGCTTCGCGCAAGGTTGGGAGCACACATACCTCCTGCCCTAGGACAGTGCTCCTCAGAAGGATTGCGGTGGGAAGCGGAAAAATCGCGTCTTCCGAAGTTTGCGCCCGCGCCCCGGTTACCCCTCTGGCTGCTCATGGTAACAACGGGTTACCAACGCCGCAACCGCTCGTGCGGGGCAGTGGGAGGTGAGAAGTGGGAAGTGGGGGACGCGCAGTATCACCAGTGGCGGCTACATGGCGGGTTGGCGCTGGCCCCAGAGGGCCAGTCGCGCACCTCGCCGCGCATGGCTAAACTCCCCCCATGCGCGCAACTACTACCTCGATTCCAGCCACGCACGTCCAATCACGCCCGACCAACCTCCAACCTCTAACGCCCAACAACCCCTCCGACTTCCGACTTCTGACCTCAAACCTCCCTGCCCCGCCCCACCTCCCACGTCCCACCTCCCTGTGCCCAACGGCATGAGGGTCCTCTTCCTCCTCCACCAGGGCAACATGTACTCCGGCGGGCAGGGCGTCTACACCGCGCAAGTGACGCGCGAACTCGCACGCCTCGGACACGAAGTGCATCTCGTCGTCGGGCCCCCGTGGCCGGAGACGGACCGCGACGTGATGGTGCACCGCGTGCCCTCGTACAGCATCTACCGCCTGCTCGAAACGCAGCGCCTGTTCTTCTACGGCCGCCAGCCGCGCGGATTCTTCGATCCGCTCAACTTCTACGAGATGGCGTCGAGCAAGGCCGGTCAGTTCTCCGTAATGTCGGCGTTTAGCTGGCGCGCGTTCGGGCAGTGGCGCGAACTCCAGCGCCGCCATGCGTTCGATATCGTCCACGACGTGCAGGTGCTCGGCTACGGTTCGCTGATGATCCATGCCTCGGGCATGCCGATGGTCGCGAACATCCACCATCCACTGTCGATCGACCGGATGAACCAGATCCAGCAGGCGAAGGGCACGCGGCTGAAGATCCGCAAGGCGATGTTCTATCCGTTCTTCATGCAGGAAGTCGTCGCCCGCCGCATGGACCGCATCATTACCGGCTCGCACAACTCGCGCGCGTCCGTGCAGCATGCGTTCGGCCTCCGCGACGAGCAGATCACCACAATCCACGACGGCGTCGATACGCGCGTCTTCCGTCCGCTTGGGCTGCCGCGCCGCGCCGGCGGGCTCCTCTACAACGGCAACTCCGACGACCGTAACAAGGGCGCCCGCTACCTGCTCGAAGCCTGCGCGATGCTGCGCGACCGCGGTGTCGAGTTTCACCTGACGTTCGTCGATCGTGAAAACGCCGAACTCGCGCCGCGCATGACGCGCGATCTCGGGCTCGACGATCGCGTCACGTTCACCGGCCGCCTGCCGCTCGACGATCTCGTCCGCACCCACAACGAAGCGGAAGTGTTCGTCTCGCCGTCGCTGTACGAAGGCTTCGGTCTGCCCGCGGCCGAGGCGATGGCCTGCGGCACCCCCGTCGTCGCGACGACCGCCGGCGCCTTCCCGGAAGTGATCGTGCCGGACGAGACGGGCATCCTCGTCCCGCCCGCCGACGCCCGCGCCCTCGCCGACGCGATCCAGTCGCTGCTCGCCGACCCGCAACGCCGCGCGTCGATGGGCGCCGCCGGCACCCGCCGCATCGAGGATCACTTCTCCTGGCGCGCGTGCGCGATCAAGACGGCTGAGCTCTACGAGGAAGTGCTGGAGCAGCGCGGCCGGCGACGGGCCACATCGAGCATCAGCAACGTCATCAAAATCGAAAAATCGTAGGGACAGGTTTTCAAACCTGTCCGCCCGCGCGGTTCATCACCACGGCTCGCATCGGTGGCACCGCGCCGCTTCGTAGCGGAGGAGCTTCAGCTCCGTCGCAGCCAACAGCCAAGCCAGCAACGTCCAATGCCCGGATTACCGGCAGACGAACCGCACGCCAGCGCTGCCGTTCGTTTCGTGAGCGCGGCGTTTCCAAACTCCTCAACCAGAAAAACCTCTGTGCCTCTGTGCCTCTGTGGTGAAAACAGCAAGGAAGGAATCTCTGCGAACTCTGCGCCTCCGCGCCTCTGCGTTGAATCCTGTCACCGTTACACCGATCGCCCCACCGGCGCGACGACTTGCCTCCGCAACTTCCCGTACCAGCGCGCGAACGAAAGCCAGCTGCGGAGCTGGTTGGCGCGCCGCGCCGCGAGCAGCCGCCGCTGGAACTCCAGCGCGTGAGCGACCGTCAGCCGGTACTCGTGTTGCACCTTGCCGAAGAATCCGGGCACAACGAGTGTCTGCCCGTTGACGTACATCACGGTGTAGCCGGGCGTCTCCGGCTCGTTGGGCGGCGGCACAAGCCGGACAAGCATCAGCATCTCCGCGCGCCCGATCTTGAACAACAACTCGCGCAGAAAACGATTGCGAATGGCCGGGCGGCGGAACGCGCCCCGGGCCGCCGGAGCGGCGAGATGCGACATAATCCGGTATTGCTCGCCGGCGTCGAGCGTGCCGTCGCCGACCGCCGCCAGCATCAGTTCTACTTGCTCAGAGCTGATATCGACCGTGAAGTCCACGGCGTCATCGTCAAGGCGATCCTCAAATTCGATTCGGTCGCCCCGATGGATGCAAGTGAACGCCTCGCCGGTGTCGGTCACGCGCACGCCGGCCCGCTCGAACAGCCCGCGGAAGAACGCCACCGCTGACGGCGGCTGCATCGCCGCGCGCCACGCCTCCATGCTCGATGCCATAGCGCCCTCCGCCGTTTTGCAGATCTCGATGTGATGTCGAGCCTATGACGACCAAGAACGCACGTCAAGCGCGGCAGGACTGGAAGACCTCCTCGCCAATCGCGATCGAAGGCCGAGCTTCAAGCGAACGTATTAGCTCCGAGTCAAGCACCCACGTCATACCAGGCTCCCCCTCTCCAACTTGTGAACTTGTGGGGAGGGGGACGGGGGTGAGGCCGCGCCGTGCAACGCTTCAGCCTCCGCGCTCACCGGAAAATCTCTGTGTCTCTGTGGTGAAAGGAAGACACGAAAGGCTTTGCGGTCCTCTGCGAACTCCGCGCCTCTGCGTTGAAATTAAGCCCGGGAAGTTACGCCGTCTCGCGTGGCGACTCCTGCTCGCCGCCACCGACCAGCGTGAGCGCCGGCGCGGCCTGCGCGACCGTGTGGCCGCCGCCGCGGATCAGCTTGAGGGTCGGGCGCTTCTCTTCGGGTACGTCGTCGAGCGCGAGCGCCACCGGCTCGCCGCCGCGCGCGAGCGATGCGCGAGCCGTCTCCCACACCAGCGCCGCTGCCGCGATCTCCGCGCCGTTCGATGCGCGCGCATCCTTCGCCCTTAACGCCTGCATGAACGCCTCGGCGGCGCGTGCCGTCGCGTCGCCCATCTCGGCGAGCGGATGCTCGCTGACGGTCTCGCTCCACTGCCCACCGCCGCGCTGAGGACCACGATGCCGCGCGCCGGCGTGGATTTGCAGCGGCGCGCGCATGTCGTAGGCATCCAGCACCATCGTCCGGCCATCGCAGGCGATCGTCAGTTCCTGCCGCAGTTCTGGTTCGATGAGACTGACGTCGACTCGGCCGATCGAGCCGCCGTCGAACATCATCGTCACCATCGCCACGTCCGCTGCGCCCGACTCGTCGTCGACGCGCGGCGCGACGGCGCTGACGGATGACGGCACGCCGCCGGTCACTTCGAGTACGGCGCCGACGTCGGCGATCGCCAGTTCATCAAGCGTGGCGTCGCCGTGGGTGCCCGTGCGCAACGAGCGCACGTAACGCGGGCGCCAGAGCGCGTTCGGGCCGCCCGTCATCTTGCGTACGAATGCGAAGCGCTCGTCCGCCAGCCTGTTCGTATTGAACACGAGCAGCCTGCGCCGCGCCCGCGCCGTCGCCTCGAGCGCCAGCAGTTGCTTCGATGTAAGCGCCACCGGCTCGGCGACGAAGACGTCGCGGCCGGACATCAGCGCGCGGCGGATCGCGCCCGGCAGGTCTGCGACCGGGGACGCGAAGGCGACCGCGCCCACATCGCCACGTGCGAGCAGCGCCGCAAAGTCGTCCTCCGATGCGCCGCGGACACGCTCGACGCCGACAGCTTCGGCGCCGCGAAACGCGCGCGCCCAGCACTCGGTCTGTTCGTCAGCGCCGGTGAGGGCGACCGCGACGGCCGGAGCGCCGGGACGTCCTTCGCGTTCTGCCATCTACGCGGCGTCCTGCAGTTCCTGGACGAGCACCATCCGTAACCGGCGGATCGCGCGGTGCCGCAGTTGCGATGCTCGCGACTCGGAGATGCCCAGCGCCGCGCCGATGCTCTTCAGCGACTGCGACTTCATGTAGTACAGCCGCACGATCATCTTCTCGCGCTCGGGCAGCAATTCGACTGCCTCTGCCAGCAGCCCGCGCACCATCGTCTCTTCGGCTACGTCTTCGGGATCGATGTTCGGGTCGTCGTCGGCCATCTCCCACAGCTTCTCATCGCTGCCGCTGCCGGCGCTCTCCGACAGGCTTTGCAACGAGACGACGCGCACGTTGCTCGTCCGCAGTGACGCCATAAAGTCTTGCGGCTGCACGCCCATGTACTCGGCGATCTCATTGCGGGTCGGCGCCCGGTTCAGCGTGACGTGGAGCGCCGCCGTGGCTTTTTCGAGGTCGCTGCCGAATTTTTGAAGCGAGCGCGGCAGCGGGTGCGTCGCGCGCAGCGCATCCAGGATCGAGCCGCGGATACGGGGGAGGGCATAGGTGGAGAACTTGGCGCCCTTGTTCGGGTCGAATGCGTAGAAGGCCTCGATGAGGCCTTGTACCCCGCATGACACCATGTCTTCGTACTGGAGGATGCCACCGTTGGCGCTGCCGACCGAGATGCGGTTGACCGCGTGCCTGACGAGCGGCATGTAGTCCTTGATCACCTTCGTCAGGTTGGCTTCGGAGAAGAGGTCTTCCTCGGCCTCTTCATCTTCCGTTTCTACGATGTCCTCGGCCGGTGGTTGTGTCTTCTTTCGGGGGCTTCGCGCGGTTCGGGCAGTCTTTGCCGCTCCTGGGGTCCGGGCGTCGGGCATGTATCCTCCACATCAACGCACCCTGCGCACGAACGGCAGCAGAACTCGCTGAGTATCGCTTCGGAACGCCCGCCCTCCCATGCGGTTCGGCCCTATTCAACGCCGCACTCCCCCGCATTGCGATACCACCGAAACCCTCACGACACAGTAAGAAGCGGCGTTGGTCGGTAGAGGTTGGACGTTGGAGGTTGGTCGGTCGCGAAACCGAGCCGCGCGACTGAAGCGTCGACGCGATGCGGAGCGCATCCCGAACCGGCACGGTCATCCGCCAGCCGCCGACTCCAGCGGATCCGTTCAAGACGAAGTGACCAACCTCCAACGTCTAACTTCCAACCGACCATCCCGCTTCCCGCCTCTCGCTTCCCGCTTCCCGCTTCCCCTACAATGCGGCAGCCTATGATCTTCCCGCAGCCACCCTCCCGGTCCGATAGCGAGGCGCCCGAGCGGCCGTTCGGCGCCGTCGACCTGCTGCACCTCGTCCTCGCCGGCATGCGCCCCTCGCTCGGCTTCGATCTCGCCGTCGCCGTGCTGTGCGAAGACAACGAACACGTCGTGCCGATCTACGCCGCCGGCTCGCTGACGCCCCGCGTCATCGAAGGCGTGCAGGTCCAGGCACTTGCCGCGTTCGTCGAGCTCGCCGGTCCGGACCACGCGCGCTGGCCATCGCAGTCGCCGGATGTCATCGCGCTGAACGGCGCCAGCGGCCCGCCGCTCGGCGAGCCCGACACATACGAAGACGCGCCGCTCGTCGTCGCCGGCGCCGTGACCGGCATGCTGCGGATCAGCTCGCCCGTTGCGCTCTCGCAACAACAGCGCACGCTCTACTTCACGATGGCCAGCGACGTCTCGAAAGCGATCGAGCGCCTCGATGCGCAGCGCGTCCAGGCGAAGCTCGTCCAGGAGCGGCTGCTTCAGTCCGAGAAGATGTCCAGCGTCGGGCAGCTCGTCTCCGGCGTCGCGCACGAACTCAACAACCCGCTCACCGGCATCATGGGCTTCGCCCAACTGCTGATGCTGCGCGAACTCGACGAAACCGCCCGCAAGCAGGTCGAAACCATCTACAACGAGGCCGAGCGCGCATCCAAGATCGTCTCGAACCTGCTGACGTTCGCGCGCCGCCGTCGCGCGCAAAAAGAGCCCGCGAACCTCAACACGCTCATCGAACGCGTGCTGGAACTGCGCAATTACGACCTGCGCGTCCGCAACATCGATGTGACGATGGAGTTGGATCCGGCGCTCCCTGACACGATGGTCGACACGAATCAGCTTCAGCAGGTGCTCCTCAACATCATCATCAACGCCGAGCAGGCGATGCGCGGCGACGATGGCGCCAACAGCGCGACGCGCCCAGAAAGTGGGACGTTGCGCATCGCGACGGGCGCGGCCAACGGTCGCATCACGGCGTGGTTTGAAGACACCGGCCCCGGCATGAGCGCCGAAACGGTGCGCCGTATCTTCGATCCCTTCTTCACAACGAAGGAAGCCGGCGATGGCACCGGCCTCGGCATGACGATCAGCTACGGTATCGTCGAAGAGCACGGCGGCCGCATCTGGGCCGAAAGCGATCTCGGCCGCGGCTCCACGTTCTTCGTCGAGCTGCCGATCGTCGCAGGCACCGTGGCGCCCGCGCCGGCGCCGCAGCACGAAGGCCCGATCGCGCAGATAGACGGCGAGAGCCGGCGCATCCTCGTCGTCGATGACGAGCTGAGCATCCAGCAGCTTCTCACCGGCGTCCTCGAGATGGATGGACACGACGTGAGCCTCGCCAACAACGGCCGTGAGGCGCTCGACCGCGTCGCGCGGGAGACGTTCGACCTGATCATCACCGACGTGAAGATGCCCGTCATGGGCGGCCCCGACCTCTACCAGCACCTCAGCGACGCCGGTAACCCGCTCGCCCGCCGCGTCATCTTCATCACCGGCGACACCGTGGCGCCGGACACCCGCCGCTTCCTGCAGAGCGTCGACGCCGTCGTCCTCGCCAAGCCGTTCCGCCTCCGCGACGTCCGCGAAAGCGTCCGCACCACCCTCGCCCGGTAAGCGATAACCGAGGACCGTATCGAATCGTAGCGCGGGCTTTCAGCCCGCGTTGTTAGATTTCGTGACCATGCTCGTTGAGCGAAGGCCGCCCCTTTTGGGTGCCGCGCACTTTCCGGCCTCCAACCCCTAACCTCCACCCGACCAGTCTCGATTCCCGTTTCCCGCTTCCAACCCACAGCCGTACCCTGCCCTCATGCGCACCTGGCCCACCGAAACCACCGAACTCGCGCCCGGCGTCTTCGCCTACGTGCAGGCCACCGGCGGCTTCTGCATCGCCAACGCCGGCATCATCGACGGCGGCGCCGAGGGCGCGACGGCCGTCGATGCGCTGTTCACGCCTGACATGACGCGCGCGCTGCTCGCCGAGAATCAGCGGCTGACGGCGAAGCCGCTCGTCCGGCTCGTCAACACGCATCATCACGTCGACCACACGCTCGGCAACGCGCTCTTCCCGCGCGAGACAGAGATCGTCGCGCACGCCAAGGCGAAGGCCGAGATGGCACGCACCGGCATCGGCGTGCTCGACATCATCAAGCAACTCGCGCCGCAGTTCGAGACGCAGCTCGACGGCGCCGCCGAGCGCCTGCCCGGCGTCACCTTCGACGGCGACGCCCTCGAGCTGCGTATCGGCGAACGGCGCGTCCGGCTGCTGCACTTCGGCACCGGCCACACGCGCGGCGATGTGCTCGTGCATCTCCGCGACGAGCGCATCCTCTTTACCGGCGACCTGGCGTTCTTCTACGTCACGCCGCTGGCGCACGAAGGCCACATCGGCAACTGGATCAGCATCGCGAACGAGGTGCTCGCCATGGACGGCGTCGGCACGATCGTCCCCGGCCACGGCCCGGTCGGCGGCAAGGACGACCTGCGCGTGATGGCCCGCTACTTCGAGCTCGTCCGCGACGGCGCACGAAGCGCCTTCGATGCCGGTGCGTCCCGCGGCGACGCCGTGCGCTCGATCGACCTCGGCGAGTACGCTGAGTGGGGCGAAGCCGAGCGCATCGTCCCCAACGTCGCGCGGCTGTACCAGGAATTTCGCGGCGAGCTCGAAGGCTTGCTGTAGACGGAGGCACAGATGCCTGAGATCGAGACAGAGTCCATCACGTATCCCGCGAACGGGCAGTCCGGCATGGGCTACCTCGCGAAGCCGCAGGCCGCGGGTCCGCATCCCGGCGTCATCGTCATCCAGGAGTTCTGGGGACTCGACGATCACATCAAGGACGTCGCCGAACGGCTCGCGCGCGAAGGATTCGTCGCGCTGGCGCCGGATCTGTATCACGGCACGTTCGCGACCGAGCCCGATGAGGCCAGGAAGCTGGCGATGAACATGAACCGCGAGCAGGCGGTGAAAGACCTCATCGGCGCCGTGAAGCAGCTCAAGGGTATGGACGGCGTCCAGCCGAAGAAGTTCGGGTGCATCGGCTTCTGTATGGGCGGCAGCCTGACGCTCGCGCTCGCGGCGGCTTCGCCGGACATTGCCGCGGCGGCGCCGTTTTACGCTGGCATGCAGCCGCCCGCCGACCAGCTCGCCCGGATCGACGCGGAGATGTTCTGCGCGTTCGGCGCCGATGATGCCGGCATCCCGCTCGAGAACGTCCAGAAATTCGAGGATGCGCTGAAGTCCACCGGTCGCAACGCGACGGTAAAGGTGTACGACGGCGCGCCGCATTCATTCTTCAACGACACGCGCCCAAGCTATCGCCCCGATGCCGCGAAGGACGCGTGGAGCAACGCACTGGCGCTCTTCCGCCGCACGCTCGCGTAAGCGATGACGAGCGAGACGCCACCGCCCGACGATGAAGAAGACGAAGACGAAGAGATCGGCCCTGGCCACCCCGACTACGATCTCTCCGAAGCGCACCCCTACTCGTGGGAGCCAAAGCGCGACAACTGGCCACTCCCGCCGGGCCTCATGGCTCTCGTCACCGTGCTCGTGATCATCGCGCTGGTGCTGCCGGGGCTGCTGATCTTCCTTCGCTACGGCTAGCGCTCGTCGCGGGTAGTGCAATTCCCGGCCGCCGACGGTTATGATCGGCGCCGTGCGCATTCTGATCGTCGGCGGCACGCGCTTCATCGGCCCCTTCGTCGTCCGGCGCCTGCTCGAACTCGGCCACGACGTCACGATCTTCCACCGTGGCGAAACCGAAGCCGACACGCTGCCCAACGTGCCGCACCTGCACGGCGACCGTGCGGATATCGCGCCGTTCGCGCCGCAGTTCGCGCGACTACAGCCCGACACCGTGATCGATATGGGCGCCCTGAACGAGCGCGACGCCGTCACGCTGCTCGATGCCGTGCGCGGCGCAACGCCGCGTGTGGTGATCGTCAGCAGCGTCGATGTGTATCGCGCGTACGGCCGGTTGCACCGCTCCGAGCCAGGCGCGCCGGATCCAACGCCGCTGACCGAGTCGTCGCCCCTTCGCGACTTATCATGTCCAGACCGGGGCGCGGGTTCGGCCAGTCGCGGCGACTACGACAAGATCCCCGCCGAACGCGCGGTGATGTCCGACGCTGCGATCGGCGGTAGCGTCATCCGCCTCCCTGCCGTCGTTGGCGAGGGCGACTATCAGCACCGCTTGTTCATGGAGCTTGCGCGCTTCGACGCGAAGCGCCCGTTCGTGCTCGTCCAGCGCGATGCTGCCTCGTGGCGATGGTCGCGCGGCTACGCCGGCAACGTCGCCGACGCGATCGCGCTCGTCGCGACGGATGCGCGTGCCGCCGGCCGCACGTACCACGTCGCCGAACCCCACGCGCTA
>CAZRHH010000052.1:0-21581 GCA_964599885.1 uncultured Dehalococcoidia bacterium | reverse complement strand
CCACTAGACGACTCGGAGCCTCTCTCTGTGTCAACTATCTCATGAGACACTACACCTACGTTGGAGGATCGGAGATGGTGGCGGTGTCGCCTAACGCTTCGACGAGGGCGGCGAGGAGGATCGGGCCGGGGCGGAGGATGCGGACGGTGGTCACGTCGGTGCAGTCGACGATGGAGGAGGGGGTACCGGTGGCGGATACGGGGGCATCGATGATGAGGTCGATGGCGTCGCCGAGTTGGGCGCGGACTTCTGCCGCGGAGTGGCACTCTTCGCGGCCGGCGATGTTGGCGCTGGTGCCGGTGAGCGGTCCGAGTTGCTCGGCGAGTTCGCGCAGGACGGGGTCGCCGGGAGCGCGGACGCCGATCGTGTCGCCGTCGGCGGCTGCGCGCGTGTCGTATGCGGGCTTTTTGCGCAGGACGATGGTGAGGGCGCCCGGCCAGAAGCGCTCGGCGAGACGCTCGGCGGCGGGCGTGACATCGGCGATCAGGCGCGCCTGGTCGAGCGAAGCGACGAAGAGCGGCATCGGCTGCGCGGGGTTGCGGGCTTTGGTTTCGTAGACGCGCTCAACGGCGGCGCGGTCGGCGGCGACGGCGATGATGCCGTAGACCGTGTCGGTGGGGAGCGCGACGATGCCGCCAGATCGGAGGATGTCCACTGCTCGCCGATACTGCTCGTCCGCGCTCAAACGCTTATGTCCATGAGCAGAAACTATTGACCTCGTGAAGCGCATCCGGCTACACTCAAACCACCGCAACGCACGACACAGGATACGAGATGGCCGAACAGCAACCCTCCCGCCGGGTCAGCGCCTCGGGTGATGTAGAGGTTTCCGCGTACCTGGAAATTGCCCGCGAAAAGAGCGGCGAGGCCGTGTCGGATCAGGCGCCCGCGCTGGCGCCTCAGCCTGAAGCCGTCGTCGTCATCGACTTTGGATCGCAGTACTCGATGCTGATCGCGCGCCGCATTCGCGAGTGCCGCGTGTACTGCGAACTCGTGCCGCACACGACGCCATGGGCCGACATCGAGAAGCTGAAGCCGCGGGGCGTGATCCTGTCCGGCGGGCCGGCGAGTGTGTACGACGTTGGCGCGCCGACGATTCCGGCGTGGGTGTTCGAGCAGAATCTACCGATCCTGGGCATCTGCTACGGGATGCAGGCGCTGGCGTTGCAGCTTGGCGGTCGGGTGTCGCCATCGGATCACCGGGAGTACGGGCACGCGATGGTGCAGCAAGGCGACATCGAGACGCCGCTGTTCAGCGAGCTGCCGTCGTCGATGCCGGTGTGGATGTCGCACGGCGACCGTATTGTGGAAATGCCGCCGGGGTTCAAGTCGCTGGCGTTCTCGGACAACTCGCCCATCGCGGCGATGGGCGACGGGCGCGGCATCATCGGCATTCAGTTTCACCCGGAGGTGGTGCACACGCCGCACGGCAAGCAGCTGATCGAGAACTTTCTGTACAAGATCTGCCAGTGCCGGGGCGACTGGACGCCGGGTAACTTCATCGCGGACGGGATCAACCGGATTCGCAAGCAGGTGGGCGACGGGCGCGTGATCTGCGCGCTGTCGGGCGGTGTCGATTCCGCTGTGGCGGCGACGCTGGTGCATCGCGCCGTGGGCGATCAACTGACGTGCGTGTTCGTGGACAACGGGCTGATGCGGCGGCAGGAGCCTGAGCGCGTGGTCGAGGTCTTCGGGCGGCACATGGACATGAAGCTCGTTCACGTCGACGCCGCGGACCGCTTCCTGGGGCAGCTTAAGGGCATCATCGACCCGGAACAGAAGCGGCGGATCGTCGGTGAGACGTTCATCCGCGTGTTCGAGGCCGAGGCCGACAAGATCGGCAAGGTCGACTTCATCACGCAGGGCACGACGTATCCGGACGTGGTCGAGAGCGCGACGGGCGACGGCGCGACCGTAAAGATCAAGACGCACCACAACGTCGGCGGACTGCCGAAAGAGCTGACGTTCGAGCTGATCGAGCCGCTGCGCTATCTGTTCAAGGACGAAGTACGGCAGGTGGGGTCGGCGCTCGGGTTGCCGGACGAGATGGTGTTTCGTCAGCCGTTCCCGGGACCGGGTCTGGCGATTCGGATCATCGGCGAAGTGACGCCGGAGCGCGTGCAGGTGTTGCAGGCGGCGGACTGGATCGTGATGGACGAAGTGAAGAACGCGAAGCTGTATCACGACCTGTGGCAGTCGTTCGCGGTGCTGACGGACACGCGATCGGTCGGCGTGATGGGTGACTTCCGGACGTACGGGCATGTCGTGGCGTTGCGCGCGGTGAGCGCGGAGGACGCGATGACGGCGGACTGGGCGCGATTGCCGTACGAGGTTTTGGCGCGGATCAGCAGCCGCATCGTCAACGAAGTGCCGGGCGTGAACCGCGTGGTGTATGACATTACGTCGAAGCCACCCGGGACGATCGAGTGGGAGTGAGGCAATGACGAACGAATATGCGCCAGCGACCGCGAATCAGCAGTACAGCAACGGCGCGCAGCCACACGACGAGCCCAAAGCCGAGCCAACGTCCACGCTAGAACCCATGCGGTCGTTGACGCGCTTCATCGTGCCAACGCTCGTCGTGCTGACGGCGCTGTTCGTGCTGCGCCGGCGGACGCGCGAGACGGCCGCCGGATGAACGTGCTGCTCATCGGCTCGGGCGGGCGGGAACACGCGATTGCGTGGAAACTGCGGCAATCGCCCAAACTCGACACGCTAACCGTCGCGCCGGGAAACGCCGGCATCGCACAGGTTGCCGACACGGCGCCGCTCGTCATACCGAAGCCGTTCGCGGCGGAGGCGGAAGTAGCGGCGTGCGCGGAGGCGGTCGTCACGATGGCACGCGAGCGGCGTGCGGAGTTGGTGGTGATCGCGCCGGACGATCCGCTGGCGCTGGGGCTGGCGGACCGCGTCGAGGCGGCGGGGATCGCGGTGTTTGGGCCATCACGAGCGGCGGCGCGGATCGAATCGTCGAAGTCGTTCGCGAAGGATCTGATGCGGCAGCACGGGATCCCAATGAGCACAAGCGCGCGGTTCGACGACTTCGATGCGGCTGCGCGGTATGTCGAGGCGCGGACGTGCGATGTCGTGGTGAAGGCGGACGGCCTGATCGCCGGGAAGGGCGCGGTCGTCACGGACTCGCACGAAAACGCGATCGAAACGCTGCGCGAGATGCTGGTCGATGGCACGATGGGTGCGGCGGGCGCGAGCGTGGTGATCGAAGACAAGCTGTTCGGACACGAGACGAGTGCGCACGCGTTTACGGACGGACGCACGATCGCGCACATGCCGTTTTCGTGCGACCACAAGCCGATATACGACGGCAACACCGGTCCGAATACAGGAGGGATGGGCGTGTACAGCCCGCCGACGTGGCTCGACGATGCGACGGCGGCGACGATCCGGCGCGATATCACGGAAGCGGCGGTGCGCGCGATGGCGGCGGAAGGCGCGCTGTACAAGGGCGTGCTGTATCCGGGTGTCTTCGTCACTGACGACGGGCCACGCGTCATCGAGTTCAACGCGCGATTCGGCGATCCGGAGGCGGAGGCGTTGCTGCCGCGGCTGGAGACGGATCTGCTCGAGATCATGTTTGCCGTGGCGCACGGCACGCTTGACCGCGTCGATGTGCGCTGGAGCGACGACCCTTCGATCAGCGTGATGCTGGCGTCGGGCGGCTATCCGGGCCCGTACGAAATCGGCAAGCCGATCGACGGACTTGATGACGTCGAGGACGGCGTGCTGGTTTTCCACGCGGGAACGAAACGCGACGCAAGCGCGCGCTTCGTGACGAACGGCGGACGCGTGCTGGCGGTGACGACGACGGCACCGACGATCGCGGAGGCGCGCGCGAAGGTGTATCGCAACATCGCACGGATCAGTTTTGAAGGGATGCACTACCGCACGGACATCGGCGCGATGGAGATGGCGGTGAAGGTTTGAGCGCGCTTGTGGCGGTGCTGATGGGCTCGCAGTCGGACATGGCCGTGATGCAGGCGTGCATGGACACGCTGACAAAGTTTGGAATCGAGCACGAGGTGCACGTGATGTCGGCGCACCGGACGCCGGACAAGGTGCGTGAGTTTGTGACATCTGCGCGCGACAACGGGTTCGAGGTGATCATCGCTGCGGCCGGCGGCGCGGCGGCGCTGCCGGGCGTGTGTAAGGCGTACACGCCGCTGCCCGTGATCGGGGTGCCGCTGGCGTCGAGCGAAATGAAGGGCATCGACGCGCTGTACTCGATCGTGCAGATGCCGCCGGGAATGCCGGTGGCGACGGTGGCAATCGGCGCGTGGGGCGCGCGCAACGCGGCGACGCTGGCGGCGGAGATCCTGGCACTGAAGCATGACGACGTGCGGGCGGCGTACGATGCATACCGGGCGTCTTTGGCTGGCTGAGACGCCGACCGGGTTAACCGCAACGACGCAAAGGGCGCAGAGGTGCGCAGAGGTTCTTGAGGGATGATTCGGGCAGTTCGCGGCCTGACACCGGAGGCCGTGATGCTCGATTGAACGCGTGACGAGGCGCGGGGAGCGCGAAGGCTTTCGAATGATTGAGCGGTATTCGCGGCCAGAGATGGCCGCGGTTTGGACGGAGCGCGGGAAGCTTGACCGCTGGCTGGCGGTTGAGGTTGCCGTCGTTGATGCGTGGGCGGATGCTGGGCGGGTACCGAAGGAAGACGCGGCGAAGGTGCGCGGGGCGAGCTTCAACGTCGACGACATCGCGCGGTACCAGGCGGAGACGCATCACGACGTGACGGCGTTCCTGCAGAGCGTCGCCGACAGCCTGGGGCCGGAGGGGCGCTGGGTGCACCTCGGGCTGACGTCGCAGGACGTGTGGGACACGGCGACGGCGCTGCAGCTGCGGGATTCGGCGACGCTGCTCGATCAGGGGCTGGCGGCGCTGCGTGACGCCGTCGAGAAGCGCGCAATCGAGTTTAAGGACACGCTGACGATCGGGCGGACGCACGGCGTACACGCGGAGCCGACGACGTTCGGGCTGAAGCTGGCCGGGTGGGTGGCGGAGATCCGGCGGGCGCAGTCGCGGCTGGCGGAGGCGAAGGCGCAGATCGCCTACGGAAAGATCAGCGGCGCGGTGGGATCGCACGCGACGGTGCCGCCGTCCGTCGAAGAGAAGGTGTGCCAGAATCTCGGGCTGATGGTCGAGCCGGTGAGCACCCAGGTTGTGCCGCGCGACCGGCACGCGTTCTTCATGACGACGCTGGCGGTGATCGCGGCGTCGCTGGAGCGGTTCGCGACGGAGATCCGGCACCTGCAGCGCACGGAAGTGCTGGAGGCTGAGGAGCCGTTCGGCGAAGGGCAGACGGGTTCGAGCGCGATGCCGCACAAGCGCAACCCGGAGTTGTGCGAGCGCGTCTGCGGCCTGGCGCGCGTCATGCGGTCGAACGCGATGACGGCGCTCGAAAACGTCGCGCTGTGGCACGAACGCGACATCTCGCACTCGTCGGCGGAGCGGGTCATCTTTCCGGATTCATGCATTCTGCTCGATTACATGCTGGACATCTTTACTGGCATCATGCGGGGGTTGCAGGTATATCCGGAACACATGCAGAAGAACGTCGAGCTGACGCAGGGGCTGGTGTTCTCGCAGAAGGTGCTGCTGGCGCTGATCGACGGCGGGATGTCCCGCCAGGACGCGTACAAGATCGTACAGCGCAACGCGATGCGGGCGTGGAAAGATCGCACGCCGCTACGCGCGCTGCTTGATGCAGACAGCGACGTCACGTCGAAGCTAGACGCGACGGCGCTCGACGACATCTTTCAGTACGACGACTACACCAAGCACGTCGACGACAGCTTTCGCCGGCTGGGCCTCGTTTGAGCGCTGATCTGCGCAGGCGGCGCGACTTCGGCGAGATCCTCCGCACGGCGTATCGCACGTACGCGGCGCACTTTCGAGCGCTGCTGCTGATCGCGCTGATCACGGCGCCGTTGCAGATGCTGCTGATCGTGCTCGGTCGCCGCGCCGAATCGGATGGCGCGCAATCGGCGCTCGTGCTGCTTCAGATTCCGGTGTTGATCGTGACGATCATTGCGGCCGCAGCGCTGATACACGCGATCGATCGTATCGCGAACGGAACACCGCCCGATCCAGGCGAGTCGATTGACGCCGGGTTCGCGTTCTTCACCGCGGTTCTCGGCGGCAACATGATGGTGGTGTTGCTGTTCCTCGCGTCATTTCTGGCGTTTCCGTTCCTCGGCATCTGGTGGCTCTTCAAGCCCGAGGCGACGATCGACGGCCGGCGCGACTGGTGGCTGATCGTGCCGGCAGTGCTGCCAATCTACCTGGTCATACGCTGGACATTCTTCCTCGAAGCGACCGTGATCGAGGGCAAGCGGCACTGGCCCGCGTTTGATGCGAGCGCTGACATCGTGCGGGACTCGTGGTGGCGCACACTCGGCGTGTTGCTGGGCGCGGCGGCCGTACTGATCCCCACTGTGCTCATCGCCCAATCGGCGAGACTGGGTCCCGTGTGGGTGGAAGCGTCAGTGGTACCGCTCGTTTCGGCGCTCGTCTTGCCGTTCAGTATTGCTACGCACACACTGCTATACTACGACCTGAAAGCGAGAGTGAAGAGCGATGTCGCTGCTGCTTGATTCGCCGCTGCCGAACCGGACGTACCGCGGCAAGGTGCGTGACACATACGATCTCGGCGACCGCATGCTGATCGTCGCGACAGATCGCATCTCGGCCTTCGACATGGTGCTGCCGACGGTTATTCCGGACAAGGGCGCGGTGCTGAGCCAGATGTCGGCGTGGTGGTTCAAACGCACGGCGGATGTCGTGCCGAATCACTTCATCCGGCTGGCGGACGGGACGGCGGCGGACGAGCTGCCGTTCGAACTGCCGCCGGAGCTTGTCGGACGAACGACGATCGCGCGGAAGGCGGAACGCGTTGATGTGGAGTGCATCGTGCGCGGATACGTTTCGGGATCGGCGTGGGCGGAGTACCAGAAATACGGGACGATAAACGGCATCAACATGCCGAAGGGCATCGGTGAGAGCGAGCAACTACCGGAGCCGATGTTCACGCCCACGACGAAGGCTGAAGAGGGCCATGACGAGCCGATGACGCTCTCTGATCTGATGCAGGAGGTGGGGCCGGAAGCGACGCAGGTGCTGCGGCTGCGCAGTCTGTCGCTGTACGCGTTCGCGGCGGAGTACGCGCGCAGCCGCGGCATCATCATCGCGGACACGAAGTTTGAGTTCGGCTATATCGACGGCGAGCTGCACGTGATCGACGAGATCCTGACGCCGGATTCGAGCCGGTTCTGGGCAGTCGACGCGTACAAGTCGGGCGGGCCGCAGCCGAGCTTCGACAAACAGTACGTCCGCGACTGGCTCGCGAACTCCGGCTGGAACAAGGAGCCACCGGCGCCGGAGCTGCCGGCGGATGTCGTCGAAGGTACGGCGGCGCGGTACAAGGACGCGTACCGGCTGCTGACGGGTGAGTCGATAGTGTAGTCGCTGGTGGTGAGTCGCTGGTCGCTTATGGCTCCGCGCGCGTGATCCGTACTTGACGGGTCAGCCGACAAGCGGCAAATCCCCCCTCCGTCGACCGTCAATTAGCCTCGTCTCGACAACGGATGGGCATGATCCTGGTACCGCGGTTCGGTCGTGGGAAGGGATCTCCGATGGCTCAACTAACGGTGGACGGCGCCGCGCTGCGCCCGGATGCGTGGCAGATGCCGCTGCGCATCATCCTCGCGCATCGCTACACAGCCCGCATCGCTGCGACACTCGGCATTCTGCTGATTCTCGTGAGCTTCGGCGGGGCGCTCGATTCGGTACGGGACAATCCGTACTGGAATACGGCGTCGACAGACTTCGGGGTCTACTACCAGGCCGCCGGCGACATTGCGAACGGCGACAACCCCTATTTTGAAGAGGGCCGGCTGGAGACGATCCGCGGCTACTATGGCTACCCGCCGGCGTTCGCGGAAGCGCTCATCCCACTGCACTACGCCGGCGAGGACGTCGCGCGCTACGGGTGGCTGCTGATCCAGTTCGCCTGTCTGCTGGCGGCGGTTCCGCTGCTGCTGCGAGCGTTCGGCATGAAGCTGGCGTGGCCGTGGGTACTGCTTGCAACGGGCATCGTAGCGGCCTCGTACCCGGCGCATAGCGATTTCTATCACGGGCAGGTGAACTTTCCGTTGCTGCTGCTGCTGGTCGGCGGCC
The DNA here is from genome assembly GCA_964599885.1 of uncultured Dehalococcoidia bacterium. GTDB lineage: Bacteria > Chloroflexota > Dehalococcoidia > DSTF01 > JACRBR01 > CAZRHH01. The sequence continues at coordinate 13,382 of CAZRHH010000052.1, read as the reverse complement.
TGGCACTGTTCGTGCGCGGACACGAGCGCGGGGCGGCGTTGCCGTGGGCGGCGATGATCGTCGTGAAGCCGTTTCTGGGCGTGCTGGTGCTGTACCTGCTGTGGCGCCGGGAGTGGAAGGCGGCGCTCACAACGTCGGCAGTTACCGCTGGCCTGCTCGCGCTGTCGTTCGCGCGAACGTTTGTGAACGGGTTCGATGCAGTTGAAGGCTGGATTCGCATCAGCCGCGACTACGGCTCCGCGGTGTCGACGGTGCAACCGGACTCACATAGTCTGCACGCGCTCGTGCTGTGGCTGTTCACGACCAATGCATACTCAACGCCGTGGATCGATAGCCAAGCGCTCCTCCACGTGAGCACTGCGCTTCTTGTCCTGACGTTAGTGGCCGCGTTCCTGATCGCGCTGCCGCCGCGCGCGATGAACCGCAACGATCGCACCGGGGCGCGCGTGCTGACCGAGTCTGGGTTCGTGTTGGCGCTCGGGATGACGTACGGACCGCTTGCCGAGGGCGATCACTTGTTCTTGTTGTTGCCGGCGTTTGTGGGCGTGGCGATGCTGGCGTGGCGGGCGTTCGAGTCGGGTGCGGCGCCGTCGTGGTGGTTCATCGCGGGGATCGCGTGGGTCGTGCTGTTCGCAATGGTACTGAGTCCGATCCGGAAGACGCTGTTGGTCGCGCCGATCTGGTCGCCGGCCCGCCCGTCGGGGCTGGAGGAGATTCTGTGGACCGGGCGGGTCGGGTTTGCGTTGCTGTTCGCTTCCGTCTCGACGGCGTTGGCGCTGCGCACGCGTTCAATGGACACGTACGACGGGAGTCGCGATCAGTACGATGAACTGCTGACGCTTTCGCCCGATGCGGTGCCTGAAACGGCGTTAACGCCCGCTTAGCTTGACCGACGCTGGCTTGTCCGCGATGCTGCGGACGATGTTCCTCGCACGCGTGTACGTGACTTTGAAGCCGGTTGTCAACGACCCGCAAGGGTTGACGATACGCGGGGCGCTGCACTCGCTGGGCTTCACGGGCGTCGATTCGGTGCGCGCGGGCAAGTACATGGAGGTCCACGTCGATGCGGCCGATCTTGCTGCAGCCGACGCGCAGGTCGCGGAGATGTGCAGGAAGCTGCTGGCGAATCCGGTGATCGAGGACTTCCGGTTCGAGATCGAGGAAGCGCCGGTTCGCGCGTCGCAGTGATGACACACGACGACGTCGAGGGGCTGATCGCGCAGGCGGCCGGTGTTGTACGCCCGAAACGCGCTGGCAAGCGGCTGTTCGGTGATGTCGGATGCGCGCTCCGCACCTCGCGCGGGATCGTGTATCTCGGCGTCTGTATCGACACGCCATCCGGCACGGGGTTCTGTGCCGAGCACAGTGCGATCGCGGCGATGGTGACGGCCGGCGAAACGCGCATCGAACGCATCGTGGCGGTATGGAAGGACGATCAGGGAGCGCGCAAGATCCTGCCGCCGTGCGGCCGATGCCGGGAGTTCATCCGGCAGATCGATGAGGCGAATCTGGATTGCGAAGTGATCCTCGGCGCGGACAACGTGGTCCGGCTGCGGGAGTTGTTGCCGTGTCACGAGTGGCCGGGTGAGCTTGCGGGTGTAGGTGGACGCTCGTTCGCGGAGCTGAAGCTCCGCCGCTACGACGCGCAACGCGACCGGGACGGTTCGCGTAGGCACGCGCGAGCGGACAGGTCTGAAGACCTGTCCCTACGAGAGTGGTCGTCGATCGTCGGTATCGATTCCCTTTCGACCCATACATGACGAATGGCTGCAATTAGTATTGAATTCGGCTCAGTTCTTGGGCGGGTCGAGGATGGCCTGGATTTGGGCCGGCAGGCGGTAGCGGCGCTCGCCCATGCCGGCGACTTCGAGGCGGTGCATGTACTCGTTGAGCTGGCGGCGGAAGGCCGCGAGCGCCATCTTGCCGCCCTCTTCCTGGCTACCGAGCGTGTGGCCGAAGAGCACCGCGAGCGAACTGCCGAAGACGGGCGAGCCGCCCGCGACGGGCGCCGTGCCAGCACCGGCGCCGATGATCGGTTCGGCCTTCTCGAGGTAGCTATGGATCTCTTCGCGCCGCTCGGGCTCAGTTTCGAGGATGTACTTGAGGTGCATGACTCCGAACGCGACGTGGCGCGACTCGTCTTGCGCGGAGAGGCGGAAGATGCGCTTCTCCGCGTCGTTGTTGGCGATGTACTCGCCCATCCGGAAGATCGACTGCACGAGGCCTTCGCCCTGGACGTGCATGATCGTCGACATCTCGGTGAAGTCTTTGGATTCGATGATCACGCGCAGGCCGGCGTTGCCGCTCGACTGCATGAGGCCGCCACCGTTGGCGAGCGCGCGCTTGCGGAAGACGTCGAGGTGGCGCGCTTCGTCCATGATCTGGGACGCGAGGAACATCTTGACTTCGTAGTGGTCGTTGCTGATCTGCGGCAGCCACTGGCTCGGCGTGTCGCCGGCGATGAACTCGACTTCGGTGAGGAACGTGCAGAACTGGCTGTACGCGCGCTCCACGTCGTCGGGGAGTTGCGTCAGTTCGTCCCAGGGGATGTCCGTCGCGGAGCTCCACTGGCGCTGCACCGCTTCTTCGTAGAGCATCGCCGCATTTTCGGACCAGATGTCGGACTTGCCGCGCACGTGATAGCCGATGCGTGGCACGCCCGGGCGCGCTGCCGCACCGCGAGGCGCCATCGTCATGTTCTCGCTGAACTGCGGCGGGTTGCCGTAGGAGCCCTTGTTGATCTCTTCGAGCGTGAGGCCGCGGCGACCGGGCTTTGCGGAGATCCCGCGCTCGCCGGTCTGATCCATCCAGCTCAGGTCGACGCCTGCGGTGATGTCGGGCTCCTTGTGGAGCATTTGGATCGTGTCGGTATCCACTGCCATGGCGCGGCTCCTCTCGGCGGATGTTAGCCTTAGCGTTCGCTTAGTAGTATCGGCTGGGATCGGCGAACTGTCAACGGTTTGGCGATGCGCTTTTCGCAGATCTGACAGCGAGTTGACCTAGCCGCTCAGAAGAGTCTCTCACACGCCAACCGAACGTGCTCGAACGAGGATGGGCGCGTATCGCTCCCGTCCAGCATGGTCCGAAGCCAGTACAAATAGAAGCTCAACGCGCAGGCGGCGGCTTCTCGGCGGACGCACTCGCCATACGCTGACGGCACCCCGTACAAGCGAATCACTTCGGCTGGATCGACCTGGCCAAACACGATGAAGTCAGCCAGCTCGGAGGCTAATGGCCAGCGTCGGATCTCCTCCCAATCGATGAGGGCAGGACCGCGAGAAGTCAGCCGCCAGTTGGCGTTGTGGAGATCTCCGTGGCCGTAGACGAGCAGTTCACGCGCGTCCCCGGCGTGCGCCACGTTCGCGCGTGCGATGTCCATCCATTCGGTCGCACGTAGGAGCCGCTCGTCGCTTGGCGCGATCTCTCGCAGCATCGCCCACTCTTCCTCCGCCCATGCGAGTGACGAGTCCTCACCGGCATTCCGCCCGACCTCATCTACGCTCTCATGAAAGGCGGAGTTGTTGTGAAGGGCCCTGATGATTCCGACGAATTCGGCAAGTTTCGATTGCATGTCGTGGACAGTCGGCGCCGCGTCTCCGAGATCCTCCATGGCGATCAGAAATGTTCCGTCGTCGCGACTTGTCGATGCTCTGAGTGCCGGTGCGTAAGGTTCGTCCTGGAGCGCCGTCAAAGCGGCGATGATTCGCCTTGCGGAGTCTTCGCGCATCGTTGAGCGGACGATCACCGATTCGTTAGTGTGCTGCACACGCCAGTGATCAGCGTTGCGTCGATGCGAGATCTTCTCCGCACGCAGTTCGGCTAGCTCGGCATGTGGCCATACGGCGCGCAACACGTCCTCGACGCCAGAAGGAAGCAGCTGCTTCACGGAACCTCTGCTCTACCCGATGCTCCCCTTCGTGCTGGGCGCTTCGCCGCCGAGGCGCGGTTCGATGCGGGTGGCGGCGGCCAGCGCCCGGCCGAGCGCTTTGCAGATGGCCTCGGCGCGGTGGTGGTCGTTATCCCCCCTCAGGACGCGCGCGTGGAGCGTCAGCTTCGCCTCGGTGGCGAACGACCCGAGGAGATGCTCGACGAGCGACGCCGGCAGTTCGCCGATGCGATCGAGCGTCCAGGTAACATCGAGCGCGCAGAAGGGGCGGCCGCTGATGTCGATCGCGACGGACGCGAGCGCTTCGTCGAGCGGCACGAGCGCGTCGGCCATGCGCACGATGCCACGGCGCTCGCCGAGCGCACGGTCGAACGCCTGCCCGAGCGCGATGCCGACGTCTTCGACGGTGTGGTGCTCATCGACGTGCAGGTCACCGGTGGCGGTGACGGTGAGGTCGAACAGCCCGTGCTTGCCGATCTGCTCGACGAGGTGATCGAGCATACCGATGCCGGTCTTTGCCGACGAGCGGCCGGCGCCGTCGAGATCGAGCGTCACTTCGACGCGCGTCTCCTTCGTCTCGCGGATGACGTTCGCGGTGCGGGTGCGTTCAGCGGCCAAGTTCGGCTCCGATCTCGCGCAGGGCTTCGGCGACGCGCGCGCTGTGCTCTTCGAGGCCGGCGCTGATGCGGAGGTGATTGCGGAGCGCCGGCGTGTCGAAATATCGCACGAAGATACCGCGCGAAGCGAGCCGCTCCTTGACTTCGTCCGCGTCGACGCCATCGAGGCGGCACAGTACGAAGTTCGCTTCGGACGGATAGGTCTGGATCCAGGCGATATCGTCGAGCATAGCGGCCAGCGCGTTGCGGGCACCGGCGAGCTTGCAGGCGCGTTCGAGCAGCAGCGGCTTGTCTTCAAGCGACGCGAGCATGGCGATGCCGGCGGCGACGTTCAGGTTGTAGGGCTGCTTGATCGTCATCAACACGGATGCGAGCGCAGGCGCCATGACGCCGTAGCCGGCGCGCAGCCCGGCGAGTCCCGCCCACTTGCTGAACGTGCGCAACACGACGAGATTCTCGTGCTCGCGGACGAGTGGGACCGCCGAGTGGTCGAGCCCGGCGAACTCGATGTAGGCCTCGTCGAGTACGACGAGCAGGCCGGTGGCGAGGATACGGCGGAGTTCTTCGTTCGTGACGCGGTTGCCGGTGGGGTTGTTTGGCGACGCGAGGAAGATCAGGCGCGCGGACGGCGCGAGCTTCTCGATCGCATCGATGTCGAGCGCGAAGTTTTCGAGACGCGGCGCTTGCATCACGCGGCCGCCGGTGATGGCGGTACTGAACGGATACATGCCGAACGTCGGCGGACAATCGATCACGCCGTCGCCGGGGGTGATGATCGCGCGTAGGATGAGGTCGATCAGATCGTCGCTGCCGAGGCCGCAGACGATGTGCGCCGCGTCGACGCCCAGGTCCGATGCAAGCGCCTCACGGGCGGCCCTCTGATCGGGATCTGGGTAGATGTGGTACGCGTCGCCGGCGGCGATCGCGGCGAGCGCGCGCGGCGAGGGGCCGTACGGATTCTCGTTGCCGTCGAGTTTCAACACATCGCTAACAGGGATGCCGAAGCGCGCGGCGAGCACATCCGTCGGCTCGATCGGCGTGTAGCCGGGCAGTTCGAGCAGGTCGGCGCGGATCATCGAACGGACATCGAACGGGCGTTTGCTCATTTCGGCGCACCGTTCGGCGCATCGGCCGGACGCTCGCCGCCTTCGAGACGGAGCTCGATCGAGCGGGCGTGCGCCGTGAAGCCCTCGGCGCGGGCGATGACGGTGGCGGCCGGACCGGCGCGGCGCAGCATTGCGTTGTCGATGGCCACGACGCTGGTGACCTTCAGGAAGTCGTGGACGCCGAGGGGCGACGCGTAGCGCGCGGCGCCGGATGTGGGCATCACGTGGCTGGGGCCGGCGGTGTAGTCGCCGAGCGACTCCGGCGCGTCGTCGCCGACGAAGATGCCGCCCGCGTTGCGGACGGTGGCCGCGACGGCGGCGGCATCGCGCACGAGCAAACAGAGGTGTTCGGGCGCGTATTCGCTGGCGAGATCGACGGCTTCGGCGACGCTGCCGACGACCACGGCGCCGCCGCGCGCATCGAACGAGGCTCGGGCGATGTCTTCGCGATCGAGCAGCTTGAGCTGGCGTTCGACTTCGGCGCCAACGGCATCGGCGACAGATTCGGACGTCGTGAGCAGGATGGGCGTGGCGAGTTCGTCGTGTTCGGCCTGGGCGAGCAGGTCGGCCGCGGCGAGCATCGGATCGGCGGAGTCGTCCGCGATTACGATGGTCTCGCTGGGGCCGTAGAGCGCATCGATGCCGACGTTGCCGAAGACTTCGCGCTTGGCGACGGTGACGAAGATGCCGCCGGGGCCGACGATCTTGTCGACGCGCGGAATCGTTTCTGTGCCGTACGCCATCGCGGCGATGGCTTCGGCGCCGCCGGCGGCGAAGACGCGATCGACGCCGGCGATATCGGCGGCGACGAGCTTCATCGGCGAGACGATGCCGTCCGCAGCGGGCGGGCTCATCATGATCAGTTCGCGGACACCGGCGACTTTCGCCGGGATGGCGGTCATCAGCACGCTCGACGGATAGATCGCGCCGGCGCTCGTTGGCGTGTACATGCCGACGCGTTCGATCGCGCGCACCTGCATGCCGATGCCGTCGTCGCTGAACGAGCGCGACGAGTGCTCGCGCTGGCGTTCGTGGTAAGCGCGGATTCGGTTCGCGGCTTCACGCAGCGCGTCGATGAGTGCGGGTTCGATTGCGTCGTACGCGCCCTCGATTTCGGCGCGCGTCACTTCGAACGATGCGCGGGCGGCGCCGGTGAACGCTTGCATGTAACGCGCGACGGCGGCATCGCCTTCGCGGCGCACGTCCTCGATGATGCGGCGCACCTGCTGCTCGACGGGCAGATCGGCGCCGAACAGCGTCGCGTTTTTCGCGCGGATCGCCGCGGGAAGTTCGGTCTCGCCGAGGGGCTGGCGGCGCAGCAGGGTGCGGCGCCCTTCGTCCGCGCCGTGGACGATTCTCACGACAGGTACTCCTTCATCGTTGCGCGGGCCTTGTTTTTCGCGCTGTGCAGGTATTCGTGTATGCGTTCCTCGCCAACGTGGTCGATCGTGCGTTGGAGCAGCGCCGGCACTTCGGCGACGAAGCGCGCGACACCTTCTTCGCCCTCGACGCCGGCCGCGGCGAGATGGCGCGTGGCCATGCGGCCGAAACGCTCCCACGTCGGCGGGTGCTCGAGGATGGTCGTGGCGACGCCGCGCCATTCGAGCAGCGTATCGCGACCAATGAAGCCGATGCTCACTTCGACGGCGCTTTCGGCGAGCGCGTCGTGTATCTCGGTGACGGCGATCGCGTCCTCGCGATCGTGGCGATCGAGTTCGTATTGGAGGACCCTGTCCATCAGGTTCGACATCAGGTCGTTCGCGAGGTCGGAGGTCGAGCCGAACAGCGGGCGGTAAATCTGGCAGATATACGACTCATCGAGCACGAGATGCGAGATGTAGCCGGCCATGAACGCGGTCGTGGGCGCATCGAGCGAGGCGGCGTTTCGCAGAGCAGGCTCGGACTCGAATAAGCGGTGGACGCCGCTCTGTTCGCCGAAGTCGTCGAGGCTGAAGAAGTGCGTGCGTTCGCGCTCCCACTTCGTGAGCACGCGGATGTCCGGCGTCGTCGCGCCGAGGTAGTAGGCGCCGCGATCAGCATCAATGTCTGGCGACGCGAGATCGGCGGCGAGTTGGCGCGCGATGGTCATGTGCAGCCCCAGCGGCGGCATGGTTCACGCTCCCCCGCCCGCGGCGACGGGCTCTGCCGCGCCGGCACGCAGGCGTTCGACGAGCGTATCGAATGCGTCGCCCATGCGGCCGCTCGGGCGCTGCGTGTTGGCGATGACGCAGTTCGTCGATTCAAAGAAGCGTTCGAGTACGGTGAGTTCGTTGGCGCGGACGCTGGCGCCGGTTTCGATGCCTTCGATGAGAATCTCGGCGTCGTCAGGGACGAAACCTTCGGAGGCGCCGGCGATCGGGATCACGCTGTAGCGGCCAAAGTGGCGCTCGCGCGCGAAGTGGTCGGCGATGTTCGGGAACTCGCTGGCGACGCGGATGATGGTGCGCGACTGCGAGCGCCATTCCTGGAGCGCGCCGGCGACCGTGCTGGCCTGCACGTCTTTCACGATCACGGCGAGACTGTAGTTGGAGCGGCGCAGATCGATGATCTCCTCGACGGGGCTCGCCGGAAACTGCACCTTGTGATCGAACAGCACGTCGCGGCCGGTGACGGCGAGATCGAACTGGCCGATGGCAACCTGCCGGGGCATGTCCTGCGGGCGGATGACCTTCACCTGCACGCCCGGCGTATCAATCCCGGGACGGCGTTCGATCGCGGCGCCGGAGCCGTAGCCGTCGACGACGACGCCGGCGGCCTGGAGCGCGGCGAGCGTGTGTGACTGCGCGTGGCCATCGGGCAGCGCGAGGCGGAGCATGGTGCGCCCGGGCGACCGGGCGGCCGTGCGCAGGGCGAGCGCGCGTGGCACGGCTAGTTGCGGCGATAGCGTCGACGCGGCGCCCGAACCGAGCAACTGCGCGAGCAGCGGGAAGAGATCCTTGGAGGCGAGGCTGCGACGGTTCGCGATGAGCCATGCGGAGCTACGGAGCACTTCGCCGGCGGAGCGCAGGCCGTGAGCGGCAACAGCGTCAGCCGTGGGTGCCGAGATGAGCGCGATGTCAGCGTCCTCGGGTGGGTACGCCTCAGCGGCGCCGGCGACCGCGAACACGCGGTAGCGCGGCAGTCGAAGACGGCGGGCGATCGTCTCCGCAATGTTCGGGTACTCGCTGACGATGCGCACCGATGCTTCGGCGGTGTCGCCGGCGGTGGCGAGCCAGAGCCGGTGCGCTCCGTATCCGAGGTCGCGAATGCGCACGATGTCGTGGTTCGGGAAGCGCTGGGTGAGTTCTTCGACCCAGCTCAGATTGCAGATGCCGATGTCGTAGTTGCCGAGCGCAACCTGCACCGGAATGTCCTTCTCACGAAAGACGCGGGCAATGGCGTCGTCGCCGAGCATGGGGAAACGCAGCGCGCGCGATCCGGCGGCGTAATCGGGTATACCGGCGCCGGAGGCATCGAGGAGCGCCGCGGTGTCGTTGCGGAGGTCGCCGGTTGGCAGCGCTAGGCGAATCACCGTGAACGCTCCAGCGCCGCCGCGACGGAATCGAGCGTCTCGAACGGTTGATCGCCGTCCGGCTGTGAGAGTGTGAATGCGGGCCGGCCGGCGTTACACGTGAGGCGGTGTGCCGGCGCGGAGTGCATGCCTTCGACGACTTCGACGTGCAGTCCACGAAAGCGGAGTTGTTCGGCGACGGCGTAGGCCGCGGCGACCAGTGCGGGCGTTGGCTCGGCGGGCTGCACTGCGATGCGGATGGCGCCGGCGGAGCTATCCGCGCGCGGGAGCAGATCGATGAGCGGCGTCATGTAGAGCGCGAAGCCGGATGCAGGCACTTGGCGATCCCCGACGAGCGCGAGCAGACCGTCGTAGCGGCCGCCGGTGCAGACGCGGCGCCCGTCGACATCAATGCGCATGACGAGGCCGGAGTAGTACTCGAAACTGCGGGCGAGCACGGCCTGAATCACTGGCGCGATGCCGCGGGCTTCCAGCACGGCGACGACGAAGGCGAGATCGTCGAGCGCGGGCGCAAGCGCGGGGATGGCACCGAGCAGCGAGCCACGAAGGTTCTCGATGTAGCCGCTGCCCGCGCCTTCGACCTCGAACAGCAGGCGCAGGGGCGCGTTGAGCTGCGGCAGGCGCGCTTCAACCTCGTCGACGACGGTGAGGTCGCCATCAAGCAGGCGGTCGTAGGCGGCGGACTGCTCGTCCGGCGTGAGGCCGGCGGCGGCGAGCACGCCGCGGACGAGGCTGGCGTGCGAGAGCCTTAGCGTCGGCGCTTCCAGACCGAGCGAGCCGAGCGTTTCGAGCGCGAGGAGGGCGAGTTCGACATCGCCGGTTAGCGCGGTGTCGCCGATCAGCTCGACGCCGCACTGCCATTCTTCGCGGGATGAATCGTCGTCGGTGAAGCGGAAGACGTTTTGGCTGTAGAACAGCTTCGCGACGCGGCCACCATCCAGGCGCTCGGCGTAGAGGCGGGCGGCGGGGATCGTCGAATCGGGGCGCAGCACGACGCGTTCGCCGCTCCAGCCGTCCCAGTCGAGGAACGAGTACACGCGATCGAGGGTTTGGGGCGACAGCGTGCCAGCGGAGGTGAACAGGTGCAGCGGTTCGATGACCGGCGTGCGAATCTCGCGGTAGCCCCAGGCGCGGCAGGCCGTAGCGAAGGCGTCTTCGGCCGAGCGGAGGCGCTCCATCTCGTCGGGAAGGAGGTCGCGCATACCGCGGGAACGCTGGGTGGCGGCTGTTTCGGGCATACGGCCTTTCGGAGACTGTGAAGTAAAAACCCCCACCCACCAGTGAAGTGTTGGGGGTAGGGACGCGACGCATTCTAACGAACGCGGGGATCGAGACCAAACGGGTCACCGCCGCCCACCGACGAACACGGCTGTCTGGCAGGGTGTTTTGCGGGCTGCGGCGTGGCGGTGCGACAATGACCCGAAGGATTAGCGATGACTCAATTCTCTGGCCTAACTCCACGCATGCCATCGAAGCACGTCCGGCTGGCGGGTATCGCGCTTCTGCTGGTTGCCGGGATGGCGATGGCGTGCGCCAGCAGCATCGACGAGCGCGAAGCCGTTCACGTGCTGGAGACGGACGCGACGGTCAACCCGGTGCTGGCGCGGTACATCGACCGGGGCATCGACGAAGCGGAGCGCACCGACGCGCGCGCGGTCGTCATCGAGCTCGATACGCCGGGCGGCCTCGTGACGTCGATGGAAGACATCGTGCAGCGGATCCAGTCGTCGGAGGTGCCGGTGATCGTCTACGTCTCGCCGAGCGGCGGCAAGGCGGCATCGGCGGGCACGTTCATCACGATGTCTGCGCACGTGGCGGCGATGGCGCCAGGCACGCGCATCGGCGCGGCGCATCCGATAAGCGCGACCGGCGACGATATCGACGGGACGCTGGGTGAGAAGGTCGAGAACGACGCGGCGGCGTTTGCGCGAAGCATCGCCGAGGAGCGCGGCCGCAACGCAGAATGGGCGGAGGACGCGGTCCGCGACAGCGTTTCCGCATCGACGAGCGAGGCCGTCGAACTGGACATCATCGACTTTGCGGCCCGGGATGTCGACGATCTGCTCGCGCAATCGGAGGGCCTGACCGTCAGCGTGCAGGGCCGCGATGTGACGCTGAGCGGGCTGACGGACGCGCCCCGCGTCGAGAACAATATGACGCTGATCGAGCGCGTGCTGCTCGTGCTGAGCGATCCGAACATCGCGTTCATCCTGCTAAGCATCGGCGGGCTCGGATTAGTGATCGAACTGCTCAACCCCGGGCTGTTCGTTCCGGGCGTGGCGGGATCGATCTGCTTGATCCTGGCGTTCTTCGTTCTGGGTACGTTGCCGGTGAACTGGGCGGGCGTCGCGCTGATCGGGTTAGCGTTCGTGCTATTTGCGGGCGAGATGTTCGCACCGGGGTTCGGGGCGCTCGGCCTGGGGGGTGCGGTCGCGCTAATCGCCGGCGGGCTGCTGCTGACGACGAGCGACAATCCCGACTTCCAGGTATCGCGCTGGCTCGTGTTCAGTTTTGGCATCGTGACGGCGGTGTTCTTCGCGATGATCATCGGCGCGATCGCGAAGACGCGAAACCAGCCGCACGCGATGGGCACGGAGGCGATGATCGGACAAGGCGCGACGGCGCGTTCGGCGCTGGATCCGGACGGCTACGTCTTCCTTCGCGGTGAGCGCTGGAAGGCGCGCGCGGAGGGTGGTCCGATCGCTGAAGGCGAGCGCGTGACGATTACCGGCGCGGAGGGGCTAACGCTGACGGTGCGGCAGGATCCTTCGCCCCGGATGGATGGTTGATACGACCGGCGAGGTCTTTCCATGGACGGCAATCGATTGCGAGAATCTCGAAACTCAACACTAAGCTTGCATGGTTGACTGTCCTCGTAAACGCCGGTTAGATTCAGAACGGCTACGTTGCCACTGATCGCGATGAGGAATCACTGATGTTCAACCGATTCAAGCGTCGGGTTCTCGGCGCTGACGCATCGCTCCCAGCCAACGAAAAAAGCGAGAAGAAATACGTGGAGGAGACCAAGGAGCTGGAGCTAGCGGGGGGGAGCCAGCCGTCGGCAGAGGCCTCCAAGCTAGTACCTCGCGAGTTCCTACCGCTCACGGAGGGTCAGGCATTCTTGATCTGCGAACTCGTCGGCGGCGAATACCTCACAGGTGATTCGAGGCTGACCCTCGCTCAGCGGTTGTCTGACGCGGTCGATGACGACTGGTCAGATAAGGGCGGGTTCATTCTTGATGTGTGGTCTACTAATTCAGAGGATCTGGGCACCGCAGAGCTTGCCGCCCGCATCCGCCAGCTCAATGGTAAGCAAGCGCAATCGATCATTTCAGCCGCAAAGCGCTTTTGGAAGATGGCAGACAACGATGAGTTCGACAGCGAACCCGACGGCTTGGCGCGGGTCGGTCTTCGCTGAATTATCAAGCTTCGCTGAGTCTCGTCCGCTCTATAGTTCAGCTTTGTTTGGGTAGCTCATTCGCCTAAGCCAGCGTCCGCCGCGGGCGTAATTTTGCCTCCAGCACCCAGAGCGAGCACGCGATCGTACAGCGGGCGCAGGTGCGCGGGCACCGGCGCACTATGGTGCCGGAGATCCCGCCGGACGGCGGCTGGCGCATCGAGCGGGCGATCCAGGAAACGTGCGAGGGGGAGGGCCGCGCGCCTCGGGTCGCGTTGCAGCGCGCGATACTCGATGCAGATCGCATAGAGGTTGTAGGCGGCGATCACCTCGAGCAAGCGCTCGTACTGCGTGCGCCAGAGGTGTTCGACGGCGCGGGCCGATTCTTCCCCGACGAGCCCAAAGTATTCTGAGGTGGACGCGACGACTTCGGCGGGGCTGCGGAGACACACGACGATGCGCGGTAATTCGGGCAAGTGTTGGAGCCAAGCTTCGAGCGTCCACGAGAAGCGCGGGTCCTTCCATGCGGGCGTCGCTGCTGCGACGAGTTCGCGCATCGCGTCCGCATGGGGCTCGGCTGCGCGGATGACGTCGTCGCGAGACGCGGTCGCGAACCACTGATGGAGTTCCAGGGGCTTCAAGATCGTGTCGTTCATCGCGATGATGGCGCGTTCTTCGAAATAGCCTTCGGCGTTGCCTTCGTCCGGGCCGATGAGGTCGAGGCCGACGGGAAGCCCGGCTTGATGGATCAGGCGCGCGACGGCGCTGGTTCCCGAGCGGCCAGAGCCGGTGATGATGAGCATTGTTCCCTCTGGTGTCTGGTGTCTGGTGTCTGGTGTCTGGTGTCTGGTGTCTGGTGTCTGGT
>CAZRHH010000051.1:0-21765 GCA_964599885.1 uncultured Dehalococcoidia bacterium | reverse complement strand
CACCGAGAACGGCTACGGCCAGCGCCCCCCGTTCGACGACTACCCGGCGCACCATCGCGGCGGTCAGGGCGTGCGCAACTACGAGATCACGAAGAAGACCGGCGCCGTCATCGCGTCGCGCACGGTGAATGCGTCGCAGGAGCTGATCGTCATCAGCAACGACGGCATCGTCATCCGCACGCGCATGGATTCGATCCGCATGACGGGCCGCTCGGCTCAGGGCGTCTCGGTGATCAGCGTCGGCCAGGGTGACTGCGTCGCATCGCTGGCGACGATCGAGATGGGCAACGGCACCACCGAAGCGAAGCAGCAGGCGCTCGACGGTCTCGAAGAAGAAGCCGAAGCCGAAGCGCCCGCCGGCAAGAAGCAACCGGCTCGCAAGCCCACCCCCATCAAGGGCCGCCGGCCGAAGGGCAAGCGGTAAGCCGCGGCGTTAGCCAAGCTCACGAGAGTAGAACCCGTAGGGACAGGTCTTCAGACCTGTCCGCCCGCGCACGCATCCCTGCGAAAGAGCGCCCAGCACCGCGCCCGCTCGCCCCTCTCGTAGCGGAGGAGCTTTAGCTCCGTTGGCGGCGCGGCGCGCGTCGACAGCCTGCACACTACAGCCGCTCTGCTTTTCTGCACTCCGGTCCGCATCGCCTACCATTGCACCATGCTCGACGCACGCTCACACGCCATCGACCCCGCCATCATGCGCATCGCCCGCACCGTTGCGCGCGATCTCGCAGGCCGCGGAGCGTGCGCCATCGCCCTCACGGGCAGCCACGTCCGCGGCGACGCACACGCGCACTCGGACATCGATCTGATCGCGATCGTGCGGCGCTACCCGAACGCCGACGAGAACCGCGGCTGGTTGCGTTCGAGCCGGGTCGTGCGCGGGCAGCTAGTGACGCTGAGCCGCCACACGCCGGCGATCGCGCGCGCCGATATGCGCCACCCGCAGTTCGCGCCGACGTACGTCCCCGGCTGGCGCGAAGCGATCATCCTGCATGACCCCGACGGCATCGCCGTGAAGCTCCAGCGCGAAGCCGTCGCGTGGACGTGGGAGACGATCGCCAAAGCGGCCGACGAGCGCGTCGCCGAGGAGATCGCCGGCCTCGCCGAGGAAGTACACAAGCTGGCGGGCTTGCTGTCCGTCGCGAACGCGCACGGAGCCGCTGTCCAGCGTTCGGTGATCGCGCTGCAACTCGCAGGGCTGCTCGCGCTGCGGCACCGCATTCTCTACAGCAGCGAGAACGTGCTGTGGGATCTCGTCGCCGAGCGCATGGGCGAACCCTGGGCGTCGACGCAAGCCGCCGCGCTCAGCGAATCCGGCGAGACGCTCGACGCCTCATGCCGCGCCGCCCTTCGTCTCTACGCGCTCGCCGCAGCCGAAGCGCGCCCGCTGCTCGATCGGCCGCAGCGCGCGGTGGTGGATGCGGCGTTGGGGGTGGTGGCGGCGGCTATGCCGGCACTGACACCGCGTCAGACCCCATAGCCCCTAGCAGTTACCCATCGACACCGCGGACTGCTGCAGATCGGCGACGTTGATTTGTCCGTCGCGGGTGATGTCGAAGTTCACCTGCACCGGCGTTCCGGGCCGCACGTACGTGCCCTGCGCCGTCGCGATCTGCTGCAAGTCAAGGACGTTCACGTTGGTGTCGCCGTCGATGGACGCTACCTCGCGCCCGTCGCCGCACACATCGCCGTCGGTGTTGGCGACGGCCGGATCCGTGCCGTAGAAGCACACTTCGCGGAACTCGAGCAGCTTGTCGCCGTCAGCATCGGTCGTCGCGCCGCACTGCGCCTGCGTCGGCCGGCTGTTGACGTCGTCCGGGTTCGTGCCGATGCTGCACTCTGCGCCGTCGAGGAAGTTGTCGCCGTCGCTGTCCGCGCTCAGCGAGTTCGTCGCCGCGCATCCGATGCCGCCGATCTCATCGACGTCGCTTCGCCCGTCGTTGTCGTCGTCCGCATCGCACGCCGCACTGCGCGTGGGAGCTGGGCTGATGTCTACGCGAAGGAATCGGACAACGTCTTCTCGCGAGCAGCCGGGCCGCGTCACTACTACTAGTCAGCCGTGTTCGCGTACGCGCGACAGTTGGTGCTCAGATTCCCGACCGCGCAGGCAACGAATCGCGCCAGTTTCGCACCTTCGGGTGGCAGTCCTATTCCGAGGCTATCCGAGCATTGAGTGCCTCCTGCTGCGAGGAGGAAACAGCCGATCCACGGATCGCTATGAAAGTCCGAGCGCACCTTGAGCCGGCTAGTTGCCCACCAACTCGTCGCGTGCTCTGCGTCAATCAGTCCGAATCTGGTGCACCTTCGGTTACTTAACCACGGTTGGCATCCGGGATCCGCATCAACGGTGTAGAGTCTTGTGGCTGGTCGAAAGCCGTCGTTAATCCTCCCGATGACGTTGTCACCCGGCTTCATGTCGAAAGCCGAGTCGAGCCTCAGGTCGTTGTTCGCGCACCCGACCTCGGAGCGTAGAAGTCCAGCCCCAAGAGTGTTGATGCCACCAAGGGGACTGTCTAGTGTCACGAGTGCTTGAACGCGCTGGCGATACGCGGCGCTCAATTCTTGTTTGACAGTATAGGCCGCGAGCACTCCTCCTTGACTGTGAGTGACCAGCGCGAAGTCTGTCGACGGATGCGCGTCAAGGTAGGAACGAAGGTACGCAGCGAGCCGCTTAGCCTGGCCGGCGTTGACGCGGCGCTCACCGCGATCCCTGTACGTGTCGTCAATCGTCCAGCAAGAATCAAGGTTAGAGTAACGCGGGTTGCCGTCGGAACAGGTACCGCTCGGCGTGTATGGGGAACGGTACGCGTAGTACAGAAAGTCGTCATGATTCAGGCTGGTAATTTGTTGAACGAGACTCCCCGTAAGCCAACTCAGCCCAGGAGCAAACCCATCAGAGCATGAACTGCTCGACCCGATCCCTTGAATAAACAGCACTTTGGTCTGGCGGGTGGCTGGCCCTTGGCTGTTCACAAACGTGCAATCCGCCACGCCTCCCGGACCAACCTCAATCAAGACCGTTCGATTCTCCGCGTCGGTCCTACCTTTGGAAATGGATCCCGTGCATGTAATGGATTCGACGCTCCAGCCGTCAACGGCAGCCTCCGTCACGTTGTACGTCCCGGGCGCCAGATTGCTCGTGTTGAATACGTCGCCGGCGCCCAGTTGGAAGCTCCCGAACTCCGAACTGAAGTCGAACGTTCCGCCCTCCCTGCCAGTCTGAGCGATTACTTTCCTGATCGTGATTCTGGCAGCGGAGTTGGCCTGGGTCGTCGCGGTTGCCGTCGGCGTGCTCGTCCATGCAACCGATATCGTAGCTGTCGACGTGGCGACCGGGGTGGTCGAAGGCTCGGATGTCTTCGTTGGCGCATTCTCCTGCGCCCTAGTCGTGGTTGCCGCCGGTTGTGCAAGCATTCCTACTGTGATGCACAGCGCCGCGACCATGGTGATGGTCCCAAAAACAACGATGCTCTTCATGTCGTGTCTCTCCCGGGTGAAGTGCGATGCGCTGGCCGCCCAAGCGCCGACCCTCGAGGAGCGCCGTACTGTTGCCGCCAACATACGCCGGCTGCGTGCGCAGCGCATAGCCCCAAACGGCTACCGTTTGTATCCATGCGTCTCTTCCAACCACCACGCTTCCCGTCTATCCTCCCCCCATGACCGAATGGTTCCGCATGCTCACCGACGCCCGCACCAGACTCGCGCTCGACAAAGCAACGCTCGCCGCCCGCTCCCACATCTCCCTCGCGTCACTCAAAGCCTACGAGTCCGGCCGGCGCCACCCCTCGCGCCCGTACCTCACCGCCATACTCGATGCGCTCAAGGTCGATCGCGTCGAACGCAGCCAGATCCTCGGCGCCGCCGGCTACGCCACCGACTCTTTCGAACTCGGCCCGTGGCTCGACAGCGGATTCATGTTCACGATCGAGGAGGCGACCGCGTTCATCGACGCCCACCCCTGGCCCGCGTTTCTCCTCAACGAGTGGATGGGGGTCCTGGCCGCCAACGCGGCGGCGCAGCGGTTATGGGAGGTCGATCTCCTCACCGAGTTTCTCGATCCGCTCGATCGCAACCTGCTCGCAGTCGCAAGCAATCCGCGTTTCGCGGATCGCTGCACCAACCTTCCCGAGATACTTGATGCGATGATCGGCGGCTTGAAGGGCCACCACCGCGGCGCCGAAGCGCTCGACAACCCCAGCCCGTACATAGCGGCCGTCATCGAGCGGTTTCTCGCCGGCGAGCCGAAGTACATCCAGCCATTCTTGAACGCGTGGCAGCACGCCGAGCCCACCACCCCGAAGATCCGCTGGGACTATCCCGTCGTCTGGAAAGACCCCGACGTCGGCACGCTCCGCTTCCGCGGCATGGTAGGCCCCGCCTCAGAGCCCGACGGCCTCGCGCTCAACGACTGGATCCCACTCGACGCCGAAACCTGGTCGAGGCTAGTTCAGCTGCAATCCCTCCGCCCCCCAACCCACCCCCTTGCCGCAATCCGCTAATCTGTATGTGCCATGAACGACCGCGAATCGCGTATTGCGCTGCTTCACGAGGCCGCAGCCGAGCGGGTGCTCGTCTTTGACGGGTCCCAGGGCGTCTACCTGCTCACGCGCGGGCTGTCGATCGACGACTTCGGCGGGCCGCAGTTTGAAGGCTGCCCCGAGGCGCTGATCTACAGCCGCCCCGACGTGCTTCGCGACATGCACAACGCCTACCTCGAAGCCGGCGCCGACCTGATCGAGACCAACACCTTCGGCGGCATGGGCATCGTGCTCGCCGAGTACGGGCTGCAGGACAGCGCGACCGATATCAACCAGCGCGCCGCCCGCCTCGCCCGCGAGTGCGCCGACGCCTACGCGACGCCCACGAAGCCGCGCTTCGTCGTCGGCACGATGGGCCCGACGACAAAGGCGATCTCGATCACCGGCGGCGTCACGTTCGACGAGCTGATCGCGACGTACGCCGAGCAGGCGCGCGCGCTCGCGGAGGGCGGCGTCGACGCGCTGATCCTCGAAACGCAGAACGACACGCGCACGGCGAAGGCCGGCCTGATCGGCACCTGGCGCGCGCTCGACAAACTCGGCTACCGGCTGCCGATCATGGTGTCCGGCACGATCGAGCAGATGGGCAGCATGCTCGCCGGGCAGACGGCCGAGGCGTTCGCGGCGTCGATGATGCACGCCGATCTGTTCGCGCTCGGGCTCAACTGCTCGACGGGCCCGGAGTTCATGACGGACCACATCCGCAGCATCGCGGGGCTGGCCGAGACGCGCATCTCGTGTGTGCCGAACGCCGGCCTGCCCGATCATGACGGCGAGTACTGCGAGACGCCGACGCAGATCGCGACGGTGCTGGAGCGCTTCGTCGACAACGGCTGGCTGAACTTCGTCGGCGGCTGCTGCGGCACGACGCCCGAGCACATCCGCACGCTGGCGCAGATGGCCGACGGCAAGCGCCCGCGCGTCGCGACGCAGCACCACCGCACGCTGTTCTCCGGCATCGATCTCGTCGAGGCGGATGATGACGATCGCCCGCTGATCATCGGCGAGCGCACGAACGAAGTGGGCTCGCGCAAGTTCAAGCGGCTGATCAGCGACGAGAAGTACGAAGAAGCGAGCGAGATCGCGCGGCAGCAGGTGAAGAACGGCGCGCAGATCATCGACGTGAACCTGCAGAACGCCGATCGCGACGAGCTGTACGACATCGACCGCTTCTACGACAAGATCATGCGCAAGATTCGCGTGCCGGTGATGATCGATACGACGGATCCGCTGTCGATCGAGCGCTCGCTGACGTGGTGCCAGGGTAAGTCGATCATCAACTCGATCAACCTCGAAGACGGGCTCGACAAGTTCGAGACGGTGACACCGCTCGCGCGCAGGTACGGCGCCGCGCTCGTCGTCGGCTGCATCGACGAGGACAAGGAGCAGGCGCAGGCGATCACGCGCGAACGCAAGCTGGAGATCGCCGAGCGCTCGCACAGGCTGCTGACGGAGAACTATGGCATTCGCGGCGAAGACATCATCTTCGACCCGCTCGTCTTTCCGTGCGCGACCGGCGACAAGAACTACGTCGGCAGCGCGCCGGAAACGATCGAGGGCATCCGTCTGATCAAGCAGGCGCTGCCGCACACGAAGACGATCCTCGGCATCAGCAACATCTCGTTCGGGCTGCCGGACGCCGGCCGCGAAGTGCTGAACTCCGTGTTCCTGTACCACTGCACGAAGGCGGGGCTCGACCTCGCGATCGTCAATGCCGAGAAGCTCGAACGCTACGCCTCGATCCCGGACGACGAGCGCAAGCTCGCCGAAGATCTGCTGTGGAACCGCGGTGACGATCCGGTGGCGGCGTTCGCGGCGCACTTCCGCGGCGCGCAGTCGCGCAAGAAGAAGGACATCTCGACGTTGCCGCTCGACGAACGGCTGGCGAACTACATCATCGAAGGCACGCGCGACGGGCTCGTGCCCGATCTCGAACGCAAGCGCGAAGAAGCGGCGCCGCTCGACATCATCAACGGGCCGCTGATGGCCGGCATGGACGAAGTCGGCCGCCTGTTCAACGCCAACGAGCTGATCGTCGCCGAAGTGCTGCAGAGCGCCGAAGCGATGAAAGCCGCCGTCTCGCATCTTGAGCAGTACATGGAGAAGAGCGACACGTCGTCGCGCGGCCGCATCATGCTCGCGACCGTAAAGGGCGACGTGCACGATATCGGCAAGAATCTCGTCGACATCATCATGTCGAACAACGGCTACACGGTCGTTAACCTCGGCATTAAGGTGCCGCCGGAGGTGCTAATCGAAGCGGCGCAGAAGCATCAACCCGACGTGATCGGTCTGTCGGGGCTGCTCGTCAAGTCCGCGCAACAGATGGTGATCACCGCGGGCGACTTGCGCGATGCCGGTGTCGATACGCCGCTGCTCGTCGGCGGCGCGGCGCTGAGCGATCGCTTCACGCGCACGAAGATCGCCGCGCAGTACGAGGGCACGGTCGTCTACTGCAAGGACGCGATGAACGGCCTCGACACGCTGAACAAGCTGATGGATCCCGACGCGCGGCAGCAGCTCGAGGCCGACCAGCTCGAACGCGACACGACGGAGTACCCGCGCGCGCCCGCCGCCGTGCTCCCGGCCGAGACGTCGATCCGCAGCGCGCGCATCTCGCTCGACGTGCCGATACCGCCCGTGCCGGATCTCGCGCGTCACGTCGAGACGGCGCTCGATCTCGACGAAGTGTGGAGCTACGTGAACCCGCAGATGCTCTACGGCAAGCATCTCGGCTTCAAGGGCCGCTTCTCCGACGCGATCGACGAGGGCGACGAAAAGGCGCTCGAACTTGTCACGATCATGAACAACGTGAAGGACGAGTTGCGCGGCGACGGCGGCATGCACGCGCGCGCCGTCTGGCAGTTCTTCGAGGTGGAGCCCGACGGCAACAAGCTGCACCTGTTCGGCGCCGACGATCGCAGCGCGCCGATCGCGTCGTTCACGTTCCCGCGCCAGCGAAAGGACGACGGGCTCGCGCTGCCCGACCTCGCGTTGCCCCCCGAGCGCGACGCCACAGGCCGCGTCACGAAGCGCGATCACATCGCTATGTTCGTCACCACCGCCGGCGCGGGTATCCGGGCACGCGCTGAGAAGGCGAAGGACGCCGGCGAATACGTGCGTTCGTACGCCATGCAGGCGCTCGCGCTCGAATCGGCCGAAGCCGCGGCGGAGCTGATCCACGCGCGCATCAGAAGGCTCTGGGGATTCGAGGACGCACCGGAGACGCCTCGCAAGGATCTGTTTCAGGCGCGCTACCGTGGCAAGCGTTACTCGTTCGGCTATCCGGCGTGCCCCGATCTCGAGTCGCAGACGGTGCTGTTCGATCTGCTGCGCGCGCAAGAGATCGGCGTCGATCTGACCGAAGGCTTCATGATGGAGCCGGAGGCATCGGTGTCAGCGCTCGTCTTCCACCACCCGGACGCCGCCTACTTCAGCGCCGGCGCGGACGCGGATTGATCGAACTACAGAGTCACAGGGGCACAGAGGTTAGGTAGAAACCCGATGTAGCTGCGGAGCTTTAGCTCCGCCTCATCGGTCGCTGCCGTGCGTCGGACACCGCGCACTCGCTGTCACGTCGTGAAACGCGCAACGCTCGTTTCTCACACAACAAAAGATCCTCTGTGTCTCCGTGCCTCTGTGGTGAAGAAATCCGCAGCGACCGCTACCGCAGCGCGTCCGCAGTAGCCGACCACTTCCGATCCGCCACCACCGCCATCGATGTCGCCGCCGACGGATGCGGCACGTTACCGTCGTCTTGCCAGAACGCCAGCGCCATCAGCATGGCGCCGCGGCGAAGCACCACGGCATCGGTGCCGGCCGGCGCGACATCGAGCCCGCGGTCGCGCTCCGTGCGGAACGCGAACTTCTGGTCGCCGATCTCCGGCATCTGCATCAGCGTCGTCTGCGAGCGACTGTCGTTCTGGTAACAGATCGTCTCGGTCACGTTTGCGTCGAGTTCGTCGGCGAAGTGCCGCACCGCCCAGCGCGGCAGCACCGCGATGTGCTGCTCAAGCATTTCGCCCGTGCCGGCGTGCCGAAACCGCACCCGCATGTCGGCGATGAACAGCGCGCCGACCTCGCTGCGCCCGAACAGCGACTTGCTGCCACGGACGTCGGCCCGCTCCCAGCCGTCAGGCAGGTCGTCGGCCCCGAGGATTGCATCACCGAGCAGCGCGCCCGCGACATCCGATTTCCGCACGTCGAGATCGTCGTGCTCCACATCACATTCGTCGAGAAGCGTCGGCTTCACGGGAGTCGGAAAGCTGCTGAAAATGGGCAAAAGCGGCAGGAACGAAGTCATTGGCACTCCCTCGAGGTTTGATATCAAAAACGTATCAATCCCGGCGAAAAAGCAACATACCCATATCGGGGGTGGGTGGGTGAGGTTGGAGGGCTAGGACTGGTAGAGCTTCAGATCTGGTATGTCACTGAAGTCGCCGGCGTTCCGTGTCACGAGCGTCAGGTTGTACTCGATCGCCGTCGCCGCGATGACAAGGTCGAGCGCACGCTGGCTGACTCTTTTGCCGGCCTTGCGCAGATGTTCTCGCATCGCGGCGCAACGTCGAGCGACGGCAAGTGAGAAGGGGAGTACAGGGACACCATCAAGGATGCTATCGAGGCGCCGCCGTGTACCCTCTTCGCTGCTCCGCAACACACCCTGATAGCTTTCCATGTAGCTGATGATGATGCTCATGGTGATCCCTTCGCCGGCGAGTTTCTCGACGAGCGCGACGGCCAAGGGCTCTTCGGCCAGATAATCAATGAGCCAATCCGTGTCGATGATGTACGGCATCAGGTGCGGCGGCCGCCGCCCTGCCTACGCTGCTCGTAGATGTCCTTGAGAAGCTGCTCCGTGTCGACGCCCCGCAGGACGCCCTTCGCCTGCCGAAGCGCCGCCAGCGCCCGTGCCGGATCGTAGCTCGCCCAGACATCGAGTTCGGCAGTGCCGCTGAGCCGATGGTATTCCGCGGGACTGAGAACCACGGCGATATCCCGGCCATCGCGCTCGATCACGCGCGGTACCTGGTCAGCCTGAACCCCATCCAGAACGCTCGCGATGTCGTTGTCGCTGCCTACATGCACGCGTATTACCTTTGGCATCTGACCTTCACCTCCGCACGCCGATAGGACTGCTCCATTCTACTAGCCCTCCGGCAGATCTGCTCACAGATATCATCGCGCAGCATCCGTAGTGTCCAACCTCCAACCTCCAACCGACCAAGTTGCGCCCCGCCCCCGCCTCTACGATCATGGGCGCATTCCCCGACCGCGCGGTCCCGTAATGACACAGCGAGGCTCACATGACAGCGACACACGAACGCGTCGGCGAAGCCGTCGGCCCGGAACGGCTGGCCGGGCAGGGGCTCGACCCGCAACAGTACGAATCCGGCGACCGCGCCATCCACATCCTGCTCACCGATGCGACGGCCGGCCCGCAGACCGACATGGTCATCACCTGCCGCGACAATGCCTATGAAGTCTGGGCGAAGCGCGGCATGATCCGCTTCGAGCGCATCCACGCTCCCAACGGCGGCTACGAGTACCGGATCATCGAGCAGATCGGCGAAAACCCGATCGCCAATCAGGACTACCGCGCGATCGCTACGATCGACGAAGAGCTCGCCGGCGCGAAAGCGTCCGGCTTCCCGGGCATCGAGCCGAATCTCTCGTACGTCGAGCCCGAGCACAACGCGTATCCGTTCGCCTACGAGCGTATCGCGCAGTTGTTCGATAGCCCGAACGCGCCCGACCTCGCCGTCAACCCGAAGGCGTGGGCGTTCGGCCACAAGCCCGGCCAGCACGGCGCGCTCGACGCGATCCAGGCGCGCTCGCCGCTCGTCTTCAGCGGCCCCGGCATCAAGCGCGGCGAACTCACCGACGCCGAGTCGCGCCAGATCGACATCGCGCCGACGATCGCGCATCTGTCCGGCTTTCCGCTGATCGACGGCATGGACATCACCGGCCGCACGTCGTCCGAGCGCGGCGTCGCGCCCGACGTCTATCTCAAGCGCCAGGACGGCCACGTGCTCGACGCGATCATCGATCCCGCCGACAGCAAGCGCCCCGAACGCGTCTACATCTTCCTGCTCGACGGCCTCAGCAACACCGAACTCAAGCTGCGCCTGTCCGAAGATGCCGACGCCATCCCGAACCTCCGCCGGCTGATCAACAACGGCACGATGTTCGACTACGGGTCGTTCACCAACTTCCCGAGCATCACCTGGCCGAGCCACAACGCGATCGGCACCGGCGCCTGGGGCGGCCATCACGACATCGTCAACCCGACGTACTATCTCCGCGAGGCGCGCGAGACCGTGACGCCGCAGGGGCAGCAGTTCGACACGGCGAAGTTCCTCGGCGACGGCGTCGAGACGCTGTACGAGGCGTTTCATCGCGTCTTCGGTTCGTGGAACGCTATTAACGGCGGCGAAGGTGCGTTCACCGCGTCGATCCATGAACCATGCACGCGCGGCGCCGACCACGCGACGCTCGAACGCCTCGTCATCGGCGATCGCGGACGGCTGCGCGAGGAGACGGAGCGCTACGCGAACGACACCCACCCGAAGTGGCTCGAAGACGGCATGCAGGGCAACTACCGCGAGTCCGTCGTCGACGGCCGCGGCGTCGCGCAGGCGGTCGTGCTGTACACCGACGAGACGCACCCGCCGCCGAAGTTCATGTACCACGAGTTCACGTTGCCCGACGGCGTCGGTCACGACTACGGCCCGCACTCCGACGGCGAGCGCGTTGCGATGGACGAGACGGACGCGCGCATCGGCCACATCCTTCGCACGCTCGAAGCGCAGGGCCTGTACGACGACACGCTGTTCATCGTCACGACCGATCACGGCATGGCGCCCGTCGATGCGTCGCTGAAGGCGAACCAGGTGCGCGCGGTGCGCGACGCCGGCATGCGCGCGATTATCCCCGACCCGCTCGTCTACCTGATCGACATGGCCGTCGACATCACCACGCACGAAGACGGCCGCACGGCGATGATCGAAGTGCTGGCGAACGACGCCGACACGTCCGGCGAGCGCCCCGCCGTGGCGGGCGCCGAAGTCGTGCTGAGCACGCACAACGCGAAGCTGCTCGCGCGCGCTACGACGGACGTCGGTGGCACCTGCGGCCTCCCGCTCCCGCTCGACGCCGAGCCGTCCGACATGTACGTCACAATCACGCACGACGAGTTCAACACGCGCCACCTCCGCCTCGATGGCACCAGCGTGCGGGAGGATATTCGCGCGCTGCTGTACGGCGGGAGTGCGTAGCCGGCGAAGGAGCCCCATGCCCACACTCGACTCCGCAGGCTTCGCGATCGACTACGACGTGGAGGGCGACGGCCCGCCAATCGTGCTGGTTCACGGCTTCGCCAGCAACGCGCAGAGCAACTGGCGCGCACCCGGCATCATCAAGGCGCTCGTCGGCTCCGGCCGTCGCGTCATCACGTTCGACTGCCGCGGGCATGGAAAGAGCGCCAAACCGCACGACCCGGAGGCTTACGCTGGTACGAAGATGCCCGACGACGCCATCGCGCTGATGGACCATCTCGGTGTGCCCGTCGCCGACCTGTGGGGTTACTCGATGGGCGGCATCTTCGCGGCAACGCTGCTCGCTAACCACCCTGAGCGATTCAACAGCGTCATCCTCTCCGGCATCGGCGACGTGCTGCTCGCCGGAGGGCGCAGCCGCGCGCAAGCCGAAGCGATAGCGAGCGCGCTCGAAGGCGACGGCGCCACCGCAAACGCGACCGCGCGCGGCTTTCGCGTGTTCGCCGAACGCAGCGGCAACGATCTCAGCGCACTCGCCGCCATGCAAAAAGCCCAGCGCAGCGGCGCCTTCGAGCCCGCAAAGCTCGTCGCGACCACGCTGCCCGTGCTGATCCTCGTCGGCGATGCGGACACGCTGATCGTCTCGGCCGACAAACTCGCCGCCGCAATGCCTTCGGCCGAATACGTGAAAGTGCCCGGCGATCACCTCTCCGCCGTCGGCGCACCCGAACTGAAGACTGCAGGGCTGACGTTCCTGGCGAAGCATTCGCCTGTTGTGGCCGCGTAGGCTGGAGTTGAGTCAGCGATCGAGGCGGCACAGCTGCTGCGCCGTTGTCGGATTGCATGATCACTGGTAGGTGCCCCGCTTGCCGGGCCCCGGTCGTGTTGCAGAATACGCCTCTATCGGCACCGCGCGATAATACGGCGCGCATCCGTGGGTCGACTCCGGCGGAGCTGAAGCTCCGCGGCTACGTCCGCATCGTGCCGGGGACATGCGAACGGCGCGGACGTTGTTTTGCGGCCAAGCCTGTAGCGGCACAGCGTGCTGTGCCGTCGTCGCTACGCGAACGCGCCGCGATCCAGCGTCCAGCCTCTAACTTCCAGTCTCCGATGACAACAGACTGAATGCTGTGCCGGAAACCAGCACGTCGTTCATGCTGCCGCTGCGGAAGCCCGCCAGATCGAGCGTGACGTACTTGTAGCCGAGGTTTTTCAGCCGTCGCACGATCCGGTCGCGATGCTCGATCACAAGCGCCACGTTCTCCGGTTCGACCTCAATGCGCGCGACATCGCCGTGATGGCGGACGCGCAACTGCCGCATGCCGAGTCCGCGCAGAAACGCCTCCGCCGCGCCGAGCTGATCGAGCGCCTCGACGGTCACCGGCGTGCCGTACGGGATGCGCGACGACAGGCACGCCATCGCGGGCTTGTCCCACGTCGGCAGATCGCGCTCTTTCGACAGCGCGCGGATCTCCGCCTTTGTCATCTCCGCTTCGATCAGCGGGCTGCGCACGCGATGCTCCGCCGCCGCGACGCGCCCCGGGCGATGGTCGCCGAGATCGTCCATGTTGCAGCCGTCGAGGACGTACTTGAAGCCGTCCCGCTCCGCCATGTCCTCAAGCAGCGAGTACAGCTCTGTCTTGCAGTGGTAGCAGCGCTGCGGCGAGTTCTCGACGTAGCCCGGCCGGTCCATCTCCGACGTGTCGAGCAGGAGGTGGCGGATGCCGATCCGCGCCGCCAGCGCCTTCGCCTCCTCCACCTCGGCAGCCGGGATCGACGGCGAGACGCCCGTGACGGCCAGCGCCCGCGCGCCCAGCACGTCGGCCGCGGCCGCGGCGACGAACGTGCTATCCACGCCGGCCGAGAACGCGACGATCGCCGATTCCATCTCGCCCAGGATGCTGTGGAGCCGTTGTAGCTTCGAATCCATACCGTCACTATAGCTCGCTGCTCGCCGGGACGCCGGAGCGACGCCGGTTTTGCCGAGGTTCTCATCGCGACAGAGTGCGGGCGAACCCGTACGGGCGCGCCCGTACTTCGGCTCGTCCATGCCTACTGCGAGATGCCTCGGATGTCGATTATCTGACAGCACCATGCGGTCTCCCACGCGGAACGAGGAAACATGGATCCCGACTCGGAGTCAAAACCCTACGCGCGTTTCGCCGTCCTGAGCCTCGTTGTGGTGATCGTCTTGACCGGCGCCACGGCGTTCGTCGCCAACACGTACAGCGAGCATCGCGCCGAGCATGCCGCCGCGCGTAGCGCCAATCAACTGATCGGCGCGCCGCTCGCCGGCATCTTCGCTTCCGGCGCGTTTCCCGGCGATGTCCAGGCGCGCGCCGACGCGCTCGTTCAGCCGCTGCTCGGAGGCCGCCTCGCCACCGCGCGCGTCTGGGGTCCCGACGGGCTCGTCTACAGCGGCGGTCCCATCGCGCCGGGGAGCGAGGAGTTCGCGTACACCGGCTCCCTCAACCCCGGGCACGCCCGCGCCGGCGATGGCACGACCCTCTTCGTTTCCTACGTCCGGCAAGGCGACTACACCGTCGAGATCGCACAGACTGCCTCGGCGCTCGATAATTCCGCTGCCGCCGCGCAACGCCTTCTTCTCGGCGGCGTGACTCTGCTCGGCATGCTCACATGGGCGCTCATGCAGCCCGCGTTCAAGCTCGCCATTCGCAGCTTTACGCGGCAGCACGGCAAACTCTCGTACCTCTACGACACCGGCCAGGAGCTGCGCGCGTCGCTCGATCTCCACGACGTGCTGACGCGCCTCACGCGCGACGCCACATCGCTCGCGCACGGCCGCTTCGGCCTCGTCGCGCTCGTGGACGAGAAATCCGGCGACCTGATGCTCCGCGCAACCTACGATCGGTCGACCGGCGTCGCGTCGCTGCAGCAGCGGGCGCTTGACGAATGGTTCATGCGCCGTTGCCTCGCGACGAACACGACGGTTGTCAACGCGCAGGGCGGCAACGTCTTTCGCCCGCACCTGGGCGATGTCGAGATCGACGCGCGCGCGGCGATGATCTGCGTGCCCCTCTCGCTGCGCGATCGCGCCGTTGGGGCAATCGCCATCGTCGGCGACGCCGGCTTCAACCAGCGAGATGTCCAGCTCGTCGAGGCGCTCGCGGCTCAGGCCGTCACCGCCGTCGAGCAGGCGCAACTGTTCACCAAAATCCGCGCCGACGCCGATGAACTCGAATCCAGCTACGACTCGACATTGAAGGCGCTGATGGCCGCCCTCGACGCCAAGGATGAGGTCACCGAGGGCCACTGCGAGCGCGTCGCAAAGCTGACGACGCACCTCGCCAGGTCGATGGACGTGCAGCCGTCGATGCTCGTCCACATCGAGCGGGGCGCGCTGCTTCACGATGTCGGCAAGATCGGCGTGCCCGATGCCATTCTCAAAAAGCCCAAGGCGCTCAACGATATGGAGTGGGAGGCGATGCGCAAGCACCCGCTGCTCGCCGGACTGATGGTCTCGAAGGTCGGCTTTCTCGAACCGGCGCTGCCGATCCTGCTCTACCACCACGAGCGCTACGATGGCACCGGCTACCCGTTCGGTCTCGCCGACGACAACATCCCGTTCGAGGCGCGCATCTTCACCGTCATCGATGCGTACGACGCGATGACATCCGACCGTCCGTATCGCCCCGCGATGACGCACGGCCAGGCGATGATCGAGGTCCGCGCGCACGCCGGATCGCAGTTCGACCCGCAGGTCGTCGCCGCCTTCGAAGCGCTTATGGAGTCACGTCCCGATCTTCACGAGCAGGTGGGCCACCGCATGGTCAGCTCGCACGACGACGATCTCGATGCGCCGGATGTCGTTGACGCCGCGTGATCGGTCCGGACACGAACCGCGAACACGATGAAGGCGCACCAGACGGTGCGCCTTCTTCATGTCGCGACAGGCGTGTTAGACCCGGCGCGCGTCGCGCGGCATAGGTTGCGTGTCGCGGGTGTCGTCCGTCATCGCGTCAGGATCCGTGATGTGGTGCTCCCGGCGGAAGACGTTGGCGTTCATCGCTACGATGACCGCGGCGGCGAGCCACAGCAGACTATTCTCGAACGGCAGATCCGTGTTGACGACGCCGAATCCAACCAGCAGCCCCAGCACGGCCAGCACGACGGCGCCTGCCGCCATCAGGCCGGCAATGCTGTTGCCCAGCACAGTTTCAGCGTCCTGCGCCCTGTGCGACGTGGCGGTCTCCGTGATGTGATGCTCCCGCCGGAACACGTTGGCGATCGTCGCGACGACGATGCCGGAGATCAGCCAGATCAGACCGTTCTGAAACGGCAGATCGGTGGTAACCATGTCGAATCCCACCAGCAGTCCGAGGACGGCCAGTACCACCGCCGCCGCCGCTGCCACACTGGCGATGCTGTTTCCGAGAATCGTCTCGGTGTCCTTGGTCCTCCGTGTGTCTCGCACGTTGGACCCGGTGTTCCCTAGCGTACTCATCCTTTCGCCTCCTTTGGGCTATCAGACGATCGTTCCCACTCAGCCTACGCCCCGGGCGGTTGAGTAGGCGCTACACGCGTTCAGCCTGTATCTCAGATACGTTTCGACGCCACAAACGCGCGGTTCCGTACTACTTCCGGGCTACGGTTTCGGGCGCTTCAGGTGCGGGAAACGGACGGGCGACTGGTTTCTACGTGGATCAGGTGCCCTCGCGTGGGGTTTACCCCGAGCATCCTGCGCCCCGATGCCGCCGATACTGATTCGGATGGGCCTCCGCCGTGAAGGATCACGGCGGGGGCCTCTAAGATCGTCCGAACTCGGCGCCGCGAGACTCCCGAATCCCGGAGCCGGCGAAAGCGCGGATGAATGCGAACCGGTCCTGTAATGACGATCGCCCTGCCCAACGCGCGCCTGCTCATCGAGCGCCCCGAACGCGCCCGCGCGATCGCCCTCACGCTCGCGCTGTACGCGATCGTCGGCGCCGAACTGATGGCGCTCGCCGCCTGGCTTCCAGCCACGTTCGACGTCTGGCTGCACCCGGCAGCTCATGCATACGGCGACTTCGACAACTTCTACGAGAGCGCGCGCACGCTCTCGCTCAGCAACGCGTACAACCCCGCCCTCGGCGCCGTCCTCCACCCGCTCACGTACCTCGGCCTCGACACCGGCTTTCGCGTGTACCTCGCGTTGAACGCCGCCGCCGTCTGCGCCATCGCGTTCATCGCGCAGCGTCCCGTCGCGTCGTATCCGGCTAAAGCGGCAGTTGTACTCGGCGTGCTGGCGCTGCCGCAAGCGCACTGGGCGCTGCGTGTCGGCCACTTCACCGAGATCCTCGCGCTGGCTGCGATCGCCGGATTCGTGCTGGCCGACCGGCGGCCGGTGCTTGCCGGCATCTGCTTCAGCGTGCTGGCGCTCAAACTGCAGTACCTGCCCGTGCCGCTGCTGTTCCTGCTCTGGACGCGCAACTGGCGTGCCTTCGCCGCCGCCACCGGCACGCTGCTGACGCTCAGTATCGCCGGCGCCGTCGCGCTGACGGCGAGCACCGGCTACGTCGCTGGCTACTACGGCGATCGCGTCGCCGCCGTTGCCCGCGATCTGCTATTCGGGCAAACGGAACTCCTGTTGCCGGTGCAACAATCCTGGCAGTACTCGTGGCGCGGCTTTCTGATCAGCGCCGGCCTCGAGCCGAACGGCGCTGTCGTCGCGATGCTGTTCGCGTTGAGCGCGGCCGCGATGCTGCTCGTTTGGGCGCGCTGCAGCCGATCCGTCGCCGCCGTCGCCGCGGCGATCGGCATGCTGCTGCTGACGCCGTACTCCTCGTTCTACAACTGGGGGTTGATCGCCGTCGCCGCTGCGCTGCTGCTGCACTCGGACGTGCGCCCGCGCCCGCTCATTCCGGCGCTGCTGGCGCTGCTCGCGCTCGCCGCCGTCGCCTCGCAGGCGGCGACGCCGTTCCCATCAAACGATGCGCTCGGCGCCGCACAGACGCGCGGCCTGTACTGGCTGCAACCCGCGGCGCTGCTCACGCTGTTCGTACTCGCGATCGCCGGCAAGCAGCGCGACGTGGCCGGCGCGGAGCCGCCCGAACAACACGCGATGTTCTCCGAGCAATCCGTCGCGCGTACGCACGTGAGACGCGTCGGACGAGTCGCGCCGTGGACGCTGGCCGCGCTTTCAGCCGTCGCGATCGGCTATGTCGGCGGCGCCTACATCAGTGGCAACGCGCCGTTCGCCGCCGAATCGAACTTCAGCCGCGCCCGCGTCCTTGCGGCGCTGCCCGCGAACCTGCCGCTGCCCGACAACGCACGCGCACTCCACACCGGCTCGGGCGACAACCTGCCCTATCGCATCGAGTGGCACGACCGCGGCGCGGCGACGAGCGCGGGCGCGGAACTGCGCCGCCAACTCGACGCTGGCGCGTGGCGCGTCAACCGCACGCGCACCGAAGACGACACGACGTTCATCAGCGCGGCGCATGTCGACGTTACGGGCGCGGCCGACGCGATCGCCGAAGTCACGATCACCACCGCCGCATCCGGCGGCGCGCACATCGTGATCGAATTCGCACCGCTGCCGGTGACCGAAGTGCGCGGCTACGACGAGTGGCTCGCCAACCGCGGCTACATCGTCAAGAACGTCGCGCCGGAAGATTACGCAGACCTGCGGTAGGGAAGCGGGAAGCGAGAAGCGGGACGCGGGAAGCGCGAGAGGGCATTGCTCCAGAGCCACGCCATCGTTCTACACCAGTACGCGCACCAGTCAACGCATGAAGCGGAATAAAGTGATCCCGCCTTCGTACGCTGATGGCGCGTCTCTCAATCGATGGACACCGACCCTGAACGTATCGTCAACGGGCGCATCGAACGTGACCTCATCGAATCCGCTCTCGTCAAACCACTCCCGAATCGCCGACACCACGTTCCGGTCGGGCGCCTCGGCGCGCGTCCAGATGACCGTCGCGTTGGCCGCGCAAAGGGTCGGCAGGTAGCCGACGGTTCGTCTGATGTCGTCGTCCGAGATGTTTCCGAAGATCCCGCAGGCGAGGATGATGTCGGCCGGTACGGCGCCGTCGTAGCTGTCCGTCGACGCTGCGTCTGCACGGAGAACTGCCACTTGATCCAGGCTCGCCGCGCGCGCGGCCCCCTCCGCGACATCGGCGATGCGAGCATCCAACTCGACGAGACGCGCCAAAACGTCGGAACGCCGGGGGTGATCCGCAAGCACGCCGATGACATCGCGGCCCTCTCCCGCGCACATGCTGATGATCTGAACACGTTTCCGTCGATCGACCAGCGCCTCGCGGAGGCGGTCCTGCACAACATGGAGCCGTCGTGACAATCGCGACGTTGGGTCGTCGTAGGACCGATGCCACTCTGACCAATCCTGTTTGGCGTCTTGCATCGCGTTCCTCGACTCCGTTATCTACGTTCCCGCCAGCTTCGCGACCAGTGGCGCCAGCGCTTCAAAGCCGTCGCCGGAGATGGCGATGTAGCTGAACCCGTAGCGCTCCCGCCGTTCCTGCAGCGCCTCCGCCATCTGGTCGACACTGCCGATCAGTGCGTGCGGCGACTTCAGCACGTCGGCCGGCGCCATGCCGAAGCCGGGCGCGATCCGTTCGGCCATCTTTTCCTGATCGTCCGTTACGATCGCGACGAACACCGTGACGTTCAGTTCGATGTCGTCCCAGCGATCGCCCGCTGCGTCGCGTATCCAGCCCATCTTCTCGTCGGTCGATGCAGCGTCGCCGGTCTTCATCACCTCGCGGTTCACGGCGCCCGGATCGAGATTGAAGTTCACGCCGACGATGTCCGCTTCACGCGCGGCGATCGACAGCACGCGCTTGCCGCCGCCGCCGATCAGGATCGGTGGGTGCGGCTTCTGCACCGGCTTCGGCAGCGCGTCGTATTCGGTGATCGTGTAGTGATTGCCGGTGTGCGAGAACGCGCCGTCCGCGAACGCCTGCTTGAGGATCGCCAGCCCCTCGATCATGCGGTCGATGCGCACGCCCGCGCGGTCGTAGGCGATGCCGGACGCGTCGTAGTCCGTCTTCATCCAGCCGGCGCCCAGGCCGATCTCCGCGCGCCCGCCGGACAGCACGTCGAGCGTCGCCATCTCCTTCGCATGCATGACCGGATGCCGGTAGTCGTTGTCCAGCACCAGCCCGCCGACTCGCAGCGTCGTCGTCGCGTCGGCCGCAGCCATCATCGCCGGCACCGGCGACAGCTGATCGCCGAAGTGGTCCGGGATGAAGAGCGTCGAAAACCCCAGCTCTTCGATTCGCCGCGCCTTCGCCGCCCACGCCTCGCCCGTCGGCGCCGACGACGTCTGTACCCCAAACCGAAACGCCCGCTTCGCCATCGTCACCATCTCCCGCTAAGCGCCCACGCGCAACATCGACGTGCGTCAGCGTAGCGAGCGGCAGCGGCTATCCACAGATCGAACCGATGCGGGAGTACGATGCGTTGCCGGATGTCCGCGCACACCCGATGTAGCTGCGGAGCTTCACGCTCCGCCGGACGTGGCGCCACGGAAGCGCGCGATAGGAAACCGATGCGGGAGTACGATGCGTTGCCGGATGGCCGCGCACACCCGATGTAGCTGCGGAGCTTCGGCTCCGCCGGACGCGGTGCCGCGGAAGCGCGCGATAGGAAGCCGATGCGGGAGTACGATGCGTTGCCGCGCGCCGTGCATACTCGATGTAGCTGCGGAGCTTCAGCTCCGCCGGACGCGGTGCCACGGAAGCGCGTCGGAGTCTAAAGTCGGGCCCGAGTACCTCGAAGAGAACGGCGGGGGCGGAGCTCAAGCTCCGCGGCTGCGACCGGGATAGAGATCCCTTTGCGAACTTCGCGCTCTTTGCGCCTTTGCGGTGAAAAGAAAGAGCGCTATGCGGCGCGCTTCGTCGCCGTCACCTGCAGCTTGTTGCCCCAGCGGCCGACCGCCGCGTTCGCCAACCCGAAGCCGCGCCGGTACAGCGGCTGCCCAAGCGGCGATGATGCCGCGCGCATGATGCCGCCTGGATCGTGCTTGTAGTACATCAGGTAGCGCTCCGTCTGCACGTCATCGAAGCCCTGCCGGCGCAGCTCGCGCGCTACGTCGTCCACCCGTAGCCGCGCGACGCGGTTGCCGGCGCCCTCGACGGCGATTGACAGTCCGAGCTTCACGGCGATCTGCGTGGCCAGTGCGTCGGCCGGCTCGTTGATGCTGACCGCACGGCGCGCTACCCGCGCCATTTCGCGCAGCCCGCGAGCCGGATCGTCGAGATGGTGCAGCCCGTCGTGGACGTACGCGATGTCGGCGCCCCGGTCGCGTAGCGGCAGATGCTCGACGTCCGCGACGACGACGGTGTACTTCAGCCCGCGCCGCGCCGCACGCTCCTTTGCCCGCGCCGCGCAGCCTTCCGAGATGTCGATCGCGATCACGTCTGCGCCGGCTCGCTCCAGCATCTCCGCGTCCATGCCGCTGCCGCAGCAGACGTCCGCGACGACCGCGCCATCAAGCGGCGGCAACCCCGCGACGCTGCGCCGAAACTTCTCGCCGAGCAGCCAGCGATACGCCGGCGGCGTGCCGTGCGGCCGCGTGATCTCGAACTCCGCCGCGACCTCTCGATCGAAGTACGCCGCCTGTCCCTGCTTGTGCGTGTCGTGGCCGTGCGGGTGGCCGATCTCATCATGCACGTGCGATGCGTCGAATCCGCGCGGCAGCAATATCGGGATCCCGCCGCGCACCGCATACGACGCGTTGCACAGGCTGCACGTGACCTCTCTGTCGTTCATCTCCGCACTGATGCCCCGCAGTTCTCCGTCGCGACAGTCCGGGCAGACGAGCAGGCGCATCAAGTCACGCTGCATGCTCGGCCTCCTCTGGGAACGTCGCCGGTGAGACGTTCAGCGTCGCGACCGACTCGTACATCGCCGCCCACTGCGGCGCGACCTGCGCCCAGTCGTAGCGGCGCGCCCATTCGCGAGCGCGGGCGCCCAGCGCCGCCCGGCGC
>CAZRHH010000050.1:17994-21802 GCA_964599885.1 uncultured Dehalococcoidia bacterium | reverse complement strand
GTCATCGACATCGGCGACGGCCTCGGCATCGCCTTCAAAATCGAGTCGCACAACCACCCGTCGGCGATCGAGCCGTACGAGGGCGCCGCGACCGGCGTCGGCGGCATCGTCCGCGACATCTTCGCCATGGGCGCGCGGCCGATCGCGCTGCTCAATTCGCTGCGTTTCGGTCCGCTCCAGCCCGACGCCGCGCACGCAGCATCGGGCGATGACGCGCTGCCGCCGCAAGCGCGCATCGACCGCGAGACGACGCCGGAGATCGCCGCGCGCAACCGGCGGCTGCTCAACGGCGTCGTTGCAGGCATCGGCGGCTACGGCAATTGCCTCGGCATTCCTACCGTCGGCGGCGAAGTGAGCTTCTCGCCGTCGTACTCCGGCAACCCGCTCGTCAACGCCATGTGCGTCGGCATCGCTCGCATCGACAAGCTCGTCAAGGCGCGCGCCGACGGCCCGGGCAACCTGCTGATGCTCGTCGGCGCTGACACCGGCCGCGACGGCATCCACGGCGCCACGTTTGCGAGCGTCGAGCTCGATGAAACATCCGAGGAGCGCCGCCCGGCGGTGCAAGTCGGCAATCCCTTCCTCGAGAAGCTGCTGATGGAAGCCTGCCTGGAACTCACCGAAAAGCACGGCGACTGGATCGTCGGGCTGCAAGATCTCGGCGCGGCCGGACTGACCAGCTCCAGCGTCGAATGCGCAGCAAAGGCCGGCACCGGCATCATCATCGATGTCGCGAAGGTGCCCCGCCGCGAACGCGGCATGACAGCGTACGAGGTGATGCTCAGCGAGTCGCAGGAGCGCATGCTCGTCATCGTCAAGCCGCAGCACGAGGGCGACGTGCGCGGCCTCTTTGAACACTGGGAGCTCCACTGCGCGACGATCGGCGTCGTCACCGACGACGGCCTCGTGCGCATCCGCGACGGCGACACGGAAGTCGTGCGCGTCTCCGCCCCGCTCCTCACGGATGCGCCGACGTACGTCCGCGCTGGCGTGCCGCCGCCGTGGCTCGAGGCGCTCCAGCGCTACGACCTCACTGCGCTCGCCCGCAACGCCGCGTCCGCCCGCAACGGCGCCAGCGCTTCGTCGAACAGCGGCGCCGCGCGCACTTTGCTCGGCATGCTCGCGTCGCCCGAGATCGCCTCGAAGCGTACGGTGTGGCGCCAGTACGATCATCAAGTAGGCACGAACACCGTCGCCGGCCCCGGCAGCGATGCCGCCGTCATCCGCATCAAGGGCACCGCCAAGGCGATCGCCATCAGCACCGACGGCAACGCTGCGTACACGTTTCTCGATCCCTACGCCGGCGGCGCGATCGCCGTCGCCGAAGCGGCGCGCAACGTCGCCTGCACCGGCGCGCGGCCGGTCGCGATGACGAACTGCCTCAACTTTGGCAACCCGGAGAAGCTCGACGTCTACTACCAGCTGAGCGAGGCGATCCGCGGCATGTCGGACGCCGCGCGCGCGCTCGGCGTGCCCGTCGTCAGCGGCAACGTCAGCCTCTACAACGAGACCAACGGCGAAGCGATCTGGCCAACGCCCGTCGTCGGCGTCGTCGGCCTGCTCGACGATGCCGAGCGCGCCGTGCCGATGGCCTTCGCCAACGACGGCGACGCGATCTTCCTCGGCGGGCCCACCGCCACGCCCGACGATCTCGCCGGCTCGGTGTACCTGCGCGAACAGCGAGGCATCGTCGCCGGCCGGCCACGCATCGATCTCGCCGCCGAAGCGAATCTCCAGCGATTCCTCACCAACGCAGCCGCCGCCGGCGTTCTAACTTCGGCGCACGACGTGTCCGCCGGCGGCCTCGCCATCACGCTCGCCGAAAGCTGCATCGCCGGCCGCATCGGCGCACAGATCGACGGCATCACGAGCGCTGACATCGTCGCCATGTACGGCGAAACACAGTCGTGCGCCATCATCACCTGCGCCGCGTCAGCCACCAACGATCTGCGCCGCATCGCCGCCGCCACGGGAGTCGAACTGCGCGCGATCGGCCGCGTCGGCGGCACGGAGCTATGCATCGGCGACACATGCAGCGCCACGGTGACCGCCCTTCGCGACGCGTACGAATCCGGCCTCCCCCGCGCCCTCGAAGGCATCAGCGCGAACGTCTGACGCCGCCAACTACCGCGCCTCGCCGTGTTGCAGCCGCAACGACAAACGGGCCCCAAACGAAATTTAGCTGCGGAGCTTCAGCTCCGCCGGCGCACGCACAAACGCCCGCCCACACGACCTCGCCGCGTTGAACTACGCATCGCCATCTTCGCGACCCTCATCCTTAAAATCTGTGACATCTGTGGAAAAACACCCGCCTAGGCTACGAACATCACACAAACCCGCGCTGGTGGCGCAATTTCCCGCGGGCGGTCATGCTTCACTACGACAACACTCGCAGCTCAACAAGTCTCTCTGTGCTCTGTTCTCCGCCTTCTGTTCTCCGAAGGAGACGCCCATGACCACCGACGCACCACAACTCGTCTTCAACCCCTTCGATCCGGAGTTCCGCAAGGATCCGTATCCGACGTACCACCGCTTTCTCGCCGAAGATCCGGTACACGAAAGTCCACTCGGCGGCCTGATCCTCTCGCGCCACGCCGACGCCGTCTCGCTGCTGCGCGATCCGCGCGCGAGCAGCGACTTCCGCAAGTCCAACGGCTTCCGCGAACAGGTGACCGCGCAGGGGCTTGACTACGACGCGCTCCTCGAAGAGAACCGCTCGTTCCTCTTTCTCGATCCGCCGGATCACACACGCCTGCGCGGCCTCGTCAACAAGGCGTTCACGCCGCGCGTCGTCGAGGGCCTGCGCCCGCGCATCGAAGCGATCGTCAGCAGCCTGATCGACGCCGGCCTCGAGCGCGGCGAGATGGACGTAATGGAAGACTTCGCCTATCCGCTCCCCGTGACGATCATCTGCGACATGCTCGGCGTGCCCGTCGAAGACAACGTGCGCTTCCGCGAATGGACGAAGGAAGCGGCGCGCAGCCTCGATCCCGACTTCGCGCTGCCGCCCGAAGAGGTCGAACGCCGCCAGCGCACGTTCGACGCACTGCACGCCTACTTCGAAGATCTGATCGCACAACGCCGCGCCGCGCCGAAAGACGACCTGCTCAGCTCGCTCATCGCCGCCGAAGACGAGGGCAGCAAGCTCAACAAGGACGAACTGATCTCGACCTGCATCCTGCTGCTGATCGCCGGCCACGAGACGACGGTCAACCTCATCGGTAACGGGACGCTGCAACTCTTGCGGCATCCCGATCAACTGCAACTGCTTCGCGACGATCCGTCGCTGCTGAAGACCGCCGTCGAAGAGCTGCTGCGCTTCGACCCGCCCGTGCAACTGACAGGCCGCGTCGCGCTCGAAGACATCCCGTTCGGCGACAAAGTACTCAAGCAGGGACAGCAGGCGACGATCCTGATCGGCGCCGTCAACCGCGATCCGGCGCAGTTCGCCGACCCGGAGCGTCTCGACATCGGCCGCGAGGATAACCGCCACCTGGCGTTCGGGATGGGCATCCACTTCTGTCTCGGCGCCCCGCTCGCCCGCGTCGAAGGCCAGATCGCGCTCGGCGAACTCGTCCGCCGCGCGCCAACGCTCGAACTCACGACCGATGAACCGCCCTACAAGGAGAACCTCGTGCTACGCGGACTCGCCGCGCTACCCGTGCGGATGTAGCGCGAGTACTCCGCCGCCTATGCCTTGACATTCCAAACGCAGGCGCCTCAACGCAGCACAACACGAAATGTAGCCGCGGAGCTTCAGCTCCGCCGACGCGCACGACACGCCCGCCCAACGCGTCACGTCGCGTCT
>CAZRHH010000050.1:0-17894 GCA_964599885.1 uncultured Dehalococcoidia bacterium | reverse complement strand
GCACAACACGAAATGTAGCCGCGGAGCTTCAGCTCCGCCGACGCGCACAACACGCCCGCCCAACGCGTCACGTCGCGTCTGCACAACACGAAATGTAGCCGCGGAGCTTCAGCTCCGCCGACGCGCACAACACGCGCGCCCTTCGCCGCCGCGCCGCGTTTGCAACAGGCACGCACGCGATCGCGTTCACCCGCGGCCATCGCACGCGACTGCCCGTCCATCCCATCTGTGACATCTGTGGAAAAACGCTACGGCACAGAAGGCGTCGCCGTCGCAGCGCCCGAACCGTACGCGATCGCTTCCGGGAACAGCACCCGCCACCAGACCGGCGACGGCGTCCGCTCGCCGCGCGGCGCACCGGCCGTCGGCGTCGCCACCGGCTCGTTGCCGGCGACGACCACCAGCGTCTCGCCGTGGCGCACCAGCCCCAGCGTCCGGCGCGCCACGTACTCGATGTACTCGTCCGACTTCAGATAGTCGCGCACCGACACGAGTTCGTCGTGATCTTGATCGAGCTGCACCAGTTCGGCGCGCAGATCGCGCTCTTCCGCGCGTGCCTGGTAGTTGTGAATCATGTAACGCCCGGTGGTGAGCGCCAAATAGCCGCCGGCAAGCAGCACGGCGGCGAACACGATCGTCATCAGGGAAAGATGCGGCAGCCGGGTCACGCTTGTGCAACCTCTCCAAACGAACCCGCCGTGCGCAGCCTACTATGGCGCGGATCGGCTGTCCAGCGCCGTGTGGACGCGGCACGCGGGGAACGCGAAGCGGGATCGGGCACCAGGATCGGATTGCGCACCTTCATCATGATCGCGGTAGGGGCGGTGCGCCCCGGTACTCCGAGATCGACGCCTCGACGCACGGGCGCACCTACGTGTCCGCCCCGGTATCGCACCACGACGCCACCATCCGACGCCAAACCTTCGTCCAACGACGAGAACCCGAAAACGCCCGGTATTGCGCGGCGGCGCCACCATCCGAAGAGCTAGCGATAACGTGCCTCTAGCTCGATCGCTCCGTCCGCGGCCGGAACGTCCGCTCGGCGATCGGCACGTTCTTGAAGAAGTCGCGGTTGATCTGCGCGTAGTGCTTCTGATCGGCCGGGGCATCGTCGTCGAAAAAGATCGCGTTGACGGGGCAGGCCGGCTCGCACGCCGCACAATCGATGCACGTATCGGGGTCGATGTAGTACTGCGGGTCGTCCTCGCGCGTGTAGATGCAATCGACCGGGCACACATCGACGCACGACGCGTCCTTCGTGCCGATGCAGGGTTCGGTGATGATGTAGGCCATCGCGCTGCTCCTCGCGCTCGCCGCCGGACGATCAGTCGAGCGGCGGCCGGACGCCCGGTTTGCGGACGGTCACCGTGATGCCACGCCCGCCGATCACACGAACCTGGCAGGCCAGCCGCACCGGCGTCTTCAGCACGCCCTCGCCACGCTCATACACCAGCGATCGCTCCTCGGCGCGCCCCATCGGCGTCAACGACGCCGCGCCCTCGACGATCTCGCAGGCGCAGGTGGTGCAGCGACCCTCACCGCCGCACGTCGTCGGCCAGTAATATCCCAGCGCCTGCGCCGCGCCCATCACCGTGGCATCGTCTGCGGCCTCGATGACGACGTCCAGCGGCAGGATGCGAATCTCCGTCATCGTAGCCCAATTCTAGCACGCCCTAAGCGTAGCGCTGGACATACGCATTGGTAGCTGTTGAGAGGGGAAGATCGCATATGTTACGATCTCCGGCGGCAGGGTACTGCGAAAGGAGCCGCCATTGAAAGCAGAGTTCGTTCCCGGATCGACGGCCGGGTGACCATCACGACCGCGGCCGCGATGAGCATCGCGCACCCGGGACCGAACGCGCCTTCGATGTACTCCAGCGAGGGCCACGCCCGACCGCCGGGGCACATGATCGTGCCCAGCATGTTGAAACCAACATGTTGCAAGGATGTGACGGCCAAAACTGCCGGTTAACCTTTTCCGGCGCCCAGTCGTTCTATCACTGAACGGTAGAAAACCCGCCCGGGACGTGTGTCCCACATTCCGATTCAGGAGGACAGTACAAGGATGAAGAAGAAACTCGCATTTGCGGTGCTCGCGGTGGCCAGTCTGGCGGCCTTCGCGGGTACCTGCGTATTCCGCAACGATTCGACCACCGACGTCAACGGCGACGCCGTCTACGGCTCAGAACTCCGCAACGAGACCGGCGTCGACTTCCTCGGCCACCGCTTCGTCGTCGCCTTCCTCAACGATGACCTCGACGTGATCGAGACACAGACCGTCGATGGCTGCCTGCGCTCGCTCCAGGCCGACGCCTCCGACTTCTTCTCGGCCGACAGCGGCGAGGACTTCGATGACGTGGAAGTCGTGCTTCGCCGTCTCGCGACGGACAGCACGCTCAAGCTCGGCGAAACCGTCGCCGGCGAGTTGACGTTCGATGATGTCGAGGCGACGCGCGACGGCAATGACCTCGTCGTCACCGGTAACGTCGAGAACACCAGCGGCGACGACCTCGAAGACGTCCGCGTCTGCGCGGTCGTCTACAACAACGATGACGACGTCAGCGTCGTCGAGCGCGACGACACGACGTTCGACCTCGATGACAACGACGACGCCAACTTCTCGATCACGCTGGAAGTCGGCGATGACGACGATGACAGCGACCTCGTCGACGTTTGGGCCGACGCAATCAACATCGACGACGGCGACGACGTGACGAGCCCCGAGTCCGAACTCGGCGTCAACGTCGAAGACTGCGACCCGGCCAACACCGCGACGCCGACCGCAACGGGTACGGGCGTGGCGGCGACGCAAACGTCGGTCGCTGCAACTGCGACTTCCGTTGCCGGGCAGACGCAGACCGCCGTAGCCTCGCTGACGCCCGCGGCAACAGCGACGGTTACACCGGTCGACACCGCCTGCTAACAGCCCGTTAGCGCAGGACGAACGAAACGAAGGGGCGGCCAATCGGCCGCCCCTTCTGCTTGCGTATGTTGGTTCGGTCCAGCGTCCAACGTCCACCGGCAGTGCCCCAACGAAGACCACATTACCTCAAACTAGATACGGTACCGCAGCAACGCCCCCACGCCGCCGAGCTGCCGCAGCGGCTCACTGTCCACGACGACTTCCACCGACGCGCCCGTCAGCGCCGCCTGCCGCACCAGCTCCGCGCGCTCGTCTTCCTCGAGCGCGCCGTCCTCGATCACCACCGTGTCGACCTGCCCACGTTCGAGTGCCTTCGACGTGCCGGTGAGACCCGACGTACCCAACCCGCTGCGCCGCACTTCGCCCACCAGCCGCTCGACCACCGACTCTCCTGCTTCCTCTTCGATGACGGTGAGGATCGGTTCGATCTGGTTCGCCAGTTCGTCAGTGTTGATGTGCATGTTGGCGCGGATGACGGTGCGGACGATCGGCGCGTACTGCTTCGGCATCGCCTGCTCGATCGTGCTCGTCGCGCTCTCGTCGCCGGCGATGATGATGTGACCGGCGCCCTCGCGCTCGCACAGCTCGGCGATCGCCAGCGCCGCCTCCTCGCCGAACTTCTCCCGCGAGTTGTCGATGTGGCGCTGGTAGCGTGCCTGCGACCACCCGCCCACCTGCACCCGCTTCGACGCCGCCTCCTCGTCGGACGGCCCCGCCGTTTCCGTCAGCTTGCCGTACCGTGAGACGAACAGCCGCGCGCTGTTAGAGTCGGCGACGGCGACGACCGCCGTCTCGTACTCGTCGTCGAACCGCGCGAGCTGGTAGAGATCGGGCTTGGCGGCCACCGTCACCTGGTTCTCAAACGGCGACGGGAACTCCAATACGACGAAGATCCCGTAGGCGTGGCACGCGAAGATTGCCAGCCCCTCGGTGGTCACATCCATCTCGCCGTCGATGTACCCGTTGATCCGCTCGACATCGCCCGTGAACGAGTCGTACCCGTCGCCCCGCGCCGGCGCGAACGTCCGCTCGATCTCGCGCAGCCGGTCCCGTAGCACCACGAGGCTGTCGCGCCGTCCCGGGCTTTCGCCGATGTTCTCCGGCCGCACATCGAGATACACACTGAGAAACGGCATGTCGCCGGCATCAAACTCGGCGAGCGCGCGAATACGGTCTTGCATACGTCACCTCCTGGTGGCTCTGGGTGAACGCTACCGCCGCCACGCTCCAGCGCCGATAAGCGCGCGCGGCGGCGGCGTTGCAAGCTCGCGAAAGCGCCGGGCGTAGTGCGAGCATCGGATTTGCTCTATAACTCCGATACCAGTCCCAGCGGGGCTGTGGCCGTAAGGACGACCCCCTGCGTGGGGCGAATGCGAGGAGCGCGCGATGGCCGTGACCACCGACATCATCGAAGAAGTACGGGCGCTGATCGACGAGCGCAGCCTGCTCAAGCACCCGTTCTACCAGGCGTGGCAGCGCGGCGAACTGACGCGCGGCCACATGCGCGGCTACGCGCAGCAGTACTACCACCACGTACTCGCGTTTCCCCAGTACGTCAGCGGCGCCCACGCCATCTGCCCAGACCAGGGCGAGCGCCAGGAACTGCTCGAAAACCTGATCGAGGAAGAGCGCGGCGAAGAGAACCACCCCGAACTCTGGCTGCGCTTCGCCGAGGGCGTCGGCGCCACGCGCGACGACGTCGAGCGCGCCGCGCCGCTGCCCGAAACAACACGCCTCGTCGAACTGTTCCGCGACGCCACGATGAAGCGCTCGTTCGCCGAGGCGTGTGCGGCGCTCTACGTCTACGAATCGCAGGTACCGCCCGTGGCGACGACGAAGATCGCCGGCCTCAAGGAGTTCTACGGCGTCAGCGACGAACGCAGCCTGCAGTTCTTCGAAGTACACATCGGCGCCGACGAGATCCACGCCGAAGTCGGCGCCGGCATGGTGCGCCGCCACGTCGCCGACGACGCCTCGCGCGCGGCCGTGCTGGCAACGGCGACGGAATGC
This sequence comes from uncultured Dehalococcoidia bacterium, assembly GCA_964599885.1. GTDB lineage: Bacteria > Chloroflexota > Dehalococcoidia > DSTF01 > JACRBR01 > CAZRHH01. The sequence continues at coordinate 12,961 of CAZRHH010000050.1, read as the reverse complement.
GCCGACGCGCTCTGGGGCTTTCTCGATGGCGTCCACCGCGAGTACGTGGCCGCCTGACTGATGCCGCTTGACCTGACGTTCATCGGCACCGGCAACGCCTTCGCGCCCACGCGCTACTGGAGTTCGTTCATCGCGAACCGGCGCTACCTCTTCGATGCGCCGCCGACGCTCCTGCCGCACCTCAAGAAGCTGCAACTCGACCCGGCGGACATCGAAGTGATCTTCATCAGCCACTTCCACGGCGACCATTACTTCGGCCTGCCGTTTCTGCTGCTCGAATTCGCCGAAATGGCGCCGCGCACCAAGCCGCTGACGATCGTCGGCCCGCCAGGCATCGCCAAGCGCATCCAGTCAGCGACGGACCTCGCGTTCTCCAACGTCTTCCGCAAGGACCGCGGCTACCACCTCGAGTTCGTCGAAGCGCACGACGGCAAGGGCGGCGCCTTCGGCGAATCGACGTGGACGGCCAGCAAGGTGAACCATGTGCCGAACCTCGATGCGTTCGGCTACCGCGTCACGATGGATGGCTTCACGATCGCCTACTCCGGCGACACGATGATGTGCGATGCCCTCGTTCCCCTCGCCGACGGCGCCGACGTGTTCGTCTGCGAGTGCTCGTGTTGGGGCGACCAGTGCGGCCCGCACCTCAGCCCGAAAGACGTGCTGGCGCTCCGCAAGCAGATCTCGCCGGAAACGAAGTTCATCCTCACCCACATCGGCGCCGGTCAAGCCCCCGCGTCGCTTACCGACGCCGGCATCCTCATCGCCGACGACTTCAAGACGATCTCGCTCTAGGCCGGTTGTAGCAACCACAGGTGTTGTGGATGAGCACAAACAACGTAGGAACAGGTCTTTAGACCTGTCCGCCCGCGCGCTGGCAGCGGTGCCACGCGTGCATCCCCCGGCCTCGTAGCGGAGGAGCTTCAGCTCCGTGGGATGTTCTCGCTAGTCGAACGGTCGTTGCGCACTACCGTCGCGAACAGGGTTCGCCCGACCGCAGCGCCCACCCTCGACCGCCACAGCCAACCCGATCATCTGTGCCCATCTGCAACATCTGCCGAAAAGAAAAACCTCTGTGCCTCTGTGCCTCTGTGGTTGAACCGATTCGCACGACTGGCTACGGAGGCGGAGGCGCGAGCAGCGGGTTCTGCGGCGTGCCCCGGTCGATGCAGTAGAACAACCCGACCGCCTTCGACGTGTACAGCGAAAAGCGGTTGTCGAACAGAAACGCGTACTCGCCCGAGATCTGCGCCGGAAACGTGAAGTCGTACTGCTGCGTGCGCGGCGACGCGAGCATATCCAACTGCTGCGGCGACGTCACCCGCAGGAAGATGTCTACGCGCCCAAACCCGCCGTTCACCTCGAACGTCCCGCGCACCAGATCGCCGTCCTGGAGCAGCACGGTGTGCGCGTGCGTCGACCGCGCCCGCACGCTGAGATTGATGTTCGTACACTCGTCCGTGCGCCCGTTCGAGACGACGCCCGCGTGCGCCGGCGTGCCGACGGTGCCCGGCGCGTAGTAGTTCATCGCCGCCCAGCCGCCGGCCAGCCCGCCCCCAAGCACGCCCACCAGCACCAGCGTAATCATGAAGTTCCGCATCGCCCACGCTCCCGCCATAAGCGTCGGCGCGGCGCGGGCGTTCCCTTAGGGGGCGCGCGCCCAACCCAACGCGAGAATCAGGCGGTCGAACCTACTGTAGGGGCGAACCTACGTGTTCGCCCCGCTAGACCGGGACGGCAGATCGAGCCCGCGTCTCCAGCGTCCAGCCTCCAATCCCCGCCAGCCTAGAGAGAGCAGAACTCCCGCAGCGCCCACGCCACGCCATCATCGAGATTGCCCGGGCCGACGGCGTCGACCTGTGCCTTCACGTCATCAGGCGCGTTACCCATCGCGACGCTCAGCCCGGCGACGCGCATCATCTCGAGATCGGGTGCCGCGTCGCCGATCGCCATCGCCTGCGCCACCGGCACGCCGACGTGGTCGCAGACGATCTGCAGCGCGCGCCCCTTGTCAGCCGCCGCGTGGACGATGTTCAGGTACGGCGGAAACGTCTCGCTGTACCCCGACGCGAGATTCAGCACGCCGGCGTAGCGATCGCCAAGCCGCGTCTGCACGCCATCGACCGCGTCCTGCCCGAAGAAGAGAAACGCCTCGCAGCCGCCCTGCGCGTGATCGGACAGCCGCTGCGTCTGCACCATGCCGCGCGGCAGCTTCGCCGCGTCGATGTCTGGCCGCCGCGTCAGCAAATGTGTCACATCATCGACCGTGAGCATCGCCTCGTAGCGCTGCTCGTCGGCGATCGCGGCGATCTCGACCGCGGCGTCAGGCGGTACGTCGAGCGCGAGCAGCCGTGCGTCGTCGAGCGGGCTGCGGATCATCGCGCCGTTGTGGCAGATGATCGGCGCCGTCACGCCCAGCGCGTCCGCCGTGCGCTTCGCCAGCAAATACCAGCGCGACGTCGCGAAGACGATGTGAACGCCCGCCGCGACGGCATCGCGCACGGCGGCCGCGTTCGCGTCGCTGACGGTGTTGCCACGCGTCAGCAGCGTGCCATCAAGGTCGAGCGCGACGAGCTTGATATCGCGGTCCCGCGCGGCGGGCGGCGCGTCGCCGGGTGCGTCCTGCGTCATCGAGCTTGCACGGGCGGCGGCACCGGCACCGCGCCACCATCGACGAAGCCCAGCCGCACCGCGCGCATGCTCACGTATCGCCCACCGGCGATCACGAGATGGTCGGCGACGTCGATGTTCAGCATCTTCCCCGCTTCTTCGAGCGACTTCGTCATCACGATATCGGCCGACGACGGCGTCGGGTCGCCGGACGGATGATTGTGTACGACGACGATCGCGTTGGCCGTCGCCGCCACCGCATCGCGGAACAGCTCGCCGATGCGCACCTGCGCCGTATGCACGCTGCCCTGGTAGATCTCGCGGATGCCGATCACCTGGTTGCGCGCGTTCAGCATGACGACGCGCACATGCTCCTGGGGCAGCAACGACATCTCCGCCATCATCAGGTTCGCTACGTCTTCCGGCGACCGCACGATCGCGCGGCTGTCCGGCGACGCCGACGCGACGCGCATCCCCAGCTCGATCGCCGCCTGGATCTGCGCCGCCTTCGCCTCGCCGAGCCCGTGTTCGTTGCAGAGTTCCGCGAACGGCGCCTGCTGCATGCCGGCGATCCCGCCGAAGCGCCCAAGCAGCCGCGTCGCCTGCGAAAGCGCGCTTTCCTTCGATGAACCCGTACGCAGCAGAATCGCGAGCAGTTCCGCGTTCGAGAGCGCCCGCGCCCCGGCGTCGCGCAGCCGTTCGCGCGGCCGGTCCGTCGCCGGCAGATCGCGGATCAGCGTGTAGCTCGTCGCGGCGGGTTCGTGGCCGTTGAGGTGCGCATCAGTCGTCATCGGATCGCTATAGTACATCCGTTCGCACGCGTTCCGCTAGTGCGTACCGGGTTCATCGCAGCGGTCTCTTCTTTGTCCACGGATGTCACAAATGGCACAGACGAATCCTGTCCTCAGATCGCAGCTCTGGGGCCGTTACCACGGTAGGGGCGCACCCACGTGTTGCGCCCCGGTATCGCGCGCCAACACCCCAGCCCACGCGAAAGGCCGTCTCGCCTGAGACGGCCATTCGTTCAAATTCTTCCAACTTCCAACTTCCAGCGTCCAGCTTCCGCTGTCATGGCGCGCGCGCCGCTACACGCCCGCTACACCTTCTCCAGCACCTGGATCGTGCAGGCCGAGCCGAGGCCGATGACGTGCGCCAGCCCCACCTTCGCGCCTTCGACCTGACGCCCGCCGGCCTGGCCGCGCAGATGCCACACCACTTCGGCAACGTTCGCGACGCCCGTCGCGCCGAGCGGGTGGCCCTTCGAGAGCAGGCCGCCCGACGCGTTCACCGGAATCTTGCCGCCGATGCTCGTCGCGCCTTCGTCCACCATGCGGCCGGCTTCGCCCTCGCCGCAGATGCCGAGGTTCTCGTAGTGGAGGATCTCCGCCGTGGCGAAGCAGTCGTGCAGTTCGATCAGGTCGAGGTCCTGCGGGCCGATGCCCGCCTTCTCGTACGCCTCTTTCGACGCGTTACGCGTGAGTGTGTTGATGTCGGGCATGATCAGGTCGCGCTGCGTCCACGGGTCGCTTGTCAGCACGGACGCAGCGACACGGATCGGCGTCGTCGTGTATTGGCGCGCCTTCTCCATCGAACAAAGGACCGCCGCCGCCGCGCCGTCGCCGGTCGGGCAGCACATGTAGAGCGTGTTCGGCCACGAGACGACGCGCGCGTTCATCACGTCCTCAAGTCCGACTTCCGTCTGGTACTGCGAGTACGGGTTGTGCATCGAGTGCTTGTGGTTCTTCACCGACACCTTCGCGAACTGCTCCTGCGTGGTGCCGTACTTGCGCATGTGCTCGACGCCCGCCATGCCGAAGACGGCCGGCATCAGGCCCGAGCCGAGCACGCCTTCGGTGCTGTACGCCGGGTCGCCGCCGCCGCCACCGCCGCCGAGCAGCCCCATCTTGCCCATCTGCTCCGAGCCGACGGCCATGGCCATGTCGTACGCCCCCGATGCGACGGAGTAGTACGCCTCGCGAAACGCCGTCGACCCCGTCGCGCAAGCGTTCGCGACGTTGATCACCGGAATACCCGTCTGGCCGATGATCTGCAGGATGCGCTGCCCGACCATCGCGTTCGATTGGTAGAGGTTGCCGCTCGCCATCAGCTCGACATCTTTCATATCGGCGCCCGCGTCCTTGAGCGCGAGGATGGCGGCCTGTGCCGCAAGTTCCGGCACCGTCTTCTCCGGGTAGCGCCCGAACTTGATCATTCCGACGCCGATGATGGCTACGTCACGCATGCTTGTTCTCCTTGTCGATCACGGCCACAGTGGCCGGCGAGTCCTTCGTATCCGCAGGTCAGGCGGGCTTGAAGCTGAACGCGATGACGTCGTTGCCCTCGCGATCAGTACGGATCTTTTCGGTGACCATCTGCACGGGCATGCCGAACGTCAGGTTCTTCGGGTCGGCCTCGACGCCGGCGATGTTGGTGCGCACGCTGACGCCCTCCGGCAAATCGACGATCGCCGCCACGTACGGCGTCGGGACGCCCGGCGCCGACTGGTGCACGATCGAGAACACGTGCAACTCGCCGTGGTCGGAGAGCTTGACGTCGTCCATCGGGTCAGTGTTGAAGCACTTGCTGCACGCCATGCGGGCGCCGAGGTACGTCGCGCCGCAGTTCTTGCAGCGGCTGCCCATCAGGTACGGCGCGCTGCCGTCGGCAGGGATCTTGAGGAAGGGGACGATCGGCTTCTGTTGTGCCGGTGTTGGTGCTGCTGCTTCTGCGGCTGGCGCTTCTGCCATGAGGCCTCCTGAGCTGAAGCTTGCGCGTTCTGCTGCTTTCGGATGCGGTTCGGATGCCTCGCCACCGCACGGTGCGGCTGACGCGGGAAGCTGGGATGCTTCCGGAGAGGTAAGGGGCATTATCTGCCCGTCCTTCTGTCGAGTCAAGCGATACAATCTGCCGATGAACCTCCGCGTGTTCCCCCTCCAGACCGTCCTCTTCCCCGGCATGCGCATGCCGCTGCACATCTTCGAGGAGCGCTACAAGCAGATGATCCGCGAGTGCATCGAAGAGGACGCGCCGTTTGGCGTGCTGCTCATCCGCGAGGGCCCCGAAGTCGGCGGCGGCGCCGTGCCGCACATGCTCGGCACGACGGCGCGCATCGCCCAGGTCGAATATCTCGACGACGGCCGGATGAACCTCTTCACGATCGGCGAGCGCCGCTTCCGGACGGCCGAACTGCAGACCGAACGTGATTTCCTCACCGGCGAGATCGAGTACGTCGAGCAGGACGCGCCGTCGCCCGAAGCGCACGAACTGATGCCGCGCGCGTCGCTGCTGTTCAACGAGTACCTCAAGGCGTATCTCGCGCTCGGCGACCAGTGGACGCGCGGCGTCACGCTGCCCGACGACCCGGGCGACGCCGGCGATTACATCGCGGCGCGCGTCGAAGCCCCCGGCGAACTGAAGCAGCAATGGCTCGAAGAGCTGTCGCCGGCCGCCCGCATCACGAGCGAGCTGGAAACGATCGGCGACAGCCTCCCCGACATGCGCAACCGCCTGACGATCAAAATGCGCCACAAGACGGCCGGTTTCGGAGTGCTGAATTGACAACAAAACGCCTCACGATCGACGTGCCCGATGTGCGCAGCATCAGCGCCGCGCGGCACGACGCGAGCGGTGACGCGGGATGGACGTTCGTCTATGCGCCCGGTGCTGGCGCGGGCATCGATGATCCGTTCGGCGTGTATGCGTGCGACGAGCTGGCGAAGCGCGGCGTGACGGCGGTTCGCTTTCAGTTTCCCTTTCGCGAAGCGGGCCGCAGCGCACCGGATCGCCCGCCCGTGCTCGAAGCGACCTGGCGCGCCGTCATCGACGCCGTGCGCCCGGACAGCGGCAAGATCGTCGTCGGCGGACGATCGATGGGCGGGCGCATCGCGTCGATGGTAGTGGCAGGCGGCGTGAAGGTGGACGGCGTGGCGCTGTTCGCGTATCCGCTGCATCCGCCGGGCAAGCCGGAGCGCGCCCGCACGGAGCATCTGCCGGCGCTGAAGCCGCGCACGCTGTTCGTCTCCGGCACGAACGACGCCTTCGGCTCGCCCGGCGAGTTGCGCGAAGCGGCGGCACTCGTGACGCGCTCGAAGCTGCAGCTGCTCGACGGCGCCGATCACGGCTTCAACGTGAAGAAAAGCACCGGCCGCACCCGCGCCGACGTACACGCAGAGGCGGTCGGCGTGCTGTGCGCGTGGCTGGGCGTGTCGTGATTCGCACGATTCGCTCGAAAGCTGGCGTTCTTGGTTTGTTCTTGGCGTCATTTTGGCTGGCCGGCTGCGACGGCGAGTCGATCTCGGTGCGACTTGTGAACGACACAGCGGACAGGGTCGACTTCCTGCAGTGCAAATCGGGAGACTGCGACGATATCGGTGGCCGCAGCAGCAGAGGCGTGAACCCTGGTGAGTTCTATTCCACGCTTGCCGCGATTGGCGGCACGTCGTGGTACAAGGTTCAGGATGCATCCGGAGCAGCGTTGGGTTGCCTGCGGTTGTCGTTCGACTCGCTTGATGACGCCGGCACGGAACTCTTCGCCTCGCGAGCTGAGGCGTGCCCGTAATCCGCGGCTACTGCTCTGGTGCGATGACGTCAGGCGGCGCCCGAATTGACTTCCGGCGGAAGCGACCGATACGATGCGTCACACCCCCGTGGGCGGCTAGCTCAGCTGGTTAGAGCGCTACGTTGACATCGTAGAGGTCACTGGTTCGAGTCCAGTGTCGCCCACCACTTTTCCTCACCTACTGTGGCGCCTCGATCGAGCACTGGAAGCTGGATGCTAGAAGCTGGAAGTCGCCGTTCGGGCGCGATGGCTTGCGTGCGCAATGGTGGTCGTGACGCATGGCTCTAGGATTCGCGATGCCTACTGATCTCGAACTGCTGGAGATTGAACTCGACACGATCTGGGTGCTCGATGAACGCGGTCGCCTGATCGCTGATCGCGAGCCACAGCGTCCGGTGCCGCACATGGTGATCGCCGCGTCGAACGACGGGCGGATCGCCGCGATCGGGAGCCATGTGCCCGACGACTCGGCGATCGAACTTCGCGCCGTCGCGCTAAGCGACGCGCAACCCGGACCAGGGCAGGCTCCGGCTGGACTGGCTCGCTGTGCGCGTCTCCTTGAGGACGCCGTTGGGGTCGTCGAGGCATCGTCTGGCCCGAGCTACGTCATACCGATAGGGACGGCTCACGCCTCCTCCGCAGCGATCAGAACTTCGAGCGATGCCACGGTCGAAGACCTACGGGAGATGAACCCTCCTGGCGCGAACTGGAAGCCGGACGAGTGGAACCTGCTGCTTGACGGGACGCTAGACCCGTGGGCGATGGCAACGTCCGGAACGCAGATCATCGCGATCTGCCACAGCGCCCGCCTAACGGAACGCGGGGCAGAGGCCGGCGTCTGGACGGATCCCGGCTACCGCGGCAGAGGTCACGCCGCAGCCGTCACCGCAGCGTGGGCATCGCTGCTCGCTGGCACCGGCCGAGTCCTGTTCTACAGCACATCAAGCGACAACGCTTCGTCGCAGCGTGTCGCAACGCGGCTCAACTTGCGCCCGACCGGTTGGATGTGGCGGCTTTCTCCTAGGCAGACGTAACCCCCCTTCCTACATCTCCCTCTTCTTTGTCCCTTAGCAACATCGTGCGCCCGGACTCCCCAAAGTCGGAGCGACGCCGCCCGCTTCCCCTGTGCGTGAAATAAGTTACAATCGATCCGCCGCCCGATTCTCGCTTGGGCGCGCTTGCGATCAGACCACGCTAAGGAGCCGCGGTGTACGGCATCGGCATCCTCAAGGGCATGCTCGTCACGGTCCAGCGCATGATCATGCCCGTCGCGACCGTCGAGTTCCCCGAAGTGACGCGGCCGATCTCGCCGCGCGCGCGCACCAACCTCCTCTGGTTCGACGAGCGCTGTACCGGCTGCAGCACCTGCGCGCAGGCCTGCCCCGACGGCTGCATTCTCGTCGAGACATCGCCGAACGCTGACGGCTCGCTCAACAAGGTGCGATACGAGATCGACTTCCGCATCTGCATGTACTGCGGGCTTTGCGTGGAGGCGTGCCCCTACCAGGCGATCCAGTCCGGCGGCGTGTTCGAGGACGCCGTATACGAGTTCGACACGATGTACAAGAACAAGGACGCTTTGACGACGCTGGCGCACGAGCATCTGCGCCGCAACGACTACATGTACCCGCACGGCCAGCAAGCGCCGAAAGACGTCATCGAGCTGATCGAGATCGAGGCGAAGGCGCCGGTCTCGAAGGGCGAGCGCGTGGTCGAGGCGAACACGCGTGGCTAACATCAAGCTGAACGGCGTCGAGATCGAGACGGAAGTTGGCGCGCCGCTCGTCGAAGTGATCAAGCAGAACGGCGTCTGGGTCTCGAACCTCTGCTACATCGACGGCCTGCCGCCGTACGCGGGCTGCCGCACGTGCCTCGTCCAGATCGAAGGCGCGCGCGGCCTCCAGCTCTCGTGTACGACGAAGGTCACCGACGGCATGGTCGTCGAGACGGAGGTGCCGGAGGCGAAGCAGGCGCGGCAGCAGGTGCTGTCGCTGATCAACGCCAACCACAGCGACCGCTGCCTGACGTGCCACCGGCGCGTCAAATGCATGCCCGGCGACATCTGCCTGCGCGACGACGTCGTCACGCACCGCTGCCTGACGTGCTCGAAGAACTATCGCTGCGAGCTGCAGACGACGAACGACCTGCTCGACATGGGCTTCGAGAACGTCGAGCCGTGGGCGGGGGAGCCGCGCACGTACTACCAGTTCCCCGTGCCAGATCCCGACCGCGCAAACCCCTTCCTCGAATTCGACCCGCAGATGTGCATTCTCTGCACCCGCTGCGTCCGCGCTTGTGACGAGATCCGCCACACGGGCGCCGTCACGCTCGCCGGCCGCGGCTTCCCGACGCGGATCGCGTTCGGCAGCGGCGGCGCTGTCCACGAGTCGAACTGCGACTTCTGCGGCGCCTGCATCGACGTCTGCCCGACGGCGACGCTGATGGAGAAGCCGAACAAGTGGATCGCGCGCACCGAAGACTGGACCAGCACAACGTGCAACTCCTGCAGCGTCGGCTGCACGATCAGCGTCGGCGCGCGCGCCGGCCGCGCGGTCATCGTGAAGCCGGATCAGCTCAACCCCGTCAGCGCCGACCAGATCTGCGTGCGCGGCCGCTTTCACTACGACGCCGTCACCGACAAGCAGCGGCTGCAGAAGCACCTCGTGCGACGCGGCGCCGCCGGCACGCCGCAGTTCCCAGCGCACTGGGGAGAACTCGTCACGTACGCCGCGGACGGTCTGAAGAAGATCATCGCCGAGCACGGCGCGGCATCGGTCGGCGTCCTCGGATCGCCGTTCAACACGAACGAAGAGAACTACCTGACGCAGAAGCTCGCGCGTGACGTCATCGGCACGCCGCACGTCGACTTCAGCAACGCCGCGCCGAACCGCGCCGCCGCGCAGGCGATCGAAGCCGCGTTCGGCACGGAGATGCTCGCGTCGGACACGATCAATCTCGAACGTAGCGATGTGGTCTTCGTCATCGCCGACGACCTGGAATCGAGCCACAACATCGCGGCGCTGCGGATCAAGGACGCGATTGTCGGCAACCCGCTGGCGCCGCGCGACGGGCGGCTCGTGCTCGTTTCGGCGCTCTGGGGCGAGATGGCCGATTTCGCCGAACCGTACGGCGGCGCCTGGCTGCGCCCGCAACCGGGCTACGAAGCGGCCGTTGTCGATGCGCTAGCGAAGCGCGCATCTGGAGAAGAGGCGACGCTGCCCGAACTCGCGTCGGGCGATGTCGACGCGGCGATGGCCGCGATCGAAGCCGCGAAGGCGGACGGTGCCACCGTCTCGATCGTCTTCGCGACGCCGCGCTACGACGTCGCCGCCGCGCGAGATGGCGCCGCCGCTGCGGCGAATCTCGCGATGGCACTGTGCGGCGAGAAGGCCGCCGAATCGCTCTTCATCCTGCCGACGGAAGCCAACGTGAACGGCGCGCGCGACATGGGCGTCGACCCCTTGCTCGGCCCCGGCCACGTGCCCGCTCCCACACCCGGCATGACGTTCGACGAGATGATCGACGCGGCCGCCGGTGGCACGCTGAAGGCGCTCGTCGTCGTCGGCGATAACCCGCTGATGTTCGCGCCGGATCGCGCGCGCATCGAAGCGGCGCTTGCGTCGCTTGATCTGCTGATCGTTGTCGATAGCCTGCTCACCGATACGGCGAAGATGGCGCACGTGGTGCTCGCCGATGTGCCGTCGTACGCGAAGACGGGCACGTACGCCAACACAGAGCGCCGCATCGGCCGCATGCACGCGTCGGTTGATGCGCTCGGCGACGCGCGTCCGGCGCTGCTGGCGCTCGTCGATCTGGCGAACGCTGTCGGCGACGCCGGCGCGTGGACATACGCGCACCCGGACGCCGTCACGGACGAGATCGCCGCGACCGTCGCCGGCTACGAGCGCTTCGGTTCGGGCAACCGCGCCTGGAGCAAGGCGCGCGTGTCATCGCCGGCGACGAAGTTCGAGACGCAGCCCGTCGCGCCGCCCGCAGCATCAGCCGCTGATGGCGCCTACACGCTGACGACGGGTCGCACGCTGTTCACGAGCCTCGAAGGCGCGGAGATCCACGCACAGGACGCCGACAAGCTGCACCGCGAAGAATACGCCGAGATCAGCGCCGCCGATGCCGCCGCGCTGCGCCTGAGCGACGACGACGAACTGACGCTGGCGAGCGATCAGGGCGAGCTGACGATCCGCTGCAAGATCTCCGACCGCGTCCTCGATGGCATGCTGTTCATCCCGCAGTACTACGACGCCGGCGCGATCACGGCGCTTCTGCCGCGTACCGGCGCTCCCGCCCGTGTGCGCATCGCCGTACCGGCGCCGGTCTAGCACCGGCGGCCCGAGCGGGCACGACACTCGGCAACCATCAACACAGCAAAGCGCGCATTCGCACCCAACTGCGGCGCTCGCTACGATCATCGCCGGAGGCCACCACATGACGTTCGACCCGAAGCACAACTCTCGCACTATCACCGACGGGCGCGACCGCGCGGCGGCTCGCTCGTACTACTACAGCGTCGGCTTCACGCGCGAGGACATCGAGAAGCCGATCATCGGCATCGCCAACACGTGGATCGGCACGATGCCGTGCAACTTCAACCTGCGACTGCTTGCCGCGAAGGTCGCCGACGGCATCCGCGCGAATGGCGGCACGCCGATGGAGTTCAACACGATCGCGATCAGCGACGGCATCACGATGGGCACCCAGGGGATGAAGACGTCGCTCGTCTCGCGCGAGGTGATCGCCGACTCGATCGAGCTCTGCACGCGTGGCTACATGTTCGATGCGCTCGTCTGCCTCGTCGGCTGTGATAAGACGATCCCGGCAGCGTCCATGGCGCTGGCGCGGCTGAACATCCCCGGCATCATTATCTACGGCGGCTCGATCCTGCCCGGCACGTTCGACGGCCGCGACGTGACGATCCAGGACGTCTTCGAGGGCGTGGGCGCGAATGCCGCCGGCACACTCTCCGACGAGGAACTCGAAGTGCTCGAGCATGCGGCGTGCCCCGGACCGGGTGCGTGCGGCGGCATGTTCACGGCCAACACGATGGCGATGGCGATGGAGTTCATCGGGCTGTCGCCGCTCGGCAACGCCAGCGTACCCGCCGTCGATCCGCGCATGGATGACGTCGGCATGCGCGCCGGCGCTACCGTCATGGACGTGCTGCGCCGCAACGTCCGCCCGCTCGACATCTTGACGCGCGCGGCGTTCGACAACGCGATCGCCGGCGTCGCCGCGACCGGTGGCTCGACAAACGCCGTGCTGCACCTGCTCGCACTCGCCCGCGAGGCCAACGTGCCGCTGACGATCGACGACTTCGACACCGTAAGCGAACGCACGCCGCTCATCGCCGACCTGAAGCCCGGCGGGCGCTACGTCGCTGCCGATCTCGACCGGGCCGGCGGCACCCAGCTCGTCGCGTCACGACTCGTCGAGGGCGGCTTCGTCGATGGCGCGCGCCCGACGCCGACCGGCCGCACGTTCGCCGAAGAGGCGGCGACCTCGGTGGAGACGCCGGGGCAGGATGTCGTCCGCACGCTCGACAACCCGATCAAGAAGACGGGCGGCCTCGTCATCCTCAAAGGCAACCTGTCGCCCGAGGGGTGCGTCGTGAAGGTCGCCGGGCACGAGCGGCTGACGCACCGCGGGCCAGCGCGTGTCTACGATTGCGAGGAAGACGCGATGGCCGCGGTCACGCGCCGCGACATCCATGCCGGCGATGTCGTCGTGATCCGCTACGAAGGGCCGAAGGGCGGACCGGGGATGCGCGAGATGCTCGGG
>CAZRHH010000049.1:0-21998 GCA_964599885.1 uncultured Dehalococcoidia bacterium | reverse complement strand
CGGCGGAGCGGCAGCATGCGGCCGCCGCCGCGGCGCGTCAGGGCGTCGCCGATGCGTTCAATGCGGAATTCGGCGCCGACGCGAAGCGGTTCCTTGAGGTAGGCGAGCAAACGCTCGACAACCCGAGGTTCGTCGAATTCGTGCTGTTCAGCGCGGACGGCGAGTTGCGCCCCGAACTGTCAGACATTTTTCCGGACGAACGGCACGCGCTGATGGTCGCGCGGCTGCAAGGGAATCTCTCGATCGATGAAGGCTCGCGAGTGGCGGGCGACATGCTCGAATTGTCGGATGGTTACGCGTTCGACGGAGTGACGTTGCGCGTGTCAGGGCCGCCACTGCTGATCAAGGAGATCAACGACGAGATGCGGAGTTCGCTCGTGGTCATGGCGATCTTCGCCGTGGTGATCATGGCGACCGTGCTATTCGTCGTGTTCCGCGCGCGGTGGCGGCTACTGTCGCTTCCGGCGGTGCTGGTCGGCGCCGTGTCCGCGTTCGGTTTGATGGGTTTTCTCGGCATTCCATTGACCATGGTGACGATCTCCGGGTTGCCGATTCTGATCGGACTCGGCGTGGATTTTGCAATCCAGGTACACAGCCGGATCGAGGAGGAGACGTTCGAAGCCGATTCGGCGAACGAAGGCATCGAGCGGATGTTGCGTGGGGCTGGCCCGCCGTTGGCGCTTGCTGCCGTCGCGGCGTGCATCGGATTCCTGGTGCTGCACCTCTCCGAGGTACCGATGATTCGTGACTTCGGTTCAATGCTGGCGGTGGGGTCACTGATCGTCTTCATCACTAGTACGACGTTGATCGCCAGCATCGTCTTCTTGCGGGAGCGCGCACGCATCGGGCCCCGCGAGCGCGAGCGTTCCAGGTTCGAGGTAGAGCGCCTTGTTGGAGGTCTCACCTCGACCACGATCGGCCGGATTGCGCCGATCGCGGCGGTGGCGCTTGTCGTCGCGCTGAGCGGCCTGTACGTGAGCGGCAAGATACCGACGGAGACGGATCCGGAGCGCTTCGTCCCATCCGGAAGTGCGGTGCTGCGCGATCTGCACCTGGTACGGGATGTCACTGGCTCGACGAGTGAGTTGAACATTCTCGTCGAGACTTCTGGCGAGGTGCGGATCACCGATCAGAACGTGCTCGACTGGCTGTCGGCATTCGAAACGGGCCAACGCGAACGGTATCCGGACAACCTCGGCACGTCGAACAGCATCGCTTCGTTGACGAATTCTCTGACGGGCGCCGCGCCGACTAGCGCAGCGGCCGCGGCAACGGTGGCGGAGGCGCCCGAAGCGCTCGTGGAGAGTGTGATCAATGTCGATGGGACGATGGCATCGATCACGTTCGCGATCAAGGGTGAACAGACGCTGCACGAGCGGAAGCGCATGACGCAGGAGATCCTCGACGATGCCGCTCCGCCGCCGGGGGTGGCGGTGGCGCCCGCTGGCATCGCGGTCATCGGCACGGCTTCCCTCGATGCGATGAGCGCGAACCGAGAACTGATGTCGTTCGTCGCGCTCGGGGCGATTCTGGTCGTGCTGCTCGTCGTCTTCCGCGATCCGGTGAAGGCGATCGCGCCGCTGCTGCCGGTGGTGCTGGCGCTCGGGGCATCCGCGATGCTGCTGTACGCGGCGGGCATCAGTTACAGCCCGTTGACGTCGATCTCGGGTCCCCTGATCATCGCGATGGGAACCGAGTTCAACATTCTGCTGATGTCCCGCTATTACGAAGAGCGGGAGGCCGGGCGTACGGCGCGCGACGCGATGTCGATGGCTTCGCTGCGGATCGGGCGTGCGATCGCTGCGTCGGGGTTGACGGTGTTAGGCGGGTTCGGCGTATTGGCGTTCAGCGACTTTCCGCTGCTCGATAACTTCGGCAAGGTGACGACGCTGAACATCGCCGTCAGCCTGATCAGCACGCTGGTGCTGCTGCCGCCGCTGCTCTTCTGGGCGGACGCCGAGCGCGACTACACGTCGGCTCCGGCCGACGCGGTACCGGAGTGACGACGCATCAATGAAGGTCGAGATCCTGGGGCAGTGCCACGATACCGCCGCGCCGCCCGGCCGGCGCCGCGGCACTCGGCATCGGGAGGTACTGCCGAACGATGGTGTAGAGCAATGCGGCGACGAAGAGGCCCGCGCCCAGCAAGACGATCGTCGCGCCAGACGCGAGATCTTCGTAGTAACTGATGTAGATGCCCGCGAAGCCGGTGAATGCACCGATCGCCGTCGATAACACGATGATGCGGGCGAAGCTGTTCGTCAGCAGGCGCGCTGTTACGGGCGGGATGACGAGCGATGCGGCGATCAGTGTAACGCCCATGATCTTGATCGAGACGATGATCGTGGCTGCGAGAATCAGCGCGAAGAGCACGTCGAGCGCCTGCGTCGGCACACCGTAGGTCGGAGCGACTTCGGCATCGAACGTCAGAAACAGCAACTGCTTGTAGAAGATGAAGACGACGGCGACCATGATTACGCAGGTGATGGCGATGAGGTAGATGTCGGTGCGCGAGATGCCGAGCAGGTTGCCGAACAGCGCGGCATCGAAGTCACGCGTGAAGCTGTTGGCGCGGCTGATCAGCGCGACGCCGAAGGCGAAGCTCGCGGTGGTGATGATGCCGATCGCAGCGTCGGCGCCGATCTGGCGACGGCGCGTCACCTGGTTGATCAGCAGGGCTGAGATGAAGCCCCAGCCGCCCGCGACCAGGTAGAAGTTCCAGCCCAGCACGTAACCAACGACAGCGCCGCCGAACACGGAGTGCGACATGCCGTGCCCGATGTACGACATCCGCCGCAACACCACGTACACGCCGATCATGCCGCACAGGCCACCGACGAGCGTCGCAGCGATGAGCGCATGGCGCATGAACTCGTATTGCAGCGGTTCGGTGAACGTATCCATTTGCTACTCGCGGCTACCCATGGCGACCGGGCGGCGTAGCTCCTCGAACAAGTGCGGGCTCTCGGCGACGAGCGTCATGCCGTTGTGGACGATGACGTTCATCTCGGCGTTGTAGGTGCGGCTGAGGATCTCCGGCGTGAAGACAGCCTCGGGCGCGCCGTGGGCGATGATGTGCTTGTTCATGCAAACGACGTACGGCAGGTGTGCCGCGACGGCGTTGAGTTCGTGCGTGGTGAGGATGATCGTGACGCCGTCGCGGTTCAGATCACCCAGCAGGTGCAGGACGTCGTCGCGCGTGGCGATGTCCACACCGGTGGTCGGTTCATCGAGCAGGAGCAGCTTCGAATCGCGCATGAGCGCCCGTGCGAGGAAGACGCGCTGCTGCTGGCCACCCGACAACGCGCGAATGTGCCGCTTCGCGTACTGCTCGATGCCGAGGCGTTCGAGCAGGGCATACATACGATCGCGATCCTGACGCCGGGGCCAGGGGAACGGGCCAGAGTTCATGGCGCGGCCCATCATGACGACTTCTTCCACCGTCACGGGGAAGTTCCAATCGACCGTCTGGAGCTGCGGCACATAGCCAGCGGGCGTACGACCGGGACCTGTGACGCGTTTCCCGTCGATCACGATCTCACCATGTTGCACTGGCACGGTCCCGAGCAGCGTCCGCAAGAGCGTCGTCTTACCGGAGCCGCTGGGGCCGAGTACACCGACGAACTGCCCGCGAGCGATATCGAGCGTTATGTGATCGATCGCCGGCTCACGCTCGTAACCAGCGGTCACGTGATCCAGTCGCACCATGGGCGCTTGCATGATCAGCCCTCCTGGAATGTGTTCTCGACCGGGAAGTCATCGAAGGCGCCAGCATCGCCGCCGAGAGCCTCGATCATGATCCGCATGTTGAAGACGAGCATGCCGACGTAGGTGTGCTCGGGGGCG
The DNA here is from genome assembly GCA_964599885.1 of uncultured Dehalococcoidia bacterium. Taxonomy (GTDB): domain Bacteria; phylum Chloroflexota; class Dehalococcoidia; order DSTF01; family JACRBR01; genus CAZRHH01. The sequence continues at coordinate 18,152 of CAZRHH010000049.1, read as the reverse complement.
TCCTCGTCTCCGGGCGGTGCGTCGTCGCTCAGTTCGTTGATGTATTCGGCGCCGGCCTCGCTGGCGATCTGTTCGGTAACGGAGCTCGGGAACACTTCGGAACCGAAGACCGCCGGAATCTGCTCGCGCTTGACTTCGTCGATGAGGTTTGCGACATCCTGGGCGCTCGGCTCCGCGAAGTCGGACGGCTGGATGGCGCCGACGACTGTCCAGCCATAGAGCCGCGCCCAGTACGCCCAGGAATCGTGGTACGTGAGCAGCTTGCGATTTTGTTCCGGGACGGTCGCGGTCGCTTCGCGGATGGCGGCATCAAGTTCGTCGATACGGTCTTCGAAGGCCGCGAGATTGTCGGTGTAGTACTCAGTGTTTTCGGGATCGTGCTCACCGAGCCACTCCGCGACGAGTGCGGCGTAGTCGGCGGCGTACTGGGGGTTCATCCAGAGGTGCGGGTTGGGTTTGCCCTCGGCTCTCGGAAACGAGAAGTCGTAGAGGAAGCCCGTCGCCTCGTCGTCACCGGAGAGCGTGTTGTCGGCGAGCTTGTAGATCTTCGATGCGTCGGACAGGTTCTCGCGGGCGATCTCTTCGCTGGTGCCCTCGAGTTCGGCGCCGTTCATGATGAAGATGTCCGCGCCGGCCATCGTGCGGGCGTCGCTGGGCGCCGGTTCGAACGTGTGCGAGTTGACGCCGTCGGGCACGATGCCAGTGAGTTCGATGCGGTCGCCACCGATGTTCTTGATGATGTTCGTGAGTGGCGCGACGGTGGTGACGACTTTCAGCAGTTCGACGGTATCGCCACTACCGGCGGTCGCACCCGACGCCGGCGTGTTCTCCCCGTTTGCACCGTTCGGCTCGTCGTCGTCATCGCCGCATGCGGCGAAGAAAGCAGCGCCGATGATGATGAGCGCTATCGTGGCAAGGAGGAAGGTCGTTGTCTTGAGCATCCGTCTCTCGTTACTTGTTCATCACGCGTATTGCGTTACGCGTTTCCTGCGCCGGGCAGCAGCGCTTTCTGACAATGGGCGCAGAGGCCGAAGATGGCGAAGTGGTCGATGTCGGCGCGAAAGCCGATGTCGGCAGCGAGCTGCGTCCCGAGTTGTTCCAGGTAGTGGTGATCGAGCTGCGTAACGTGGTCGCATTGGCGGCAAATCAGGTGGTGATGCCGCTCGATGCCGACCCACTCGAACGTGGCATCGCCGGAGCCCATATGCGTCTCCGAGATGAGGCGCATGTCCTTAAGCACCGTGAGCGTCCGGTACACGGTCGAAATGTCGACGTACGGGTACTCGGCCTTGACGCGCTCGAAGATGTCGGCGGCGCTGAGGTGGCCAGCCGCGTGCCGGAGCGACGTGAGGATCATCATGCGCTGCGGGGTCATTTTGTGGCCGGATCCGCGGAGGACGTCGATGGTTTCGGTTTCGCAGCTCATGCGACAAGCCTTTGTTGCAACACTTTGCGTTTACTCTACGACAGGAGTATCGGTACGTGCAACTGCCACATGAAGCGCTAATGAGCGCTCTGACCGGTTTTTCTCGTGCTTTGTGCGGTTACTGCGGGAAGGCCACAGTGAAGGAGACGCCGTGGTCGTCGCTGTTCGCTTCGATGGTGCCGTGATTCAGCTCGATCAGTTCGCGAGCGATGGCGAGGCCGAGGCCGCTGCCGGCCGCTGTCCGGCGGGTGCGGTCGCCTCGGAAGAACCGGTCGAAGACGCGCGGCAGGTCGTGGGCGGGGATGGACGAGCCGGAGTTGACGATTCGGCACACCACCGCGGGCGGGGCGGCGCCGTTCTCGCGCCAGGTTCGCACTGAGATGTCGCCGCCATCCGGTGTGAACTTCGCCGCGTTATCAAGCACGTTTGTGAAAGCGCGTTCGAGCTTTTCGGCGTCGACATCGCGCAGGAGGGCGTCGGGTGCGGTCTCGACGGCGACCTCAACGTGCTTTGCCTTCGCGATGGGCTCGATTCTTCGGAGGCAGCGTGCCAGCAACTCATCGAGCGACACAACTTCGTGTTTGCTGATGATCTGGCCGGCGTCGATCTCACCGAGGAACAGCAAGTCCGCGAGGAGGCTGTTTACCAGCGCGGACTCGTCGCGGATAATCGCGCCGATGCGCGCAGCGTCGTCGGCCGCAGCGGTGCCATCGGTGAGGGACTGCGCGTAGCCGGTGATCGACGTCATGGGCGTTTTCAAGTCGTGGGAGACGTTCGCGAGCAGCGCTCGCATCTGAGCGTCGCGCTCGCCGACGCGCTCCGCCATGACGGTGAAGGAACGGGCGAGTACCCCGAGTTCGTCGTCGCGGTCCACTTCGACGCGCTGGCTGAAGTCACCCTGTGCCATCGCTTCGGACGCGGCGGTGAGTTTGCGGACGGGCTGCGCAACCTGGCGCGCGAGGAAGATGGCCGCGATCGTCGCCAGGGGTATCGCTACGAGCGCGGAGAGTCCGAGTCCAGGCAGCACGCCGAGCCAGGCATCGGCGATCGTATCGGTTTCGACGACGAGCACGATGCGGAACGGCAGCTCCAGGCCGCGCCCCGTGACGAATCGCGAGGACGCCGAGACGAACGTGACATCCTGTTCGGGAAAGTCATCGGCCGGCTGCCAGGCGATGAAGCCGCGCTGGACATCGTTGAAGGACGACGGCGGGACGATCAGCGCGCGGCCCGTGAGACGGTCGCTGGTGTCGAAGAGCACTTCACCTTCGGGAGCGAGGATCAGGATGCGTACTTCTTGCTCGGCAGCGAGCCCGCCGAGGGTGCTGGAGAACGGCTGCTCGGCGGGTTCGTCGGCCGGCAACAGTGCTGTGAAGGCCTGCTGATAGATGGCGGGGGACGCCGCGGCGACTCGTGCGAGCGCCTGTTCGCGGCGCTCTTCGCGCGTGCGGACGACGAACACGGCGCCGGACAGGAAGATGGCGAGCAGGATGACGGCCGCCAGCGCCAGCACCAGTTTTGTCTGGAAGCTGAACAGAAACGCGCGCAGCCGATGACTCACGCAGGCACCGCCTCGACGAGCCGATACCCACTCCCCCAAACGGTCTCGATCTTCAGGCCGGAACCGTCGAGCTTGCTGCGGAGACGGACGATATGGACGTCGACGGTCCGCATGCTGTAAAACGACGTCCCCCAGACGAGGTCAAGCAACTTCTCCCGGTCGAGGGTGACGTTCACGAAGCGACAGAACGTCGCGAGCAGGTCGAACTCCTTCGGCGTGAGGGTCATCGGTTCGCCGGCGACGGTGGCGTCGCGGTTGCGTACGTCCATGCGCAGTTCGCCCAGCGAGATCAGTTCGCCCGCCGGCTCGGAAGCGACGCGGCTGCGGCGCAACACGGAGTGTACGCGGGCGATCAGTTCGGCCGGGTTGAACGGCTTGGTGATGTAATCGTCGGCGCCCAATTGCAGGCCCGACACCTTGTCGATGTCTGAGGAGCGCGCCGACAGGAAGATGACGGGCATCTCCGTGCGCCGCCTGAGGTTGCGAATAATTTGCAGGCCATCGCTGCCCGGCATCATGATGTCGAGGACGGCGAGGTCGAAGGGCTGCTCGCGGAGCAACCGCTGCGTCGCGTCACCGTCATGCGCAACCGTCACGTCGTAACCGGCGCGGGCGAGATACATGCGGACGAGGTCGGCGATGTTGGCATCGTCATCGGCGACGAGTACGCGGGGAGAGCTTTCGGTGTCGTTCATAGATATTACGTCTCCAGTATAAGAGAAACGGCAGGGGCGCTCGGGCACCCTGCCGTTGCTATGTGAGCTACGAGCGGAAGCTGCGAACGGGTTCCTCGCTTCGCTGCGGCGCGTCCTCGTCGCCATCTTCGCGCTCGCGGTCCTCGAACAGCCGCGGGAAGTTGGGCATTCCGAAATCGCTGTCGATGAAGCGGTCGACGTGCTCGGCGATGCGGTCGTAGAGCCTGTCCGCGCCGTCTTGCGGAAGCCAGCCTTCCTCGACCGCCTTGTCGACGCCAGTGCGAAGTTCGGCGAGCAGGAAGTCTCGAAGCTCTTCGCGGCTCTTACCGTGCGCCTCGGCGATGCTGCCGAGCGTCGCGCCATCGGCCTGTAGTTCATCGAGGAGCGCGTCTTCGTCGACGCCGAGGAACTCGGCCAGTTTGTCGTGCATCTCGAACAAGCCGAAGCCGGCGCCCTTGAGCTTGGGAGCGAAGCCCTCGAGGTCGTCCGAGTCGAATTCGAAGCGGTGTCCGTCGCCGCCGCGGAACTCGAAGCGAAAACGGTGATCGCCAGGCGGGCCGTCGAGCGGGAAGAACCCGCCGTCGGGTACGTCGTCGAGGCGTTCCTTGAGGCGGTCGGCGTCTTCCTGCGTGAGGTCTCCCGCCGCCACGCGTTCATCGATCTCCTCGTCACGCGACTCCTGGATTGCCTGATCAAGCTGCGGCCGGTCGACGCCGAGCTTCGTGGCGACGCGGTCGAGAAACGACACGCCGCCGTTTTCCTCACCGGCCTGGGCCATTGCCGCCCCTGCGCCGAGCGTGACGACCAGCGCCGCGCCTACCGCTGCCAGCACCCACTTCCGTCTCTTCATACCGCCTCCTCCGCTGCGTTTGCCTGCGCGTTCATCGTAAAGCGGCGGCGGCGAGATGGTGTTTCAAAGCGGTTAGCGGGTGTTGCACGAGACATTGTGGAACTTCAGTTCCGGAATTAGACATCAGAAGCCAACAGAATTTGACGAGGGCGCCGATTGTGGAAGTACAACTGAAGATCGCTCCGACAAAGGCAAACCCGCTGAAAGGCGGCGACGCAAAGCCACGGGCCTACGTCCGCATCGCGGATACGGTAGCCGGGCCGCCGAAGGCAACAACCTTATGGGTCGGAGTCTGCAGCCCTCATCCGCTGCGGATAGAGGGCATCTCTACGCCTCTCCGGCCTCATGGGCGGAGAGATCACATGAACGGCAACTCGACTGCACCAGGACGTTTCGACGCGGGCCACGCAACCCGCTCGACGCGACCCGCACAGACGGCTGCCGGCGCTCTTCGCCGCAAGATTCGCGCTCTCACGGACGAAGTCGGCCGGTATCACGCTACCCCAACCCCTGACCCTGACCCCTGTGATTCCGACCCGCGCACCCTGGGTGCACTACGTTCGAGCGATTTGGTGTCGTATCCGTCATCGGCCGCAATCCGCTGACCACGACGCCCGCCGGGTCGGGCCCGGGACCTGCAATCTGCGTGTGCGACACCAGCCGCACGCGCGACACCCCCGGCCCGCCCGGCACGTACCTACTCAGCATCGACGAAGACTGACCCTCCTGAAGTCGCCGCTCGACGGCTAATTCGCTCCGTCGTCAAGTATTGACATTGCGTGATACGGGCGTAACATGGCGAAGTACTAACCAGAACGTATCCCCGCTTCGGAGGTTCTCGCATGGCAGGGACGTCACGCCTTCGCGCCCTTGGCTTCACACTGCTCGTTGCGCTCGCCGTTGCTGGCGGCATGGTCTTGACGCGTGGAGACGATATCCAAGCCGGGGAGCCACCACCGCCACCGCCGGACGAATTCGCCGCTGACTGCGGCGCAGCAGGCGGCGTGCAGTCGGACTGCTCGTACCCGTCGGGGACCAGCAGCATCGCGGTGGGGATAGTTTACACCAACAAGAGTCCCGACCCGGTTGTCGTCGCGTCGTTCTCGTTCGCGCTCGTGGCCACGCCGCAGCAGAGCTTCGATCCCCCCACCGTTCCCGATGGCACGGGCTTCAATGCGAACCCGGACTTCAACGAGGCTGGCCCGGGGTCATCGGGAACGTGGAACTGCTCATTCCTCCCGCTCGCCGCGGACGACGATCCGGATCCGAACGTCGCCCGATCAAGAATGGGATGTCTGTTGCTGGGCGGGACAGGGCCGACCGTGGCAGCCGGCGCGAGTATGCTGCTGGCCACCGTCACGTACAACACGGCGCAGGGAGCGGGGACGCTGGTTTTCGACGCGGCGCTCGTCGCTGATGGAGATGGCATCGACCTCGTCAACTGCGGGCCTAGCGGAGACAGCCCTGGCGCGTGCATCGATGCGAGCGTCGAAGTCGCAGCGCCGCCGACGGACACACCGACTCCGACCGAGACGCAGACGCCGACGGTGACGCAAACGCCAACAGTGACGTTAACGCCGACATCCACCAGCACGCCGACTATTCCGGACACCGACGGTGATGGGCTAAACGACGCCGAGGAAGCGCTGCGCGGCACCGACCCGAACGACGCCGACAGCGACGACGACGGCCTTGACGACGGCGAAGAGGTGGAGACGACGTTTACGGATCCCCTCGACAATGACACCGACGGCGACGGACTCCTCGACGGTGAGGAGGTCGACACCACCAACACCGATCCGAACGTCGCGGATTCGGACGGCGACGGGCTGAGCGACGGCGTGGAGACGGATACCACGAACACCGACCCGAACGATGTCGACTCAGATGACGACGGCATCAATGATGCGCCGGAAGTAAACACATTCTTCACGGATCCGAACGATCCCGACTCGGACGATGATACCCTCAACGACCTCCAGGAGATCGTGATCGGCACGAACCCGAATCTCGCCGATACCGACGGCGACACGTTGACGGATGGCAATGAGGTGATCAACCTGGGGACGTCTCCGTTGCTGCAGGACACCGACGGAGACGGCTTGGATGACGCGGAGGAAGTGAATACGACGCTGACAGACCCGAATGACGCGGATACCGACAACGATGGCCTCCGCGACGGTGACGAGGTCAACATTCACCTCACGGATCCGCTTGATCCCGACTCAGATGGTGACGGCGTGAGCGACGGCGGCGAAGTGGTCACGTACTCGTCGAATCCGAACGCGCCGGATACGGATGGGGACACGATGCCCGACGGCTACGAAGTTCTGAATTCGTGCCTGAACGTACTCGTACAGGACGCTGCGTTCGATCAGGATGCGGACGGTGTGCAGAGTATCGCGGAACTTGCCCAGGGGACGCAGGCCTGCGATCCGGACAGCGACGACGACGGATTCAAAGACAAGCCTTCGACGACGCACGCGGTGGCGAACACCAATCCGGCTGAGGACAACTGCGTCACGGCACCCAACCCGGGCCAGTCGAACGTCGACGGAGACTTCGTGGATCTGCCAGCCTCGATCCCGTTTAACGACCTGACACACCCGAAGTCCGACCACCTCGGCGATGCGTGCGACCCGGACGCAGACGCTGATGGACTGTCGAACGTCGGGGAGACCGCTGGGCCGCCGTGCGCCGCTGCGTCCGGTGCAACGGATCCGTTGAAGCGTGATACAGACGGCGACCGCGCGCTGGATGGCGCGGAATGCGCGCTTGGCACCAACCCGAACAATAGCGGCAGCAAGCCGAATCCCGCCCCGCCGGGGGACACGGACAAGGATGGCTTGACCGACGCGTTTGAAACGGCGCTTGGCACGAACCCTGCTTCGGTGGATACGGATAGCGATTTGTTCGCCGACGGGGTGGAGTTCATTCGCTACAACAGCGACCCGACCTCCAGTCAAACCGACGCTGACGGATGCGTCGACAGTAAAGAGATCGCGTCGGTGAACGCTGACCGCTTCGTGAACGTGGTCGATCTTCAGCAGATCGCCTCGGCGCAGGGATTGGCATCGAGTCCTGCATACGTACTCGGGTACGATGTCGACCGCAACGGTGTGATCAACGTGGTTGATATACAGCAGGCAGCCCGCGCGCAGGGCAACTGTTAGCCGTCGTTCAAATATTGGTCGCGCTCAGAAGGCCCCGCGTACGCGGGGGCCTTCTGCTTACGGCACGACGTGAATCTGGCAGAGGAGGGCAGATGGCCACCCGCATAGAGCATGACTCGCTGGGGGACGTTCCAGTACCAGCGGATGCCTGGTACGGAGCGCAGACCCAGCGCGCGACGGAGAACTTCCAGATCTCCCGCCAACGAGCGCATCCGCAACTGGTACGTGCCACGGCGCTCATCAAGGCAGCGTCGGCGCGGGCGAACGTGCGGCTTGGAAAGCTCGACAAGGCGCTCGGCGACGGCATCGCACGATCTGCACTTGAGATCGCCGATGGTGCGCTGGCCGGCCAGTTCGTCGTCGATGTCTTTCAGGCGGGGGCCGGCACGTCGCACAACATGAACGCGAACGAGGTGATCGCCAACCGCGCCAACGCGGCGCTGGGTGGCGAGCGCGGCGCGTACGCGCCGGTTCACCCAAACGACCACGTCAACATGAGTCAGTCCACAAACGACACGGTGCCGGCCGCAATCCGGGTTGCGGCGCTGGCACTCGGCGGGCAGCTCGTAGCTGCGCTCGAATCGCTCGCTGGCGCGTTCGATGGGAAAGCGACGGAGTTCGACGGCGTTTTGAAGTCTGCTCGCACCCATCTGCAGGACGCCGTACCGATTCGGCTAGGGCAGGAGTTCGCGGCATACGCGTGGACGCTGCGTCGCGGCGCCGCGCGCGTGGAAGAGGCGATGGCGTCTCTGCACGAGATCAATCTTGGCGGCACAGCGGCGGGCACCGGGATGAACACGCACGAGGAGTACGCAGCCGTTGTGGCGGGCGAACTGTCGGCGCTTGTGGGCATGGAGTTGCGGCCGGCGGGAAACTTGATCGCCGTGACGCAGTCGATGTCTGACTTCGCGCATGTGTCGGCGGCGGTGCGTACTGCAGCGTTGGACGTTCTGCAGATTGCGAACGATCTGCGGCTGTTGAGTTCGGGGCCGCGAACCGGGCTGGGAGAGATCGCGTTGCCGGCTCTGCAGCCTGGCTCATCGATCATGCCCGGGAAGGTGAATCCTGTCATACCTGAGATGACGAATATGGTGTGCTTCCAGATCGTTGGGAATGACGCGACGATCGCAATGGCGACGCAGGCAGGGCAGCTCGAGCTAAACGTGATGATGCCGGTGATTGCGCACAATCTGCTGGAATCGCTGGAGATCCTCACGAATGCGGCTGTCGCGCTTGCGGATAAATGCGTGCGCGGGATCACCGCCGATGTGGCGCGCAACAGGCATTACTTCGAGGCAAGCGTTGGTATGGCGACGATCCTTAACCCGCTCATCGGATACGAAGCCGCGGCGAAAGTCGCGCAGGAGTCGGCCCGCACGGGGGAAACGATCGTCGATGTTGTGCGGCGGCAGGGGCTGTTGAGCGAGGCGGAGTTGGCACGCATCTTCGATCCGGCGTCGCTCACCGAACCGCACGAGTAAGCCGGTGGCGCCCGCCGATGCTATGCTGGCGCACGTATGGCGTCCTACTACCTGTCGCAAGACTACGACGCACCGGCAGCATTCATCTGGGAAGTGCTGACGGACTTCGATTCGTGGCCGGCATGGTTTCCTCATATGTCCGCGATGAAACTTGTCGATAGCGCCGCGCCATGCGAGGGAGCCGAGCTTCTTGCGACCGGCGACCAGCACGGCGAGTGGACGCGCTGGCAGATCACGCGCTGGTCCGAGCCGGCGATGCTCGTTTGTGAATACCGCGACTCCAACGTCTCCATCTCACGCGGTGTACAGGCGGCGTACCTTCAGTTCGCCCTGAACGACGACGATGAGGGATGCACGCTAGAGATTGAATTGGGTGCCCAGGGGCAAGGCATCGTCGGCGACCTTGTCGTCGGTATGACGCTGGGTACGGGAGCGCGGCGCATGCTGCCGCGGCTAGTCGACGCGTTCAGCGATCACGTCGTTCAGCGCGCCGCCGGATGAGTCTGCGAACCGGAAAGCTTCCGCAGGCACTGCTTGCAGAGCTGCTTGCGCGCATCCCATCGAACGATCCTCGGGTGTTGTTCGGGCCGGGCGTCGGGCGGGACGCGGCGGTGATCGACCTTGGCGATAGGCTGATCGTGGCAAAGAGCGACCCCGTGACGTTCGCGGGCGACCGCATCGGCTGGTACGCCGTCAACGTGAATGCGAACGACGTTGCCTGCATGGGGGCGCGCCCGGCCTGGTTCCTCGCGACGGTGCTGCTACCGGCCGAGGCACCGGATGATCTGCCGGGCCGCATACTCGACGATCTGCTTGCCGCCTGCGCCGCGCTCGATGTGTCGCTGGTCGGCGGCCACACGGAAGTCACGGCAGGCATCGACCGCCCGATTATCGCCGGCACGATGCTCGGCGAGGCGACGCGGGACGAGCTTGTGACTGGCGCTGGCATTGTCGCAGGCGATGTTGTCCTCTTGACGAACGGTGTCGCGATAGAGGGTACGGCCCTCCTTGCGCGCGACTCGCCGGGCGCGCTCGCGGAGTCGGGCGTGGGGCGCGATACGATCAGCCAGGCGGGCGCGTTGCTGTTTGAACCGGGGATCAGCGTCGTGAAAGATGCGCGTGTGCTGTGCGAAGTGGCGCGGCCACGGCTGATGCACGATCCAACGGAGGGCGGCGTAGCCACGGCGCTGCACGAAATGGCAGCGGCAGCGGGCATGACCCTCGTGGTCGATCGGACGTCGATACCGGTTCTTCTGGAGACGCGCCTGATCTGCGAGGCACTCGATCTCGAACCGTTAGGGCTACTTGCCTCAGGCTCGTTGCTGGCAGTCGTCGCGGCCGCAGAGGCGTCGGCGATTATTGACGCATTGTTCGCGAGCGGCACAGCGTGCCATGCTATTGGTGTCGTCGCGAACGGGCCAGCGAGGGTTATACTGGAGTCCGAGGATCACGAGACACCGTTCCCGGCATTTGCGCGCGACGAACTCGCTACGTTCTATGATCGGGCTCCGACCAAGCTGCGCACCGAAACGCTAGATCACCGGAAGGACTGATGGCATGACGCTGGACTCCAATCCACAAACACTCGGCGAGCTGAAGAGCGCCGGCTACAAGGCCGTATCCGTAAAAGAGGAGATGCGGCGCAACCTGATCCAGCGGATCCGTGACGGGCGCCCGCTCTTTGACGGCATCTACGGGTACGAAGACTCCGTCGTGCCGCAGTTGGAGAACGCGATCCTGTCCGGCCAGGACATCATCTTCCTGGGCGAGCGCGGACAGGCGAAGTCGCGGATGATCCGCGCGCTGACGGGGCTGCTCGACGAAGCGCTGCCGATCATCGCTGGCAGTGAGTTGAACGAGAGTCCATTCGAGCCGATCACGCACGCCAGCCGCACACGGGTGCAGCAGGAGGGCGACAACCTGGCGATCGACTGGATCACGCGCGACCAGCGCTACGGCGAGAAGCTGGCCACGCCGGACATCACGATTGCGGATCTGATTGGCGAAGTCGACCCGATCAAGGTTGCCGAAGGACGCTACCTGTCGGATGAGCTGACGATTCACTACGGGCTGATCGCGCGGACGAACCGGGGCATCTTCTGCATTAACGAACTGCCAGACCTTGCGGAGCGCATCCAGGTGGGGCTGCTGAACATCATGGAAGAGCGAGACGTGCAGATTCGGGGTTACCACATCCGGATGCCGCTGGATGTGATGGTCGTCGCAACGGCCAACCCGGAGGACTACACCAACCGCGGCCGGATCATCACGCCGCTCAAGGACCGTTACGGAGCACAGATTCGCACGCACTACCCGCGCAGCGTCGAGCACGAGATCGACATCATGGAGCAGGAAAGCGCGGCATTCGTGGACGACGAGTACACGGTGACCGTGCCGCACTACATGAAGGAGATCGTCGCCGAGATCACGCGGCTCGCGCGGCGCAGTCCCGACGTAAACCAGCGCTCCGGCGTGTCGGTTCGCGCATCGATCGCCGACTACGAGAGCTTGCTCGCAAACGCGATGCGACGCGCGATTCGCCTCGGTGAGACCGATGTGGTGCCGCGCGTCAGCGACTTGCCGTATGTCATCCCGACGATCACCGGCAAGGTGGAATTCGAGACGGTCGAGGACGGCAAGGAAGAGCAGATCATCGAGAAGCTCATTCAGAGCGCTGTCGTCGCGGTGTTCAACCGCTACTTCAACGTCGTTGACCTCGAAGACGTCGTGACGAAATTCAAGGCGGGTGCATCGGCTGATGTCGGAGACACGCTGGGTTCTGCGAAGTACGTGGAGCTGATGAGTTCGATCGAGGGGATGGATCGCGGCGTGACGAAGCTCGATCCGGGCGAGAATCCGGCGCTGATCGCCAGCGCGATCGAATTCATGCTCGAAGGCCTACACCTGAACAAGCGTTTGAACAAGGATCGCGTCGCGGGCAAGGTGCAGTACCGCGGATAGAGCCTGGAATTGATGCCGAGAGCGTAAGGTCATACACGATGGTCGCGTTTCGATATAGCGAATGGGACGGTACGCAGGAAATTCCGCCGCTCGACCCTGACGAGGTACTCGAGGCGCTGACCGACGACCTGATGAACTTCGGCGACTTGCAGCACGCCATGCGCAATCTGCTGCAGCGCGGCATGAAGAATCCGGCGGGGGACAGGCTGCAGGGGCTGCGCGATCTGCTGCAGCAGCTTCGGCAGCAGCGCCGTAACACACTCGACAAATACAACCTTTCCTCGGTGATGGACGACATCAAGCAACGCCTGGATGAAGTGTTGGACATGGAGCGCGGTACGATCGAGCGCCGGCTCGAAGACGCGCTGGGATCGCAGGCCGCCCAGGATGGCTCGGCTGACCAGGGTTCGCCGTCGGACAGCGGCGGGCAAGATGAAGCGGCGGGCCAGCAGGCAAGCGGATCGCAACAAACACAGGGCGCGCGGCCCGAACAGCAAGGTGGCGCGCAACAGCCGTCGGCGGCCGGCGCGCAGGCTTCAGGGCAGCAGGGCGATGGCGCGCAGGGCGGCGCGTCGCAAACGGGCGCATCCGCTGGCGCTGACAACGACCAGTTCGCCGAAATGCTGAAGAACATCGCGAACAAGAAGAAGAACTTTCTCTCGAACCTGCCGCAAGATCCAGCCGGCGCGGTGAAGGAGCTGCAGAATTACGAGTTCATGGATCCCGAGGCGCAGCACAAGTTCACCGAGCTGATGGAGATGCTGAAGAAGGCGATGACCGAGACCTTCTTCAAGGACCTGCACCAGCAGATCGCCAACATGTCACCGGAAGACATGGCGCGCATGAAGCAGATGGTGCAAGACCTGAACCAGATGCTGAGCGACAAGCTCGCAGGCGGCGAACCCGACTTCGAATCGTTCATGCAGAAGTACGGTGACCTGTTTGGTCCAAACCCGCCGCAATCGCTCGACGAGCTGATCGCGCAGATGCAGGGACAGATCGCACAGATGCAAAATCTGCTCGACAGTCTGCCGGGCGATATGCGACAGCAGCTTCAGGATCTGCTGAACGACAAGGTGGGCGATCCCGATCTGCAGAGCGAATTATCAGAACTGGCGACGAACCTGGAGTTCCTGTCGCCGATGCGCGACATGCGGAACCAGTATCCGTTCCGTGGCGACGAGGAACTCGACCTCAACGAGGCGATGCGTCTGATGGACAAGATGCAGTCGATGGACGATCTGGAACGGCAGCTGGAGCGCACGCAGTACGGCGGCGACATCGACGAGATCGATGAGGAGAAGCTACGCGAGCTTCTCGGCGAAGAAGCCGGCGAGACGCTCGATCAGCTCAAGCAGTTTCTGGAGATCCTCGAGAAGTCGGGATACATCCGGCGCAAGGGGAACAACTGGGAGCTGACGCCGCGCGGCACGAAGAAGATCGGGCAGAAGGCGCTCGGCGAGATCTACTCGCAGTTGAAGAACGATTCGTTCGGCAAGCACAACGTGAAGGACGCCGGCCGCGGTGGCGAGCGCACGGACGACACCAAGAAGTACGAATTCGGCGACCCGTTTCACCTCGCGCTCGACAAGACGATCATGAACTCGCTGCAGCGCGAGGGCGCGTCGTTACCGGTGCGGCTGCACAAGGACGACTTCGAGGTCTACCGCTCGGAGACGCTGACGCAGACGGCGACGGTAATGATGGTCGACCTCTCGTGGTCGATGGCGCTACGCGGTTCGTTCCAGGCTGCGAAGAAAGTCGCGCTCGCGCTCAACAACCTGATCACGAGCCAGTTCAACCGGGACAGCCTGTACATCATCGGGTTCTCGGCGTACGCACGCGAGCTGAACGCCGAGCAGCTGCCATACGTGCGGTGGGATGAGTCTGTGCTGGGCACAAACATGCATCACGCGCTGATGCTGGCGCAGAATTTGCTCGCCAAGCACAAGAGCGGCACGAAGCAGATCATCATGATCTCCGACGGAGAGCCGACGGCGCATCTTGAGCGCGGGCGGTCGTACTTTGCGTATCCGCCGAGCCCGATCACGATTCGGGAGACGCTGAAGGAAGTGAAGCGGGCGACGCAGAAGGGCATCACGATCAACACCTTCATGCTGGACCGGAACTACTACCTGAAGGAATTCGTGAACCAGGTCGCCAAGATCAATAAAGGCCGCGTCTTCTATACGACGCCGGACAAGCTCGGGCAGTACATCCTCGTCGACTACGTGAAGAACAAGCGGAAGAACGTCCGCGGGCAGTAGTCGTGGATTCGGGACCTCGTGCTGGCTGAGTCGGCGACTGGTGTTTAGTGTCTGGTGTTTGGTTGCGACGGCGGCGTGGGCGATGTCCAACATACGAACTGCCGGTGTTCACCGACGCCCGCGCGGCTGAAAGCCCGCTCTACGGCAGGCGCAACCGCGCCCGAAACACAGCGAGTGCGTTCTGACGCCTCGCTACCACCGGGACAATCCCAACGCGCCGCATCCGCTTAGCTGCCGCCGCCGGCTGGTGCTGTCGCCGGAACCGCTGCGGGGGCTTCGGCGCGGTGCGGAGGCATGCCGGCGAGCTCGCGCATGGCGTTTTCGATCTTCGTTGTCGCTTCGGAGACGGAGCTGATGCCGGCGAGCGAGACGGGTTCGCCGATGCGGGCGGTGACGGCGGCCGGCTGCGGCGTGCGCTGGCCCTTCGGCATGACGTTGCGTAGACCTTCGATGAAGATTGGGATGACCGGGACGCCGGCTTGCATCGCCATGATGGCGGGGCCGGCCTTGAACTTCTGCACCTGACCGGACTTCGAGCGGCCGCCCTCCGGATAGATGATGATCGACCAGCCGCGCTTGAGCAGCGAGAGCGGGTACTCGAGCTGTTTCGTGCCGCCGCCGCGGTGGACGGGGAATGTGTTGAGGAAGAGCGAGTACCACCACGTGCGCTTCTTGCGGCTGCCGTAGAACTTGTCTGCGGCGGCAGCGATGAGCGTACGGCTGCGAAGGCGTTCGGGCAGCGACGCCAGCACGACGGGCGTATCGAAGTGGGAGCTGTGGTTGGCGATGATGATGGCGCCGCCCTTGTGGCGCGCGATGTTGGCGTTGCCGTCGATGGTGAGCGGCTGGCAGTAGCGGCGGACGTGTCGCGTCGTCACCCAGTAGCGGCCGGCGCGGCGGACGGCGCGCGCCCAAAGCTGCGTCTGCCAGCGGTGCGGTTCGGTGCGGTAGGGCTGGATCTTCAGCAGTTCGACGAAACGGTTGACCTTGATCGCGGGGAAGACGGTCATTTTCGACGTGCCGATGCTGCTGATCTCGGTCTCGATGTGCTGCACGGTGACGTTGTCGGGCGCCTCGATGAACGTGATGAAGTCGTTGGGTCCGCCGAGCAGCGCGAACTGCTGCGTCACCTTGGCGCCGAGACGTTCGGCCTGTTTGGTGACTTCAGCGAGGCGATCGGGGTTGGCGCGGAAGCTCTTGCGGCCCTCGCCGGTGAGCTTCGAGAAGACGATGTATGCGGCCATGCCGTCCTCCGCTACTTCCCTTTAAGTATCTGGGTGAACGTCTCGACGGGCAGGGCGGGCAGCGTCGTGAGCTGGACGGTGCCGCGAGCGCCGAGTTCGACGGAGATGCGGGCGATCGTCTCGTTGTCGGGGGCTTCGAGGATGTTGATGAAGTCGTAGCCACCGAGGACGGCGTACTGGTGCGTGACGCGTGCGCCCATCGCTTCGATCTCGCGGTTGACTTCTTGCAGGCGCTCCGGCCGTTCCTTCAGCGTCTTGCGGCCCTCGTCGGTGAGGTTACTGAGCATGATGTAGGTCGCCAACGCCGCCTCCTTTGCAGTACGTAGGGAGTGGATCGTACTCCACATGTCAAGCTCTGAGCAATCGGGCCGGTGTACGAAGTGTAGGGCTCATGCGATTGCCGCGTGCACCCCACTATCGAACCCCGCAGCGTCTGCTGGCGCATCCGCTGCTCCTCCAAATTGAGAGAGATCTGGGGGACACCCCCAGACCCCCCGGCAGGCGCTGCGCCCTGCACCAGCCGCGACGGTCTCGGCGGACGTGCGCGCGGGGACGAGCCCAATTCTTGAATGTTCGGTGGTTCGACCCAGGGTCCGGCAAGCGGGGCCCCTACCATGGTGGTGGAGACGGAGCGGCGGCCGGCACAGGAGCATGTTGTCGTGACGCGCAATCGGCACAGCAAGCTGTGTCGCCACGGAATCTACTCCGCCAGGAACGCTAGAGCAGCGAGCAGAAGAGGCGGGTTAGCTCGGGATCCAGTTGGGTGCCGGCGGCGCCGACGAGGATCTGCTGGGCGTCCTTCGCTGTGAGGGCGCCGCGGTGCGGGCGTTCGGCGGTGAGCGCGGAGTGGACATCGGCGACGGAAATAATGCGCGCTTCGAGCGGGATGTCGTCGCCGGAGAGCATGTCGGGGTAGCCGCGGCCGTCGGGGCGCTCGTGGTGGCGGGCGATCCAGAAGGCGAGTTCCTCGAAGCCGTTGAGAGACGAGAGGATCATCTCCGAGCTGGCGGGGTGTTGCCGCATGAGCTGCATCTCGGAGACGGAGAGGATGTCGGGCTTCGACATGATGCGCGCCGGGACGCCCAGCAGGCCGATGTCGTGGAGCAGCGCGGCGATGCGGAGCATCTCGATGTGGCCCGCGTCGAGATCGAGGGCTTCGCCCAGCTTCTCGGCGTTCTCCGCGGTGCGGCGCGAGTGGCCGACGGTGTGGCCACCCTTGGCGTCGGCAATGTCGGCGAAGACTTCGGCGAAGCGCATGACGCGCTTGCGGCTCTTGCGGGTGTCGACGCTGCCGCGCATCATCGTCAGCGTTTCGGCGAGGTCTTCGGCGTAGAGGCCGAGCCAGAACTCGTCGCTGCGAGCAAGCGCCAGCAGACGCGCCACCATCTTGCCATCGAGCGCTGTGCCGGCGTACTGCTCGATAGCGCCACCAAATCGGCGCCGGGCGTTGAGCGCGTTTGCTTCGGCGGAGATGATCGACTCGGCGATATCGGCGGCGGCGACGATGCGCGCTTCGATCGCGATGTCGTCGCCGTGAATCGCGTCCGGGAAGCCGGTGCCATCGAAGCGTTCGTGGTGGCCGGCGATGGCGAGCGCCGTCTCGGCGGGCAGTTCGAGCGCATCCATGGTCTCGGCGCCGAGCAAGCAGTGCTGGTGGAGCGCGTCGGCGACGGCCGTCGTATCGGCGAACATGAGGTCGCGGCGAAGGTCTTCGGGCGTGCTGAGCGGCGACGGGCCGAAGATCGCTTCTTCGTCGACGCCGGAGACGCGGCAGATGTCCGACGCGGCGAGCGTGACGCCGATGTCGTGCAACAGCGCGCCGAAGAAGACGCCGGCGCGCTGGTTGGGTGTCACGTCGAGAGCGTCGGCGAGCATCGTCGCGATGTAGCAGACGCGCTGGGCGTGGCCGGGCGCCTTGCCTTCGGCGAGGTCGAGGCCCTGGCTGAAGGCGATGGAGAGATCGGCGGCGGTGAGCGCGTGAATGCGCTCGGGCCGTCGGGTAAGCGGGAGTGCCAGGTCGTCGAGTGAGAGAACAGGGCGGCGGGAAGACGTGCTGTCGCTTACCACGGGCGCTCCGATTCGATTCACAGTGCGATGGCTGTGAAAAGTATCGGCAGGGTTATCCCTTACTTGGAGGTGTCTGCCCCCGTTTGGGGGTAGGGAGGGTGGGTGGACGGCTCACCGCAAAGACGCAGAGGGCGCGAAGGGACGCAAAGGGAGGGTTGGAGGTCAAGGCACGATACCGGGCGGACACGTTGATCCGCCCCTCCCGAGCATCCAGTCGAGCGTCGAGACAAGCGCTCGGTCTGCAACGGCCAACCAAGAAGGGCGCTTTGAGCGCCCTTTCTTGGTTGTAGCGGTGAGGTTCGGGTTAGCGGCGACGGATGGCGCCCGTGAGGACGGTGCCAGCGCCGGCGAACGCGAGCAGGCCACCGGCAAGCATCAGCCACAGCGTTGCAGCGCCCGTGCCGTCGGACGGGCCGGTGCCGGTGCT
>CAZRHH010000048.1:21277-24334 GCA_964599885.1 uncultured Dehalococcoidia bacterium | reverse complement strand
CTCGGGGTCGAGCGCGGACGTCGGCTCGTCGAACAGCATGATCTTCGGCTGCATGGCGAGCGCGCGGGCGATCGCCACGCGCTGCTGCTGGCCGCCCGAGAGCTGCGCGGGATACTTGTCTGCCTGCTCGGGGATGCCAACACGCTCGAGGAGCTGGTCCGCTGTTGCGTTCGCTGTTGCCTTGCGCTGGTGTTTCACCTGCGTGAGCGCGAGCGTGATGTTCCGCCGCACTGTGAGGTGCGGGAACAGGTTGAACTGCTGGAAGACCATCCCGACGTCGGAGCGCACTCTCTCGATATTGCGGACATCGTCGTTGAGCTCGACGCCGTCGACGATCACCGTGCCCTCGTCGTGCGGTTCGAGGCGGTTGATGGTGCGTATAAAGGTGGACTTGCCAGAACCGGAGGGTCCGAGCACAACAACGACCTCGCCCTCGCGGATCGTGGCAGTGACGCCGCGCAGCGCCTGGAAGTCGCCGAACCACTTCTTCACGTCGACACAGACGATGATGTCTCGTTGCGTCGCGGGCTTCTTGCCATCGTCGTGGGGGGTGGCCGTGCCGGACATAGCCATACTCTATCGCTCTCCGAGACCGAGCGTCTTTTCGAGGCGCTGGCTGGCGCGTGACATGGCGAACGCGACGAGCCAGTAGATCGCCGCGACGAAGAGCAGCGTCTCGGCCTGACGTCCGATGAACGCACGCTGCGCCGTGACCTGTTCGGCGACGCCGAGCAGATCGGTGAGGCCGACGACGGCGACAAGCGATGTGTCCTTGAACAGGCTGATGAACTGGCCGACGATCGCCGGGATGACGGCGCGGAGTGCTTGCGGCAGCACGATGAATCCGAGGATGCGGCTGTGGCCGAGTCCGAGCGCTTGCGCTGCTTCAATCTGCCCGCGCGGTACCGCCTGCAGACCGCCGCGCACGGTTTCGGCGAGATACGCAGCGGAGAAAAACACGATGGCGACGAACGCGCGCACCACGAGATTCGGGTTGTATCCCGTGAGCGGCAGCGAGAAGAGGCCCAGCGAGAGATCGCGTTCCGGACGCAAGATCAGCGGCAGGAGGAATGTGGCCATAAACAGGATCGCGATCAGCGGCACGCCCCGAACGATCTCGATGTACGCGACGCAGAACCAGCGGATGACGGGCAGCGTGCTGGCGCGCCCGAGTGCGAGCAGCACGCCGAACGGGAACGCAACGACGATGCCGGCGACGGCGAGCGTCATCGTGAGCAAAAGGCCGCCCCAGAGAAGGCTATCGACGGCGCTGAGGAAGTACAGCGAGACGAGCAGCCCGGCGATCCAGGCGAACGGCATGAGCGAACGCGGCGTGGCCGCGTAACGCGTGCGATGCAGCGCGCGCGTCGCTCCGTAGCCGGCGGCGAACGTTGTCACTGTGCCGGCAGTGAGCATCGCGACCTGCCCGCCCTGGACGAAGAGGAATACGGGCACGAGCGCGATTGCCAGTACTGCGGCCACTAACGGCGTGATGCGCGTCCACGCGCCGGCGCTGGCCCCGGCGAGCGCGCTGACGATGAACAGGATCACCCAGACACGCCACGTCTCGTCGCGCGGGAAGCGGCCGAGGAAGAAGAGACGGCGGTTGGTCTCGATGACGCCCCATTCGGCCGTGACAAAGACGAAGCGAAGCACGCCGTACAGTACGAACGCGATCACGGCGAGGCTGATCAGCGTAAGCAGTGTGTTGGGAATGCTGCCGAACAGGTTTTCCTGCACCCAGCGTTTCGGGGTCTGGCGTTTGTAAATGCGTGCGTGGGCGGCGATGGCCATCAGCGGCCACCCCCGAGCCCGCGGTTGTAGATGAGGTTCATGACGGCGGCAATCGACAGGCTGATCGTCAGGTACGTGAGCATGACGAGCGCGATCATCGGTACGGCTTGACCGGTCTGGTTGATCGTGACGCGCGTGACCTGGAAGACGTCCGGGTACGCGACCGCAACGGCGAGACTCGTGTTTTTCGTGAGGTTGAGGTACTGGTTCGTGAGCGGCGGGATCATGATGCGGAGCGCCTGCGGCAGGACGATGTGGCGCAGGCGCTCGAGCGGCTTGAGTCCGAGCGCTGCGGCAGCTTCGTCCTGGCCGCGTGGTACGGAGAGGACGCTCGCGCGTACGACCTCGGCGATGAACGCGCCGGTGTACAGCACGAGACCGACGACGAGCGCCGCGAACTCCGGGCTCATCTGCGCACCCCCGATGTACACGCGCCCTTCGAGTTCGGGCCGCTGAAATTCGAGCGGGCCGCCGGTCGCGAAGAACGACACGACGGCGATGAGTAACAAGACGCCGCTCGCGGACCACCACGGGTATCGCGGCTTACCCGTCGCATCTTGCTGGCGTGCTAGCACTGTCTTGACGATGGCGGCCGCTACGAGCGCGACGAGCAGCACGATCGCCCACATCCCGAAGTTGCCACGCGCTTCGGCCCAGAAGACGGCGACGGAGCGGTTCGAGATCAGCATCACCCCGAAGATGTCGATGCTGTCCTGAATGCGCGGGAGACGCAGCGCAACGGCCGTGTACCAGAAGATCAATTGAACGAGGAGCGGCACGTTGCGGAAGATCTCGACGTAGGCGGCGGCGAGATGCGAGACGAGCCAATTCTTCGAAAGGCGAGCGACGCCAGCGACGAGGCCCAGTGCCGACGCGAGGACGAGGCCGAGGATGGCGACTCGAAACGTGTTGGACAGTCCGGCAACGAACGCTTTGCGGTAGCTGTCGTTGGCGCTGTAGTCGACGCCGAACGATGTCTCCTTCAGGTTGAAGCCGGCGCGCTGTCCGAGAAAATCTTTCTGGATGTGGATGAAGGGCGCATCGCCATCGAGGCTAACGAACGGAAACGCGTCGAGGTTCGTGCGATCGAGTTCGGATGTGAGGTTGTCGATCAGCACCCATGCGGCGACCGCGATGAAGACGATGAACACGGTCTGCGCGGCCATGCGCCGCGCGCGCATGTTGCGCCAGAGAGCGATGGGCGACGTGTCGCCGCGGCGGGAGGCTTGGGTGACCACGGGCGGACGCGAAGCGGGGCGGGTC
>CAZRHH010000048.1:0-21267 GCA_964599885.1 uncultured Dehalococcoidia bacterium | reverse complement strand
GGCGACCCGCCCCATCGCTTCGCTATTGACCTAGCGCCACGGCGGTCCGTAGATCAGGCCGCCATCGGTCCAGAGCGCGTTCAGCGTTTCGGCGCGCTCGATGCCAATTGGCGTGATATTCCGCTCGTAGATCTCGCCGTAGTTGCCGACGGCCGTGATGACGTCCTGCATGGCGTCGACCTCGATGCCGAGGCCGGCGTCGAAGACTTCACCACCTTCGAAGCCGACGCCTAGCAGGCGCGCGATGTCGAGAGTCTCAGGTGTGGCGGCTGAATCGGCGACGGTTTCGCTTGTGATGCCCGCTTCTTCGGCGAGGATCGTCCCGATCACCACCCAGTTGACGATGTCGAACCACTGGCTGTCGTTGTCGACAGTCGCCGGACCGAGCGGCTCCTTCGAGAACGTCTCTTCGAGGATCACGAGCGAGTCGGGGCCGCCTTCCGCCTCGGGGTAGGTCGAGCGGCGCGCGGCGAGCTGCGACTTGTCGGAGGTCCAGGCATCGCAGCGCTCTTCGACGAACGCCGCTTGTAGCGTCTCGACGTCTTCGAAACCGAGCGGCGTGCTGCCGGGCAGTCTGTCGGCGAGGTTGAGTTCGGTCGTCGTGCCCTGCAACACGCAGACGGTCGCCGCAGCGAGCGCGTCGACATCGGCAAAGCCGTCGGCCTCGCGGACCATGATGCCCTGGCCGTCGTAGAACGTGGTCGTGGCGAACGCGGCGCCGGACTGCGCGTCGCGGCTGACGGTCCAGGTGGTGTTGCGGATCAAGACATCGACCTGGCCGGTCTGCAGTGCTGTGAACCGCGCTTCGGCGGTCAAGGGGACGTACCGCACCGCTTCAGGGTCGCCGAGGACAGCTGCCGCGACGGCGCGGCAGTAGTCGATATCGAAACCGGAGAACGCGCCCTGCGCATCGACGAAGCCGAAACCGGGGACGGCGTCGTTGACGCCGCAGACGAGTTCGCCACGGCTCTGCACCTGTTCAAGGATGCGGCCGCCTTCGCCGTCGGGCGGAGGGTCCTGCCCGGTGGGGGCGGTCGCGCCGGCGGACTGCGTGGTGTCCGTATCGGGTGTTGCGTCGCCGTTGTCGCCGTCGTCGTCGCACGCCGCGGCGATGAAGAGCATGCCCACCAGGGCGAGGCCGAGGAGTGCCGATCGAACGATTCGCATTAGGTACATCCGTTTCCTCCTTGAAGAGTCGCTCCCGGAGCGGTACGCGTCTCGTTGGTATAGCACGAACGGAATTACAATTTGATAACAGACGGCGCTTGGGGGCAGCGGCGAGGCCTGGGCCGCTGGCTGGTTCTTCGGGTTGACGCGCGCTAGGCGAACTCGCGACGCAGGAACGCGCTCATCCGCGCGGAGACATCGCTGAACTGATGGAGGGGCGGGAAGCACCAGAAGATGTGCGGCATGCCATCGTACTCGTGCAGTTCGACGCGGCGGCCGGCGGCGCGCAGCTTCGCCGCGAACGAGACTCCCTCGTCGTAGAGCGGGTCGATGCCGGCGACGACGATGCAGGCCGGCGGAAACGATGAGACGTCACCAAACACCGGGCTGACGTACGGGTCTAACCACTGCTCGTTGCGCGGCACGTACTGTTCGCGCCAGTGCGTCATCGTTGCGGTGTCAATGAACGCGTCGTCCGGGCCAAACGCCAGAAACGATGGCGATGCGTCGCGCACGTCGAGCCAGGCACTGGCGATCGCAAGCGCGGCGGGTGGCTCATCGCCTTCCGCAAGCAGCCGTAACGTGGTCGCGGCGGCGAGGCCGCCGCCGGCGGATTCGCCGCCGATCGCGATGCGCGCCGGGTCGGCGCCGAGTTCTGTGGCATGCTCGCGCAGCCAGCGGACGACTGCGACGGCATCGTCGAGCGCGGCGGGGTACGGATGCTCCGGCGCGAGACGGTAGTCGAGGCTGACGACGATGGCGTTCGCTGCGATCGCGATCTCTTTCCAGGGTTTCGAGAACGACTCCGGCAACATGAAGACGTAGCCGCCGCCGTGCAGATGCAGCACGATGGGCAGTCCCTCGGGCTCCGCTACCGGCGCGTAGACGAGCGCGCGTAACGACGCAGCGGGTGTCTCGATCGTGATCTCGCGCTCGAGCGCGATCGCGGGCGCGCCAACATTGAAGTATGCGGCGGCCATGAGGTTCGTCGCGCGCAGCGTGGCGATGTCCGTCGGAGGCGCGCCGGGCTGCTTGGCGGCGGCCGCGGCGGCGAGGAGTTGTTCGACTTCCGGGCGCAGGCCTGTGCGTTCGTAGCGCTCTCGGGGCATGCGCCCACTCCCTTTCATGTCTGCGACATCGACACGCACCCGCAGATCCGCCTTGAGGATAAGCTCGGCGGCGCGGAAGCGCATCGTGTCGGGAAGTCGCCGGGTGAAGGAGCTACGCGGCGGCGTCCCGCTGGTGTGGCTCTGGCAACAGGGCGGGCACGCCGATGTGATATCCCTGGGCGAAGTCCACGCCGTACTCCGTCAGCAGGCGGATCGTCTCGTCATCGTTCACGAACTCGGCGATCGTCTGTTTTCCGAGTGCGCGCGCGACGTTGACGATCGCCTGCACCAATTGCTGGTCGATCGGGTTGCGTGGCAGGTCGCGGATGAAGCTGCCGTCGATCTTCAGATAGTCCACCGGCAGATACTTGAGATGCGAGAACGATGAAAAGCCGACGCCGAAGTCGTCGAGCGCGAATCCGCATCCGATCGCTTCCAAGGTCCGCACGAAGCGCTGCGCGTCGTCCATGTTCGTGATCGCCGCCGTCTCGGTCACTTCGAGAATCAGCGCGGCGGGATCGACCGATGCGGCGCTCAGTTCCGTCTGAATGATCGACAACAGATCGCGATCGGCGAACGCGCGGCCGGAGAGGTTGACGGAAAGGGTGATCTGCTCGCCCGCGGCGCGATGCTCGCCGAGCATACGGATCGCCCGCCGCACGACCCAGCGATCGATCTCCTGGATCAGTCCCGAGCGTTCTGCGATGTCGAGGAACACGCCCGGCAACACAAGTTCGCCGTTGACCTCGACGGCGCGCAGCAGCAGCTCGTACTGCGTGACGGTGCCGGTGCGCAGATCCAGCATTGGTTGCGCGTGCAACACAAACAGATCGCGCTCGAGCGCTTCGTGGATGCGCTGATACCAGCCGATGCGCGCCTCGACAGCGGCCTGCCAGTCGCCCTCGGGCTCGAACATGCAGAGCCGGTTCCGGCCCTCGCCCTTCGCCTGGTACATCGCCAGATCGGCGCGCGACAGCAGCTCGCCCGCCGTGGCCCCGTGTTCCGGGAACAGCGCGACGCCGACACTCGCGCTCAGCCGAAGCGGCGTCCCGCCCGCGGTGAAGGAATGCGTGCGTATCGCCTCCAGCACGTCGTCGGCGACGCGGCGTGCTTCGCGCTCGTCGGTGTGGGGCAGCAGGATCGCGAACTCGTCGCCGCCGAGGCGTGCGACGATGTCGCTCTCCCGGAGCCGCTCGCGCAACAGCAGCGCCAGTCCGATGAGAATCTCATCGCCCGCCCGGTGGCCGCGGCTATCGTTTACATCCTTGAACTGGTCCAAGTCCAGAAAGAGCAAGGCGCCGTGGAAGTCATACCGGCGGGCGGTCGAGAGCTGTTGATCGATCTCCTCGTTGAAGCGGCGGCGGTTGAACAGTCCTGTGAGAGCGTCGTGGTTCGCCAGATCGACGAGCTGCGCTTCGAACCGCCTGCGCTCGCTGACGTCGCGAAAGCTCCACACGCGCCCATCGACGGCGCCATCGCTCATCAGCGGACGTGAGTAGCGCTCGAAGACGCGCCCATCCTTGAATTGCAGCGTATCGAAACCTTCGCGGTCGCTCTGATACAACTCTTGCACCTTGGCGATGAAGGCCTCGGGGTCCTGTAACTGCTCGATGACGAACTGCAGCATCTTATCGTCGTCGTTTGATGCGACGATCTCGGGCGGGATGCGCCACATTTCCGCAAAGCGGGCGTTCGTCAGCGCGACCTGGCCGGCGCGATCGACAACGAGAATGCCGTCGGCGGTGGATTCGATGGTGGACTTGAGGAGCGCGTCACTGTCGCCGAGCGCCGTGACGGCGAGTTCGAGTTCCGATGTGCGTTCCTGGACGCGGGTCTCCAGCTGATTGTTCGCGCGTTGGACGTCCTGCCGGGCAATGAGCAATTCGTCCTGCACGCCGACGGCGTTGTCCCGTTCGCGGCGGAGCTGGTGCCCGACCCAGTTCACCCAGAGGTACGTGCTAAAGAACACACCAACGCCGCCCAGCGTCGATGTCAGCACGAATCGGGCATCGCCGTACCGCATCGCGCCTTCGTCCAGATACGTGTAGTGCGGGATGACCCCGGTCGCCTCGGCGACGGCCAACGAGGTGAACGCCGAGGCCGCGCCCGCGGTGTAGACGAAGCCACGGCGCAGATCGAGAAACGTGTTGGTGAAGATCAGCCCGAACATGTAGGCGAACGCCCCGAGCCAGGCGAGCCCGCCGAGGAAGTAGACCATCGCCGTGTGGAAGGCGATCTCGACCGCGAGCATGCCGTAATGCGCCCGCCGCACCGCCTGTTCGGATGGCAGCTTTTGGACCACATACATATAGAGAAGAAAGAACAGGATTTCGCCGGCTAGCAGCGCCAGGAACGGCACCGGCATCGGGATGTGCGCGACCCACAGGCACACCCACATGGCGACGAACAGCGAAGCTACGACCAGCCGCGCCAACGCCTGTGGCGTCTGGTCGCGCCGGACCCGTTCGAGCCGCGTCATGGATACGCCGCTGGAGACCACGCACTACTCCTGAATTTCCTGAATCTCAGGAGTATCGGCCCCGACCAGCGGTCGCATGATGCTCTGTAGCTTCGGCAGTGAAGCTCGTTAGCTTCGGAGGGGGGCGGGCAATCAGCCGGGGGCATCTCGGTTGCCCGTCCGCCGCCTCAGCATTGCTATGGGCCGCCGTGCGGCTGAATCCTCGATCAGCGTCGCCAGTCGCTTCAGTCGCGTCGCTTCGTGCTTCGCGCTCATTACCCAGAACGTGGCCGCCGTCCGGTACCCGGCCGGCTGCGCTTCGAAAAAGGCATTCGCTTCTTTGTTGGCGCGCAACCGCTTTGTATACGCCGGATCCAGCGTCAGTTCGTGTCGTTGCTCGTAGGAGTAGGCGCCTGCGGTCGCTTCCGGGCGGCGCTCGAACGCAGCGAGCCCGGCGGGCGCCATCAACCCCACCTTCGTCAGCTCGCCGACGCGCCTCACGTTCACGCCGCTCCACGTGCTGCGCGCGTTTCGCGGCGTAAAGCGGATGGTGTAGCTGACGTCATCGATCCGCCGCCGTATGCCGTCGATCCAGCCGAAGCACAGCGCCTGGTCGACGGATTCGGGCCAGGTGATGCTCGGCGTTCCGGATCCGCGCTTGTAGAAGCCGACCAGCAGCTCCGCCGATGAGTTGTGATGCGCGTCAAGCCATGCGCGAAACGTCGCCGGCGTCGCAAAGAACTTCGGTTTGGGTTTGGCGGTGGTCACGTGTCTGGCCCCATCGCGGCGACGCGTATGAACGCGGAACCCAGGGGACCTTCATCGAGACGGCGGCGTATGTGGGCAGCGCACTCGCCCGGATCGAGCTGCGACGTGTCCACTTCGAGATCGTAGATGCCCGGTTCGTGCACGGCGTTCTGCCAGAGCAGCACCGGCGCCGGCACCGGATCGGCGGCCGTGCCCACGACGTACCCGCCGGCACGGCCGGACTGGCCCTCGTTGCGGCGCTCCATGACCACTTCGATCGGGCAGCGCACGCCGACGAACAACACCGGCAATGCGGCGAGCCGCCGCGCGCAGTCTGCGAGGATCGCCCGATCGTGATGCCCGACATCCACGACGACGTTCAGTCCGAGGCGGCTGTGCGCAGCGATCGATTCATACAGCGCCGCGTACAGCACCGGTACCAGCGGAGCGACAGGATGCGCCTGCTCGCCGGGGCGAAGCCCCATGCCGGGGCGGATCTTCTTCGGCGTCACCTCCCACACGAAGACATCGACACCCAGATTCATCCACACGCCATCAAACGTGTCCTGAATCGCCGCCGCAATGCTCGATTTCCCCGACCGAGGCGCGCCGTTGAGCACGACGATCTGCCCGAATGCAACCGCCAAGCCTGGTCTCCATCGCGCCGCTTCGGATCGCTCGGCGCTATCGCTTCTTGCTCGCCCGATGTTCCCTCACTCGGTGAACGACGATCTTCTTCACCAGACCGTGCGGAATCGCCTCCGCGATCGGGAAGCGCAATGTAGCTTCGGCGGCCGCGTACGGCGCCAGCGCCTTCTCGAACGCAGCGCTCCCGGACGGACGCGGATACATACCGATGTGCTTCGCGTGCGCCGCGAAATGCAGGAAGTTACTGCCGTCCAGCTTGTACGTCGGTATCTGGTAACTGATCGTCTCCTCAGCATCAGGCGCGGCTTCTCGCACAGTGCGCCGGATCGCTCCCAGACTCGCCCGCACGTCCGGCGGGAAGCGCCCGATGTACGCGTCCACCGTCGCCGGCTTGGTCCGCTGTGGCCTCAAACCGTCTCTCCGCTCCGTTGTGCGGTTTTCTGTTCTCTGCTCTCGGTTCTCTTTTCTATGCGGATCCCGCCTCCCGCTTCCCGCCTCCCCATCCAACAAGTGGCGGAGGGGGTGGGATTCGAACCCACGGTGAGTCTCCCCACAACCGTTTTCAAGACGGTCTCCTTCAACCACTCGGACACCCCTCCGCGCGGCACCATTGTATAGCCACTGATCGTGCTTTCCGCCTCCCCAAACAATCTGGGTGCGTGTGTGCGCCTCTGTGCTTCCGAACAATGGGGATCCTCTGCGATCTCCGCATCCTCTGCGTCTCTGCGTTGAACCGTCCCGCCTCCCGCGTCCCGCTTCCCGCTTCCAACCAGTCCGGCTACGATGCCCACGATGAAAATCTGCTTCCTCATGTACCAGGGCAACATGTACTCCGGCGGCCAGGGCGTCTACCTCTACTACCTCACACGCGAACTGGCACGGATGGGGCACGATGTCCACGTCATCGCCGGGCCGCCGTACCCGACGCTCGCCGAGGGCGTGACCGCGCATCACATCGAGGACTACAGCTACTGGACGTACCATCACTACAAGCAAGACTTCGTCTTCAAGCGCCACCCGCTGGCGCACTTCCATCCGTGGAACTTCTATGAGTTCTATTCGACGCGCATCGCGCTTTCGTCGCTGCTGGCCAACTTCAGCGTGCGAGCCTACCTGAAACTGCGCGAGCTATCGCGGGAGCAACGGTTCGATATCGTCCACGATAACCAGACGCTCAGCTACGGTGTCTGGGCGATGCATCAGTCTGGCTTCCCGCTCGTCGCGACGATCCATCACCCGCTCTCGTACGACCTGAAGAACGCGCTGCGCCAGTCCCGCACTGTCTACGAGCGGGCGCGGCGTATTCTCTGGTCACCGTGGACAATGCAAGAAGTCGTCGCGAAACGGCTGGACCGCGTGATCGTCGTCTCCGAGACATCGCGGATTGATGTGGAAGCGGCGTTCGACCTGCCGCGCGAGAAGATCCGCACCGTCTACAACGGCATCGATACCGATATCTTCCGCCCGCTCCCCGGCGTCGAACGGCAGCCCAACAAACTGCTCTACGTCGGCAACTCGGAAGACCGAAACAAGGGCACGCGCTACTTCCTCGAGGCGCTGAACATCCTGAAGGACGAGATCGACTTTCATGTGACGTTCGTCGACAACGAGAAGTGGCTCCTCAAGGTGGCGCCTCGCCTCGTCGACGAGTTTGGGCTTCATTCTCGCGTCGAGTTCACGGGTCGCGTGCCGACGCCCGAACTCGTCCGCCACTACAACGAAGCGAAGCTGTTTGTCACGTCATCGGTTCACGAGGGTTTCGGGCTACCGCTGGCCGAGGCGATGTCGTGCGGCGCGCCCGTGGTCGGCACGCGCATCGGCGCATACGAAGAGATCGTCGAGCACGACCGCAGCGGCTGGCTCGTGCCGCCGCGCAGTCCGCGGGCGCTTGCAGATGCCATCAGGATGATGTGGAATGATCCCGCGCTGAGGCAGCGTCTGGGTGAAGGTGGCCGCAAGCGCATCCTCGAAACGTTCAACTGGCGCAAGGCCGCCGAAGAGACCGTCGCCGTCTACGAAGAACTGGTTCCGCCAAAGCGTCGCACGTTCGCCTGGACGGGCGTAGCCGAACCCGCCAACCAGACACCAAACACCAGACACCAGTCGTCGTAAGTGCCAGGAACGCACCAACATGCCGGATAACATCGTCAACGTCGATTTCCGCCGGCACTTCCACATCGGCGACGGCGAGCGCGTGCTGGATCTCGGCTGCGGCAACGGCCGCCACACGCTCGAAGCGGCACGCTTCCCGGTGCGCGTCGTCGGCCTCGACTTCTCGCTCGACGATCTGCGCGCGGCGAAATTCATGTACGACGATCTGAAGCGCAAAGGCGAAGCGAAAGGCCGCGCCGACTTCATCCTCGGCGATGCGCAGAACCTGCCGTTCAAGGATGGCGCCTTCGACAAGTCGCTCTGCACCGAAGTCTTTGAGCACATCCCGGACGACCGCCGCGGCATCAGCGAGCTGGTGCGAGTGACGAAGCACGGCGCACCGATGGCGGTGAGCGTGCCGAACTATTGGCCAGAAACCGTCTTCTGGACGCTGAGCTGGGGCTACTGGCACACGCCGGGCGGTCACGTGCGGCGGTATAAGCCCGGCCAGATGTGGAAGATCCTCGAAGAGACGGGCATGGACGTCCATTTTCAGCGCAACCGTCACGCGTTCCAGGCGATGTACTGGTTCATGCGCTGCCTGTTCGGTACGGACAACGAGAACTTTCTGCCGGTGC
The DNA here is from genome assembly GCA_964599885.1 of uncultured Dehalococcoidia bacterium. Classification (GTDB taxonomy): domain Bacteria; phylum Chloroflexota; class Dehalococcoidia; order DSTF01; family JACRBR01; genus CAZRHH01. The sequence continues at coordinate 12,409 of CAZRHH010000048.1, read as the reverse complement.
GCACGTTCTTCCGCTTCATCAACTGGTACCACAACCGCCGCATGAAGCTGCTCGAATACACGGAAGCAACCGCGAATCTGGTGATCGGCAAGGACATGATCCTGTACGGCCGCAAGCGCACCCAGCCCCCACGATCATCGAACGGCGCATCGGACGGCGCCTACGCAGCGGCGACAAGCACGACCGGATCGGCATCGGCGTACTCCAGCTCGGCGCAGCCGGCGGAGGGATAGCCGCATGGCGCTCGACCGCTTCCAGTCGATCGACCCGGCGTTACTCGAGATCAGCGCGACCGATCGTGTGATCGATCTCGGCTGCGGCACCGGCCGCCACGTACTCGAACTCGCGAAGACACCCAGCAACGTGATCGGCGCCGATATCTCGCGCCACGATCTCCGCATCGGCCGCTTTCTGCTCGAGATCATGCGCCGCGACGGCGACGTCAACGCGCGCGTCCACTGGCTGCAGACGGCGGGCGAGCGCCTGCCGTTCGTCGATGGCGCCTTCGACCGCGTCATCTGCACCGAGACGCTCGAACACGTCGACGACGACGCGGTGCTGGCGCGTGAACTCGTGCGCGTGCTGAAGCCGGGCGGCATTCTCGCCATCAGCGTGCCGGACGAACATTCGGAGAACGTCTTCTGGAAGCTCTCCGAGAACTACCGCACGCACGCCGGCGGCCACGTCCGCATCTATAAGCGTCCGCAGATCGTCGCATTGCTGCGTGACGCCGGCCTCGGTCCGTACGCGGTGCGCTACCGCCATTCGCTGGAAACGCTGTACTGGATGTCGCACATCGCGTTCTGGAGCGACTGGGGCGAGCAGGGCCCGATCACACGCGTCTTCCGCAAGGCGCTCGATTCGCAACGCGCGCGACGATCGAGGATCGTCACCGCGCTGGACGACATCGGCAACCGGATCTTGCCGAAGAGCATCGTCGTATATAGCCGCAAACCACTCGGCGCCTCGCGCAGCAACGGCGCGTTGCCGCAGCCCCCTGTCATGCTCACCGACGACACGCCGCATGAGTTCGGCGCGCCCGAGCATATGCCGGATGAAGTGGCGGCAGACGACGCCGAGCGCGAACCGGCGTACGCCGAAGCGCTCGCCACAGCCGCACATACGGCGACGACCTCGCCACCCGAAGCGCCACCGGAGCCGGAAGACGATCGCGCGACTGTAGAAGTCCGCGCCATACCGGCGCCGTTCGCGATCGATCCACCCGAAGCGCCGGCACGAGAGCCCGGCGCGCCGCCGCTGACACTCCGCGATGAGCTGCGCGCCGCGCTGGCGCTCGACGGCGACGAGCAGCAGCGTCGTCTCGTCGAAATCATGCGCTCTTCCCGCTTTGCGATGATGCGCGATGTGCAAGATCTGACCGGCGAGCAGGCATCGACGCCGTGGACGCCCGATGGCCGCACGATGAAGGAGATCGTTGGGCACATCACCGGCTGGGAGCGCTGGACAGCCTCCGCGATGGAGGAGATCATCTTCGGACGCAGCGAACCGGCGATCATGTCACTCGCGGGGTATCCGATCGGGATCAGCCGCTACGCCTCGATCGAAGCGTTCAACGCAGCGCGCATGGCGGAGGCGCGCGAACGCCCGTGGGCCGACGTTCTCGACGAGTCAGCGAACACGTTCGAGCGGATGATCACAGCAATCGAGCGCACGCCGTTGGCGTCGCTCACGCGCACGTCGCCGTTCTACTGGCCCGATCTCGGCGGCACCGTCCCCTGCGGCATCTACCTGCTGATGGTCAGCGCGCACCACTATCAGGAAGAACATCTCCCCGAGGTGCAACAGGGCCGCACGCCGACAACCTAGCGCGTCGAGTCTAGACAATTGGTAGGGGCCCCGCTTGCCGTGCCCGGACGAACGGAACGCCCGTCCCGCTGGCACGCGCGCGGGATCGTGGCGGCACAGCTTGCTGTGCCGTGGCACGTCGCGTCACGGATCATCTCCGCACACACTCGCCAACCGGCGCGCCGCCACAACTGGTTGGGGGCCCCGCTTGCCGGGCCCCGGACGATCCGCCGCCGAACGTCGAATCGCCCAGAAAACTTCTGTGCCTCTGTGCCTCTGTGATGAAGCCCGACGCCCGGAATCAGCCCTCGTAGCGGCGAAAGATCACGCAAGCATTGTGCCCGCCCAGCCCAACGGAGTTCGAGAGCGCGACGCGCACATCCGACTGCCGCGCATCGTTCGGCACGTAATCCAGATCGCAGTCCGGATCCGGCACTTCGTAGTTGATCGTCGGCGGGATGATGCCCGTGCGGATCGTCTGCACCGATGCGATCGCTTCCAGCGCACCGGCGCCACCCATGAGATGGCCGTGCATCGACTTCGTCGAACTGATCGCGAGACGGTACGCGTGTTCGCCGAACGCCAGCTTGATCGCCGCCGTCTCCGCGCGATCGTTCAGCGGCGTGCCCGTGCCGTGCGGGTTGATGTAGTCCACGTCGGACGCGTCGATGCCGGCCTTCTTCAGCGCGCGCGTCATCGCGACGGCGGAGCCGCGGCCGGTCTCGAGCGACGCCACCATGTCGTACGCGTCCGCGCTCGTGCCGTAGCCGATCACTTCGGCGTAGATCTCGGCGCCGCGTGCCTGAGCATGTTCAAGGCTTTCGAGCACCAGCGCCGCCGCACCCTGCCCCACAACGAAGCCGTCGCGACGCGCGTCGAACGGCTTGCACGCGCGCTCCGGATGCTCGGCGTCGTTCGCCAGCGCGCGCAACGCGTGGAAGCCGGCGAGCAGTACCGGCAACAGCGGGTTGTCCGTGCCGCCGCTGATGATCGCTTCCGCATCGCCGCGCCGGATCGTCTCCCACGCCTCGCCGATCGCGCCGGAGCCGGTCGAACACGCTGATGCGACGGCCATGTTTGGGCCGGCGGCGCCGAGTGCGATGGCGACGTGGCCCGATGCCGCGTCCGGCAAGATGTTGCTGATCAGGAACGGGCTGACGCGCTTGTAGCCGCTCTTCTGGAAGATCTCGTTTTGCTCGAGCAGGAGGCCGTAGCCGCCGCCCGCCGAACCGAAGATGACGCCGATGTCTTCGCGGTTGTCTTCGTTGATGACGAGGCCCGACTCGGCCACCGCCTCGAGCGCGGAGACGACGGCGTACTGGGCGTTGCGGTCCATGCGGCGCAGTTCCTTGACCGGGATCGCCTCTTCGGGACGGAAGTCGCGGACCTCGCCGCCGATCCGCACTTCGAACTGGCTCACATCGAACTGCGTTAGCGGCCCGATGCCGGAGCGGCCGTCGATCATGCCCTGCCAGGCGTCGCGCCAGTTGTTGCCGAGCGGGCAGACGGTGCCCATGCCCGTCACGACAACGCGGCGGTTTGGCATCGAGCGCGGGGTATCGCCGTTGGTCAAGAGCGCGCGATCGCTTTCGGCGAAGAATCGGGCGGCGTGGGTTCCGTCAGCAGTGGTCCTTCGAGGATCAGGTCGTGCCACTGCGACTCGTCGAAGATATCGATCATCTGCGCGTCACGGTCGACGCGCTTGCTGAGGTTCGACAGCACGTTGCCCGGCCCCATTTCAAAGAACGACGTGGCGCCGGCGCGCCGCATTTCCAGAAAGGCGCGCATCCAGTTGATCGCGCCCGTCATCTGGTCGCTCAGCTCCTGACGCACCTCTTCTGCCGTCGTCAACACTTTGCCCGTTAGGCTCGACACCACCGGTGACTTGGGATCGCGAAACTCGATACTGTCGATGACGCGGCGTAACTCCTCGCGCGCCTCTGACATCTTCGGGAAGTGACCCGGCACCGAGATTGGCAACTGCACGACGCGCGCACCGCGCTCTCGGATGGAGTCGATCGCGCGGGCCAGCGCTGCCAGCGTGCCGGAGATGACGGTCTGTCCCGGCGCGTTGATCGCAGCGACGCCGACGTCGCCGTCCGGCGAGACGCGCTCGCAAACATCGCGCACGTCTTCGTCCGTCGGCCCGATGACGGACGCCATGCCGCCGGGGCGCTGCTTCGACCACCGCGTCATGATCTGTCCGCGTTCGCGCACCAGCTTCAGCGCGTCGGCGAAGCTCAGCGAATCAGCCGCCGCCGCCGCCGAGAACTGCCCGAAGCTGTGGCCGGAGACGTGCGACGGCCGAAGCTGCCGCCCCATCTCCTCCGCACGCTCGCGCAGGTAGACGAGGTAGGCCCAGCTGACGGCCATGATCGCCGGCTGCGTCGTCGCCGTCCTGGCGAGGTCCTTTTCGGAGCCGTCCATCACGACGCGCGTCACATCGAAGTCGAGGATAGCGTCGGCCTGGCGGAACACGTCGCGCGCCGCGGCGGAGCGCTCGGCGACGCGCCGTCCCATGCCCGCGTGCTGCGAGCCCTGGCCGGGGAACATCATGGCGAGCTTGCGCTCGTGGGGCGGGGGAAGTCCCATCGCGTGTGCCAACTCGTAGCGCGGTTCAGATGAGAGAAATATAGCACAGCAGCGCAGCGTGGCTCTGTTCGTTAACCGAATCGTTATACTGCGCACATTCCGGACGGAGGAACACCGTGCGCGGCCGTGATCTGCTCTCGATCGCCGACCTTAGCCCAGACGAGATGGAACGCATCCTGCAGACCGCGCTCAGCCTCAAGCGCGACGGTGGCGGTGGCGATCTCCTCGCGGGCAAAACGCTGGCGATGATCTTCGAAAAGCCGTCGCTGCGCACCCGCGTCAGCTTCGACGTGGCAATGCAGGAGCTGGGTGGCCACGCGATCTATCTGAATCAGGCGGAGGTCGGGCTCGGGCAGCGCGAGTCCGTCGAGGACGTAGCGCGCGTCCTTAGCCGGTACGTCGATGTCATCGCCGCGCGCACGTACTCGCACCAGACGCTCCTCGACGTGGCGAAGAGCGCTGACATCCCGGTGATCAACGCGCTGTCGGACGAGGAGCATCCGTGCCAGGCGCTCGCCGATCTGCTGACAGTGCTCGAACGGTTCGGGAAGTTGCGGGGCGTGCGGCTGGCGTTCGTCGGTGATGGCTTCAACGTCGCTGTGTCGCTCGCCGAAGCGTGCGCGCTGACGGGTGTTCACTTTACGATGGCCTCGCCCGACGGCTACAGCTTCCCCGAACCGACGCTGCACCTCATCGAGCGGATCGCCGCCGGCACGGGCGCGAGTGTCGCGACGCACACGGCGCCCGCCGACGCGATCCGCGGCGCCGACGTTGTGTATACAGACGTTTGGGCGAGCATGGGACAGGAAGACACGTACACCGAGCGCAAGGAAGCGTTCGCTGGCTATGCGATCACCGCCGACCTGATGTCGCTCGCCAAGCCCGAGGCGATCTTCATGCACGATCTGCCGGCGCACCGCGGCGAAGAAGTGATGCATGACGTGATCGACGGCCCGCAGTCGGTCATCTTCGATCAGGCGGAGAACCGGCTGCACGCGCAGAAGGCGATCCTCGCGCTCGTGGCCAGCGACCATGGTCTGTAGCCGCCGCCGATGAACGATCTCGCCGACTCCCTTCGCGACAATCTGCGCCAGCTCGACGCCACGGCGGGGCTCGACATCCTTCTCATCTGGCTCCTCTTCTTTTCGGTACTGCTGCTGCTGCGCGGCACGACCGCGATGTCCGTCGTGCGAGGCGCGACGATCCTGCTGATCGGCGCGTTCCTGCTCGGCCGCATCTTCGACCTGCGCGTGCTGAACTTCCTGCTGCGGAACTCGTTCCTCGGCCTGCTGATCGCGCTGCCGGTGATCTTTCAGGCAGAGATCCGGCGAGCGCTCGAGCGCGTCGGCCGGACGGGTGCCCGCGCCTTCGGCGGCAATCTCGGCTACGACGACACGCTCGAAGCGGTCAGCGACGCGGCCATGGACATGGGCAAACGCAAGATCGGCGCGCTGATCGTCCTCGAACGCGAGACCGGACTCCAGGAGTACGCCGAAAAGGGAATCGCAGTCGACGCGCTGCCGTCGGCGGAACTGCTCGAGGGCATCTTCTTTCCGAACTCGCCGCTGCACGACGGCGCCGTCGTCCTCCGCGGGCATCGCGTTGTCGCCGCCGGCGTCACGCTGCCGCTCTCGGAAAACACGCTCCCGGGGGAACTCGGCACGCGGCATCGGGCGGGCCTGGGCATCACGGAGCACACCGATGCCGTATCGCTCGTCGTGTCCGAAGAGACCGGCGGCGTTTCTGTCGCCGCAGACGGCCGGATGTATACGCGCCTCGATGAAGCACGCCTGCGCGCCCTGCTCGAGCGGCTGCTGGGCGATCGCCGCAACGGACTGACGCCATGACGTGGCTGCGGAGACTTCCGGGCGCGCTCATGTTTGTCTTCCGCGGAGCGGTGACGTCGATCGCTGGCAACCTCAGCCTGGCGGCGCTCGCGCTCGCGCTATCGTTGAGCCTCTGGCTCTACGTGACCGACGCCGAGAACCCGCAGGAAGTGCGAACATTCAACAGCGCGATCCCGATCCGCTTCGTGAACGTGCCGAACGATCTCGCCGTCGCGAACGCATCGGAGGCCACCGTCCGCATCCGCATCGAAGCGTCATCGAGCGATCTTGATGGCCTGGAGCAGGACGACTTTGAAGCAACCGTCGATTTGGGCGGGCTGGCGCGGGGCACGCAGAACGTCGCTGTCGAAGTCTCGCCGGCGAGCGGCGGCGTCGACATCGCAGATGTCACGCCCGCACGCATCGATGTTTCGCTCGAGGACGCGCGCTCGAAGGAGGTGCCCGTCCGGGTGACGCTGATCGGGTCGCCGCAGACGGGATTCGATGCGGCGGCGACCGACGCGGAGCCGAGCACCGCCACCGTTACGGGCGCCGAGAGCCTCGTCCAACTTGTCGATCACGTCGTCGCCGAAGTGAACTTGACCGCGCTCAACGTCGATATCACCGACGAACGCGTCCAGCTGGAACCGCGCGATGCGCGCGGGGGACAGATCAGCCGCGTCACGGTCAATCCGGAAACGGCGCGTGTCGCCGTCGAAATCGAGCAGCGTGACTTCAGCCTGGAGTTCGCCGTGACGCCCTCGATCAGCGGCGAACCGGCGCCAGGCTTCAACGTAGAGTCCATATCGATCGACCCGCGTGTCGTCGTCGTTACCGGTCCGCTGGAAGTGCTACAGTCGATCGACGCCGTGCGCGGCGTGGCGACGAGCGAGATCTCGATCGCCGATGCCCGCGACGACGTCACCCGCACGGTCGAAGTCGTGGTGCCCAACGGTGCGCGGCTGCAAGGAACGGGCACCGTCCGCGTGAACGTGACGGTGTCGCCTGCTCAGGGACAATTCTCGTTCCGCGTCGTGCCGCAGGTACGAAACGTCGCCGATAGCCTTGCCGTCACGCAGGCGGAGCCGGTGACCGTCACGCTGGCGGGCGACGTTCCCACGCTACAGGGCGTCAGCGCCGAATCGATCACGGTCGTCGGCGACGCGGCCGGGCTGGCCGCGGGGTTCCACGCACTCCCTTTGCAGATTACGCCGCCCGCGGGCGTCACCGTCGTGCGGGTCGATCCCGCCGAACTTGGCATCGCACTCACGGAGCGTTGATGAACGAAGCGTCCGCCGCCGATACCCCCGCGCTCAAGAAGCCCATCGTCGCGATCGTTGGGCGGCCGAACGTTGGCAAGTCGGCGCTGTTCAATCGCATCGTCGGCGGCCGGCCGGCGCTCGTCGAAGACGAAGCCGGCACGACGCGCGACCGCATCTACGGCGATGCTGAGTGGCGCGGCCGCCAGTTCGCGATCGTCGATACGGGCGGGCTGGAACCCGACGTGCCGGGCACCTACACGCCGCTCGTGCGCGCGCAGGTTGAGTACGCGCTCAACGAAGCGGAGATCGTGCTGTTCGTCGTAGACGCGCGCGACGGCATCACGGCCGCCGACCAGGAAGTGGCTGAGTTGCTGCGGCGGGCGCGCAAACCTGTCCTGCTGCTCGCCAACAAGGCCGAGAACCAGGAGCGGCAAGACGCGGCCGTCGCCTTTTACGAACTCGGTATCGGCGAGCCGATCATCGTCAGCGCGCAGCACGGACTCGGCGTCGCCGAAGTGCTCGACATGGTCTACGAATCGCTCCCTCCGGCCGACGAGCAAGAGCCGATCACCGCGCTGCGCCTCGCCATCGTCGGCCGGCCGAACGTCGGCAAGTCGTCGCTGCTTAACGCCGTGCTCGGCGAACAGCGCGTCATCGTCAGCGACGTTCCCGGAACGACGCGCGACGCGATCGACACGCCGTTCGTCTTTGAGGGCGAGGAGTTGGTGCTGATTGATACGGCGGGTTTGCGCCGCCGCGGCAGCATCGAGAAGGGCGTCGAGAAGCACTCGACGCTGCGTGCCCGGCGCGCGCTCGAACGCGCGCAGATCGCCATTTGCGTCTTCGACATGACGGAGAACTTCACGGCGCAGGACGCCCACGTCATCGGCTTCGCGCTCGATGCCTCGCGCGGTGTCATCGTCGTCGCCAACAAGTGGGACCTGGTGCGCGATGGCGAGTGGACGCAGGAAGACTGGGAGCGCCGCCTGCGTTGGAAGCTCAAGTTCGCGTCGTGGATCTCGATCCGGTTTGTGTCCGCGCTCGAGGGCGAAGGCATCAGCGGCGTGCTGGCCGAAGCGGTGCGCATCGGCGAGGAGCGTCAGCATCGCGTCGAGACGGGCCCGCTGAATCAGGCGCTGCGCCGGGCGGTCGCGGAGAAGCCGCCGCCGGCGCCGCCGAAGGGCAAGCGGCTGAAGCTGCTCTATGTCACGCAGGCCGAAGTCGATCCGCCGACGTTCGTCTTTTTTCTGAACGATGCGTCGCAGGTGCATTTCGGGTACCGGCGGTACATGGAGAACGTCATCCGCCGGAACTTCGGCTTCACGGGGACGGCGATTCGCCTCGTGTTTCGTGGGCGGAGCGAGGAGTAGCGGCGCTCACGACGGCGCGGCCCCATGCGCGTCCGCCTCGAGAGAGCCGATCAAGCCGCCCCAACCGCCCTTCGCGTCTTCGTCCGCCGGCGACGTTACGACGAGCAGGCGTACCTCGCCCGTGCTCCTGATCGTGTACCCGTGCTGGATGCCCCGCGGCAGGAACATGAACCCGCCGTCATCGAGCTCAAACGCAGCGTCGCCGCAGCGGAAGGTGACGGCGCCTTGTAACACGTAGAAGATCTCGTCTTCGGTCGCGTGTGAGTGATCTGGCGGTTCTTCTCCCGAGCGCGTCGTACACTCGGCGAACGCCAGACGCCGCCCTTGACCGCGTTCGCCAGCCTTCACGATGAAGGTCGGGAAATTCGGACGGAACCTGTACGCCGATCCTTCGCCGGGTTTCAGCGCGTATGGATGTACTGATTGGCGTTCCATCGGTCATCCTTCCCATCGTGCTGCGGTTCGTTCGCCGACAGTTATGTCCACCGGTGCTTCGCCCTGCTGACGCCTCCATGAGCCGGTTCGATACGCCTCTGCAACGGTCAAGCGGCTACCATCAGCGAGCATCGATACGGAGGTTTCCATGCACACGATACTGCTTCCATCGAACCGCCTCGTCCGTCTGCGCGAAACGCTCAGGCACCCCGACCAGGCCGCGGTCGCCGCACGCGTGCCGATCGTGCGCGACCGGGTGCCAATGGCCTCGTTTTGGAGCCGGCGCCCTGTCCGGCCGGCGCGCGTGCTGCGCCACGCCGCGGATTCCGCTCGCGAGACGCTGCACCATGCGGGGCATCACGCGCGGCCCGCAGAATTACAGCACACGCTGGAAGCCGCCGTGCCCCACGCACGCGCTGCCGCTGATCGTGCGGCGCACACCCTGCAACACACAGCCGCGCCCGCTCGCTCGGCGCTCGGCAGCATCGCGGACGAGTGCGGCCCTGTCCGCCGCACGGCGCGCGACATCAACGAGCGCATGACGTGGACGCGCATGCGGTTGCCGTTGCCCTACGTACTTGGCATCGCAGCCGTGGTTGCGGCGGTGATGTATTTCGCCGACCGGCAGTCCGGCAAGCGCCGGCGCGCGCTCGTCCGTGACAAGCTCAGCCACACGCAACGGGTGGTGCGCCGCGACCTGCCACGGAAGGTCGAGAAGCGCGGCCGGTTCTTTCAGGGCGTCGTGACGGGCATCCAGCACAACGCCGGCGAACTGATTCACCGCGAGCAGATGCCGCCGCCGGACGATGAGACCCTGAAGGCGCGCGTCCGCTCGCAGGTGCTGCGTGACGCCGAGTTGAAGGGTGGCGAGATCAACATCGACGCCTACGAAGGCTGCGTCACCCTGAGAGGCCAGCTGGACGACGACTCGACGATCCGCCACGTGGTTGCGGCAACGCGGCACGTCTCCGGAGTCCGCGAGGTGCGGAACTACCTGCATACCCCCGGCACCGATCCTCCGAACATGCAGGACTCGCTGAACGGACAGTCCGCCCCGTCGCACTTGCTGCGCTAGCGACAGCGAAGCCACCCCCTGATGGCCGCGTCCAGCCGGCTTGCGCTGGCGCGTGGCTGTCGTCGTCCTGCGCCCGCGCGATTTTGCACGGTCCTCGCTCAGGAGCCCGAGTGGGCAGATGTGAAGCGCGGCAGTAGCTTGCGCCGCGCCAGAGGGTGTATAACTTGTATCACGCGGCGCTGAGGCGCATTTCCTGCAATCGGGTTCACCTGATTGCGAGGCATGCGCGCTTCAAACCGCGGGGAAGTGTCGGAATTGGCAGACGAGCGTGATTTAGGATCACGTGCCGCAAGGCGTAGGAGTTCGAGTCTCCTCTTCCCCACCAGCGTACCGAAGGCCACCGTCCGCGCGGGGACGGATCGGCGGCAACCGCACGGACGCATCCGCGAATGACACTTCGGCCGCAATATGACACGCTGGGCGTGCGGCTATCGTATGGTCAGCCATCGTATAGATGGTGAGGGCAGTCCCTCGGGAGGTTGAATGGCGCTGCTCGAAGTCAAGAATCTGAAGACGCAGTTCTTCACCGAAGAAGGCATCGTCCATGCCGTCGACGGCGTCTCCTACGATGTCGAGGAGGGCGAGACGCTCGGACTCGTCGGCGAATCCGGGTGCGGTAAGAGCGTCAGCGCGCTCTCGATCCTGCGCCTCATTCCCAATCCGCCCGGCAAGATCGTCCAGGGCGAGATCATGTTTGAGGGCGAGGATCTCCTGAAGCTCGATGAGGAGGAGATCCGCCACATCCGCGGCAACCGCATCGCGATGGTCTTTCAGGAGCCGATGACGTCGCTGAATCCGGTGCTGACAATCGGTCGGCAGCTGACCGAAGCGCTGGAACTGCACCTGAAGATGGATCACGGCCAAGCGCGCCGCCGCGCCGCCGAGCTGCTCGAGATGGTCGGCATCCCCGAAGCGGCGAACCGCCTTAACGACTATCCACACATGTACTCCGGCGGCATGCGGCAGCGCGTGATGATCGCGATGGCGCTCTCGTGCAACCCGAAGCTTCTGCTCGCCGACGAACCGACGACCGCGCTGGACGTGACCATCCAGGCACAGATCCTGGAGCTCATCCGCTCGCTCTCCGCGGAGTTCAGAACCGCGGTCATCCTGATCACCCACGACCTCGGGATCGCGGCGGGCATGTGCGATCGAATCAACGTCATGTACGCCGGCCGAATCGTGGAGACCGGCAAGGTGGATGACATCTTCGAGCACCCGCGGATGCCCTACTCATGGGGTCTGCTCGACTCCCTTCCGCGGCTCGACGAGCAGAAAGGGGCCCGCCTGCGGACGATCGAGGGCTTGCCTCCGGACCTGATCGACCCCGGTCCGGAGTGCCGCTTTTCGCCGCGCTGCCCGTACGCCCGTGACCTCTGCCGCGCGCAGGAGCCTGATCTCCTGGCGCGCGAAGAGGAGGGGCATTTCGCGCGCTGCCATGGCACCGAACCGAGAGGCTGGATCCAGTGACGAACGGCCAGACGAACGGGCATGCCCTGGTCGAGGTCGAGCACCTCAAGGTCTACTTCCCGATCCTGACCGGCATCTTCCAGCGTCGCCACGGCGAGGTGAAGGCCGTCGACGACATCACCTTCGAGATCCGCAAGGGTGAGACCTTCGGGCTGGTCGGCGAATCGGGCTGTGGCAAGAGCACCACCGGCCGCGCCCTGATCCGCCTGCGCGAGGCGACCGGCGGCAAAGTCCGGTTCGACGGGAAGGACCTGCTGGACCTGTCCCGCAACGATCTGCGCAAGATGCGTCGCCGGATGCAGATCATCTTCCAGGATCCGTACAGCAGCCTCAACCCGCGGATGACCGTCGGCTCGATCCTCAGCGAGCCGCTGGAGACGCACCACCTGGCGAGCGGCAAGGCGCGCCTCGAGCGAGTTCGCGAGCTGCTTTCCCTGGTCGGGCTCAACTCGAACTACACGAACCGCTACCCGCATGAGTTCAGCGGCGGTCAGCGCCAGCGGATCGGGGTCGCGCGGGCACTCGCGGTCGAACCGGAGTTCATCGTCTGCGACGAGCCGATCAGCGCCCTCG
>CAZRHH010000047.1:0-24538 GCA_964599885.1 uncultured Dehalococcoidia bacterium | reverse complement strand
CGTTGATCTCGACGCGGTCGATGTCGCCGATCGTCAGCCCCGCCTTCTTCAGCACCGCCGGCGTCGCGGTGATCGGGCCGGTGAGCATCAGGTGCGGGTCAGAACCGACGACGGCCTGCGCGACGATGCGCGCGCGCGGCTTGAGTCCGAGTTCCTTCGCCTTCTCGGCGGACATCATCAGCACCGCGGCCGCGCCGTCGGTGATCTGGCTGGAGTTGCCGGCGTGGTGCAGGCCGTCCTCGCCGAATGACGGCTGCAGCGAGCCGAGTTTCTCGAGCGTGCTGTCGCGGATGCCCTCGTCGACCTTGAAGACGCCCTGCACACCCTCGTGCTCAACGTCGATGCCGAGGATTTCCTTCTCGAACTTGCCGCCGTCGCGCGCGGCCTTCGCGCGGTTCTGGCTCTCGAGCGCAAACTGGTCGAGCTGCTCGCGCGTGATGCCGTACTTGCGCGCGATGTTGTCCGCCGCGACGCCCTGGTTCGTCAGGTCGTACGCCTCGCGCATGTGGTCCGTGAACGGGAAGCCCGCCACCTTGAAGTTCGAGCCCATCGGCACGCGGGACATCACCTCGACGCCGCCGCCGATGGCAACATCGACCACGCCAGCAGCGATGAGGTTTGCGGCGAAGTGGATCGCCTGCTGGCCCGAGCCGCACTGCCGGTCAACGGTCGTGCCCGGCACTTCGATCGGAAAGTTCGCTTCGAGGACGACGTTGCGGCCGATGTTCGCGGCCTGCTCGCCCACCTGCGAGACGTTGCCGAAGACGACGTCCCCGACGAGCGCGTGGTCGACGCCGACCTGGTCGACGACGGCGCGCAGCACCTTGGCGCCGAGCGTGACGGGGTGAGTGCCCGAAAGCATCCCGTTGCGGCGTCCCATCGCCGTCCGCACGGCGTTTACGATGACAACTTCGTGAGCCAAGATGACCCTCCTGTAATGTGCAGCGGGATGATGAAGATTGTGCTCCAGTGTAGCGCGGCGGACACGGCTAAGGCTAAGACTCTGCGACTGAGCGTCTGGTGTTTGGTTGGCGCGGGACAGAATTGACGCCGCAAGCAGGCGGCGACCGCACCCGCCTCCCCACTTCCCATTGCCCACTTCCCATTGCCCCAACACAGCGCCCCGCTTACCTTGCCCGCATGACCACGATGAAGGATCCGGACCGCAATCCAGCGACCGTTCCCGCGCCGATCGACCCGATGGCGTACTACTTCCAGGACATCCTGCTCCTGAACAATCGTGACGCCGTGCGCCTCTACCTGATTCGTCACGGTCAGTCGGCCAGCAACGCCGCCCGCGTCGAGGGCAAGCCGAGCAGCCACGATCCGCCGCTGACGCCGGCCGGCGAGGAGCAGGCGCGACGCCTCGGCGCGCGGATGGCGGCGTACGGCGTCGACGCGATCTATGCCAGCCCGCTGCAACGCGCCTACAACACGGGCCTCGAAATCGCCAAGATCACTGGTCACGAGATCACGGTCGTCGACGATCTGCAGGAGATCAACGAGCCGATGAAAGGCGCCGCGCCCGCACCGGAGATCGTCCTGCCGAAGGGCGTCACGCACGACGACATCAAGCGCCGATTCGAGGCGGACCCGACGTGGGACAACCTTCCCGGCGCCGAAGCGAGCGCGCCGTTCCGGAAGCGCATCGTCGGCGCCATCGACCAGATTATCGCCGACAATCCGGGCAAGAAGGTGGCGATCGCCTGTCACGGCGGCGTCATCCAGTCGTACATCGGCGAGATCCTCGGGCTGAGCACAGACTTCCCGTTCTATTGCTTCAACGCGTCGATCACGTCCGTCCGCGCGCACGGCACCAGGCGAGCGATCTGGCGCCTCAACGATCTCGGCCATCTCGACGGCATGCGGATGACATGATTCTAAGGATCGTGGGCCGTGCCTGAGATCGCCTCAGCGAAACTCAGCATCCGGCTGGAACTGCTGCCCCGTCGCCTCGGCGCACGCGTCGTCGACGTCGGCTGCGGCGACGGGCGGCACATCCTCGAAGCGGCGCGGCGCGGCGCGTTCTCGGTCGGCGTCGACTACGATCCGGGGGAGCTGCGTAAGGCGCGCGAGCGCATCAGCGATGCGCGCGTCGATTTGGTCGCCGCCGACGCAACGCGGCTCCCCTTTCGTGATGCCGCGTTCGACGCGGTCATCTGTACCGAGACGCTCGAGCATCTCCCCGACGATCGCGGCGCCGTGCGCGAGCTGTCGCGCGTGCTGGCACCGGGCGGCCTGCTGCACGGCGCCGTGCCATCACACTTCACGGAGTTGGCGTACTGGGCGCTCTCGCGCAGCTACCGCACGACGCCGGGCGGCCACGTGCGCATCTATCGCCCGCGCGCGCTCAAGTCGCTGCTGCGCACCGAGGGACTGCGCGTCGTGCAGGTACGTTATGTCCATTTCGTCGACTCCGTCTTTTGGTTGCGCTACTGCGTCGCCGACTTCCTGCGGCCGCACCAACCCTCCACGCCTTACGAAGCGGCGATCATGCTCGCCGTCGCCGCCGAACGGCCGCTGCCCACGTGGCGCTCGCGGCTCCGCGCCGCCGCCGCGTCGTCGCGCACGGTCGCGGCGCTCGACACCGCCGGCGCCCTGATCTGGCCGAAGAGTTTTACGTTTGTGGCGCGGAAGGTGCGGTGATGGCGGGTGCGTAGGGGGACTGGGGACTGGGGAAGCTACGCGCGACCGTCACCGCCGCAACCATCCAACAGCGCCTCGATCGCCGACGTGGTGGCGCCGCCGGCAAGCGCGGCTTCATGCGGATTCCGCTGCGCGCCCGCGCCCTTCACGGCCGCCACGGCCTCCTCTCGCCGAAGACCGCGTCCCGCTATCAGCCACGCCGTCAGCACCACGCCCGTACGCCCCACACCGCCCGCGCAATGCACAACGACACGGTTTCCGCTGCGGTCAGCGTCGCGGAGAAATGACAGGATCGTTTCGAGCTGAGCGCCACTCGGTAGCGTGTAGTCCACGACCGGCTCGTGCAGGACGTGCTGCGGTCCGAACGCCTTCCGGTAGCTATCGAGCATCGGGTCGGCATCGGGCAGGAGGCAAACGACCCGCTCGATCCCCTGCGACTTCATGAACGTGATCCAGCGCGGCACATGCGCGCCGATGCGTTCGAGACGACGGCTATCGCCATCGCCGGGGCGGCACGCGCCGAAGACGATCTGCTCCTCGAGAGCGGCCGGGCCGAAGTTGAACTCCTGCGCTTCAGTCATGCCGTGAGCCTACGCGATCGCGGCACTTCCCCGACAGTCCCCGCCGGACGCCTTGCGTTAGGCAACGCGGATTGGGAATGGGTACGCTTGGCGCATGAACCATACGATTCAACAATCGATCGCGGAATTGCTGGACGCCGCGCTACCCATTCCGGCGAGGATAGACGCTGCCGAACGCCTGACAGAGGCATGCGACGCGGACGTGGAAGTCGTCGCGAATGCTTTGGTCAGCATCGCCACTGACCCGATCACGGCCGAACCCCTCGCAAGCGCGGTCGGTGCGAGCATTGCTCGACTGTTGGTTCCGCGCGGCGTCGACGATCCTTCGTTCTTCTTGCGAGATTTCAGTTTGCCCGCCTTCCATGCCTACGACCGCGAGGCGGGGCGGTTGCTGACGCCGTAGGCGATCCGCCGGGTTCAGTATCGCGGCACTTCCCTCACGGCTCGCCCCGAGCCCCTTGCTATCATGAAGGCACGCACATCCCTCACCCGACCGGAGGCACACACCCCATGACTGACAGCGGACAACTGTCCGAATCGTTCTTCAGCAGCCGTTACAGCATCGACCGCAGCATCTGCGCCGACCTGCTGGGGCTGGCGATGAGCCGCGGCGGCGAGCATGCCGAGTTGTTCTTCGAACATCGCCAGGGCTCGAACATCACGTTCGAGCAGCAGGCCGTGAAGACCGCCAGCCGCAGCACCACACAGGGTGTCGGCATCCGCGTGCTGCAGGGCGACGCGATCGGCTATGCCTACACCGAAGACCTCAGCCGCGACGCCATGCGCCGCGCCGCCGACACGGCCGCCCGCATCGCGTCGCGTGGCGATACGGCGCCGCCCGTCGACGTGATGCACTTTGAGTCGGCGAACTACTACGCGCCCGAAGCGAGCACCGTGGACGTCGCACCCGCCGACAAGGTGGATCTGATCCGCCGCGCTGATGTCGCCGCCCGCGGCTTCGATCCGAGCATCGCGCGCGTGGACGTGAACTTCATCGACGAACTTAAGCACGTGATGATCGTGACGAGCGACGGCCGCATCGCCGGCGACGTGCAGCCGCTCGTGCGCTTCAACGTCGCCTGCCTCTCCGAGCGCGACGGCAACCGCCAGACCGCGCGTTGGGGCGGCGGCGGCCGGATGGGCATGACGTATTTCGATGAGCACTCGCCGGAAACAGTGGCCGCAGAAGCGGCGCGCCAGGCCGTCGTCCTGCAATCGGCGATCGATGCGCCCGCCGGCACGTTTCCCGTCGTGCTGGCGTCGGGCGACAGCGGCATCCTGCTGCACGAGGCGATCGGCCACGGCCTCGAAGCGGACTTCAACCGCAAGAAGACCAGCAACTACAGCGACTCGATGAACCAGATCGTCGCGTCAGAACTCTGCACCGTCGTCGATGACGGCACGATCCGCGACAGCCGCGGTTCGATCAACGTCGACGACGAAGGCAACGCCCCGGGCTACAACGTGCTCATCGAGGACGGCGTGCTGCGCGGCTACATCCAGGACCGGATGAGCACGTCGCACTTCGGCGTCAAGCCCACCGGCAACGGCCGCCGCCAGTCGTTCAAGCATCATCCGATGCCGCGGATGACGAATACCTACATGCTCGCCGGCCAGTCGTCGCCCGACGACATTATCCGCTCGGTGGACCGCGGCATCTACTGCGTGGCGTTCAACGGCGGCCAGGTGAACATCAGCAACGGCGATTTTGTGTTCAGCGTCACGGAGGGCTACATGATCGAGGGTGGCAAGGTGACGGCGCCGATCCGGAACGTCAACCTGATTGGCAACGGCCCCGACGTGCTGCGCAAAGTCACCGCCGTCGGCAGCGACTTCAAACTCAGCGATGGGCGTTGGACCTGCGGTAAGGACGGCCAGTCGGTGCCCGTCGGCGTCGGCATCCCGACAACCCTGATCAGCGGCATGACGGTCGGCGGCACGGCGATCTGATGAACGAAGACCTGCACTCCGTCGCCAGCGACATCGTCGAGAAGGCGCGCTCGCTCGGCGCCGACGAGGTCGACGTCTACGTCCGCAGCGGCGTCGAGTCGACCGTGACGGTACGCATGGGCGAACTCGAGAAGCTGATGGAAGCGGGGTCGCGCTACGTCTCGATCCGCGTCATCAAGGAGAAGCGCACGGCCGTCTGCAATACGTCCGACCTGACGCCGCGCGCGCTTGACGAGATGACGCGCACCGCGGTTGAACTGGCGAAGATCAGCGAACCGGACGAGTTCGCCGGATTGCCCGCGAAAGAAGATCTCGCGCTCGACATGGGCATGGCGTTACAGCTCTACGACGAGCGCATCGAGTCACTCACCGTCGATGAGATGAAGGACATCGTGCTGCGCGCCGAGCAAGCGGCGTTCGACTTCGATAAGCGCATCAACAACTCCGAGGGCGCCGAGTTCGGCGCCGAGCGCGGGCTCCTCGTGCTGGCGAACAGCCTCGGCTTCTGCGGCAGCTATCCGTACACCGCCGCCAGTTTCAGCGTGCAGGTGATGGCCGATGACGCCGACGGCAAAAAGCGCAACGACTACTGGTTCAGCGCCGAGCGCATGTTTCATCGCCTCGCCAGCGCCGAGGAAGTCGGACAGCGCGCGGCCGCCCGCGCCGTTCGCAAGATCGGCGCTCGCAAGGTCGCGACGCGCGAAGTCCCGGTGGTCTGGGATCCGACGATCACCGCCGGACTCGCCGGCACGGTATCGAACGCCGCGAGCGGCGAAGCGCTGTTCAAGCGCTCGACGTTCCTCGCCGACTTCGAGGGCAAGCCGCTGGCGTCGCCGCTCGTGAACATCGTCTCCGACGCGACGCTGCCGGGACAGCTCGGCTCGCGCCCGTTCGACGGTGAAGGCGTGCGCGCGCGCCGCAACTCGCTCGTTGCGGGCGGCGTGTTCGAGCAGTTTCTGTTCGACAGCTACTACGCGCGCCGGACGGGCCGTCGCACGACCGGCAGCGCATCGCGCACGGGCGACGCGATCAGCATCGGGGGTGGCAATCTGATCTTCGAGGCGGGCGAGTCGGATCCGGCGGACATCGTCGGCTCGGTCGACGACGGACTGTATCTCACGGATCTGATGGGCTTCGGCATCAACCAGACGACCGGCGACTTCTCGCGAGGCGCGGGGGGTATGTGGATCGAGAACGGCGAGATGACGTATCCGGTGACGGAGATCAACGTCTCCGGCAACCTCAAGGACATGCTGCGCGATATCGAGGCGGTCGGCAGCGACCTGACGTGGCTCGCCGGCAGCGCCGCGCCGACGATCAGGATGCCGCGCCTGATGGTAAGCGGTCTCTAGCGCGACTCACCACGGACGCACAGCGAGGGCGGTGTATTTCTGTTCGTTTTGGGTGCGCAGGCTCTGCGCATCCGGCGTCGGCGGGTCGATACCGTAGGTGAAGCCGCCGCCGGTTGGCGTGCAAAGACGTGTGGCCGCGACGCCTTCACTTTGACCATGATTCAACGATTTCATTTCGCCGACCCGCACTGGTTCCGGGTGCCGATGAAGGTACTCGTGCTCACCGTGGTGGTCTTCGGCCTGATGGCCGTATACCCGGCGCTGACAGACGGCACGCCGGACGAGTATCAGCGCGCGATGTTTGGCATGCTCGTGGTACTGGGGTTTGCGGCGATGGCGACGACGTTTTCAGTCGCGATGAGTGACAGTCACGTCGAGATTGACGGCGAGACGCTGTCGATCCGCTTCGAGGGATTCTTCAACGCATCGCTCCCACTGTCTGACATCGTCGCGGTGACACCTATCGACCCGAGGCCACGCTGGCGATACCGCTGGGGCCTCTCGACGAACTTCGAGGACCGGATCGCGTGCAGCCATGGCGGCCGATTCGTCGAAGTCGAACTGGCGCACGCCTGGACGACACGACTCTGGCCACGCCGAATCGCCGTGCGCCGCTTTTGGCTGGCAGTACGCGAGCCTGATCGCTTCGCGGCGGAGCTTCGCGCACACATCGCGAATCCGCACGCACTCGACAACGCGGCGTAAGGGGGCGTGACCGCTGCTATCATGTGGGCCGATGGTGGCTCATGCTCCATAGCACCGCATCACGCCAGATCCCGCTTGCGACGGCGGCCGTCTTCGGCATCGCGCTGGCGGCGCTGCTGGTCATCGCGCTGTTTCCGATTTTCCCACGCCAGCTCAATATCCGTGTGGACGATATCGCAGCGCGCACTGTGCGTTCGCCGCAGGCCGTGTCCTTCGTCAGCGACTTTCTGACCGAGCAGCGGCGCGAGGAAGCCGCCGCCGCCGTACGGCCGTCGCTGGTGTACGACCCGGACGTGCGCGCTCAGCAGCTCGAGGCGTACGGCCGGAGGACCGCACAGGTTACGCAGATTCGCGGGATCGCTGACGATGTGCGCAAGCGCGATTCACTGGCCGACGAGGAACTGACGCCCCGAGCGGTTGATACGGTGATCGCGTTAGATGGGGAACGCTGGCAGGCGGTCGTGGACGAAGGCCGGCGCGTCCTCAATGATCAGCTTGGCGTATCGCTCGATGAGGTCGCCGTGACGCAGTCCAAAGATGCTGTCGACTCGCTGATCGGACCGCAGTTTGGGGCCGACGAAGCGCTGCTGGCGGCCGAACTGGTGCGCCCGCTCATCGCGTCCACACTCGTCGTGGACGAAGCGCTGACCGCGGAGGCGCGAGAGGCCGCCCGAAGCGCGGTGCCGGTCCAGCGAGTGAACGTGGAGAACGGGGACGTCATCCTGAGCGTCGACCAGCGCGTGGACGAAGTGGCCATCGAGAAGCTCCGGATGGCAGGGCTGCTTTCGCGCAGCGTCGAGTGGCGCAACGTGATCGCTGTAGTCATCATCTCGGTGGTCGCTGCGATCGTCGTCGCCGGCTACCTGTTCACGCTGCAGCCGCGCGGCGTCACGTCCGAACGCCACCTCATCGCGCTCGCGGCCGTGACGATGCTGCCGCTGCTCGTCGCCAAGTTCTACCTGCCACTCGTACTGCCCGATGAAAGCCGCCAGTTCCTCGCGTACGTGCTACCCGTCGCGGCCGCGCCGATCCTCATCGCGGCGCTCCTCGATTCGCAGATCGCGGTCGTCGTGGCAGTGCTGACGGGCGTACTCGTCTCGTTGATCAGCGTGCTCATACCGGATGTTTCGCTCGTCGCATCCGTCACCTCGATCGAGACCTTCCGGCTGATGCTGATGTACGCGATCGGGCCGCTGGTGGGCGTCTACCTGGTCCATCGGGCGGACAGGCTCAACCGTTACCTGACGGCCGGGATCGCCGTCGCGGCCGCCTCGTACGTTGTGCTTGTGTCGACGTGGTTCATCGATCCGAACCGCGAAGCGTCAGATCTCGTCTGGATGGCACTCGTTACAGGCATCGGCGGTGTCAGCTCCGGCGTGCTGGCGGCGGGGGCGTTCGTCACGGTCGGCATGATGTTCGGTGTTACCACGCGCGTGCAGTTAATGGAACTGTCGCAGCTCAATGCACCGCTGCTGCGGCGTCTACAGGATGAAGCGCCCGGGACGTTCCATCACAGCGTGATCGTCGGCAACCTTGCCGAGCGCGCGGCCGATCTCGTCGGCGCCGACGCTCTGCTGACGCGCGTCGGCTGCTACTACCACGACATCGGCAAGATCCTGCAGCCCGGCATGTATATCGAGAATCAGATGGGCGGCGACAGCCCGCACGACGAGATGACGCCCGAAGACAGCGCCGAAGTGATTCAGCAGCACGTGAGCCGCGGCATGGAACTCGTCCGGCGCGAGCGTTTGCCTGCGCGCGTGCAGGCATTCATACCCGAACATCACGGCACGCGGCTCGTCGCGTATTTCTATCGCAAGGCGGCCGAGAGTGACCCCTCGATCGATCCAGCGCTGTTTCAGTATCCTGGTCCGCGCCCGCAGTCGAAGGAAACGGCGATCGTCATGCTTGCCGACTCCACGGAAGCGGTCGTGCGCAGCAGTCCCGATCGATCGCCCGAGCGCATCGACGTGATGGTGGACGAGGTGATCGCCGAGCGGGTGTCCGAAGGACAGCTGGACGACAGCGACCTGACGCTGCGCGATCTTCGCACCATCGCCGAGTCGTTCAAGGCGACGATGCGCGCGGTCTACCACCCGCGCGTTCAGTACCCGCAGCCCACGGCGCTGGAGACGCGCCGCCGGATGCTGCGCCTGCCGCTCCTGTCGCCAACCACGCCGCGTGACCCCGCCGCTGCGCCGGAGCGACGACGGCGCAAATACGAACGTTAGTGGCATTCGGCGCTCCGTTCACACCGCGACGCGAACGGGCCGCCCGATTGGCGGCCCGTTCTGGTAGTTCCCCTGTATCGATGTTTATGCCTGCTCGACCTGCTCTTCTTCGACGGTGATCGGCTGACCGCAGTTGCAGCACGCATCCGCCTCCGCTGCGTTGCGGGTCGTACAGGCGGGACACCGTAGCGGCTCCGGATCGAGCTCCAGCCCGCATGAAAGAATGATCTGGTGCACCATCGGGTGCGTCTCGTTAAGCTCGCTGATTGTCACTTCACGCACATCAGTTACCGTCTTGTAGCGGCGCATCAGGCCGTTTCTCAGCATGTATGAGATCGCGTTCGACTTGTCGGGGTCCGACCCTGGTACGCCGTTGCGGCTGTCGCGTGACCACTGATCGATCAACTTGATCGTCCAAAAGCCCGTGGGCGGCAAACTGCGTTTTACCATAATGGCGATCGCCTGCACGGATTCAAGCAGTGAGTCCGTGACGACGCCGTGCTCCGCTACGAGATGATCCGCTTCGCCCGCGGCAGCCACGAGATCAACGCTGATCGTCCCCGGCACGCCAGAGATGATCACGCGCTTGTCGAAGCGGTTCTTGATCCACGTGATGACGCGAATGTAGTCCGAGTCGCCCGTCATCAGGACGTATGTCCCGACCTGCGGGCGGTCGAGCGCCGTCTCCATGATGTCCATCAGCATGTGGAGGTCGGCGGAGCTTTTCAGCCGCTCCTGCCCGTCGCGGATGAAGCGGCGCACCGGCACATCGCGCGCCGTTATGCCCGCGACGTCGAGGCCGCGGCGTACCCACTGCGGGTGCTCATTGAAGTCGGCGTACGCCATCGCGACGGATACGCGACCGTGCTTCCTTGCCTTGTCGATAAAAGCTGAGACGTTTGGTTCGATCTGATACACGTTCAAAAAGCTGTACCGAATGTTTTCCAGGTCGATGAACAGGCCTACTTCTCCTGTCCCTGCTCCCTGCATTTCTCCTCCTTTCACGGGCGACAGGAACTACCGGGCAAATCGTACCACGAGCGTCGGCGGTGCTTGTACGCGTCAACTCGCACCGGGCCTCAGCGGATGCCGCTGTCGTATTGCACGATGACCCGCGTCGTGAAGCCATCGATCACAGTTGCGTCGATTGGTGAGGAGGTGGGGAATACGCCCGGCGACCGTGGTTCCAGGCGGTAGTCGCCCGCCGGTGCCTCGACGAAGAACTCGCCGTACTCATCGGAACGCACGCGCACGACGAAGGTGCCTGACGCGTCGTAGACATCGATGTCTGCTTGGAGTGGCTGGTCGGGGCACTCTTCACCCTGGCGCACCACGGGACACTGTGGGCCGACGAGTACGATGCCGCTGATGCCTGTGCGGCCGAAGCCCGGCAACGGGGTGCCTGTGGGTGGCGGCGCCTGCGTGAACGTGGGAACCTCCGTTGACGGGAGGGGAGTACGGGTCCATGTCGGCAACGGCGTCGCGGTGTCGCTGGGCTGGGGCGTGATTGAGGGCGTGATGCGGGCAAACGCGGTCAGGGTCGATGGGGAAAGTGTCGGGCCGGGGCAGTCGGATGCGCCGTCGCATTCGGACGGCTGTCCGCAGGCGAACAGTGCCACGACGACGAATGCGAGCGCCGGTAGACGAACATGCCTCATCGCCATAGGATATCGACGTCCGACACGGGTTCTGTGTTCCGCGGCGCACTGACAGTCCGGCGATCACCTTCGAGGCCTCGCCGCCAACCACGCCGCGGAAGCGGCACGGCGCAATGTGAGCGGGCTACTTGCTACACTGGTTGTGACGCCCGGCGCATTCACCGGACGCGAAGGAAAGAGGGTTTACCCACAATGGGCGCTAACGCCAAGACCATATTGCTGATGGGTGTCCTGACGGGCCTCCTGGCAGGCTTGGGGTATCTGTTTCTCGGCGGCTGGGCGGGCGTCATCGTCTTCCTCGTTATTGCCGGCGCGATCAACATTTTCGCGTACTGGAAGTCCGACTCGCTGGCGCTTCGCATGGCCGGCGCGAAAGAAGTCACGCGCGAGGAAAATCCGCGACTGCACCGCATCGTCGATGAAGTGCGCGCGCTGACGGATCTACCGCAACCGAAGGTCTACATCGTTGACAATCCGTCGCCGAACGCCTTCGCGACCGGCCGCAACCCGAAGCATGCTGTCGTCGCCGCGACCACCGGCATCATGGACCTGCTGGACGACCGCGAGCTGCGCGGCGTGATGGCCCACGAACTGGGCCACGTCGGCAACCGCGACATCCTGATCGGCTCGATCGTCGCCGTCTTTGCCGGCGCCATCGCCATGATCGCGAACGTGATGCAGTTCCGGATGATTTTCGGCGGCCTCGGCGGAGGCGACCGCGGCGGCAACCCGCTTTTGGCGCTCGTCGCGATTATCCTGATGCCGATCGCCGCGACGGTGATCCAGCTCGCCATCTCGCGCACGCGTGAGTACGAGGCGGATCGCACGGGCGCGCTGACGACGCACGACCCGGACGCGCTCGCCGACGCGTTGCTCAAACTGCACCAGGGCGCCACGTTGCGGCCGATGCAGGTCAACCCGGCGGCGGCGCACATGTTCATCGTCAACCCGTTGGCCGGCTTCGGCGGCGCCAACTTCGGCAAGCTCTTCAGCACCCACCCGCCTGTCGAGGAGCGTGTGGCGCGCCTTCGCAAGATGGCGCGCGGAGGATAAAAGCTCAGATTTGGAACGCGAGAGGGCCGCTTCAGTAGAGCGGCCCTTCTCATGTCCGAAGGCGCGCAGACTTGAAGATCGAGGCTTCAGCAGGGATGATGGGGGCCGATATCCATACGAAGGATCCGGCGCCACGGCGCCGGAGCGGAGGGGTGAGATGACGCAGCTTCTGACGAAGATCGACGTTCCGGCTGACGTACCATCGGCGCAGCAGGGCCGCTACGAACAGAACTTCCAGACGATGACGAAGGGCACCGGCAATCTGATGCTCTTCGCCGGCGACCAGAAGGTCGAGCACCTCAACGACGACTTCTATGGCAAGCTCAGTTCCGGCGAGGCGATCCACGCCGACGACGCCAGCCCCGAGCATCTCTTCCGCATCGCCTGCGACGGCATCATCGGCTGCTACGCGACGCAGTTCGGGCTGATCGCCCGCTACGGCCGCGACTACGCGTCGGTGCCGTATCTCGTCAAACTCAACTCGAAGTCGCACCTGATCAAGACATCGCAGCGCGACCCGCAGAGCCTTTCGTGGGTGTCCGTGGACGACGCGATCACGCTGCGCGAAGCCGGTCTGAATATCGTTGGCGTCGGCTACACGGTGTATCTCGGCAGCGAGTACGAGTCGGAGCAGATGCGCGACGCGGCGCAGGCATGCATGCACGCGCACCGCAACGGCCTCGTATCGGTACTCTGGATCTACCCGCGCGGCACGGCCGTCGCCGAAGAGCAGGATCCGCACCTGATCGCCGGCGCGACGGGACTTGGCGCAGTACTCGGGGCTGACTTCTGCAAAGTGAACTACCCGAAGCCGAAGGAAGGATCGCCAGCCGAAGCCTTCAAGGAAGCGGTGCAGGCGGCCGGGCGCACGCGCGTCATCACCGCTGGCGGATCCAGCACAGACGAGCGCAAGTTCCTGCAGACGCTGCACGATCAGATCAACATCTCCGGCGCCAGCGGCAGCGCCACCGGCCGCAACATCCACCAGAAGTCGCTGGCGCAGGCCGTCCGCATGACGAACGCGATCAGCGCGATCACCTACGGCGGCCGCGGCGTCGACGAGGCGATGGCCGTCTACGAGGGCAGGGAGCAGTACAGCCTGTAGAGAACGCCACGTTTGCGATTCCGACGCGGTGGCGGTGACGTCACCGCGTTCGCGTTTTCGCTCGCCTACAATTCCTGTCGTTCGAACCAGACCAGCGCGACGAAGAATGTCACGACGCCGATGATCGCGCTGCTCAGCGGAATCAGCACGAACAGCTTCTCGTATGGTTCGCCCGCCGCCCAGGCAGCGCCTGCCAGCGGCAAATACGCCGGCAGTACCTGATACGTCCATTCGAGCGCGGGTATCGCCGGCAGGAAGCTGGGCGCGAACCAGAACGCGAGCGAGACGATTGCGATGGGCGGCACCGAACGGAAAGGCACGCCGAGCGAGACGTTAAGGAACGAGATGAACGCCATCTCCAGCAGCAAGATCAGCAGACCCACGAACGGCCGCTGCAGTGGCACATCGGTGAAGAACAACATCATCAGGACGAACCAGACGACGAGCGGCACGATGACGATCGATACAGCCCCGACGATCGTGTGAGCCATTGCCTTCGCGAGGAGATACGCCGTCCGAGACACTGGTTTGGTTACGATCCACGCCGAGATACCCAACGCGCGTTCGCGCGAGACAGCGTCAACCGTCGAGGCGATGATGAAGAGCGAGCCGAGGTATCCCACGACGCCAAACGCGCCCGCGGTCAATCCTTCCATGTCGTCGGTGGGGATACTGTGCCGCGCGCCGTCGCCAAAGTAGTCGAGCCGAAAGTAACCGATGATCGGAAAGAGCGCGACGGCAACCGTCATGATGACGAGGAAGATCAGCATCCGCTTCGACCGGGTGGCTTCGAGCAGTTCCTTGCTGAGAAGCACGCCGAAGCCCGGTATCGCAAACACATTCGAACCACCCGAGGCTGCTGGAACCTCAGTCACCGCCGGTGATGGATTCAAGGAAAATGTCCTCCAACCGGTCGCGCGCCGGCTCACAGCCAATCAGCACGAGATCCGCTTCAACGACTGCCCGCGGCAAAGCGCGCTTGGCGTGTTCGGCATCATCGACATCGACGAACAACGCGATGCGGCCCGCTTCGGCCTCTGCCGGATCCGTGCCCGTCACCCAGGGCAACGCTTCGAGGCGCTGCTTGATACCGTCCGCCGGCGCTTCGACGGTCAGCCGGAAACGGCCTTGAGACACGGCCATCAGCATGCGCATGTCTCCTTCGCGGACGACGCGCCCATCTTTCATGATGGCGATGTGGTCAGCGACGCGCTCGACGTCGTCGAGGATGTGCGTCGAGTAGAAGACGGAGATGCCGCGTTCGCGCAGCAGTCGCAAGATGTCCAGCACATCACGCCGGCCGATCGGGTCCAGCGACGACGACGGTTCATCGAGAATCACCAGGCGCGGGTCGCCCATCAGCGCCTGCGCGATGCCAAGGCGCTGGCGCATGCCGCCCGAGTACTCTCCGCACTTCCTGTGCGCCGCACCGCCAAGATCAACGAGCTTCAGCGCCTCTTCCGTGCGCTCGGCGATCGATCGCGTTGCCGTGGGATACAGCGCACCGACAAACTCGAGCACCTCGCGTCCCGTCATCCATCGCGGATACGACGGGTCCTGCGCCAGGTAGCCGACTTCGCGGCGTGCGGCGGCGCTGTACTGCTCCACCGGCACGCCAAAAATGCTGCAGTGTCCGCCGCTCTGGTGCGCGAGTCCGAGCAGCACCTTGATCGTCGTCGTCTTGCCGGCGCCGTTGGGGCCGAGAAAGCCGTAGATCGTGCCCGCCGGCATCGTCAGATCGACGCCGTCGAGGGCGCGGACGGCGCCATACGACTTCGCGAGTCCTGCGCAGTGAATGGCGGGTTCGCTCACTTCCGAAGCATCGACGCTACGGCTCTCGCGGTCAAGCGCGGGCCTACATAGCGAACTCAGACATCGGAGAGGCGCCCTTCATCAATGACGAGCAGCCTCTGCGCGAAGCGATTGATGAAGTAGCGATCGTGCGTGACGCAGAGCATCGCTCCCTCGTACTGTTCGAGCGCCGACTCGAACGCCTCGCGCGACGGCAGATCGAGGTGATTCGTCGGTTCATCAAGCAGCAGCAGATTCGCGCCACTCAGCACAACCAACGCCAACGCCAACCGACGCCGCTCGCCGTAGCTAAGCCTCGCCGCCGGACGCAGCGCATCGTCGCCGCTAAACAGGAAGCGGTGGAGGAATCGCCGCGCTTCCGTCTCCGACAGCTCCGAAGCAGCGCGGACCACGGCGAGCGGCGTCTGGTCGCCATGCGCGCCATCGTCCATGTGTTCGTTCTGCGGCAGGTAGCCGATGCGCGTCGACGGGCTCAGCCGCACGTCGCCCCGCTGCGCCCTGGCTTCGCCGGCCAGCACCCGTAGCAGTGACGTCTTGCCCACGCCGTTCGCGCCTAACAGCACAATGCGCTCGCCCCACCCGATCTGCAACTCCGCATCCGCAAGCAGCGTCCGGCCACCCGCCGCAATCGTCAGCGATGATGCGCCCAGCATGCGATCGCCGGATCGCGCCGCCGGCGCCAGCGCTGTCTTCAATGCATACGCGCGGCGCAGCGGCTTGTCGAGGCGCTCTGCGTCGAGTTCGCGCGTCAGGCGGCGTTCGAGTACCACACCACGACGCGCCACCTTCTTCGCCTTCCGCCGGTAGAAATCGTTCCGGCTGCCGCGTTCGCGTCGCGCGGCTGTGGCCTTGATATCGCGGACCTCCTGCATCACACGCCGCTCGCGCGCTTGCTGCGTGCGGTAGCGCGTCCACGCCTCGTCCGCGCGACGCGCTTTCTCCGCCACCCACGTCGTGTAGTCGCCCGCGAACACCTCGCCGGTGCCCGTGGCCGGATCGAGCTCCAGAGTGCTCGTCGCGTGGTCGTCAAGCAGCGCGCGGTCGTGCGAGACCAGGATCACCGCACCGGCAAACGCTCGCAAGTACGCGTCAAGCCACGCGATCGCATCGATGTCGAGATTGTTCGTGGGTTCATCGAGCAGCAACGCCGTGGGCTGCGCGGCGACGAGGTCGATCAGCCCCAGCTTCGTCTGTTCGCCGCCGCTGAGTGTGCCGAGCAGTTCGTTTGGAACGATCGCTCGGAGCTGCAGTACGCGCCAGACATCGCGTGGTCCGCCGCGCGACGACGCTTCCGCGAGCCCGAGTAGCGCGGAGGAGTATTCCTCGCTCAGTGCTTCGGCTACGACGGGGTCAGACGCATTCGCCAGCGCGGCGGACAACCGCTCAACACGCGCCTCGACGATTGAGGAGGCGAACGCCCCTGGGAATACCTCGCCAACCGTGTCAGCGGTGCGGTCAGCGTATCCTTGCGGCAGGTATCCAACCGCAGAGCCGGTCGCGGTCACGCTGCCTTCATCCGTGGGTTCGACGCCGGCCATTATACGGAGGAGTGTGGTCTTGCCACACCCGTTGGGTCCGACCACGCCAAGACGCTCGCCCGCGTTCACGACGAACGACAGTCCATTGATGATCGGACGCGCCGCAAAGCGCTTGCTGATGCCGTGTGCTTGAAACATCCCGTCCTCCGGACGCACGACGGCCACGGACAGATCCGTGGCCGGGCGTCGGTAGCGTGTTGCTTGAGTGGACCTGGAGTGAACCAGGGCGCAGTACGACTGGCGCAGAATGCACCGAATCGCTCACGTTGCCGCCCGGATTAGTCTTTCAAGGGTCTCCTCAAGACAGGGATGTCGCATCGAGTCTAGCGGGTGCAGCGAAGAGATCGCAACGGCGCACGTGGAGTGGGCGCGGCGAGCGATTCACGCGCCATCACGGCGGAAGACGATGTTGCCACCGACCGCGGTCACGTCTACGCGGGTGCTGAGGATGTCCATCGGATCGGCCAACTCGAAGACGTTCTCCGAGAGCACAACGAAATCGGCGTGATAGCCAGGTGCGATACGGCCGAGCGTCGCTGCTTCGGCGACGGCGCGGGCGCAGCCAGACGTGTACGCGGCCATCGCTGCGTCGATGCTGATGCGTTCGCCCGGGTGCCAGCCGCCGGGGGGATCGCCGTCGGCACTGCGGCGTGTGACCGCGGCGTGGAGCCCGGCGATCGGATCCATCGTCTCGACGGGCGTATCAGAGCCGAACGCAAGATTGGCGCCGAGGCGCTGGAGCGTCGCGAACGCATAGGCGGTGCGTCCGCGTTCCCCCCACGATCGATCGACTTTGTGCATGTCCTGCGTCGCGTGGATGGGCTGCGCGGAAGCCGTGACGTTGAGCGCACCGAAACGCCTGATATCCCGCGGGTCGACGAGTTGCGCATGTTCGATGCGGCGGGGCAGCTGCGGTGCGAGGTGCTGAAGGCGCTCGATGATGTCGAGCACTTCGCGATTCGCCCGGTCGCCGATCGCGTGAATGGCGGTCGCGAGTCCGTGTTCGAGGCACTGACGGACCTTCGCTTCGAGTTCCGCGGCGGGTCGCAACGCGAGACCTACATCTGGACTGCCCGCGTACGGCTCGAGCATCCACGCCGTCATCGATCCAAGCGCACCATCGGCGAAGAACTTGACGCCGCCGATGCGCATCATGTCATCGCCGTCGCCGGTGCGGATGTTGCGCTCGCACCACTCGTCGAGACGCGTCGCCGTGAGAAACGTCCGGATCCGCAGGCGCAGCCGGCCGGAGTCGCGCAGCGCGAGCATCGTCTGGTACTCGCCGCGGCCGGCATCCATCGCGTGAACGCCGGTCACACCGAGACTATGTGCGTGGGCGATCGCATCGTTGAACGCAGTGATGCGATCGTCTGGAGACGGCGGTGGCACCGCGCGCGCTACAAGGGCGCTCGCCGTGTCGCGGAGAATACCAGTCGCTTCGCCATCGTCGCCGATATCGATAGCGCCGCCAAACGGCGCCTCCGTCGCTGCCGTGACGCCGGCGGCGGCGAGGGCGGCGCTGTTCACCCAAACGCAATGCCCGGAAGTGTGCGTGAGCAGAGCAGGATGATGCGGCGCGGCCGCGTCCAGCAACCGGCGATGAGGAAACGCCGCACCGGGCCAGTCGTTCTGGTCCCAACCGCGCCCTTGTATCCACGTGCCTTGCGGCGCTGCGGCAGCGCGATCCGCGACGAGCCGGGCGGCGTCTTCGGCCGTCCGCACACCCTTCAGGGTGACGGAATGCATGGCGAAACCGGTCAACAGCAGATGCGCGTGGCTATCCGTGAATCCGGGTACGACAAGACGGCCGCCCGCATCGAACACTTCCGCCGCGCCGTCAACGTTCGCGCCGCTACGGCGGCCGACGAAGACGAAGCACCCGTCACGCACGACGGCCGTGTCAGCCCACGGGGCGGCGGGGTCGGCGCTCCAGATGCGCGCGTTCTCGATCAGCATCATCGTAGTCAAGCATCCAGCGAGATCATGGTGCAGTTCATAGCACGCGCTCGCCCGGCGGAAAAACGACGAGTGCGCGGGTACGCCCGCGCACTCGCTCATGTGTCTGGCTTGCGCCGTTACTTCTTCTTGCTCTTCGCCGCTTCGGACTTCTCGAGGCGCTTGGCGAAGCGCTCGACGCGGCCGGCAGTGTCAACGATGCGCTGCTGACCCGTGAAGAACGGGTGGCAGTTGCTGCAGATCTCGACGTGAAGGTCGGGTTTGGTCGACCGCGTCATCCAGGCGTTGCCACACGCGCAGTGAACCTTGGATTCGACGTAGCCGGGGTGAATTTTCTCTTTCATCTCGTTCTCTCTCTGTGCGTTCTGATTCGCCGCTATGCGCCGGCAGCCGCCGCCGCTTCTTCCTCGACCGGCATCTCGGCCGCGGCGGACGCGATCTCGAGCGGGTAGACGCTGACTTTCTTGCGGCGGCCCTTGGCGTACGGCTCGAACTTTACGGTACCGAGTTCGAGCGCGAAGAGTGTGTGGTCGCGGCCGACGCCGACGTTCACGCCGGGGTGGACGCGCGTTCCCCGCTGCCGAATGATGATCGTGCCGGCCCGTACCAGTTCGCCGTCCGAGCGCTTAACGCCGAGCCGCTGGCTGTTGCTGTCGCGGCCGTTACGCGAGCTGCCGACGCCCTTTTTGTGTGCCATGTCCTACTCCGCCTTCTTGCGTCCGCGCTTCGGCTTCGCCGGGGGAGCCTCCGCGGTCTCCGGTGCGCTCGCTTCGACGGCGGGCGTCTCGGCCGCGGCGGCCGTCTTCCGGCCGCGGGCGCGCTTCGGAGCTGCTTCCGCTACCGCTTCGGTGGTGGTGCGTTCCTTCTTCGGCTTCGGTTCCTGGCCGGCTGCCAGGATGTCGTCGACGCGTACGCGCGTGAAGTGCTGACGGTGGCCGGTCTTCTTGCGGGCGCGCGTCTTGTTCTTGTACTTGAAGACGACAATCTTGCGGTCGCGTCCCTGCTCCGCGATCGTGCCGAGGACGCGTGCACCGGCCACGAGCGGCGCGCCGACCGTGATCTCGTCGCCATCGCCCACCAGCAGCACTTCGCCGAGTTCGACCGTATCGCCCGGTTCGCCGGCAATGTGCTCGATCTTGATGGCGCGGCCTTCTTGCACCCGGTATTGCTTGCCACCGGTCTGTACGAGGGCGTACACGTAGTCCTCCAAACATGGGAACACCTGCCGTGCGGCAGGCATCACCCAACACTATATCGAAGCTGATTTGAATCTGTCAAACGGCGCCCGCGAATCTGCGGCGGGCGCTGCGCCTAACAACGCGCGGGCGTGGCCAACCGCGCCTAAAGTGGGCATGCCTTCGGCCGATGATACAGGCGTGGAGTAGGGGTAACACCTACGCGCGCACGGTGCTGGCACCCACCCCTGGCGGGGATGGAGCGCGGCATCGGGCACGGAGGCGGTTAATGGTCATCATACGGAGACTCAGGCGTGCTCTGGGAGCGCTGCGCGACGAGCGGGGCATCACCGGACTCGAGACGGCGATCGTGCTTATCGCGTTCGTCGTGGTGGCCGCCGTGTTCGCGTTCGTCGTGCTGAGTACGGGGCTGTTTAGCTCAGAACGAAGCAAGGAGGCGGTGTACGCGGGCCTCGCCAAGACGCGCGGCACGATGGAGCTTTCCAGCGGCATTGTTGCTACCGCCAATCCCGGCCTGACGCAGATCGAATCAGTTCAGTTCGACCTGGTGATGGCCGCCGGCGGCGATTCGGTCAACCTCGACCCGACGGCCACGACGAACCGCACCGTCATCACGTACATCGACCAGACCGTCGTCGTGAACGACGTCGCATATACCACGACCGTCGTCACCGGAAACGCAAACTCGCTGCTCGAACCCGGAGAGCTGATCCGCCTCAACGTCGATCTGGCGGCCGCGGGCGCGACGATCCCGCCGAACTTCACGTTTACGCTGGAGATCAAGCCGCCGACCGGGTCGTACATGGTCGTGCAGCGCATGTCCCCGACGGCGCTTCAGTTGATCAACCAGTTGAACTAG
Source organism: uncultured Dehalococcoidia bacterium (assembly GCA_964599885.1). Taxonomy (GTDB): domain Bacteria; phylum Chloroflexota; class Dehalococcoidia; order DSTF01; family JACRBR01; genus CAZRHH01. The sequence goes on along the minus strand of CAZRHH010000047.1, from coordinate 3,896 downwards.
CAGATCAGGGTAGAGCCGATTCGGTAACCAGTTCTGATGCCAGCGGCGCCCGGCCGGCGCCGCTCTCGCCAAACGGCACGAGAGTACGCGCCGCGTAGTCGGCAACGTACACGCCACGGTCGGAGAACGCCTGGAAGAGCGCCTGGTTGTGTTCTGGCAGATTTCTCGCAAACACGATGTTACCGTCGAGCGATGGTGTGTTCATCCAGAACACCGAGCCGTAGCATTCCCAGTCCAGACAGGGCTCGACGAGGACGAGTGCGTTGTCGAGTACGGCCTGATCAAGCAGCACCTGCATGCGGTCGTCGACGCGATCGTAGCCGCGCAACGCGGCCGCGTTCTCGGGAACGCTCGTGGCACTCCAGCCTTCGTGCCGGCCGAGCAGCCACGCGTACAGGCTCCAGCACATGAGTGCGACCAAGCAGCCGTACACGACGGCGAGACCCGCAGCGCGTCCCGCCGTACGGGCGGCTGCGTCCGGCTGTCGCGCTGTTCGTGCCCGCCACGCCGCGACCGCGCCGGAGACGCGGTCGACCAGCACCTCACCACCTCGCGCAGTGAGGAGCATGAGGAACGGCACCGCTTCGTACCAGAGCCGCGGCCCTTGCATGACGCCACTGCCGCCGAACAGCGTGTAGCCGGCGATCACGGGCAACGCCGCGAGCAGGCACCACCAGTCGGCGCGACGGGTGGTGCCAAGCGCGAACGGCAGCATGACGAAGAGCAGGCCGACGAATTGCGGCCAGCCGTGCAGTACGAGGAGCAAGTACGCGAGATTATTCTGATCGTATTGCAGGCCGGCGCTCAATGTATGCGGGCCGCCGAAGCCCAGCATCGATTCGTTCCACGCCTGGTAATTGCTGCTGGTGATGTCACCCGTCGTCGCAAGGTTGTAGAGGAAGTACGCGCCGAGCAGCGCCAAAGCGCCGGCCGCGAAGGCGCCCGCACGCGGCCAGGCCTGTGTTTCGCGCCGAGTGAGTGGCATCAGCAGCAACAGCGCGAACGCAGGCGCCAGCGCGGCCGCACTCAGCGGCCGCGTGTTGAACAACAGGCCGAAGCAGACACCGGCGAGCAGCGCGGCGGGAAGGCGGTGACGCGCCGGCAGGAAAATGAGCGCCAGCGCGGCGAGCAGATAGAACGCCGCGCTGCTGTGGGACATGAAGTTGCTCGATTGCATCAGGACGAACGGCGACGTGGCGAAGAGGGCCGCCGCGGCGAGCGCCGTACCAGCGCCGTACAGCCGCCGTCCGACCAGGAACAGCAACACGGCAGTGAACTCGGCGAGCAATGCCGGCACCAGCCATACCGCGCCGATGAGTTCGCCAGGCGCGAGCAGCATCGGATGCCCAAACGGGAACACCGTCGACCAGCGTCCGCCGTCGACCGGCGTCAGCGTCGGATAGAAGAAATCGAACGACGGGACGACGGGTGGTGCGGGCGCGGTTACGTTGCCGGATGCAAAGATCTTTGCCTGGAAGATGTACGACACGGCGTCCGGGTAATGGGGCAGTCCCGAGGAATACCGCTGGTTGATCGTGACGGCAACGACGCACAAGGCAGTGCCCAGTACCCACGCCGACGCCAGCGGTACCCAATCGGGCACGACGACTCTCCGCCACGATGCGAGCGATGACCGCAGCGCGGGTGACGCGTAGGGTACGGCAGCTTGTGCCGCGACGACGATCGCGGCTACGGCGATCACCGCAGCAGCAAGTAACGGATACGGCCGCAGCGCCATCGCCGTCATCGAGCGCACGAGTTCCAAGAGGGAGGGTTGGATCGTCGGGCCGCGGACCACTTGCGGCTCGTCGTCGGCGAACGCGATCAATTGCTGGCCCAAGCGGTCGAACTGCGTGAAGTTGTACTCCACGTTACTGTTCCCATCGATGCGGAGCTTGATTCTTCCCGATGGGACGTTTCGGTATTGCACCTCGATCGCGACATCGCGCCACGTCTGGTCGGGGAGCTCGGCGCGGATGGCCCTTGTCGGCGGCCCTAACCCATCGCTCGCGGACACGGGTGCGCCCTGCAGCAGGCCGTTGCGGCGAACGGCGGCGCCGGCTGTATAGGTCCAGGGATCATTCGGCGCACCGTCGAAGTCGTCCTCGAACAGCGTCCGGCCGTTATTTACGTCAGTGATTTTGACGAAGTCGATGCCCGACGGCCCTGGAAGGCTCGCGATCCCCGTCGGATCATCGAAGCTCACTTCGATGCCACCCGGGCGGGTGCCGGTCATCGTCGCCGATACCGGCGCATGGCCGTCGAGGGAGGCTATGAAGGTGTCATCGCGCGCTTCAATGCGGATGACTGTGGTTTGTCCCGGGCGGCTCCAAAGCCACGCACCCGCGAACAACACGTTCACACCCACGATGATCGCGACGATGATGCGGGTGTGGGTGAGCCAGGGGAGGTTAGTCACATGCAGTTCCGGAGTGGGCTGTCGGCCGGGCGCGGTATTGTAACGTCCGGCGGCGCGACGCTGCTAACGGTTGCCTGGTGTGACTTCTCGCAACGCGTTCTAGCGGGATCGGAGAAGGCTCCCATTCGGGAGCCTTCTCATCATTTCGCGTGCGGCCCGCTAGTCTCCACCACCTTCATCAAGTGAGATGTTGGACTGGCTGCTGCTACCCCAGGCGAGACCCGGTGGACCCAGCTTGGGCTGTGGTCCCGGCGCATCCTTGCCTTCTGGTACTTCGTCCTCGATCGTCTCGGGCGCCGCACCATCGGGCGTGGACGGCGGCTTGGGATCGAGACCGTCGAGCACGCGCCGCAGGTCGTCGCCCTCGATGTTCTCGACTTCCAGCAGAATCTTCACGAGGCTGTCGAGTCGATCGCGGTTCTCGGTGAGAATCGTCCTCGCCGTCTGGTAGGCGTGGTCAATGAGGCGGCGCACTTCCTCATCGATCTCTTCCGCAACCTTCTCGCTGTAATTGCGCTGTTCGCCGATGTCGCGGCCCAGGAACACCATCTCCTGCTTGTTGCCGAAGGTGCGCGGGCCGAGGCGCTCGCTCATGCCCCACTGCGTGACCATGTTTCGCGCGATGGTCGTCGCCTTGTTCAGGTCGTCCGACGGGCCCGTCGTTGACTCGCCGTTGAGGATCAGCTCCTCGGCGACGAGACCGCCGAGACTCGACGCCAGCATGTCCTTGAAGTTCGAGCGCGACATCAGATGCCGGTCTTCTTCGGGGATAAAGCGCGTAAAGCCGCCGGCCATGCCGCGCGACACGATGCTGACCTTGTATGGCGGATCCGCATTCGGCAGCAGATGCCCCACGAGCGCGTGCCCACCTTCGTGGTACGCGATGATCTCCTTCTCGCGCGGCGTGATGACGCGGCTCTTGCGTTCCGGACCGGCAATGACGCGATCGACCGCTTCGTTGAACTCCGTCATCCCGATCTTCTTCAAGTTCTTGCGAGCGGCAAGAATCGCCGCTTCGTTGACCAGGTTTGCGAGATCCGCACCGGAGAATCCGGGCGTCTGCCGCGCCAGCACGTTGATTTCCACGTCCTTGTCGAACGGCTTGCCCTTCGTATGCACGTCCAGAATCATCGTCCGTCCGCGGCTGTCCGGGCGATCGAGGATCACCGTGCGGTCGAAGCGGCCCGGGCGCAGCAGCGCCGGGTCGAGAATGTCCGGGCGGTTCGTGGCTGCAACGACAATGACGTTCGTATTCGTGTCGAAGCCGTCCATCTCGACAAGAATCTGGTTCAGCGTCTGCTCGCGCTCGTCGTGCGAACCACCGAGTCCGGCGCCGCGCTGGCGCCCGACGGCGTCGATCTCGTCGACGAAGACGATGCACGGCGAGTTGCGCTTCGCCTGGTCGAACAGGTCGCGGACGCGGCTCGCGCCGACGCCGACGAACATTTCGACGAACTCGGAACCGCTAATTGAGAAG
>CAZRHH010000046.1:0-25239 GCA_964599885.1 uncultured Dehalococcoidia bacterium | reverse complement strand
CAAGTTCAGCACCTACGCCACCTGGTGGATCCGCCAGGCGATCACGCGCGCCATCGCCGACCAGGCGCGGACGATCCGCATTCCGGTGCATATGGTCGAAACGATCAACAAGCTCGTGCGCGTATCGCGCCGGCTCGTGCAGGAACTCGGCCGCGAGCCGACGAGCGAAGAGATCGCGCGCGGCATGACGGACCCGAAGCAGGGCCCGCCGTATACCCCCGAGAAGGTGCGCGAGATCATCAAGGTGTCGCAGGAGCCGGTTTCGCTCGAAACGCCGATCGGCGAGGAGGACGACAGCCATCTCGGCGACTTCCTGCCGGACGAATCAGCCCTCGCGCCGGCCGACGCCGCCTCGCATCAGCTCCTGAAGGAGCAGGTGATGGACGTACTGAACAGCCTCACCTCGCGTGAACGGAAAGTGCTCGAACTCCGCTTCGGGCTCGAAGACGGGCGCAGCCGCACGCTCGAAGAAGTCGGCCGCGAGTTCCAGGTGACGCGCGAACGCATCCGCCAGATCGAAGCCAAAGCCCTCCGCAAGCTCCGCCACCCCTCCCGCAGCAAAAAGCTCAAAGACTACCTGGAGTAAGCGATCCGCCATGAAGAACGGACGTAGCGTAGCCGCGGAGCTTCAGCGGCAGTGATCCGTTTGACACACCGACCTCGAAAGCACAGCGGAGCTTCAGTGTGTCAAACCGATCATGTCCGCTTTAGCGTCACCGCGCGACGACAGGGCCATCAACGCACCAACCGGCACCCACCCTCGTAGGGACAGGTCTGCAGACCTGTCCGTGTCCGGTTGCTCCTCAGACGCGTCACGACGCACGCTCGCCGTTCCAACGCCCGTTTGCGCCGCGCCGCCACCCCATCTACGCTGATCGCGAGGTGAACCGATGCCGCTCTACGAATACTTCTGCTCGCGCTGCGCATCCAAGTACGAACTGCTGCGCCCGATCGACCGTGGCGACGAGCCGGCCACGTGCTCGCAAGGCCACAGCGGCGGCACGCGTGTGCTCTCCCTGTTCGCGACAGTATCGAAGGGCGAAGGCGCCAGCGACGCCGGCTTCGGCGCGATGCCGTCAGGCGGCGGCTGCGGTTGCGGCGGCGGCGGTTGCGGCTGCGGGCACTGATTGGCGGAGTGCTAGCTGGCTGTCTCGCTCACCCGCACTTCGTGTAGCCGCAGCTCCGGCACGTCAGGCAACCCTCCGCGAAGTAGAGGATCGCGCCGCACTCCGGGCAGCCGATGCCAGTGCTGGTCGCCGGTGCGGTGCCGGCGACGGGGGGCTGGGAACTGGGAGCCACAGTACGATCGATCGGTGCCGCCAGCGGTGCGGTCTTCGACGCTTTCGCCGTGGCTTTCGATCCGCGCTCCTTGCGCGTGCCTGGCGCCGCGAGCTGGGGCGTTGGCGCTGCGTCCGTTGCTGGCGCAGCAAGAAACCGCAGCTCGAGCCAGCGGAAGATGTAATCGACGAGTGACGACGCGACGGGGATCTGCGCGTTGTTCGTCAGGCCCGCTGGCTCGAAGTGGACGCCGCGGAACTTTGCGACGAGATTCTCGAGCGGCACGCCGTATTGCAGCGACACCGACGTCATCACCGCGACGGAGTCCATCAGGCCGCGGATCGTCGAGCCCTCTTTGGAGATGTTGACGAAGATCTCGCCCGGCTGCCCCTCGTCGTACAAGCCGACGGTGACGTAGCCCTCCTGTTCTCCGACACGGAACTTGTGCGTGATCGAGCGCCGTTCGTCCGGCAAGTGGCGCCGGTACGGGCGGTCGTGCGGGCGCGGCTCTGTCGACGCCACCACCGCAGGGTGCGCGCCCGCCGGCAACACGCCATCGAACGCCATTGCGATCTCGGCCGCGGCGGCTTCCGCTTGTTCGGGGCCGCGCGCGGTCGCGTGCGACAGCACCTGATGCTGCCGCGAGCCGTCCCGGTAGACGGTGATGCCCTTGCAGCCCTCGCGGTACGCCAGCAGGTATGCACGCTCCACGTCATCGATGGTCGCTTCGTTGCGAAAGTTGATCGTCTTGCTGACGGCGTTATCGGTGTGACGCTGGAACGCCGCCTGCATCCGCACGTGCCACTCCGGATCGATGTCGTGCGAAGTGACGAAGACACGCTTCGCCCAGTCGGGAACGTCGTCGCGCGCAGCCAGCGCGCCGCCGTCCGCGAGATGGCGCATCAGCTCGTCGCTGTAGAAGCCGTCTCGTTTGGCCGCCGCGCGGAACGTCTTGTTGATCTCGGGCAGCTGCGTGATCTTCGACGGATCCTTGCGATCGAGGTGGTGCCGCCGCATGAACGCCAGCGCGAACGCCGGCTCGATGCCGCCCGAGCAGTCGGCGATGATGCTGAGCGTGCCCGTCGGCGCGACGGTCGTGCGCGTCGAGTTACGGTAGCGCGGGCCGCCGCGCTCTTCGCCTGCTGCCGGGTCGTAAATCGAGCCGTGCCACGCCGGAAACACGCCGCGCTCTTCCGCGAGCGCGATCGATGCGCGGTCGGCGCGCTCTTGTACGAACGCCATGACACGCGCGGCAAGCTCGATCGCTTCGTCGGAGTCGTACGGGATGCGCAGCTTGAACAGCACGTCGGCCCAGCCCATGACGCCGAGGCCGATCTTGCGCGTCTGCTTCGTCATCTCGTCGATCTCGGCGATCGGGTAGCGGTTCTGCTCGATCACGTCGTCGAGGAAGCGCACCGCGAGCGGGATCGCCTCCGCCAGCGCGTCCCAGTCGAAGCTGGCCGCGACCGCGGGCGCCTTTGCGGCACCCTTGCGGTTGCGCGCCGACTTCGCGCCGTTGCGCGGGGCACGGGCACCGTTGCGCGCGGCCGGCGCATCGTCATGCACGAACTTCGCGAGGTTGAGCGAGCCGAGATTGCACGACTCGTACGGCAACAGCGGCTGCTCGCCGCACGGGTTCGTCGCTTCGATGCGCCCGAGCTGCGGCGTCGGGTTGTCGCGGTTCACGCGGTCGAGGAATACGAGCCCCGGATCGCCGTTGCGCCACGCGTTCTCGACGAGCTGGTGGAAGATGTGGCGCGCGTTGCGGCGGCCCGTCACGGCGCGCGAGCGCGGATTAATCAGCTCGTACTCTTCGTCGCGCTCGACGGCGAGCATGAAGCGCTCCGTCACGGCGACGCTGATGTTGAAGTTCTGTAGCGTCGTCATGTCCGACTTGATGTTGATGAACGTCTCGATGTCAGGGTGATCGACGGCGAGGATCGCCATGTTGGCGCCGCGCCGGGTCCCGCCCTGCTTGATCGATTCCGTGGCCGCGTCGAACACGCGCATGAACGACGCGGGGCCGCTGGCGATGCCGCCCGTCGACGCGACGCGATCGCCCGCCGGCCGCAGCCGGCTGAACGCGAACCCGGTGCCGCCGCCGCTCTGATGGATCAGCGCCGTGTTCTTGAGCGACTCAAAGATCGCCTCCATCGAATCCTCGACCGGCAGGACGAAGCACGCCGAAAGCTGCTGGAGCGGGCGGCCGGCGTTGCCGAGCGTCGGCGAGTTCGGCAAGAAACGCATTGACGCCATCATCGCGTAGAATCGCTGTTCCATCTCGTCGACGGTGCGGTCACCGGCGGCGGGCTCCACGAACGCGCGCTCGGCCTCGGCGATCGTGCGCGCGACGCGGCGGAACAGATCTTCGGGTGTCTCGGTCAGCCGGCCGCGGGCGTCCTTCGCCAGATACCGCCGCTCGAGGACGACGCGCGCGTTGTCGGCGACATCGACGGCGTCTCGACGGCTTCGCGGCTTCCTGGATGCCTTGATGGCGGCTGACGCTGGAGGTGGTTTGGCGGTGGCGCGTTTTGCAGGGGCCGGTTTGGGCGTGCTGCGTCCCGCGCCGCTCTTCGCGTTGCGGGAGCCGCGGGTACTGAGCCACGCGGGGGGCTTCGGGCGCTCGGACGAGGCCATAGATTTCAGTATACCAGAACGTTAGTGCGGATTCCACGTGGAGCCGCTTCGCAATCTGATTTTGCGTCATCGGTAACGCTTGTCAATCTCGCCCGTTTGATTTCTTGAACGAAAGCCGGACAGCGCGGTTCGGCGCGTCAAGGGATGGAGAGAGACGGATGATTCAGCGATTGAACAAGGGGCAGAACGGCCGGACCGTGACAGGCTTCGCCGCGACGCTCGCCGCCCTCGGCGCCATTGCCGTCGGCGCGCTGCTCCTCAACACGATGGTTGCGAGCGCGCACAACATCACCGCCACCGGCACGTACACGTGCACCGGTTGGGCGTACAACGCGAAGTACATGAACGGCGATGTAAGCGCCGACGACAACCGCCTCGTGATCGTGGACGTGAACATCGATGGCACTGTCATCAAGGAGTACCACTACTTCGACAACACGGGAACGCCCCACCCGGCGCCACCCGCCGGCTTCACGCTCGTCGATCACAACGTCATGAACAACTATACGCTGTACTCGCTGACCGGCGCGCTGCCGTTCACGCAGTCGGGCACGATCAAGGTCTACGACGACGGCAACGACAACGAGCCGTCATCCGACCCGAAGTATGACCGGTACCTCTCACAGTACTCACAGTCGCCGATCACCGGCTTGTCTGGCAACCAGCCCAGCAACTGCGCCACCGCCACTCCGTCGGTTTCGGCGACGGCATCCGTGTCTGCGACCACCTCGGTCACGCAGACGGTGGTTGTCACGCAGACCGTGAGCCCGACATCGACCACCGCGCCGACGCACACGGCGACGGTCTCGCCGACCAACACGGCCACCCACACGCCAACCCGCACATCCACACCGACGCCGACCAAAACGGCAACCGCGACCGCAACGAAAACCGCGACGCCTACGAAGACTGCCACGCCGACGAAGACTGCGACGCCCACGAAGACGGCGACCCGGACGGCGACGCCGACGAAGACCGTGAGCCCCACGTCCACACACACCGTCAGCCCGACGGTGGTCACCGCCACCAAGACATCGGTCCCGACAGTGACGGCGACGATCTCGCCGACGCGAACTGTCAGCCCGACCGTCACGGCCACCAACACGTCCGTCCCGACGGCAACCCCGACGCCGACCAACACGGCGACGTCCACGCCGACCAACACGGCGACGTCCACGCCGACGAACACCGCCACGTCGACGCCGACGAACACGGCCACGTCGACGCCCACGAACACGGCGACGTCGACGCCGACGAACACGGCGACCGCCACGCCGACGAACACGGCGACCGCCACGCCGACGAACACGGCGACCGCCACGCCGACGAACACCGCCACGTCGACGCCGACGAACACGGCGACCGCCACGCCGACGAACACGGCCACGTCGACGCCCACGAACACCGCGACCGCCACGCCGACCAACACCGCCACATCAACGCCGACCAACACGGCCACGTCGACGCCCACGAACACCGCGACCGCCACGCCGACGAACACCGCGACGTCCACAGCGACGAACACCGCCACGGCTACGAGCACCCGCACCCGCTCGACGCGGACGCCCGTCGTGACCACCACCAGCACGCCCGGATCGACATCGACCGCGTCGCCGACGCAGACGTTCGTTGCCGCAGCCGAAGGTGTGCAGTCCACGCCGCCGGCACGCCCAATTGGCCGGACGCTGCCGAACGCCGGCGGAGGCACGCTCGACGGCAACACGGGCCGCGCCGCTACCGCCGCTATCTTCCTCGCCGCAACGCTCGGCCTGACCGGCGTGGCGATGGGGATGCGGAAGCGCCAGAACTAAGGTCCCCCTGAAGCTGTCCAGCTGAACCCCGGACAGCCCGCAATGCGATGAAGACGCCGCCGGTGTTGAGCCGGCGGCGTCTTCGCGTCTGGCTTGCCAGGCGGCCCGTCCTCGCCGACGAGGGATCCTCCTCCGGTGTGACACGGGCTGAAAACCCGTGCCACGTTGCACGATGCTCAGCTGCGTCTCAGTCCGCATGATCGTAGTGCGCCGATCGGGCACAATCGGGAACATCGCAGAGGGCGCGGTGACATCACCGCACAGCAAGGAGCCACCATGATTGCCGTCGTCGCGAAGCTGACCGTACAAGAGGGCAAGGAAGACGAATTCAAGATCGCGGGCGCCGAGATGGTCGCCGCCGTCAAGGCGAACGAAGCCGGCCGCACGTTGATGTACTCGCTCACGCAGTCGCAGAAGACGCCGAACGAGTTCTACTTCATCGAGTCATACGCCGACGCCGACGCGATGACCGAGCACGGCAAGACGGCGCACATGGCCGCGTTCGGCGGCAAGATCGGTGCGCTGCTCGTCGGCCGCCTCGAGATCACGCGCCTCGATATCGTCGCGACGGTGGACTAGCCACCAATGAAGCCACCACTCTCGTAGGGACAGGTCTTCAGACCTGTCCGCCGCGCGCCACGCACGCGCTGGGGCCATGCGGCCTCCGTTCGTAGCGGCGGAGCTTTAGCTCCGCGACCGCCCTGCGTGATACAGAACCCGCGTCCGCGACTCCAGACCGTGCGCATTTCGCATCAGCCCGGGGCCGACGTCGTCCTGAACTCCGTGCACTGAGCGGAGCTAAAGCTCCGCCGCTACGACAATAGTTGCCAGTACTGTCGTGCGGCGGTCAGTTGCGGTCGCACGCCGCTACGCCCCCGCCATCATCACAGCAGAGTACGACGAGTACACGTGCCCGAGACCGTGTAGCACCACCATCCGTATGAGGATGTCGCTGACCGGCACGTCCTTGTAGCCGGCGAACGTGATCGGCTTGGCGAGCGTCTCGTCGGAAGCGCCGCGCACGAACTCGATGACGCCCTTGTACCCCGTCGCCACCTCGTTGACGAGATCGTCCACCGACTTGTCCGCGCGCGCCCCGACAATACCGGCGTTGATCGCGTCGATATCGACGCCCGCGCCCGCGTTCGCGCCCGCTGGCGCGCTCGAGAAGCTGCTGACCATCGGCACGACGATCGCGCTGATGCCGGCGATGTGCGCCAGCACCTCCTTATTCTTCCAGCCGTCCATATCGACCACCCGCGTCCAGTCCTCGTCGCTGAGCGCGCCGCCCAGCCGCTTCGACTCCTGGATCAGAAACTCAATCCCGCCAATAACCTCGTCGCGCGTCGCCATCGAATACTCCTTGTGTGAAAAACAAACTGTCCCCGCGATTCTATAGATCGCGCGCCATACGCACGAGCGTCCAACACGCGATGGTCCCGACGACCAGACACCAGACACCAGACACCAAGTCTCGGACCTCCGACCTCCGCCCGCCCACCCGCTTTGCCGCCCGAATCTGCGCTTTGCTATGCTTCGGCCACTGGCGGAGTGCAATGATAAGCAGCAGCGTCCTGGTCCTGAACCAGAACTACGAACCGCTGAACGTCTGCAACGCTCGGCGCGCCTTTAGCCTGATCGACCGCGGTAAGGCTGAGGTGCTGGAACACGGGCTCGGCCAACTGCGCTCGGCGAGCGCTATCTTCCCGCTGCCGTCCGTCATCCGCTTGATCTACCTGATCAAGCGGCCGCGCCCGCAGATGCGCCTTTCGCGTCGCGAGATCTTCAACCGCGACCGCTACACATGCCAGTACTGCGGCCGCCACGGCCAGCGCGACCTGACGCTCGACCACGTGATGCCGCGGCACCGCGGCGGCCGCCACACCTGGGAGAATCTCGTGACGGCGTGCAAGACGTGCAATCACCGCAAAGCCGGCCGCACGCCCATCGAGGCGCGGATGCAGTTGATGAAGGAACCGTACCAACCCCGCGTGAACAGCTACTACGTCGTGTACCCGTATCTCAACAACGAGGAGGGATGGCGTAAATTCATCCCCGGCTGGGAGACGGCGGCCGACGGCTACGCCTGACGCCGCGCTCGCGGGAAGAAACGATCGTGCCGCCTCGGGGCGGTTCTTTTCTTATCCGAGAACCTACACAGTAGGGGCCCCGCTTGCTGGGCCCCGGTACATGGCGGCAATGGCGTTTGTCGGCGATGACCACGCATCCGGCGTTGCGGAGTCACCAGCGGCGCATGTTGGTGACGATCCAGCGTCCAGCGTCCAGCGCCCGATGCGCGGCGCCAACCCCGCATCCGCCCTAAAACACCCCGGCCGATGCGCCGCCATCGACAAGGATCGTCTGGCCCGTGATCTGGCGCGCTTGCGCCGACGCCAGAAACACCACCATCGCCGCCACGTCCTCGGCTGCCCCCATGCGCTGTATCGGGATGCGGCGCGCGCGTTCCGCCGCAACATCATCGAACGGGCGACCTTCGGCTTTCGCCTGCGCTTCGATCAGCGGGCGAATACGGTCCGTGAGCGTCGAGCCGGGTCCGACGTTGTTGACGGTGATGCCGCGTGGGCCTAGTTCGCGCGAAAGTGTTTTCGCGAGACCGCTCGTCGCCATACGGACGCTGTTCGACAGGATCAGCCCGTCGATCGGTTCCTTCACCGCCGTTGACGTGATCGTGATCACGCGCGCCTGGTCAGAACGATCGAGATGCGGCAGCGCCAGCCGTACCAGCCGCACGACGCTCATCAGATTCAGTTCGAACGCCGCCTGCCACGCCGCATCGTCGTGCTGCTCGAAGCGGCCGAGCGGCGGCCCGCCCGCGTTCGCGACGACGATGTCGATGCCACCGAACCGCTCGACCGTCTGCGCGACCAGCCGCTCGATGTCCGCTGCATTCGCCATGTCGCACGGCACCGCCAGCACGTCGGCGCCGGTCGAGTCGGCGATCTCACGCGCTGTCGCAGCGAGCGCGTCTTCCCCGCGCGCCGCTATGACGACGCGCGCCCCCTCCGCGGCGAGCATCATCGCTGTCGCTTTGCCGATGCCCTTGCTGGCGCCACCGACGATCGCGACGCGTCCGCGCAGTCCGAGATCCATGATCAAGCCTCCTTACGGCGAGATGAGTTCGAACAGCACCGCCGCCTCGCCGGGCGTCGCCGGCCGCGGCCGATCTTCGTTCGCGTCTTGCACGACCGGCACGGCTTCGAACGACGTGACGCCGGCGCCCTTCGTCAGCGTGAAGTTCAGCACGAGCGATACACGCGGCTCCGGGATGTTCGCCAGGTCGACGTTGTCCAGATCGAAGATGAAGTTGCCGAGCCCCCACGCGATGAGCTGACCGCTGCGCAGCTCCACCGGCTGCACGACGTGCGCGTGGTGCCCGATGTACGCGTCGGCGCCCGCTGCCAGCGCCGCGTTGACGATGCGCGCCTGCGTCGAATCCGGCGCGTTCCGGTATTCCGTCCCGGCGTGCGCGGTGACGATCACGAAGTCCGCGATCAAGCGCGCCGCGGCGACATCAGCGGCGATCGCCTCGTCCGATGCGTACGCCAGCCCGGGCGTCGCTTCGCCCGCGAGCCACTGCTCGATCGAGAAGCCGCCCGCTTCCTGCGGCGTCGCCACGTAGCCGAGAACCGCCACGCGCAGCCCGTTCGCTTCGATGATCGCCGGCGCGCGCGATTCCGCGGCGTTGCGGCCGGCGCCAACGTACGCCACGCCGGCATTTGTCAGCGCGTCGAGCGTATCGAGCAGCCCGATCTCGCCGAAGTCGAGCGTGTGGTTGTTGGCCAGCGAGACGACGTCGAACCCCGCCGTCGCCAGTCCCGGCGTGAAACGCGGCGGCGTGCGGAACGTGTAGCCCTTCGGCCAGGGTTCGCCGCGGTCGGTCAGCGCCCCCTCAAGATTCGCAAAGCCGATGTCGCCGCTGATCAGCGGCGCGATCAGCGCGTACGGATAGTCCGCGCCATTCGCCGTCATCCGGTCGACGACCTCGCGCGCGAGGCTCACGTCGCCGACGGCGCTGATCGTCACCGACGCCCCCTCCGGCGCCAGCGGAAACGCCGTCGCGCCCGGCGGTGGTGGCGCGACCGGAAGCGTCGTGAGCGCGGGCGCCGGCGCGATGGTCGCTGCGGCGGCGGTGGGAGTAGCACGTGCGGCCGTCGCGGATGCCGACGGCGTCGCTGCGGGCGACCCGTCGTCGCCGCCGCACGCCGCCCCCAGAACGAACAGCAGGGCCGCGATCAGCGCAGCGCGCACGCACCGCCACCGAAAACCCCTCTGTGCCTCCGTGCCTCTGTGGTTAAACCGGAGAATCATCTGTGTTCATCTGTGTGCAGCTGTGGTTCAAACGAAGGAGGTTCGGTTCAGGAAAACCGCGCGACGCGCGCCGACAAAATGTTGGGGATCGACAGCAACTGCTCGACTTGCTGCTCGCTGATCGGATCGTCGACGCCGACCGCCATCAGTGCCTTGCCGCGCACGCCCGTGCGGCCGACGCGCATGAAACTGATATTGATGTCGTGTTCGCCGAGAAACGTGCCGACGGCGCCGATCATGCCGGGGCGGTCCTGGTTCTCGCACAGGAGCAGCCAGCCGTTGCCCGGGGGGATATCGACCCAGAAGTCGTTGATGGCGACGATGTGCGGGCCGTCGTGCGCGATCGTTGCCGTCACGTCGGTATCGCCGTGGCTCGCGTGGATGTGTACGCGGATCAGGTTCGCGTAGATCTCCTCGGCCGGACCCTTGCGTTCGACGATCTTCATTCCGCGCTTCTCGGCGATCAGATTCGCGTTGACGATCGTCACGTTCTCTTCCGTCACGGATCCAAGCAGACCCTTGATCACCGCCGCTTTCAGCGCTGTCGTGTCGTGCATCGCGATGTCGCCGAGATACTCAATTTCGATCGCGCCCATCTGTCCGGCCGCTAGCTGCGTCGCCAGCGTCGCCGCCTTCTCTGCTACGGCGACGTACGGGGCCAGCGCGCTCATCGTCTCGGCGGCGATCATCGGCGCGTTGACGGCGTATTGCGCCGGTTCGCCGCGCAAGATCGCCAGTATCTGCTCGGCGACGTCGATCGCCACGCGCTCCTGCGCTTCGGCCGTCAGCGCGCCGAGATGCGGCGTGACGATGATGCGGTCGTTGTGCAGCACCGCGTCGGCCATATCCGGCGGCTCGATCGCGAAGACATCCAGCGCCGCGCCCGCGATGCGGCCGTCATCGACGGCGCGGACGAGCGCGGCGTAATCGATGTGGTTGCCGCGCGCGGTGTTGATGATCCGCAGCGACGGCTTCGCCTTGTTCAGCTCGCGCTCGCCGATCAGCTGATCCGGTGTCACCGTGTGCAGCGAGATGAAGTCCGAACGCGCCAGCAGGTCATCGAGCGTCTCCGCGAGTTCGACGCCGAGGATCGCCGCGCGTTCCGCCGACACGTACGGGTCTTGCGCCACGACGAGCATATCGAGGCCCTTCGCTCGCTTCGCGACCTCCGACCCGACATTGCCGAGCCCGACGATGCCGAGCGTTTTGCCGCGCACTTCAAAGCCCTTGAACTTCGACCGGTCCCACTCCCCGCCCTTCAGCGACGCGTTGGCGGCCGGAATGTGACGTGACAGCGCCAGCATCAGGGCGATCGCGTGCTCGGCGGCCGAAATCGTATTGCCGAGCGGTGCGTTGACGACGATCACGCCGCGCGCCGTCGCCGCCTCCAGATCGATGTTATCGACGCCGACGCCGGCCCGCCCGACCGCCTGCAGCAGCTTCGCCGCCGCGAAGACGGCAGCGGTGACCTTCGTCTCGCTGCGGACGACCAGCGCGTGATACGCCGGAATCGCCGCGATCAGTTCGTCCGGCGTCATCCCGGTGCGCACATCGACGGTCGCCGCACCGCTCCGCTCCAGGATGTCGATCCCATCCTGCGCGATCGGGTCGGCGACGAGAATCTTCTTCATGGGCAGATGTTAGCGGCTGCCCGATCCACGGGGTAGCGCAGCAGCCTACGACGAGTATCGCGCCAGATGCGGGACTGGAGGATGGACGATGGCGGATGGATCTTCGTAGCGGCGGAGCTTTAGCTCCGCTCGGGGCGCCGGACTGCGTCGCACGGGGCTACCGAATAGCGATCCCCCTCGCGGGAGATACCCGAAAACCCGGAAGCCACGCTGCGTCAACAGCGTGGCTCCTGCGATTGTTCGGGTTGCGCGTAGCTACGTCGCGGCGGCGACCGGCGCGAAGCCGACGCGCGGCAGCGCGAGTTTCAGCGCGTCGAAGCAAGCCTGCAGGTCGGCTTCCGTCGCGTAGCCGAGATGGCCGATCCGGAAGATCTTGCCCGTCAGCGCGCCCTGGCCGCCCGCCAGCACCGTGTTGTACTCCGTGCGCATCATCTTGTTCAGCGCGCCGCCATCGACGCCTTCCGGCACGACGACGGCTGTCACCGTGTTCGACGCCACCCGCTCATCGGCGAGCAGCTTCAGGCCGAGTGACTTGACGCCGTCGCGCGTGAACTGCCCGAGCCGCGCGTGGCGCGCGTGTATCGCATCGAGCCCTTCCTCGAGCAGCGTGCGCAGCGCCACATCCATCGCGAAGTACACGGAGACCGCCGGCGTCCACGGGGTCTGTCCCTTCTCGAGATAGCTCTTCGCTTTCGTGTAATCGAAGTAGTAGCGCGGGATGCGCGCCTGCGCGACCGCGTCCCACGCGCGCTTGCTGACGGACACCATCGCCATGCCCGGCGGCACCATCCAGCCCTTTTGCGAACCGGTGAAGACGACGTCCAGATCCCACTCGTCGATCGGCAGAGGCACGGAACCGAGGCTGCTGATCGCGTCGACGAGAATCAGGATGTCGGGCCGCACGCTGCGGATCGCCTTCGCGATCGCGCCGAGATCATTCGTCACCGCGGTCGACGTCTCGTTGTGCGTCACCATGACGGCCTTGAACGACGCGTCCTTGCGCAGCGCCTCGGCGATCTGCTCCGGATCCGCAGCGGTCCCCTGCTCGTACGACAGCTTCTCGACGTTCACGCCGTACGTGGTGCCGATATCGGCGAAGCGGTCGCCGAATACGCCGATCGATACGCACAGCGCACGGTCGCCCGGCGACAGCGTGTTGACGACGGCGGCCTCCATCGCGCCTGTTCCCGCCGAGGTCAGCGTCAGCACGTCATTCTTGGTCGCGAATAGCGTCTGCAAGCCGTCCGTGATCCGCGACATGATGTCGGCGAACTCGGGTCCGCGGTGGTTGATCATCTGCCGCGACATTGCCTGAAGGACGTCATCGGGACACGGCGTGGGGCCAGGGATCCGCAGGTTTACAGACACGAAGGGCTCCTTTTCGAGGACGGGGGTAGGCGGCACCGTGAGATTGTGCCTGTCCTCACATAGTGAAGACATGATAGACGAGCACAACATGCGCAATCAAGGAATATAGATACGACTGCCGCTGCTATCAGCGACGTGAATCGCGGCGCGCTGTACTGCGTATTGTCCCGGAAAAGCAGGGCGAGAGCACCATTGGCGCTCTCGTGGACTACATGCGCGCGTCTCTAACAGGAGCCGTCAACGCAGGCGGCGGCTTCTTCGAAGGTGGCGGTGATCTGCTCGCCCAGGAACACAGCCGATCCGCCGACTATGAAGACCGAGATCACCGCCAGGATCAATCCATACTCGGCGAGCGTTTGACCTTGTTCGCCGCGCAGCCATGCTTGAAGCCGTACGGCCAACGCCAGCGTCAAGTCCTGCACCATCGTCGTTCCCCCTGTTCGTACGTCTTGATCAAGGTATGCAGAAGGGCGCCCGCCGCGGCGGGCGCCCTTCGCGTCATCCTTGCCTTGTCGCCAGTGCGACCTAGCCGCAGGTACCGCCGAGGCAGGCCGTCGCCCGGTTGAACGAACCTGTGATCGCCTCGCGGAACAGTACCGCCGCGCCGCCGATGACGAACACCGAGATGACGGCCATGATCAGGCCGTACTCGGCCAGCGTCTGGCCCTCTTCGTCCTGGAACTTGCTCGTGATGCCCTTCAGCGCCACGAAGACCCGCAGAGACAGTTCGTTAAGCATTCCGTATCCCCCTTGCAAGTGGATGAACACCCGTCGAAGGCGCCGGGCACAATGTATGCCGCGCCCTCCGACGGGGAAGGCGCCGCCCGCCCGGCCTTCGTACAGCGGGCGGTTCAACTGCGCTTCCGAACCGTTTCGGTCGCTTCAGTTGCATGTTCAATGTCGGCGTGTTCCAGGAATCCTTTAGGGGTTTGCCCGCGAATTCTTAGGAATTTGTTTACAATTTCCCTACGCGGCCTCGCGTCTGCTTCGCTCTCCGGCGAGCAGCAACTGCGGTGCGCCGATCGCGTGTACGTCGCGCGCGTGCAGCTGCGGAAGAATGGGCAATCGCAACACCCGTGCGAGCGTGTACACGCCGCCCGCCAGCGCGAGGCCGCCTGCGATGTCGGCGATATAGTGATCGCCCGTATAGACGATGACGACGCCGATCAGGCCTGCGTACCCTGCCAGCAGCTTGCCGTAGCGGTCGTGCAGCCCGTACCAGAGGGCGATCGCGAAGGGGAGCCCCACGTGCAAGCTTGGCATCGCTGCGTACAGGTTGTTGTCTCTGCTCGCGAGGCCGTTGAACACCAAGCTCTGCACACGGGAGATCTCAGGGTCCTGCAACCATGGCGGCTCGAGCGGGTAAAGATAGAACAACGGCGTCGCCGAAATCTGAATCAAGAGCATGAACGCGACGAGGTGCCAGTACTGATGGGGTCGCCGGTTCAATAGCAGCGGTATCGCGGCGGTCAGCGGCAGGAACATCCACGAGAAGTACACGGCCGTGGCGAGGTATTGCAGCGGCTCAACGTCGAGGAGCAACGCCTGGAATAGTCGATTCGGTGCCGCTGTGAGCAGCACGTTTTCCACCGCGTTGAAGTCTTGCCGGATGGGAAAGCCATGGTCGTCGGCATACGACCGAAGGTTGGCCAGTGGGACCATTAGCGCGTAGAAGACGAGGAGCGGCCCGAGCTTGTTCCAGCCCCCGCTCACCCACGCCGGAAACAGCCGCCGCCGCCCCTGCGACTGCACCGCAGCTTCGATCGTCATCCGCCAACTCCGCTTTCAGACAGGAATCCCTCTACGGAGTATCGGCGCGGGCGAGCGGCGGGGAGAGCGGTCCAGGCAGACAGCAGAGGGCAAGGACCACGAGCCCCACCGGGGGCGCGCCCTCCACCCCCGGCCTCTGAAGATCGGTATCGCCAGCGCGGTAGGGGCGCACCTACGTGTGCGCCCCGGTATCGCGAGCCTGAGGTAACGATTCAGATCACGGCGCCGCCTGATTGAATGGTTATCTCGCGCAGGCGAACATTCCTAAGGGAATCGCCGAAAACCGGTGCCGACGGCCTCCCGCTTCCCGCGTCCCGTTTCCCGCTTCTAGCAGGTGTGGTGGGCGATGCAGGACTCGAACCTGCGACCTTCTCGGTGTAAGCGAGACGCTCTAGCCAACTGAGCTAATCGCCCGTAGGGGCGGGTTGTATCGTATCGGCCAGTTTCAAAGCCGGTCAAGGCATCGCCGAAGCTGCCGCCCTATTGGAAAACCCATAGGCGCAGACTCGTAAACTCGCACATCGCCCCGCCGACCATGAATCTGTATGAGTGCGCATCACGTATCTGCGCCCCTCGCCACGCCGTACCCAGGCGGGCGCGCGCGGCCGTCGTTTCGCCGCCGCCTGCGGGAACGCGCCGACGCGTTCTTTGCCTCGACCGATCTTGCTTATGAGAAGAGCTTCCTCTTCGTCCGGCCGGCGATCGCGTTGCTGGTCATCGTTTCCATCGCGGTTCAGGGCTCGTCGCTGCCGGGCGCTGAAGGCGTGATTGTCGCCTGCCTGACCACCATCCTCTACAACTTCGGCGTCGCCGTTCTCGTCTTTCGCCGCCGCATCAACCTGTTGCGCGTGACGACGCTGCTCTTCGATAACGCCGTCGTCATCGGCGCGTCGCTCTTCGTCTTCATGCGCATGGGATACGCGGGATACGAGTCCGATCTCTGGCTGATCTACATCACGCTCATCGTCACCAACGCGCTGTACTACGGCCCGCTCGGTTCGCTCTTCTTCACGTCGATGTGGACCGGCCTGTTCTTCGGGATGACCGTGGGATTTTACGACGACGACAGCTACTCAGTCGCGCAACTACCGATGCGGCTGACGTTCTTCGCGTTGACCGGCTTCGTCTCGATCTCGCTCTCTGCGGAGCTGCGCAAGCGGCGCGAGAAGCTCGAAGCGCAGTCGCGCCAGACGCTGACGATGCTCGCGACCATCGTCGAGGCCCGCGATACGGACGCCGGCCAGCACCTGCGCCACATCACGCACTATTCGCGCGCGCTGGCGCTGCACCTCGGGCTCAGCGAAACGCTGGCGAACGAAGTCTCGTATGCGGCGATGATCCACGACGTCGGCAAGGCGCAGGTGCCCGACAGCATCCTCAAGAAGCCAAGCCCGCTGACGCCGTCCGAGCGCCGCGAGATCGAGAAGCACACGCTGTGGGGCCACGAGCTGCTCGCCGGGAATGAGGAGTTTCGCGACGCCTGCCAGGTGGCGCGCTCGCATCACGAGCGATGGGACGGCAAGGGCTACCCCGACGGCCTTGCCGGCGAAGCGATCCCGTTGGCAGCGCGTATTACCGCCGTCGCCGATGTCTACGATGCGCTGATTAGCGAGCGGCCGTACAAGCACGCCTGGGCCGCCCGCGACGCGATCGCCGAGATCAAACGCCTGCGCGGCACCCACATGGACCCGGAGATCGTCGACGCCTTCGTCGAGTTGTACGACAGCGGCGTCCTCCGCAACATCGACACGACGATGCGCGACGAACCCGATCACCACCACCTCGCCGCCTAGCCGAACTCCCCGCACCCGCCCAGCCCGAACGCAGCCGCGGAGCCTCACCTCCGCCGGACACCGAACCGCCGGATGCGCATGGTAGTCACCCCACACCCCGCGGAGCCGGCCCCAGCGTTGAACGCACCGTCACCGGCGGTATGCTTCCGATCCGTACACCCGCGCGCCCGCGCCATCACGGAAGGAACCACCATGGACAAGCAGAAAGCCATCAAGCAAGTCGAAGACAACGCCGGCGAATTCAACGCCGCCATCGACGGCCTCGATGAAGCGCAGATGACGAAGGTTTTCTACGGCGACTGGAGTGTGAAGGAGATCCTCGCGCACATCGCCGGCTGGCAGACCGAAATGACCGCCGGCATCGAACGCATGTCGCGCGGCGAGCGCCCGACACCCGAAGGCGTCGACTACACGGACGCCGACGCCTGGAACGCGAAGTTCGCCGGCGCGTCGAAGTCGCAGTCGGCGTCCGACATCGCCGAGCAAGCGCGCGCCGTATACACGAAGTACATCGCCGCCGCCAACTCGATCGGCGACGATCGCTACGGCGAAGGCAAGACGATCAACCGCATGCTCGAAGCCAGCGGCTACGGCCACTACGAAGAGCATCTGCCGGCCCTCCGCGAGTACCGCAAACAACTCGGCAAGTGAGCACGAGGCGACAGGTGGGAAGTGGGCGCCTTCGGACTTGAGCAGATCGCCCGGCCGATCTAGGAATTTGGATGTAGCCGCGGAGCTTCAGCTCCGCCGGACACCGACTGCGGATGCGCTACCAAACTGGCCGACGCAAGATCGACGAACTACAACGCGACCTGACGCAATGCGCGCCGCCCGCGCGATTGCCGTCTTCGGCACGTAGCGCGCGCCGGCGGAGCTAAAGCTCCGCAGCTACATCCGGTCTGACGGTCATCCACGGCCGTCTCCTATCTGTCTCCATCTGTCTCCATCTGCGTCCGTCTGTGGTTCCTACCCCGTCCCTTCGCTACACTCCCGCCGTTATGATCA
Organism: uncultured Dehalococcoidia bacterium; assembly: GCA_964599885.1. GTDB lineage: Bacteria > Chloroflexota > Dehalococcoidia > DSTF01 > JACRBR01 > CAZRHH01. The sequence continues at coordinate 7,617 of CAZRHH010000046.1, read as the reverse complement.
AAAAGGTCCATCACGTCGGCCTCGTCGTGCGCGATATGGAGCACGCCATGCGCTTCTACCGCGATACGCTCGGCCTTCCCATCTACAAACAGCAGGTCATCGAGGATCAGGGGGTGAAGGCGGCGCTGCTGACGCTCGGTGATAGCGAGATCGAACTGCTCGAGCCGATCGTCACCGACAACGGCATCGCCCGCTATCTCGAAAGCCGCGGCGAGGGCCTCCACCACGTCTGCTTCCAGGTCGATGACGTCGACCGCGACCTCGAACTGCTGAAGGGCGCCAACGTCGACATCATCGACCAGCAGACGCGCATCGGCATCGCTGGCCGCATCTGCTTCCTCCACCCGAAAGCGATGCACGGCGCGCTCATCGAACTCTGCGAGCCGCTCGATGAGCACGCGCACGGAGCCGCCAAATGAGCGACCTCACGCTCGACCACGTCGTCATCGCCGTCCGCGATCTCGACAGCGCGACCGACGACTACCGCGCGCTGCTCGGCCGCGAGCCGTCGTGGCGCGGCTCGCATCCGACGTACGGCACGCGCAACACGCTCTTCCGCATCGACAACACGTACATCGAACTACTGGCACTCGGCAACTGGAAGGCGAAGGACGGCCGCTGGGCCGGCGAACTCTCGCGCTTTCTCGACAAGGGCGAGGGCCTGTACGCGCTCGCGCTCGGCACAACCAGCATCAACAACACGCTCAAGGACGTGCGCGCGCTTGGGCTCGAAGTGCAAGATGCGGCCGACGGCGCCGGCGACGACGAACTGACCGGCGGCCGCCGCGAATGGCGCAACGCCATGGTGCCCGTCAAGGCATCGCATGGCGTCCGCGTCTTCTTTATCGAGCACCGTTCTGGCGAAGACGCGCTGCCCGCCGCGCCGATCGCCGGCGATGCCACTTCCGGTGCGCACGTCAAGCGCATGGATCACGCCGTCGTGCTGTCGGCGGATATGGAGACGTCGAAACACTTCTGGGGCCACGCACTCGGCGTCCGGCTCGCGCTCGACCGCACGTTTCCCGATCGCAACACGCGCATCCTCTTCTTCCGTCTCAACGACATCACGATCGAGATCAGCGGCGGCGCCCAACAGACCGAAGAAGGAATGAACAAGCCCGACCGTCTCTGGGGCCTCGCCTGGGGCGTGGACGATCTCGACGCCATGTGCGCGCGCCTGAGCGCCGCCGGCGTCGAGGTCTCCGAACCGCGGCGCGGCATCAAGCCCGGGACGCGCGTCGCCTCCGTGAAGGGCGATCGCGCGCACGGCGTCGCGACGCTGCTGATCGAACACTCGCCCGAATCGTTCACGCCGGAAGCGCGCGCGCCGCAGGGCGAGTCGTACGATAACGCGCCGCAGCACCGCGCCTTCACGGCCACAGGTCTCGACCACGTCACGCTCACCGCAAGCGACATCGAAACCACTGCCCGTACGTGGGATTCCACGCTCGGCCTTCCCGTCGCCGAGACGATCGAGCCGCAGAACGGCAACCTGCGGCTCGCGAAGCTGCCCGCCGGCAACGCGTTCGTCGAACTCGCGCAGCCGCTCTCATCGCGCCACAGCCTCGTCGAGACGATCGCGCAGCGCGGTACTGGCATGTACGGCATGAGCATCACCGTCGACAGCCTCGACAACGCCATCGCCGATCTGCGCGCCGAAGGCGTCACTGTCTCCGATCCCGAGTACGGCCCCTGGCCCGGCACCCGCGTCGCCCGCATCGAACCCGCCGACACCAACGGCGTCCGCATCGAACTCGTCGAACATCTGCCGGAGATGCTGTAGCCGAACGCTCAGCAGCCGGAAGCTGGCGGCCGATGCGCTTTTAGCCGGATTGATCATGGGGCCGAAAAGCTATTCGTATTCCTCGAGCGGTACGAGGTTGCCTGCATCGTCGCGGGCAAGGCCAGCCGAGCGAAGCTTGAGGTCAGCTAAGACGGTGGCAAACAACCCCGGAGACAAGTCCTGTTGGCCGCGGCTCCACCGCTGCGTCGTCGCGTCAGCGGGCGTGCGCCATACGACGCTGAAGAAGTCGCCCTCGAACGTCGCCGTTTCCGGCTCGTGTTCGCCGAATTCTGGATTGATGCTTGTGATCTCGCCGGTGAATCCGGCGAGGTCAGTCAGCCTGTCAAGCGGGACATTCAACCCGACGAGCGCATAGCCCTTCGCCGCGTACGCGCGCAGCGACTCGTCGCCGAGGCTCGGCGCCACGCTCCGATCCACGACAATCACCGCCGGGCCAGCTACCGCATCCTTCAGTTCTTCAAGGCTGCCCACCTGACGTGCGCCGTCGAGTACAGGCGGGAGCTCAGTCGCGCCCGGCTCGGCGCTGAGGACGTATGCTTCGGCCTCCGCGCTCACTGCCGTTCGATCCCCCGATGAGTTCGGCCAGACCAGCGCAACGCCAGCGACGATCGCAACGACCATCGCCGCTGCGATCGCCGTCTGTAGCCGCAGCGGAGATTCGGTCTTGCGGGTCATACGCACTCCATCGAATTCCAGCAGTACGAGGTATCCGCACCGGAGCGAGTGGCGGTGAACAGCGCATATTGAACCGATGCGGGTTTGAACCACGACCAGTTCGTACCGTACCAGTAGGTGTAATTGTTCGGGCCGCATCCTGCTGGGGGAGGCAAGGTGTCACATAGATACGCGTATCCAGTTGTACACGTCGTACCGTTGTTAATCTGGCAAGCCTCTTCCCAGAGTACAGAACCCTGGTGGTAGATGTTGGTTCCGCGCACCCACGCGAATGCTTCGGCGACGCTGGTCGTTGCGACGGATTGTCCAACCGCGTAATACGTGGTGCCTTGCACGCCCCGAGCCGTGTATGAGGAGCAAGTCCGAACCCCGGCGGGACAACTCGTGCTCTTGCCGTTATAGGCAGCGGACGCGCTGTCCGTTGGAACCAGGGCACCAAGTAGGGCGAATGCGGCAAGTACCGCGAGGGTGAGAACCGCTTGCTTCATCGAACCACCTCCGCCCCGCCCCGTGATGAACATAATCAGTACCATCGGTTAGAGAGGCTGTCAAATAACGGCGCAGGACGATGATCCGGGCCGTCGCGGGACGCTGTCAGGCGCGGAGCGAGCAGCATGTGGATGCATCGGAACGGCTGCCCTCTGTTCTCCGCGCCCGCGCGCTCTGTTCTGGCACCCCCGCGCCCCCTATACTCCCCAACGTTATGGCTGATACCAAACTCCGCGTCCTCATCGCCAAACCCGGCCTCGATGGCCACGATCGCGGCGCCAAAGTCGTCGCGCGCGCCCTCCGCGACGCCGGCATGGAAGTGATCTACACCGGCATCCGCCAGACGCCTGACATGATCGCCGAGGCCGCGCTCCAGGAAGACGCCGACGTCATCGGCCTCAGCATCCTCTCGGGCGCGCACATGGAGTTGTTCCCGCGCGTCATCAACGCGCTGAAAGAGCGCGAGGTCGACCCGTCCGAGGTGCTGCTCTTCGCCGGCGGCATCATCCCCGACGCCGACATCGAGCCGCTGAAGCAGATGGGCTTCTCCGGCGTCTTCGGCCCCGGCACGTCGACGCAGGACATCATCAAGTTCGTCAACGACTGGGCCGCCGCGCGCACCGCCAACGCGAGCAACGCAGGCTGAGCGCGCGCACATCTTGAGCGCCACATCGTGAGCACCACATCTTGAACACCGAAGTCGACGCCCTCGTCGAGCGACTGCTGGCGGGCAACCGCCGCGCACTCGGCCGCACGCTCACGCTGATCGAAAACGACACGCCGGCAGGACGCCGCGCGCTGGCGCTGCTGTACCCGCGCTCCGGCGCCGCCCACACGATCGGTATCACCGGATCCGCCGGCTCCGGCAAGAGCACGCTCACCGGCGCCCTCGCCCGCGAACTGCGCGCGCGCGGCAAGACGCTCGGCATCGTCGCCATCGATCCCACCAGCCCGTTCAGCCAGGGCGCGCTGCTCGGCGACCGCATCCGCATGCAGGACCTGACGTCGGACCGCGACGTGTTCATGCGCAGCATGGCGACGCGCGGCAACCTCGGCGGCCTCGCGCCGTCGACGGCCGGCGTCGTGACGGCGCTGGACGCCTTCGGCAAGGACATCGTGCTCGTCGAGACGGTCGGCGCCGGCCAGGATGAAGTCGAAGTCGCCGCGATGGCCGACACGACGGTCGTCGTCCTCACGCCGGGCTCCGGCGACGACGTGCAGGCGATGAAAGCGGGCATGATGGAGATCGCCGACATTCTCGTCGTCAACAAGAGCGACCTGCCGAACGCCGATCTGCTCGCGCGCCAGCTCGCGTCGATCGTCGATGCCGCGCACACCGGCCGCCGCACGCCGATCGTTCGCACCGCCGGCGCGCTCGGCGATGGCATCGGCGATCTCGCCGACGCGCTCGACGAGCATCGCGACTACATCGCCCGGAACGGCATCCGCGACACCCACCGCATCGAGCAAGCCCGCCACCAGGTCCTCGCCCTAGCCCGCCAGCGCCTCATCGACCGCCTCGTGATCGAACACAGCGACGGCCGGCTATCGGATCTGGTGGCGCGCGTGGCGTCGCGGGAAGTCGATCCGCACACGGCCGCGGATCTGCTAATCGGCGAGTGACGTTCACCACAGAGGCACAGAGGCACAGAGGATTGGATGGATAGCGTTTCGGAGAATCGGCCCGCATTGAACGAGTTGAGCGAGCGCGTCATTGGCGCTTGCATCAACATTCATCGTGAGCTCGGACCTGGGCTACTTGAGTCCGCGTACGAGGAGTGCCTTTGCTACGAGCTTTCGCTGGCCCGAATTCCGTTCGAGCGCCAGCGTCCAGTACCTGTCGCCTATCGAGACGTGCGGCTCGACTGCGGATATCGCCTCGATCTCGTCGTCGACAACCGGTTGATCGTCGAACTCAAGTGCGTCGACGCGCTCGGGCCGATCCACGAAGCGCAGCTCCTCACTTACCTCAAGCTGACGAAGCTGGAACTCGGTCTCCTCATCAACTTCAACGTCCCGCTCTTGAAGCAAGGCATCAAACGCGTACCGCGTCGTTATCATGATCGGCAACTTTGCGCAGCGTCGTCGCGCCGCAGTAGGATCCCGCCTGCCCGCCACCGGGATTCAGCTCGAACCCGTCATACAAGCCATCGTTATCTTCGTCGGCGTCGCATCGGTCAGGTACGTTTGTCGCCATTAGTGATAGTGATATCGGCGGTCTGAGGCGCAAGCGGGGGCGCAGACGGGATAGGTGCGGCGTCGCTATTCACGCCCCCCGAGGGACAGCTTACACACCCCTGTTGTCCGAACGCCGGATCTTCGTACGCATGGTTAACGCCGCACCTATCGTACTGCGTAATGTTGCTGAATTGGGGCGCCGGCGGCGGGCCGATACAGTCGTAGTTCATTATCGAGGGCGGGACTGAGCCGTCGGGCGAATCGCCACACGCGTATTGATGCTGCTCGTGCGCAATCCCGAAGACGTGCCCGAGCTCATGGAGCGCCACGACTTTCCCGGGCGTTCCAGTAGCCACGTTATCGTCGGCGACGAAAACATCCGCGAAATAAATGGTGGAGTTCGGCGGGCATATACCGTCGATTGGACAAGCTGGCACCGGAAACGGGCCCGGGTAAATGACCGCTCGCCCATGCGACCCGGGAGATTCAGGAATGCGGTCGACGACAGTCACCGTCACATCATGGTTGGAGCTGTACGTTGGCTGCACACCCAGAAAGACGGTCGTCGGCGTGCCGTTCCACTCGCCGATTGCTGTGCTGATGGTGGCTCCCCATTTGGACGCACAAACGTCCTGGTTTCCGTCACAGTAATATTGAATCGGGTTCCCGGATAGGGTCATCCACGCGGCGTAGTTGCCGCCCTGCACCTGCTGGTACCAGCGATCCGAATGCAGTTGATGCTCATGATGCACGGAACCGCCATGCGCTTCCACCGAAGTGGCGCTCCAAACCAAGGCGAAAACGGGTGCTGCGAAAACCAATGCTCGCAAGGCTCGTCGATAACTCTCTGGAAACATCAATCTGCCTCTGATAGTGTTATCGCGTTGGCTGCGGCGGTGAGATTTGCCCCGGCGAGCGACGCGACGCCTAGACTCGTCCACGCGCCAGGCGCCTCAACCACTCCGTTCTGAATCCGGAATTTTCCCCACGGGGCAGAGTTGAACGCTCCAGCGCGAGTCGTTGACTCAACTGCGAAAAATAGGTAGCGCTGGCCGACGATCGGGAGTTCGTCGCCCTCGGCCACCCAGCGCTCTACCTGGTTTTCGCCGACCAGGACATCGCCCCCCTCGTTGGCGAACTGCACGGTTCCACCCGCGGCTGGTGCTTCGGCGGTCAGCGCCTCGATCACTTGAAGGGTATAAATGGAAACGGGAGGGGAAAGCAGCTGGCTCCCGTCGGGTTTGCCCTCGATGGTTGGATATGGAGTAAGACGCAGCTCCGGCGGCACTCGGCTGGTTTGCTCGGTTCGAACATCCACGACGTCTGCGACGAAGACGGCTGGGTAGTACCTCAACATGGTCGCGAGGCTCTCGCCTTGGTGACTGGCCCAGTGCGGCTCACCCATGCCGCGTACGGCGACCACCTCCGGCGTCTGCGTGGCTTGGACAACCGGTTCCGCGGCGTCAGATGAGCATGATGCTTGCATGATCGCCGCCACTAGGAGCAGCGCTGCTGCTGCGATAGCGAATGATCGAGACACATATCCTCCAGTCATCTGTGGCGCCGGCTCTGCACCGTCGATAGCGCGGCAGTCAAGCACGAGTTCCGCACCCGGCGCGCTGCACTCACCGCTCGATCACCAGCTTCGACAGATCCGCCGCAGCCCGCGGCTTCGGCGCGACGCCCTCGCGCGGATACCCGAGCACGATGAACGCCTGCGCGACGTAGCCGTCGGGCAGCGCCAGCGCCTCCGTACACGCTTCCGGCGCGAACAGGGGCGCCGAGATCCAGTACGACGACAGCCCCAGCGCGTGCGACGCCAGCATGATGTTCTGCATTGCCGCGCCGATCGACTGCTGCGCCATCGCCCACTCGTTGCGCGCGCGACGCTCGTCCGGCCAGGCGCGCAGCCCTTCGTTCGTCAGGCACGCCAGCAGCAGCGCCGGCGCCGTCGTGATCTGCCGCGCCGAGCGCCGTAGCAGCTTCTCGATCAGCTCTGCCGGATGCCCGTCGCGCTCCAGATCGGCGCGCCACGCCGCGCCCATCAGTTCGCATAGCCGGTCGCGCGATCGCGGCAGCACGATCACGTAGCGCCAGGGACGGGTGTGATGCGGCGCCGGCGCCGTCGCCGCCAGCTCGAGCACGTCGTCGAGCAGTTCGTGCGGCACGCGCTTCCCGCTCAGTTGCCGCAGCGAGCGGCGTGTGCGTATCGCGTCGAGTGCGTCCATCAGCTCGTGTGCTCCGCGGCATAGTGCGCGCGCGCCGCGAGCCAGCCCGCCGTCGCCGCGCCAACCGGCAGCGTCGCCATCTCGATCAGATCCTCCGGCGCATCCACATCGAACGCCAGCCGTTCGTTCCGCAGCTCGATCGCCTCGATGCCCGCCGCCGCCGCTGCCGCGAGATGCGCGTCAGCGCTGCCGCGGCCGTAGTGCATCGCGATCGCTTCCGGCGGGCGCAGCGCCAGCGCGTTC